>CAJWSU010000084.1:0-2073 GCA_913046335.1 uncultured Pelagibacterales bacterium | reverse complement strand
TTTCTCTCGATATTTATTTTTCATGGAAATGCAGTTGCTTCTAAAAAAAACAATTTACCAAAAGTCAGTGATTATTTAATTGCACAAATTTCTTTTCAAGCAAAAGATTATAAAGCTGCCAACAAACATTATTTAAACTTGCTTAAAAAAGATAAAGGCAACATAAGTTTACATCTCAATATAATAAAAAATAACTTATTAAATAACAATATTGATGCTGCGAATAAATACTATATTAAACTTAAAAAGTTAGGTTGTGATAATTCAAATATAGAATGTACTAGCTTACTTCAGTCCATAGGACCATTAATAAATGGAGTTTCTTATCTAAAAAAAAACAGAAATGACAAAGCTGTCAAAGCATTTTCAGAAATTCAAATTATAGAAGATAATAAATTATATGTAGGCCTTTTAAAGGCCTGGTCATTAGCAAACTTTTATACTTATAAGGAAAGTATAAATATTTTAGATAACATTAGTTCAGAAGATTATTATTCAGAAATTATTTTACATAAAGCTCTTATCTATGACCTAGTTAATGAAGTAGAGCTTGCTGAAACTTTTTACGAATTAGCTTTAGGTGGTCATAAGGAAATTTACTTAATTAATTATTATTTAAATTTTTTACATAGAAATAATTTGGTGCAAAAAAAAGAAGATTTTATAAATCAACTTTATGTAGAGACTGCCTATCAAATATCTATCAATAATAATATGCTGACAAATTCTAGGCTTATTGAGAATCAGCTAAATGGTATAGGGCTAGTGCTTTATGAGGCATCACAATATTTTGGGTTCAAAGATCAAGACTTTTCACTTACAATTTTAAATATAGCGAATTATAGTTTTCCAAACTTATTTGAAGTTAATTTTCTATCTGCCTCTCTGTTACAAAGCCTAGAACGTCACGATGAAGCAATATCATTTTATAAAACTATTCCAAGTAACCATTACTTAAGTTCTTTGGGAACAATACAGCTCGCAAATCTTTTGAACATTAAGAATAAAGAAGATGAAGCAATAGATATTTTGAATGCCTATTTAAAAGAAAGAGATAGCTTTAAGGTTAAGATGACACTTGGTGATCATTATCGTTATAGGTCTGAGTGGATAAAAGCTCAGAATATATACAGTCAGATTATTGAAGATGATAAATATATTTTAGATGCAAATATTTGGAATACTTACTATAGACGTGGCATTTCTTATGAAAGAAATAAACAGTGGGAACTTGCTGAAAAAGATTTTGTACAAGCTCTTTTGTTAAGTGATAATCAACCTGATGTGTTGAATTACCTGGGATACTCTTGGATAGATAACAATATAAATATGGTTGAAGCAAAGAGTATGATTGAGCTTGCTTTAGAACAAAAACCAGACGATGCTTACTTTATAGATAGCTTAGCTTGGTATTATTTTAAAGTTAAAGACTATGAACAAGCTAACTCGCTTTTAAGCTACGCAACTTATCTCGCACCAACAGATCCTATAATTAATGAGCACTATGGAGATACACTATGGAAAGTTGGAAAGTATATCGAAGCTAGATATCAATGGAATAGAGCGCTAGATCTTGAGCCAGAAATTGAAATTGCCAACAGCATCAAAGTTAAATTGCTAAAGGGATATTGAGGCGCTATAAATTCAGTGTGTTAGATATACTAAAGTTAAAATCATTTGCTAAAGTAAACTTATTTTTGCATGTACTGAATAAACGAGAAGATGGCTATCATAATATTTTAAGTCTATTAAGTCGTATTGATCTCTTTGATATCATTACAATCGAAAAAAGTAGTAAACTTGAAATTATTTATACGGGTTTGCAGAGTAATGAGATAGTAGATGATAATATTTTAAAGTTATTTAACCTCCTCAAAGAAAAAGATCTTATTAAAAATTTTAATCCTAAGATTACAATTGATAAAAAAATACCAATAGGTGCAGGATTAGGTGGTGGATCAAGCAATGTTGCAACCATTATTTGTGCGTTAAAAGATCTTAAAATTTTTAAAGATAATATTGATATCATCAGTATTGCCAGAGAGTTAGGATCAGATATTGAATTTTTTACAT
>CAJWSU010000083.1:0-2077 GCA_913046335.1 uncultured Pelagibacterales bacterium | reverse complement strand
CTACTTTAAATCTAATTAAATTTTGATCTGCAAAATCTACTAAATCTTGAATTTTTTCAGTGTAAGTCAAAGGCATAGTATAATAAATCTCATCAACCTCATTTTCAATAATAAACTCCTTAATCATATTTAGATTTTCACTTTTAACATTACTATTAAAAGTCAGTTTATTTTCAGAGAAAATCGCAAGTAGTTTTATTCCTAATATATCATCAGAAAAGAAATAGTCATGCAGTCCTTTAGCAACATCACCTCCTCCAACAATAATGACTCTATCATAATTATAACCATATCTTCTATATAAAAAAATAAGCTTAATGGAGAGATATCTCCAAAGAAGAACTAAAATAAAAACTCCAGAATATGTGTAATATAAATGCTCTCTTGAAAAGGGAGAGTCATCATTAAGTGAAAAAAGAATAGCTGCAATAACAAATCCATTAATTATACCAGCTCGAATAAGATTAAAGAAAATTCTATCAACTCGTTTTAATCTTATAATTGAATATAGATCTAACATAAACGCAGTAAACATCCATATAAAATTAAAAATTACAAGTAAAAAAATATATCTATCATCAGCGATAAGAGAGCCAAACTTATAATAATATGAGAGTAAGAAGGAAATATTTATTAAAATAATATCTCCAATAAAATGGATGAACCAAAAATATCTAGAATAACCTTTCATTATTGACTAATAAAGACAAATATAAAATAAAATAAAGTGAGTGATAAAATTAACTAGAGATAAACCAATTAACTATTTAAAGAAAGATAGAAACTTTGTAGTTGTTGATCTAGCGAATGAGGCCATGGGTAGGACAATAAAAAGAATAGAAAGAGACACCATAACAAGAAATGATAATGTAACATTGTCTATAATAAAAAAACATATTAAGGTAAGCACAATGCAATACATAACAGCAAAAAAGGCAGCCCATCCGTGATTAAAATCCTTATCCACTAAAAGATGATGTATATGATTGCGATCAGCTGAAAATGGTGACTTTCCAGCAAAAATTCTTAAGGTAAAAACTCTTAGAGTATCTATCGACGGATAAGCTAAAATACAAAGTATAAATACAGGATTATAAACTCCTTCTAAAATTTCCATATTACAAGCTCTTATTGCACAGCATGCAATAATAAAACCTATAACTAAACTTCCACTATCCCCCATAAATATTCTTGCAGGTGGTCTATTATATAGCCAGAAAGAAAAAAGTGAAGCAATTCCGGAACATGCAAGAGTACAATCAAAGTATTTACCATTTAAATAAAAAATAATTGCAAAAGAAGATAAAATAAATAGTCCAAGTGATGCTGCAAGTCCATCAAGTCCGTCTGTTAAATTGAATGAATTGATAATAAAGATAATTACTGAAATAGAGAAAATAATAGAAATTAGTTCAGGAACATGATAAATTCCAAATAAGCCATGAAAATTATCAATCCTTAAATCTCCAATAAATACTATAAAAAGACTAATTAATAACTGTACAAAAAATCTAAAATATGAACTTAATTCGCTAATATCATCTACTACCCCCAAAATAAACATAACAATACCTCCACCAGTAATAAGTAAATATGCTTTAATATGAATTTCAAATTCAGATGATATTTCAAAATTTAGAAAAGAATCAAAAAAATAGAACAATAAAAATTGATTTGCTAGAAGAAGTCCAACAAAAATTGCCATACCCCCAACATTAGGAGTAAAACCATCATGGGAATTTCTACCACCTCCACCAACAAGAAATCTTTTTTTAATTGCTAATTTGATAACATAAGGCATACTTAAAAAAGTTCCTAAAAATGCAATCAGGGACGAAAGTATAATAAAATTCATGATGTAAATATAGATATAAAACAGCTAGAGAGTAATACGTATATACACTGACTTATGAAGATTCTTCATTATATCCATAACCGTAGCCATAGTTATATGAATATTTGTAGTTATATCCATAACCGTATTTATAGCCATATCCATATGAATAACCATATGAATTTTGCTGACCAACTCCATTTAAAATTATGCCAACATTTGCATCAGTATCATTTGCAACAT
>CAJWSU010000082.1:0-2096 GCA_913046335.1 uncultured Pelagibacterales bacterium | reverse complement strand
TATAACCATCGATTTGGTCTGTATGATATGATAATGATATAAGATAATCATATTGACTTTTGCAATGGAATAACTAATGCAATAAAAAAAACTAAATCTTATCTTTTAAAAAACAATAGAAATCTAGATATAATTGTTGAAACCAGAAATATCTCTGAGGTTAAGGAAGTATTAGCGCAAGGTGGAATTAGAAGGATTTTACTAGATAATTTTAATTATAAAGACACAAAAGAAGCCGTAAGAATTATTAATCAGCAATATGAAACTGAATCTTCAGGTGGAATAACCGAAGAAAATATTCTAGAATATGCAAAATGTGGTGTAGATTATATTTCTTTAGGAGCATTAACTCATAGTATTAAAAACTTTGACATTAGTCTTTTAGCAGAATGAAAGACAATGCTCTTATCAAAATATTTAAACAAATCAAACCTTTTGGATTTGCAGGGCTAAGCACCTATGATGTAACAATCTTTTTTATTAAAGGGCTACAAGAAGGTGCTATTACCACTAGAGCTTCCTCTCTAGCTTTTAATTTTTTCTTAGCATTCTTTCCTTCAATAATTGTTTTCTTCACTCTTATACCATATATCCCTATTAATGGTTTTCAGGAAACATTAATGGAAATCTTATCAAATATACTCCCGCCATCAACAAATGCAGTGACATTTGAAACATTAGATGATATAATAAATAATCAGAGAGGTGGTTTATTATCTATTGGTTTTATTCTAGCATTATTTTTCTCAGCAAATGGCATGAGCTCACTAATACAGGCATTTAATACTTCTTATCATATTAGAGAAAACAAATCAATTATTGGACATCAAATTCTTTCAATTGTTTTAACAATAATTCTTTCTTTGCTCCTCTTTCTTACTATCATACTAATCATCTTTGGAAAAGGAACTATATTATATTTAATTGAATATCAAATAATTGGCGAAAATAAAATCCTTCTACTTAATAGTGCAAAATGGGTAATCCTAGTCACAATGTTATTTATTGGAATTACAACACTTTTCAATTTTGGTCCAGCAATAAAAAGCAAGATTAAAATATTTTCACCTGGAGCTATTCTAGCTACTTTATTTATAATAATAACTTCAATTGCTTTTAGCTATTACATCGATAATTTTTCACAATACAATAAAATATATGGATCTATTGGGACATTAATTATTATCTTGCTGTGGATCTATTTTAATGCAATAATTTTATTAACAGGCTTTGAATTAGATGCAAGTATTTACAATGCCCAAAAAAATATAAAGAACAACGTATGAAAAAAATAATATTTTTAATTACAGCTATTATCTTTTCAAACTTTTCTAATTCGCAAGAAAAATATAACCCCCTAGAAAAACCAAATACATATAGCAATATAGATAACCCTAACTATTGGAAAAATAAAATGCCTCATCCAGGATATTGGCAACAAGATATTCATTACAATATTAAAGCAGAGATAGATGAAGAAACTGATATTATTAATGCTCAAGAGAAACTTACTTATTGGAACAATTCTCCAGACACTTTAAATTTTGTTTATTTTCATTTATATCAAAATGCCTTTCAACCTGATTCATATTATGATAAACTTCAAAAAGAAAATGGGAAAAACCCTGAATATGGAAAATATGAATCAAAAAAACTAGGTACGACTATAGAGGATATAAATATTAATGGTGAAAAAGTAAAAACTGAATTAGATAATACTATTTTAAAAGTTTATTTAACTGAATCACTATACCCAGATAGCAATATAACTTTTAACATTAAATTTAAAACTTACTTTGATAATAAAGAAGTAAGAAGAAGAATGAAACCTTATGACGCATGGGGCAATAGACATTACAATGGTGTTCACTGGTATCCTAGAATCTCTGTTTATGATGCTAAATTTGGATGGACAACTGATCAACATCTTGGTAGAGAGTTTTATGGAAACTTTGGAACCTTTGATGTTGAATTAACTTTTGCATCAAATTTTATTGTTGAAGCAACTGGTAACTTAATAAATAGAGATGTAGTACTTCCCGCTGATTTAAGAAAAAAACTTGATGTAAAAAACTTTAAAGACAAACCATATAATT
>CAJWSU010000081.1:0-2099 GCA_913046335.1 uncultured Pelagibacterales bacterium | reverse complement strand
TGAATTAATGATTTTAAGGTTTTCACGAGCAATCTCTTCTCTTTGTTTTAACAAACTATCATCTTCAAATATTAATTTTAATTCTTCTTTATTATTAAATGAAAATGAATGTCCACTTACAACAGATTTATTAAATGGATTATCATGAACTATTACAAATGCTTGAGCTGCCATAGCTTCTATAAGAGCTGGATTCGTTCCACCAACAGAATGACCATGTAAATAATAAGAGGCAAAAAATCTAAATGTGTCTAATTCTTCTTTATTAAATATCGCTCCAAGGAAATGAATATTTTTGTTTTTATACTTCTTTTTTAAGAAAGTACCATATTTAGTATTGTAATTTCCAATTATATAATACGGAAGTTGATTATCAGACAATAAGTATGCATCACACATTAACTCTAAATTGTTTTCTGGCTCAAGCCTTGCGATTGTTAGAATATAATCATCTGGAAAAAGAAGGTATTTCTCAATAGTTTTTTTATTTAACTGACCTACATTTTCAGTACCATACGCTATAAATTCAGCAGCAACATTATAATTATGTTTAATATATTCTTGAATAGCAATATTATCAGCAACTAAAAAATTTGAATTTAAGACTCCAAATTTTTCTAAGGCTTTTGTAATTATTCTTACGGCAGAACTCCATTTGGCGCGCTTCCACTCAAGCCCATCTAAATTAGTAACAACAATACTAGATTTTTTATCACATAAAATAATAGCTGGAGCAGCAGTGATTAATCCAAGTTCAAGAATTATATCGTATTGGTTTTTTATAGCATGCTTTAAGCACAAATAGTCAAAAACAAAATTAGCTGGTGCTGTTCCTATAATATTTTGCGGGCTAAAGATATGCTCTATTTTTACCCCTAAATAATTATTTTCTTTGAAAGGATGAAAATTGGGATTATATACGGTAACCTCGTATCCTCTTTTTACTAAACCAACAGATAGTGATTCAGCGCATTGCTCAAAACCACCATAATTATTAGGAATACCTCTAGTTCCTAGGATTGCTATTTTCATTTTTGTAGAGCTAGAACAATTAATTTTTTAAGAAATATGCTAAAAAAAATTAATTAAATCATCGTATGCAATTATACCATTTTTGCGCCAAACAACTGAATTATTCTCATATAAAACAAGGGCGGGTAAGGATTTAACATCAAATCTTTCTTGAGCATAAATATTAGCATCCAAATCAATCTTTATTACCTTTAAAGGACTGTTATCTGTAATTAGTCTATCAATAGTAGGCTCCATTTTTTTACACGGAAAACACCATTTAGTAGAAATATAAATTAATGTGTTACTATTATTTTTAATGAGCGAGTCTAAAGTATTTTCACTTATTAGTTCAAAAGTTGAAGAATCATTATTTGTTAATTTTTTATCGTAAGGCATCTTATTAGCTTTCCATCGCATAAACCCCCCTTCTAAATTATAAACTTTCTGAAATCCTTTTTGAGATAAAATATTTGCTGCCCTAACGCTTCTTCCTCCGCTTTTACAAAGAGTATAAATCTTTTTGCTACGATCAATTAAATTTATTTTACTTTCAAAATTGTCATCATAATAATCTATAAATGTAGAATTAGGGATATATCCAGCATTTATTTCTTCCGACGTTCTTACATCTAAAATAATAATATCACTGTCATTCAAAATCTTATCTAATTTTAAAATATCTATTTTTTCATAAATTAAAGTATTCTTATCTCCGCACGAAATAGAAAATATTAGAATAAAAAACAATAGCAGTCTATACATAAAAAAAGATTAAGATATTGATAATTAACAATTTAGTGTTGATAGCTTGTATAATTTTAAATATTTATAACTATACATTGATATATATTTGCGCTGTCGTAATAACTTGTTTTAGTTGTGCAATCCTTTACAAACTTAATAGTACAACTTAAAAGCCCTCTTTTTCAAGAGGGCTTTTTCATAGAATTATTTTTCTTCTACTTGACTAAATTTGGTTGTTTTGAGTTTAATAGCAAGCATAAATTCGTGAGAGCCCGTAGAATATTCTGATAATTCTGAATTTAAAATATCATAAGAATATCCTATTAAATATCTATCATTTA
>CAJWSU010000080.1:0-2170 GCA_913046335.1 uncultured Pelagibacterales bacterium | reverse complement strand
AAGTGCCTTATTTATTAAGTAATTATTTTAAACAAATTTTTAGAAAAATATAATTAATTTTTAATTAATTTAAAAACACGAGGTAGATAAAAAGTTAAAAAGACACCTCTTAAAATTAAAAATAAAAGAAAACAAGAATATAAATTTTTTAAATTTAAAGTATCTTGAATTATAAATTCTATGACTAAATAAAAAATAAGAGATGATAATATCATGCTATTCCTCATTTCCTTTGCTAATGTTGCGCCAATAAAAATACCATCTAATTGAAAAGCTAACATTGAAATAAAGGGAGTAATAATTACTAAGCTCCAAAGATCAAGTGTTAAATCCTGTAGGATAGAAATATCTGTAAACAGATTAATAATGTAATAATCAGTTATGTATAAAGCTATGCCAATTAATACAGAGAAAGTTAAAGCAAACTCAGTTGTATTTTTTATTGATTTATAAATATTTTTTTTATTTTTTGATCCAATAGATACCCCAACAGTCGATTCTGCAGCATGAGCAAAAGCATCAAGGGTGTAAGATGAAAGTCCAAAAATAACAATTAATATTTCCATTGTTGCTAATTGATCAACCCCTATCAAACCTGATTTTTTAATTAAATATGCCTGTACTGATACTAAGATCATAGTTCTCACAAATAAGTTTTTACTTATTGAAAACAAGTTAAGGAAACCATTTAAATTAAGTATTTTCTTTAGGTCGAATGAACTAAAATTTAATGTTTTAAAATGATTTAAGAAAATAATAACTGATAAAAGCAAACCTGAAATTTGAGCTAATACACTACCTAAGGCAACTCCAAAAATACCATATTCAAGATAAACGGCTAAATATAATGAAGCGATGACATTCATAAGGTTAATAATAACCAACTGTAACATAACTGATTTAGTTTTTTGCATCCCAAAAAACCAACCTAAAAACACTATATTCAATAAACCTGCTGGTAAACCTATCATTCTGATGAAGAGATATTCTTTATAAAGTGCGAGTAATTGTTGATCAGGAGTTAAAAAATAAACTGATAAATCATATATATAATTTCTATTTAAATAGAGAATAAAACCAACTGAAACGGCTATTAATGTAGGCCTTAATAAACCAAAAAAAACTTCTTCAAAATTATTCTCTCCAAATTTTTGAGCTACGATTCCTGTTGTTCCCATTCTCAAGAAATTCAATCCGGCATACATAAAGTTGAAAACAATGCCACCTATAGCGATTGCTGCTAAATACAAACTATCTGGCATATGACCCATTATAATAGTATCAGTCAGTCCTACTAAAGGTATTGTAAAATTTGCTATTATGAGAGGCCATGATAATGACCACACTTTTTTACGATTTATAAACATTGCATATTAAGCATATATAATAATAATAGCCATTTGGTGAATTTAAAATTTTCTAAATTTTAAATAAGCTTGTTCAGGGTCCATTCCATTTAATATTGCTTGTCGCATTTCGCTTTCAGTACTCATCACATCTTCAGTTTTACTAATAACATCTTCAGCAATATTTTTAGGTATAATGACTGCCCCATCCATATCAGCAATTATATAGTCTCCAGAATGGATTGTTACTGTTCCTATAGTTATTGGATGACCTAGAGAATCGTATTTCCAACGTTCAACTATATCAGCCGCAGTTGAAAGTCTGCAAAAAACAGGAAATTTGGCATCTAAAATTTCTTCTACGTCTCTACAATGACCATCCATTAAATAACCCTTAGTGCCTTTAACCATTAAAGCTCTAGCAGACAATTCACCCATCAATGCAATTGAATGTGTATTAGGTTGACATACAATCACTTTTTCAGAAGGAACTTTTGATAATACTTGTGACCAAAGTAGAAGAGATTCATGGCGTGAAAGACTATAATCAATATGACCCGAAATTGTATAAATCTCTCCAAACAATTTTTGACCTTTTTCTAGTGCTTGAATTTCTGGAGGAAGAACACAATTACCGTAACCTTTTTCTCTTAAGACATCGTGAATAGCACTTGCGTAGCATTTAGAAAGACGATCTATTAGATTATTATTTTTATCCATAATAAAGAAACTCTATAAATTTGATAAAACATGCTTTGGTATAGACAAATCAGCATAAGGGAGTGCTACAAAAAAAATAACTATAAATATAAGGAAGTATTTAA
>CAJWSU010000079.1:0-2176 GCA_913046335.1 uncultured Pelagibacterales bacterium | reverse complement strand
TCTCTGATAAGTAAAGAATTAAAAGAGGTAAGTGAACTTTGTAGAAATTTAAAAATTGATAAAAAAGAATTGTTTGGTGGCTCGATGACGATTACGAGTTTAGGTGGTATAGGAGGTTCATTTTTTACTCCTATAATTAATTATCCTGAAGTTGCTATATTGGGAGTAGGTAGATCAGAAAAAAAACAAATTTTTATGAATGGAAAGTTTCAAACTAGAACTATGCTGCCAATTTCTTTATCTTATGATCATAGAATTATTGATGGAGCTGAAGCAGCCAGGTTTAATAATGATCTTAAAGAAAATTTAGGCAAAAATTTTGCCTACAAACTAGCCGTCTAATCAGAAATGTCTAAAACTATCTCTATATTTAGTGCTTTATTATGCACTTTCATTTGGGGTACAACCTTCATTGCTCAAGATACAGGGATGGACAATATTGGTCCCTTTACATTTAATGCTGTGAGATTTTTTGTTGGATTTTTAGCAATAATTCCACTCGTCTTCTTATTTGAATTAAAAAATTTTAAGTCAGAGTTTAAATTAGATAAAAAAACTTTCATCATTTATTCATTATTGATTGGATTTTCATTATTTTTAGGTTCTGCGCTCCAACAAGTTGCATTGTTATATACAGATGTTGCAAATGCTGCCTTCTTTACAATTTTTTATGTACCTATGGTGCCGATTATCATTTTTTTATTTGGGAAAAAATCTATGCATTGGAGTGTTTGGCCTTCTGTAATTCTATGTTTGATCGGTGGTTATTTGTTAACAAATTTTCATGATGCTACAGTTAGGTTAGGCGATACTTTAGTTGTACTTGGAGCTTTATTTTGGAGTACACATATAATTTTTACTGGCGTTATTGTAACAAAATACAATCTACCACTTACTTTAGGAGCAGTTCAAACTCTAATAGTAGCTATTTTTTCTTTCATAATAGGAATTATTTATGAAGAATTTATTTTAAGTAATATTCTAATGGAAATTCATTCAATTTTATATGCAGGTATATTATCTGGTGGATTTGCATTTGTATTACAAATTTATGCTCAGCGAAATATTACTCCAGCACCTGCAGCTATAATTTTTTCTCTTGAAGGTGTATTTGCGACTATAGCTGCCTGGTTTATTTTAGATCAAATTCTAGATGTTAATAATTTACTTGGATGCTTTTTTATTCTATCTGGAGTTCTCTTGTCTCAATTACTACCCTTAATTAAAAAGAAATATATTCAATAAATTAAACCAAATAAAATCAAAGCAATTATTATTCTATAAATTACAAACGCATTCATTGAAAATTTATTGATATAAATTAAAAAAAATTTAACTGTTAGAAAAGAAAAAATAAAAGATGAAATAATTGCGATACCTGCCAAGTAATTTACTTCAATTGATTGTGTAAAGATATCTTTTAAACTTAGCACACTAGCTCCTGTTAATGCTGGTATTGAAAGTAAAAAAGATATTTTACTAGAGTCTACTCTATTAAATTTTAAAATTCTTGCCGCCGTAATTGTAATTCCTGCTCTACTGACACCAGGTATAAGAGATAAAATTTGGAAAAAACCTATAAACAAAATTGATTGAAAATTTAAATTTGTTGAGATTTTTTTATCAAATCTACTTTTATCCGAGATAAATAATACAATACCAAATATCAATGTTGTCCATGCAATAACTTTTATATTTCTTAAATTATAAATTAGGCCTGTAGAATAAAGAATGTATCCAACAATCACGAGAGGAATTGATCCAAGAATGATTAAACTTAACAATCTCTTATTATTTTTTACATCAAATAGATCATTTCTAAAAAAATAAATTATTGCCATAAGAGATCCTAAGTGAAGACTTATATCTATTAAAAGAGAACTTGATTTAAAGTCATACAAACTAGAAATTAAAATCAGATGAGCAGAGGAGCTGACCGGTAAAAATTCAGAAATACCTTGAATTGCTGAGAGAATAATAATTTCTATTATATTTTGAAGCATTGATTGTTCGTAGCTTAAAAAAATGGCATTTCAAACAATTCCATTTATTCATATTAGATATGCATTTATTGAAATGTATATATTTTACAATATAAATAACAATTTAAAGGTCATAATAGTTGACCTAAATAATTCTTTTACTAGTAAAAACAATGTATAGTTTACGTATTTAT
>CAJWSU010000078.1:0-2197 GCA_913046335.1 uncultured Pelagibacterales bacterium | reverse complement strand
TCATTAAGGTTTTTAAATTTAATAATAGCATCTAATCTATTCCTAAATTCTGGAGCAAATAAATTTTTAATAGCAGTTGTATCATCTCCTGAACTATTCTTCTTTCCAAAACCAATTGGTGTTTTAGCTAAATCAGCTGCACCTGCATTAGAAGTCATAATTAAAATTATATTTCTAAAATCTATAGTTTTACCATTATTATCTGTTAGTTTTCCATGGTCCATTATTTGCAATAATATATTGAATAAATCAGGATGCGCTTTTTCTATTTCATCAAGCAGTAGAACAGCATGAGGATTTTGATCTACTTTATCTGTTAACAAGCCTCCTTGATCAAAACCTACATATCCTGGAGGAGCTCCTATTAACCTTGATACAGAATGCCTTTCCATATACTCAGACATATCAAACCTCATCAACTCTAACCCTAAATTTCTTGCAAGTTGTTTTGATATTTCTGTTTTTCCTACGCCTGTTGGTCCTGTAAATAAATAGCAGCCAATAGGTTTTTCCATATCCCTTAAGCCAGCTCTTGACAACTTAATAGCATCTGATAACTCGCCTACAGCCTCATCTTGTCCATAAACAACTAATTTTAAATCTCTATTTAGGTTTAATAATTGCTCTTTATCGTTTCTATTTACTCTTTTTGATGGAATTCTAGCAATTTTAGCTATGATGTTCTCTAAATCAGAAACTCCAAGTAATTTTTTTCTTCGTGAAGGTGGTAATAGCCTTTGAGACGCTCCCAGTTCATCAATAACATCTATAGCTTTGTCTGGTAGCTTTCTATCACCTATATACCTATCACTTAAATCTACTGCTGCCTTGATTGCAGCCTGTGTATATTTTACATCATGATGCTCCTCATAATAAGACTTGAGTCCAATCAAAATTTTAACAGCATCTTTTTTTGTAGGCTCTGCAACATCTATTTTTTGAAACCTTCTAACTAAAGCCCTATCTTTTTCAAAATGACTTCTATATTCCTTATATGTAGTAGACCCTATGCATTTCAATTCACCTGATGCTAGTGCAGGTTTAAGTAAGTTAGATGCATCCATAGATCCTCCGCTAGTAGCACCAGCTCCTACGACAGTGTGGATTTCATCTATAAATAAAATAGCCTTATCATTTAATGAGACCTCTTTTAATATTGCTTTTAACCTTTCTTCAAAATCACCTCTATATCTTGTTCCTGCAAGTAATGTTCCCATATCCAAACTATAAATTATAGCATCTTTTAATATATCTGGAATTTCATTATTTATAATTTTTCTTGCTAATCCCTCTGCAATTGCTGTTTTTCCAACACCAGGGTCACCTACATATAATGGGTTGTTTTTTGACCTTCTACATAAAACCTGAATAGTTCTATTTACTTCATCTTCTCTTCCAATTAAAGGATCTATTTCGCCTTTTTGCGCCTTTACATTTAAATTAACACAATATGTTTCTAAAGCACTTTTTGGTTTATTTGTCTTAGCCTCATCCTTATTAATATTATCTTGCTCACTAAAATTAATATCTTCTTTTCCTCCATGACTAAGAAAAGTTACTGCGTCTAAACGAGTCATTTTTTGTTTATTTAAATAATATACTGCATGACTTTCCCTCTCACTAAATATTGCTACTAATATATTAGCTCCCGTAACTTCTTCATTTCCTGACATTTGTACATGATGAGCTGCTCTTTGAACCACTCTTTGAAAAGATGCTGTTGGCTTTACTTCACTACCTTTATTTATTTTTAATGAGGTTAATTCATTTATAATAAAATCATGTAAAATTGCTCTTAATTCTTCAACGTCAATATTACATGATAATAAGACTTCATTTGCGTCTTCATCATCAATTAATGCTAATAACAAATGTTCTAATGTGACATATTCATGCTCATTTGTTGATGCTAATTCGAAAGCTTTATTTAAAGTTTTTTCGAGTCTATCTGATAACATTATTCTTTTTCCATTGCACATTGAAGAGGATGTTGATTTTTTTTAGCAAAATCCATAACTTGTACTACTTTTGTTTCCGCAACTTCATAGGGGTATAAACCACATACACCCATACCTTTTTGATGAACATGTAACATTATTTGGGTTGCTTCAGCTCTTGATTTTTTAAAAAACCTTTCTAAAACTAATATAACAAACTCCATTGGCGTATAATCATCATTCATTATTAGAACCTGATA
>CAJWSU010000077.1:0-2204 GCA_913046335.1 uncultured Pelagibacterales bacterium | reverse complement strand
TAAAGCACTTTTTATTTTGAGAATCAAAATATAGCGTGGAATATTTCATTAACCTCTCTTGGTCTATTTCAAGAATTTTATAATCGTCATAAAGTTTAGATAAAACCTCTAATAATTGAGATTCATTTAAAATAAATTTGGTGTCAACTCTTTTCATAAGTGAAACACTATTCATTTCTGCTAACGTAGTTTTATCAAAGTTTAGAAGATTGAATCTATCCATAAATTTTAATTAAGCTTTATTGTTTAAAAGTGGATTTACCAATGAAAACCAAAGCCAAGGAACAAGTGCCAGTAAAATAGATGTAGGATATCCGTAAGGAAGCTGAGGGCTTTCTCTTTTGTTTTCTAAAACTTGATATTTTTTTGATGCTTTAAAATGATGATCGCTATGTCTTGTTAACTCGTAGAGTACAATTCTACCTATGAAGTGATTTGAATTCCAAGAGTGATGTGACTGAACTCTCTCGTATCTTCCAGATGGAAGTTTATCTCTTAATAAGCCGTAGTGTTCAATGTAGTTAATAGTTTCTAAAAATAAAAAAGACAAAACTCCTATAATTACGGCTAGAAATAACCCATAAAATCCAAAGAAAGAATAAATAACAAATAAGTAAGCAAGCTCAAAAATAGTATAGAAAAGCATATCATTTTTGAAAGAAAAGAATCCAGAATTTTTAATTTTTAATAATTGTAGTTGAAGTTTCCAAGCGCTTATATACTGCCCTACTACGGATGTAATCCAAAAGCTATAAACAGTTTGATTAAATTTTGCTGTTGCTGGGTCCTTTGGGGTTGCTACATTATTATGATGTCCAAAATTATGCTCAATATAAAAATGCATATATAGACATGGTAGATATAATAATTTTGACATACATCTTTCAATTAAAGGTTTTCTATGTCCCAACTCATGCCCGACATTAATTGCATTAGTCGCAAGTAAAATTCCTAGAGACAAGACCATTCCTCCAGTTTCAAAAAGATCCAATTGGGGTTGATTTAAAGTATAAAGGCCTAATCCTAGTAGAGCGAATACAAATGGAATATTAAGATACAATAATATATCAAAAAAGGTATTGGAAAGTTTATTTTGAATTTCAGGTTTTGTATACTCTTCTTTTGATTCAACATCCTTGAAAATTGATTCTAAGACTGGGATGAAAACAAATGCATATATAAGGGTAGTATAAGTAAAAAAACCTTCAGATGTAATTGAAACAAGTGTGGCTACTGGAATTGTATAAGCAAATAAATATTTTAAATCCTTAATAATCATAAATGTTATTTATAACATAATTATCTTCTAAAGGTATAAAAATATTATTTATGTTTTAATTACTTTTTTTTGTGCAAACTAACTTATAAAAAACACTATAATTTATACTTAACCGACAATACAAAATTACGACCCAAATCATGGGTGTAAAGTCTAAGCCTATTTAGATAGTTTTTATATGTAGTATTTAACAAATTATTAATTTTAAGCCCTAGGTTGATAGATTTATTTTTTTCTATCGGAATATCTATTTTAGAATTAAAATTAAGCAAATGATAAGCCTTTGGGGGAGTGCTTAAATCAATATATTCATAAGTCTCTGTGGTTGGAATATATACTTCAAAATTGTTGTCTGGATATTTATTTTGCTTAAAAGTGTATTCACTTTGCAGGGAAATACTTAAATTATTTAAATCAGAATTAAAATATACAATCTCATTTTTGATATTTGCAGGAGGCATATCTATTAAAGGATTATTCAATTTTGTTTCTGTGCCTTTTATGACAGAAGATTGATGAATAAGGTTTATGTATTTATTTAATTTGTAGTCGACATTTAAGTCAGCTCCAAATAATTTTGCATCGGTTTGTCTATATTCCCATAGTGAAAAACTACCACGAATTGTCTGCATTATTTCAACAGGTTCGATTACAATAAAATCCTTAATGGTATTAAGAAAAGAATTAAATATTAGACTAAATTTTTCGTTCCTTTTTTGATAGGTAAATCCAAAATTATGTCCAACTTCAGACTTAAATCTAAGATCACCCAACTCAATCCTTGCAGAAGCGTGATGAAGACCTTCACTAAATAACTCGGATGGATTTGGACTTCTTGATGACATAGCGTAATTAAAAAATATCGTGTTATTATTATCAAATAAAAATTTTGATCCAAGGGTTGCAGAGGAGTTATTGAACTCTA
>CAJWSU010000076.1:0-2261 GCA_913046335.1 uncultured Pelagibacterales bacterium | reverse complement strand
AGCATTAGCAGCTTTAGAAGGACCTCAGGAATGTGTAAAAATAATGACTTCTGCTTTTGATAGAAGAAGAAAATTAATATTTGAAGAGGTAAATAAATTAAACGGATTTAAATGTAATATGAGTAAAGGCGCTTTTTATTCTATGCCTTCTATCGAAGGTACTGGGCTAAATTCAGATAAAATAGAAAATATTTTGTTAAATAAATTAGGCATAACTACTGTTTCAGGAAAAAGTTTTGGTGTTTTCGGAGAAGGTTATATTAGGTTATCTTATGCTAGTTCAGATGAAAATATTAAGAAAGCTATGTATAGAATAAAAGAGTTTATTGAAACAGTTGGCTGGCATAATGCTTAAAATAAATAAAAATAGTATTAAAGAGTTATTTCCATTTGATAATAAGAATCTTTTCAAAATAACTTCAGAAATGTCTCCTGCAGGAGATCAGAGTAATGCAATAAAAGAACTTGTATCAGGCATACAAAAAGAAGAGCATAATCAAGTTCTTTTAGGAGTAACTGGTTCAGGAAAAACATTTACTATGGCAAATGTTATACAATCTTTACAGAGGCCTGCCTTAATTATGGCTCCAAATAAAACACTAGCTGCTCAGCTTTACGGTGAAATGAAAACTTTGTTCCCAGAAAATGCTGTAGAATACTTTGTATCATACTATGATTATTATCAACCAGAAGCTTACGTTCCTAGAACTGATACATTTATTGAAAAAGACTCCTCTATTAATGAACATATAGATAGATTAAGGCATTCTGCTACAAGGTCAATGTTTGAAAGAAGAGATGTAATTATCGTTGCTTCAGTATCCTGCATATATGGCCTTGGTCCTGTTGAAACATATTCTGAAATGGTAATAGATATAAAATTAAAAGAAGAAATATCTAGAGATGTGCTGATAAAAAAATTGATAGAGTTACAATATAAAAGAAATAACACTTCCTTTAATAGAGGAAATATTAGAGCACAAGGAGATATATTAGAAATATTTCCTGCTCATTTAGAAGATAAAGCTTGGAGAATAGAGTTTTTTGGTGATGAGATAGAAGCATTATACGAAATTGACCCTCTAACAGGAAAAAAAATATCTGACTTAGATAAAATTAAAATATATGCAAATAGTCATTATATAACAGCTAAACCTACATTAAAAACTGCTATAAATGAAATTAGAAAAGATTTATCGGAAAGACTAAAAGAATTTGAAAAAGAAAAAAAATTTTTAGAAGCTCAAAGACTTGAACAAAGAACTAAATATGACTTAGAAATGCTAGTTACTACAGGATCTTGTCAAGGTATAGAGAATTATTCCAGATATCTTTCAGGAAGATCAGTAGGAGAACCTCCTCCTACTTTATTTGAGTACATACCAGAAAATAGTTTACTTTTTATTGATGAAAGTCATGTTACAGTTCCTCAAATTGGTGGCATGTATAAAGGAGACTTTAGTAGAAAAACTACTTTATCTGATCATGGTTTTAGACTACCCTCATGTAAAGATAATAGACCTCTTAAATTCGAAGAATGGAATAAAATGAGGCCTAAGACTGTATTTATCTCAGCAACTCCAGGTCCCTGGGAACTTGAAAAAACTAAAGGTGTTTTTACTGAACAAGTTATTAGGCCTACAGGACTTATTGATCCTATATGTATAGTTAAACCAGCAAAAAACCAAATAGATGACCTTTTAGAGCAAATAAACTTAACAATTAAAAAGCAAGAAAGAGTATTAGTGACCACATTAACAAAAAAAATGGCAGAAAATATTACTGATTATTTAAAAGAAAACTCTATAAAAGTTAAATATTTACACTCTGATATTAATACAGTTGAAAGAATTGAGATAATTAGAGACCTTAGGTTAGGTGAATTTGATGTTCTAGTGGGAATAAACCTTCTAAGAGAAGGTCTAGATATTCCTGAATGCTCTCTGGTTGCAATTTTAGATGCTGATAGAGAAGGTTTTTTAAGATCTAAAACATCTTTAATACAAACAATAGGAAGAGCAGCAAGAAATATTAATGGAAAAGTTTTAATTTATGCAGATGTTATAACAAAGTCAATTAAAGGAGCTCTTGAGGAAACTGAAAGAAGAAGGAATAAGCAAATAAGTTGGAATAAAACTAATAATATCACACCAAAAACTATTAAAAAGAGAGTTGACAACCTTATTGATGAAATTATGCAAAAAGATGGTAATGAAGATGCTAAAAATAAATCAGGTAAAACTGGACATAATATAAAAAGC
>CAJWSU010000075.1:0-2310 GCA_913046335.1 uncultured Pelagibacterales bacterium | reverse complement strand
GAGCTAAGAATTTTACTGGCTCAAATTCTAATTTCTTTTGAAATTTAATTAATGTCTCAAAAACTACTTTTGGACAAGCACCAAATGAGCCATGATTTAAAAAAGTAACATCTGGATCTAAAGAGAAAAGAGGTTTATATGTATTATGCATAAAATCTATAAACTACTTTGTTTACTCAACAATAATTTTCTTATTAATATAACCTTGAGAATTATGAATTTTCAATACATAAGCACCTTTAGCTAAACTTGACAAATCTATATCTGTAGATTGATTAAATTTTTGTTTATCAATCAACATACCAGAAATATTATACAGCTCAAAACTATTTTCTGTTGATCCTAAAAGCGTTTCAATAGTTACATTATAAGAAGAAGGTATGGGATATACATTAAAACTACTTACATCTATTGAGTTAATTGAAGAAAGAGTTGATCCATTTAAAAACCCTGCCGATTCAACATATATTGAATCCATTACTAATGTCACTAATGAATGTCTTATATCAGGATGATTAGACATAAAATGAATTTCATTAGAAATATCTGAATCTCCACCACCTGGAAACCATCCTGAAGCTGTTCCGCTTAAAGTATCACTACAGTAAATTAGAACAGTGTAGCTATAATCTTGTTCTACTGCAACCCTTAGAGCATCATAATTATTTCCATCAGGCATTGTTGCTGTTCCCCAAGCATCTACATTAAAAGTGTTAGTTATTGCAGCAGAAACTAATGCAGAATCAATTGTATGACAAGTACCGGCTGTAAATAATGGAGCTAAAGTATCAGGAAAGTACCAGTCTAATTGCCATCCTGAATACATTTCATCTTCAGCAGAGATAGGACCATCAACATGAGTGTCACCATAATTTAATGGGAATGGTATAAACATAGATGGTGAAGGCAAAACGACATCTTCTTCACCTAAAACATAAAGTCCTGTACTGTTTTTAGTCATATAAGTATAAGTTGTGGTCGCTCCACTCCAACCATCTTCTGTCTCAACCATACATAGATCAGCATTTGGATAAGAATTAGCATATGGAGTTAAAGCAGGTGAAACAATACTAATTGTATCTTGTTCAATTGCGTTTAGAAAAGAAAAATTCCAGATTTTATTAGCTCCTGCAGTACCTAGTATGATAGATGGGCTATCATCCTTACCCTGATAGTATTCATCACCTACAAACATCATGTCCATATGAGTTACAGTTATTTGCCCATATATTAACACACATGAAAGAGATAGGACAATAGATAGTAGAGTTTTTTTCATAGCCTTATATTTATTTTAAAACATAAATTTATGAAAATTAAAACAAAGCTCTTTTTAGTGAAATAATAATTAGAAAAAAGAGCAAATAAAAAGGTTTTGTACTTTTGAGTCATGAATTATATCAATAAGCTTGATTCACCTAAAAGAAATATTTATTTTTTTGCTATTTCAAAGAAAATAGCTTTAAAGAATCTTTTCTTAGCTAAAAAAAAGAATCAATTTTTATTTATTTTGAGTCCTCCGTTTTGCGGCTCTACCTTACTTACAGAAATTATATCCACTTCAAAAAATGTTAGCTGCAACAACAATATTGGGCTTAAAGAAGGACAGCACCTTCCAAAAGTTCATGATGTGTTGTTTACTGAAGATCGTTGGGATCCAAATAAAGAAATTGATTGGAATAGAATTAAAAAACTATGGAGTAAGTACTGGGACAGATCCAAACCTGTGCTTTTAGAAAAAAGCCCACCAAATATTTGTAGGGCAAATAATATTGACAACGTTTTTAGTAATAGTAAGTACATCTGTCTTATAAGAGATCCATACGCGCAAATTCAAAGTAATATTAGAAGATATAATACTGATTTAGAAGCAGCAGCAAAAAAATATATTAGCTATTTAAAATTTCAGAAGAATAATATTAAGACTCTAGAAAATACTTTAGTAATCTCTTATGAGGAATTGGCTGATAATCCTTTAAAGACAAAAGAAAAAATCTCTACTTTCCTTCCATTGTTAGAGGACATAAATATAGATCTGAAATTTAATGCCCATAATATGCATCAGAAAAAGCAAATGGGAATAACTAATCTAAACCAAGAAAGTATAAAGGCTTTAGCTAAAGATCAAATAAATAGGATCAATACTATTTTAAATAAAGAGCAAGATCTAATTAAATTTTTCAACTACAAAATACTTTAATTTTTAAAAAAAATTATAAAAAAAGAAGCCCGAACAAATGTTCGGGCTTCTTCAATTTTAGGCTTAACTAATTATACTATTGGATAATTAATTTCTTATTAACCACACCT
>CAJWSU010000074.1:0-2381 GCA_913046335.1 uncultured Pelagibacterales bacterium | reverse complement strand
TTTTTGCTATATTATGAAGAGAATTCACATCACATTTTTGAAGGTAATCATATTTATCCTTCATAGCTTTAATCTTTAAAAATTCAGAATATTCTGTCTCAGGCAAACCTATTGTGTCTAATAAGTGCGAATAAGCAGCAATATGAACTGTTTCCATCGCAGAGAATACTGACAACATCATTTTCACTTCTGTCGGTTTAAACACATTCATACAGTGACCCATGTAATAATTATTCACCTCAACATCTGCTTGTGTAAAAAATCTAAATATTTGTTTTAATAAATTCTTCTCTGATGCAGAAATTACTTTTTGCCAATCTCTTACATCATCTCCTAATGGAACTTCTTCTGGCAACCAATGAATTCTTTGTTGTGTCAACCAAGCATCATAACACCACGGATATCTAAATGGTTTATAAACTGGATCACCAGTCATCAATCCACTTTTATTTGGCAGCTTAGATGTATGAGAATTAATTTTTACTTTTTGTGCCACTTTTTAAATTTGATCAATTAATACTTTTGATAATTTTTTAGACTGTCCAAAAAATCTTATTTTTTTTATCATGTCTAAATTAGACTTATCATCACCTACAATAATAAATCCTATCATTCCTAAACTTTTATGAGGAGTGCACCAATAAGCATAAATTCCCGGGATAGTAAATTCATAACTTACATCTTCATTTAACTTAGATTTAAATTTTTCTACACCTTCGGGCACACCATTTTTAATAAATTCAACATTATGTCCTTTATCTGTTGCTTCCCAAAAAACTGTATCTCCAACATTAACATTTACGATTTTTTCAGAAAAAACCATAGACTCCTTATCAAGTCTATTAAGCATTTTTACAGAGACCTCATCGCTTAAAGCGACAGTTGACCATAATAAACCTATCGTAATTAAAATATACTTCATCAGTTTGTTCTCCTATCTGTTTTTACTTTTTCAAAATGTAAAACTTCATTATTTAGTATTCGATTATCTTCTTTGATATTTTCTATTTCTTTTTTTAAAACTTTAATTGAGTCCGTTAGTTTTTTTTTTTCTTCTTCTAATATCTCTCTTAAGTATTTATTTTCATGTTTTAATTTTGAAATTATTTCAAAATTTATATCTTTGTTTAAATATTTTCTATTAATGTGCATTTTATCAATCTGCGATTCTTGTTGGTTCCATTATTTGTTTCATTAAATCATAATTCCATTTACCCTTTACTTTTACCTCTGCTTTTGCACCTAAAACAAATGCCTCAATTAGATTATGATTTAAATAAACATATGTGCCTGGTTGTCTAAATTTATAAATCATTGCAGCTGCTGCTCCACCTGGAACAAACCAGGTTTCAAGATTAGTTCTAGGAGGATCGTTAAATGAACCATTTGGCCATACATAATCTCCATGTCCACCAATCAAATGGGGACGAGTATCTCTATTTGATTGCGCATGAATAAACATTACTGTTTCACCAACTTTTGCTGTCAAAGCATTTTCTCCCTCTAGGGATCCTTCTGAACCGTTAAATACAACATGTGTAGGTGTTAATGTTTTCATAACTTCTAAAACTTCACTAAACCCATCTCCAGGATGAATAAACTCTTTATAATTTCCATTAGCATCTTTAGGAACATAAAAATCCTGCTCACCAATATAATATGCTTTGTCATATTTAATGGGATTGCCTTTCCTGTCTTTTAACCCCTCTCTTGGCAGAACCATAACTGCACCATTCATCCCTTTAACTACATGCCAAGGCACCATCGCTCCACCTGGAGCACAATGATATACAAATACACCTGCTTTGATGGCCTTCCACCTTAGTATTACCGCTTCGCCAGGAAGAATATGTGTTAGTCCTCCTCCCCCCAGAGCTCCAGTTGCTGCATGAAAATCGACATTGTGTTCAAAATTATTTTTTTTAGGATTTACCAATGTCAGTTCAATATAATCTCCAACATGGGCAACAATTATAGGACCCGGAACACTATCATTAAACGCAAAAACTCTAAATTTTGTTCCTTGTTTATCAATAGTTATAACTTTTTCAGTTATGTTCATTCTAACTTTAATAACTTTTGGCCCACCCTTTGCTACAATATTATGGGAAGGAACGAATGGAGGCTTCACTAGCTCCTGTATGACTACTGGAAGATTATCTGCTTTATCTGCCTTAACTTGAGAAAAATTAAAACTTAATATTAGAGTTACAAAGATAAAAACATAATATTTTTTTCTCATGTATTTAAATTATATTTGATCTTAAGAGAATTAATTGATCTCTATCAATTTTTTAATTTATTGATTTAAATCAATTAATTAAATTTTTAATAAAAATTATGTAAAAAAATAAAGCTATCATTGCAAAAATTAAAGATAA
>CAJWSU010000073.1:0-2431 GCA_913046335.1 uncultured Pelagibacterales bacterium | reverse complement strand
TCTAATGCTTGTTCACCGGTATCTGGTTGTGAAATTAAAAGCTCTTCTGTTTTAACACCTAATTTTTTTGCATAAACTGGGTCCATGGCATGTTCAGCATCTACAAAAGCGCATATTCCACCTGCTTTTTGAGCTTCGGCAACTACTTGTAGGGCTAAAGTCGTTTTACCTGAGGACTCTGGTCCATAAATTTCAATAATTCTTCCTTTTGGAAGGCCTCCTATTCCTAAAGCTAAATCTAAACCTAAAGAACCTGTTGAAATAGCCTCAATATCTATAGTAGTATTGTCTCCTAATCTCATTATAGAGCCACTACCATAATTACGCTCTATAAGACCTAATGCACTTTCTAAAGCTTTACTCTTATCTTCTGACCCCATAATATCACCTGTTCCTTAAAATTTCTATTTATGTTCTATAATTGTTCTATATTATAATTCATATATTATCAATATAAATTATAAAGAAGTTTTCTAGCCGTGCAACTACGATATCAAAAATACTTAATCACTTTAATGCCAAGATAATTATCTCTTCTAAAATCGTGTAAAGGATCTTTATTATTTGTTGACCAATATGATTGATAAGTTCCTGTAACCCTAATATCTTCAGTAATTCTTGAACTGACTTCGACGTTAGATGTATTGCCTCCTCCATCCAAATCAAAAGTACTACCTATTAATAATTCAGCTCCATTCACATCATTAAATAATAGTTTTCCTGCCATAAAAATATCATTTTGCATTATATCAGTAGAATCGTTAGCTCTATCATCATTACTATATTCTATAAAAAGACTTAAATCCCATACCTTTTCAAATAGTCTATTTAATAAATATTCTGCTCCAAGTGTATAAGAATAATAGTTTTCTCTAAGGTTATTAGCATTTTTTTGGCCATGTCTTCTAATAGCTTCAACTTTAAATATATAAGGTCCTGATATTGTTTGCATATAAGCACCCAATTGCGAAATCCTTTCATATCCTGCAAAATACTTAAGAGTAGTTCCTTCTATTAGAGGTATTGTTGAATTATCCCTGCTATTACCTCTAAAGACTTGTATTGAAAAGTCAGACATCCCAATATTTTTTTCCCATTTAAAAGCCCAGCTAGGAACTTTCTCTCCAGCTCCTCCACTATATATGACGTCATAATTTTCTATAGGTTTTGCAAGTCTTAGTCTACCACTTTCTCCTATTTGTGGTTTTTTAGAAAAAAAGGGTAAATAATAAAAATCAAAAATACCTGCGCTTTCAAAGTATGTTGAATATGAGAGCATAGACTGGCCAAGTTTTGCTTTCTGGTCTCCGTCTGTTGCATCATATACATTTATAATATCAACTAAATTTTTAGATTCTGTAACCCCCCAAAATATTTGAGCTATTCCTATTTTAACTTCTGAGTTTCCTTTAAAATATAATAAATAATTTTCTTTAAAATTAAATAAGCTTCTCTCTTTATCATTATGATCATATCTATAATAAGGTTCAGATATAAAATTTAATTTTTCTGATACTTCTAAATATATTTCTGATTTTAAATAACTTGAATAGGTATTTTTTTGATTTGGAAAAGCTTCCTCCTTATGAAACTCTCTAATATCAAAACCTATTTCATTATTTATTTCCCATTCATACTCCTCTGCAAATAAATGAAAATTTATTAACAAAAACAAAAATAAAAAGTGCATTAATTTTTATCTTGCTCTAGATAATGTCTTATTATTAAAGTCTCTTGAACTCAAACCAACTTTAAACTTTATATTTTCTACCAACAAATCAGTTGATTTTCCAGTTTGATGATTAATCATTTTATAATTTGCTGGTCTCCAATGCTTTTCATTATAAACTTTATAACCTCCAAAAAATAAAGTCTTAAGATGCGAACCTTTTCTATCATAATAATCAATTTTCCAAATTTTATGTGCATTTGTATCATCTAACCAAAGCACTTGATACTTATAGCCTGAGCTTTTCTCAGTTGGAACTCTACTTATAACATGACAAGATAATTCCTCTTTTTTAGGGCATGGTTCTTTTTTTAAATACTTTCTATCTTTATATTTTTCAAGTTCTTGACTACCTAAATCTTCGTACGCGAACTCAGAACCAACAAATGAACCAGACCTATTATCAGAAGTAATTCTTTTCACTCTTTTTAAAGCTGGCAAATATAACCAAGTATCATCAGGATCATACTTATGTGTAAAAGTTAATGTTGCTGTTCCTTTAACATCTCTAGGGCTATCAAAAATGAAAAGAGTTTTATCGCCATCTCCATCAACTTCTAATGTCTTGCCTCTAAAATATCTTATTGATTCCTCTCCTTGCTTATTTCTTAAAGTCATTGTAGATGAAGAAGTAAAGTCACCAAAGCCTTTATCATAATTATATGCATCTGTACTTATTTTCAAAGCTTTTTCATCATCCTC
>CAJWSU010000072.1:0-2550 GCA_913046335.1 uncultured Pelagibacterales bacterium | reverse complement strand
GAGGATCGTTAGTGTAAGCATGATGTTTCATATGAGTTGCTCTCATAATGTGATGAGGAAACATTAATGTAATCAAGGTGACATGACTTACAAGGGAATCAATCCATCTCCGATTAGCCTTACCTCTTGAATAGTTACCATGCTGAGCTTCATGAGAGGGTAAATATGCAAATAAAGCACAAAAAGTAGCAGTAATAGCACCAATCCATAAAGGAATAACATTTAAAATCACAAGTGGCCATAAAGATAAAAAAACAGCAGCTTGGCCTAAACCAATCAAAGCCATTTCCCATTGAAACCTTTTAGAAAAAGATCTAGCAATCTCTTTTTCATTTGCAAAGGAGTAGATGTCTACTCTGCTGGAATCCATAACCATGTGCCTCTAAACTTAGCTACAAGACCAAGAATAAGCCCAAATAAAAAGAAAAAATAAGATAAATTAGGGTTATTTGCTAACAAGCCAAACTCAGCAGCAAATGCATTCAACACACTACCCCAAAAAATAAGGCCAAACCACACCATATTCCAAGATTTTATATGATTTATAAGTACAGTAATAATTGTCTTCATAATTTAAAAAGTATTATTACATAACTCATGGAAAAGAATATATAGGATATGAAATAAAAAATTATAGATAATATGAGTACAAATTATAATATGGGTACATTTATTTGATTTGTAAAAAATTTTATGGCATATTATGAGTACAAATTAATACTATCTTAGTGCATTATGAGTACAAATCATGATAAATACCTTGTATTACGAGGAAAAAATAAAGATATATATTTTATACAAAAAAGAGTTTCTAAAAAGGTTTCAAAAATAATTGGTAAAGATTTTATAAAGAAATCCTTAGAAACTTCTGATATTAAGGTTGCTAGGGACAAAAGAGATGAAATACTGGCAGAATTAGTATCAATTGAAGCCATGAGTACAAATAATAGTTATGTAGAAAACGACAATTTGGAGGATAAAATAATGTCAAATGAGTCAATATCAGGTGTAAGTAATGAAAATGCTAAAAATATTACTAAAAATTCTGAAAAAGATGGATTTTTAGAAGAGTACTTAGATATGGACTATATAAAGTCCTTAAGATTCCCAACAAAAGACAGCTTAATTGAGTCTTTTGATAATAATCTTCTTATATTGCTTGTAATAGGTGTAATGATTGTATTTTTCTTACTAAATTAGCTAAAACCTATAAATTTATTAAAAAATTCTCAAATTCATCTAATTTCATGCTTTGCTTGTATGAAGCATCTAATTTCACAATAGATATTCTCCATAAGTAATCCAAATAATAAGTAAAACTAACCCATTTTTTAAGTTTTTCTTTATTAATAGCAATAAAGTTATCTGAGTAACCTTCTACAAGAATATTAATTTCTGAGTGATCTAAGTTAAAAGAAGCAACAAGTGAAGCAATATCAAAATAAGGACTGTTCATGCTTGCATATTCCCAATCAAGAAAATAAATATTATTTCCAATTAATAAGTTAGTTATATTTAAGTCATTGTGACTAAAAACAAGTTGTGAATCTTCATCATTTATTTCTTCAAATAGCTTAAGACTTTTATTAATTAATTTTTGATTCGGTGAATTAACTAATAATGTTTTATAAAAAATAATTGATTCATTAAAATTTGTAACTAAGCTTTTAGATAATTTTATTTTATGTATTTTTTTTAATGACCTACTTAAATCTGTTAACAATTGTTCATCTTTTTGAGAAAAATTTAATTGTTCTCCTGGAATATATTCCCAGATTAAAATCCCTTCACTGATATTTTCAAATAGTATTTTAGGTGATTGATTTAAAAAACTGATCTCGTTAAGAATCATAATTTCTTTCATACGATTTAAATTTAATTTAGAGGCAAGGGGTAAATCAAATCTGACAATTGATTTAATATTATTAAACTCACAAGAAAATATTTTTGATATTGGTCCAGATTTTATTTCATTTTCTAATTTAAAATTACCAGAAATTTTATTAATTTTATTTTGTAAATTAATCATTCATCTCATGTTTTATTTTTGTCCATCTCTTGTAACCAAAATAAATAATTATTAGATAAACAAAAAATAATAATGAAGTTAAATATAAACCACGTGTAGCAAATAATATTACTGATATTGAGTCTATAACAAACCAATATATCCAATTCTCTAATAACTTTTTTGCAACCATATAGGTAGCAATAATTGCTCCCCATGTTGTAAAGGCATCTATAAATGGTAATGCTGCTTCAGTATAAATATTTAGTAAACTACCTGAAGTGTAAGCCAGTAAAACTACTAAAGAAATAATAATAAGATGCTGCTTCATGCTCCATGTTCTAACAATAAATTTAGATTTATTTTGACTAACTTTATTCCACTGGAGCCATCCATATATGGCCATTAATATATAAAAAATCTGCAAATATGCTTCCATATATAAATTTGCTGACATCATTATAAAAAAATACAGACTAGAACTAAAAATTGCCGCATACCAGCATCTTACGTCCTGTTTTACAGCTAATAATAGATAAATA
>CAJWSU010000071.1:0-2554 GCA_913046335.1 uncultured Pelagibacterales bacterium | reverse complement strand
TTTGCGGCTGCTTGGCCAATGGCTGAGTCAATGACAGCATTATTGCTTATATATTTTGGACCACAGGGAAATTGGGCTTTTTTTGTTATTGGTATAATAGTGTTTACAGCAAATTTAATCTATAATTCAGGCGCTTATTTTAATATAGCTTTTACTCTTGGAAGAGGTAAGTATAAAGTTACACCAGAAGCTGTTATTGCATCAATCTTTAAATTCTTAGTCTATTTAATTTTAATAATAGGTTTGAGAGATATTATTTTTGTATAATGAGCTTATTAAATTTCTATATATAAAATTATGTGTGGAATTGTAGGAATTTATTTTAAGAAAAAGAAACTTCACAATAATCTTGGTAAATATTTAAGTGGCATGTTGGATAATATGTCATCTAGAGGACCTGACTCAGCAGGTTTTGCTATTTATAATAATGATTCAAAAAAATATTTTAAATATTCATTATGTATAAATGATAAAATAATTATAAAAAAATTTGAGTTAGATATTAAAAATAAATTTAATGATGTTACAATAAAATTTATCTCAGATCACTTAATTATACAAACATTATCAAATCCAAAAGTTGTTATTCCATATATTAAAAAAAATTATAAAAAAATCTTAATTGTTGGATACGGAAAATGTATAGAAATTTTTAAACAAGTAGGTAGTCCTAAAGATATAATTAAAAAATTTAATTTAGAAAAATTTTCTGGATCTCATGGAATTGGACACACGAGAATGGCAACTGAGAGCGCTATTACAATAGATGGTTCACATCCATACTCTACAGGAGAAGATGAATGTTTAGTTCATAATGGTTCTTTATCAAACCATAACAATCTTAGAAGACAATTAATTAAACAAGGTAAAACATTTGACTCTTATAATGATACTGAAGTTGCAGCTGGATATATAAGTAGTAATTTATCTAAAAATAAATCATTAGAAAAAACTTTAAAAAATTGCCTTACCAACCTTGATGGATTTTATACATTTATAGCGGGAACTCATAATGGTTTTGCAGTTTTGAGAGATGAAATAGCATGTAAACCTGCTGTTATAGCTGAAAATAGTGAATATGTTGCTGTTGCCTCAGAATTTCAAGCCATGGCACATCTGCCAAATGTTAATAAAGCAAAAATTTACGAACCCGAACCAGGAGTTATTTATACATGGGGAAAATAGAAAATTTAGATTTTAAAAAAAATAATTTAAGAAAAATAAATAGTTTTTTACAAAATATAAATAACAAAAATAATAACAGAAATTTTATTATTAAAAATCCTGCAGGAGAACACGCAATTTGTGCTGGACTTAAGGAAGAAATGTCAGTTTTAATTAAAGGACATGTTGGTTATTATTGTGGAGGAATGAACCAAAAAGCAAATATAACTGTTGATGGTAATGCTGGAACCGGACTTGGTGAAAATATGATGTCAGGAACTATCCATGTTAAAGGAAATACTTCTCAGTCTACTGGTGCAACAGCACATGGTGGCACAATCATTATAGATGGAGATGCAAGTTCAAGATGTGGTATTTCTATGAAAGGTGTTGAAATAATTGTGAAAGGTTCAGTGGGACATATGTCTGCCTTCATGGCCCAAGCAGGAACTTTACTAATATGTGGTGATGCCGGTGAGGCATTAGGGGATAGTATATATGAGACAATGATATACATAGCAGGTAATCCTAAAAGTCTAGGGGTTGATTGTGTCGAAAAGAAAATTACAAAAAATGATCTTAAAAAAATTGAAAATTTAATTAAAATAGGAAATATTAAAAAACTTAAACCTCATAGTTTTAAAAAATTTGGCTCTGCTAGAAAATTATATAACTTTAACATAGATAACGTATCAGATTATTAACATGGCAAATAAAAAATCAAAAATTAATACAACACCAAGACAATCTTGGACATTTGACGAATATACTAATTCAGAAATTAGAAGAGCGGCTGAAACCGGCATTTACGATATTAGAGGAGGAGGTTCTAAAAGAAAACTTCCACATTTTGATGATTTACTTTTTTTAGGAGCTTCTATGTCTCGATATCCTCTTGAAGGGTACAGAGAGAAATGCTTAACTAATGTTACCCTAGGAACAAGGTTTGCAAAAAACCCACTTAAACTGGATATACCTATAACAATTGCAGGAATGAGTTTTGGAGCTTTATCAAGTAATGCGAAGGAAGCCATAGGAAGAGGAGCAACAATAGCTGGAACTTCTACAACAACAGGTGACGGTGGAATGACTAAAGAGGAGAGAGGTCAGTCTAAAAATCTAGTTTATCAACTTCTTCCTTCACGATATGGTATGAATCCGGATGATTTAAGAAAAGCCGATGCAATTGAAGTGGTTATTGGTCAAGGAGCTAAGCCAGGAGGGGGTGGAATGCTTTTAGGGCAAAAAATTAGTGATAGAGTAGCAGAGATGAGAGATCTGCCTAAGGGTATTGATCAACGTTCAGCATGTAGACATCCTGACTGGACTGGTCCTGATGATCTAGCTATTAAAATAACTGAGTTAAGAGAAATTACAGAATGGAAAGTTC
>CAJWSU010000070.1:0-2576 GCA_913046335.1 uncultured Pelagibacterales bacterium | reverse complement strand
AGGACACCGGGTTTTCATCCCGGCAACAGGGGTTCGACTCCCCTTGGGGACGCCAATTAATTTGTTGGGTGGGGTAATTAAGCTATTACCTTTTAATTCAAGGGTAGGGTTAGTACCTTTAAATAGATTCAAGCGGTCCAAAGAATTCGAAATTAATATTATCCTCCGATACTCCAAGATTTCTAAGCTGTTTAATAACCGAGGACATGAAAACTTTTGAGCCACATATATAAAATATTGATTTTTTATTAAATTTTGATAAGTAATTTTCATTAATATAACCAATATACTCATTTTTCTTTTTTTCTCTATTTAGTGAATCATAGAAATATTCTGCAGTTAAATGTTCATTTTCAAGAACCATTTTGTCAATATCATCTCTAAAAGCCTGTAAGTTTTCATTTTGATTGGCATGGACAAAGTTTATAGAAGAAAATTTATTTTTAGAACGATGTGCTTCTTGAAGCATTGCTAGCAAAGGAGTTACACCAATCCCTCCTGCAAGAAAGACTACATCACTTCTACTTTTCCTTTCCTTTAAAGTAAAAACACCTGCTGGAGCTCCAATTTCAACTTCGTCATAAACACTTACATTTTCATGTAAATAATTTGAAACATATCCTCTAGGTTCATCGATACGGGAATCTTCTCTCTTTACACTTATTCTCAGATAATCATTGTTACCAAAGGAAGATAAACTATAATTTCTCATTGTTGTCATCCCAGCATAAGGAACTCTAATTGTTATATACTGCCCTGATTTGAATTCCGGTAATATTTCATCAAGAGGTTTTAGATAGAAAGATTTAATATTCTCACTCTCCTTGACGACTTTAGAGATTTTAAATTTTTTAAAACCATCGAAGCTATTTTTAGATTCAGCTAGTTTTTTTTCTGCATCAATTAAAATATCAGCAAGAAAGAAATATGCCTTCGACCATGCGTTTACAATTTCATCTGTAGCAGCCTCTCCGAGAACATCTTTTATCGACTCAAGTAAATTAGAACCCACAATCGGATAATGCTCTGGTTTAACTTTTAACGAGAAGTGTTTGTGACTTATCAACTTTACCGCTTCACCTAGTGCTTCTAAATTATCAATATTTTTTGCGTAAGCACAAATCGCTCCAGCTAATGCCTCTGGCTGTGTACCTTTATTCATATTGGCCTTATTAAATAAAGGTATTACTTCTGGATTATTCTTAAAAAGCTTTTGATAAAAATGTTTCGTTAATAAAACTCCATTCTCTTCTAAAACTGGCGCGGTACTTTTAACTATGTTTATTTCTTTTTGATTTAACATCTTGACTCCTTATATATGTATTTAAAATACATATTTAATCAAATAGTAAATCTCAAGTCAATAAATAAGTATTTTATTTACATATTTAGTGCGTTCTATCTCAAAAAGTGATAATCTTTTGACATGAAGCTTACAGCCTATACTGATTATTCAATTAGAGTTCTTGTATATATAGGAATCAATAATGATCAATTATGTACTGCTAGTGAAATATCTGAATTTTACGGTTTATCTCGAAACCACCTTTCAAAAATCATCCACCATCTATCGTCCTTGGAAATTATTCAATCTTATAAAGGACCTAAAGGAGGAATAGAGTTAGCCAAAGATCCGAAAGAAATAAACCTAGGAAATCTAATTAGAAAAACTGAACCTGACTTTCATATTGTTGAGTGCTTCGCTTCTAATATTAATTGTCGTATCGCTCCAGCTTGTAAGTTAAAGTCAATCCTATATGAATCAAATCAATTATTTTTAAAAAACCTTGATCGGTATTCTCTTGCTGATGTTCTAAAAAATAGAAAAGAGTTATTAAAACTAGTGGGGACGCCATTTTAGGCTTATTAAATATGATTTATTACCATAATCCAAGATGTAGCAAGTCCAGAGAAGGTTTACGACTTCTAGAAAATTGCAAAAAAGATTTTAAGATTAAGTTATATTTATCAGAAAAAATTACATTTGCCGAACTTACAGAAATAATTCAAAAGCTCAAGATAAAACCAATAGAACTTGTTAGAAAAAAAGAAAAAATTCTAAAGGAAAACAATATAGATATTGCGGGAATGTCAGATAAACAAATAATAAATATTTTATTAAAATTTCCGACTCTTATAGAGAGGCCAATACTAATCTCAGACAAAGAAGCTATTTTAGGTAGGCCACCCGAAAATTTAAAAGCTATGCTGTGATAATAATTCGATACAGTCCAAAACTGTCTATTAGAGTAAGTGCTATATAATTCGCCAACATTCCAAAAGATCCTCTGGTAAATGCAGCCCATGTATATAGAACGCAGCCAAATATCCAAACAATATAAAGTTCAAATAATGGAGGATTTGGCACTGTAATTGCCATAACTATCGAACAACCTATTGTTATAAGCCAAGCTAAAAATTCAATTACAAAACGAAAAGGGTGAGAAGAGTAATCTTTTTTAATCCAATTTAATGTACTAACTACATGATTCATATTTATAATCCAGTTTATATAATAATAATACTATAGTTAATTATAAAATTATGCTTAAAAAAAAATTAAACACGAATTTCTT
>CAJWSU010000069.1:0-2634 GCA_913046335.1 uncultured Pelagibacterales bacterium | reverse complement strand
ATATACTATATCCACAAGCATTTAAAGCTTATGAAGATTTTAAAAAAAAAGAAAAATTAATTACGGATGGAAATGAATTAGAAACAATTATTAAAGTCACTAATAACCTTAAAAATGCAATTAAAAGTTATTATAAAGCTACCAATACTGAAGACCCTACATCAAACTTTGCCTGGGAAGTAGTATTAGTTGATAACAAAGATGTCAAAAACGCTTGGTGTATGCCTGGAGGTAAAATGGCGGTATATAAAGGTATACTGGAAGTTGCAAATAATGAAGATGCATTAGCAGCGTTAATGGGACATGAAATAGCTCATGCTGTTGCAAGGCATGGTTCAGAAAGAGCTAGCCAAGGTGTTTTGTTTGATATAGGAACAATGGCTCTTGAAAAATTAGTTTTGGGTCAACCGCTGACAGGAGATTCAAGAAAGCTCTATAACTATTTTGCTACTTTTGGAGTTATGCTTCCTTTTAGCAGAAGCCATGAAACTGAAGCTGATTATCTCGGGTTAGTATTTATGCATTTTGCTGGCTATGATTTAAATGAATCTTATAAAATGTGGGAGAGAATGAAAAAGCTTAATTCAAAGAATAAAACTCATGAATTTCTAAGCACTCACCCTTCAAATAAAACTAGAATTGAAAATTTAAAAAAATGGATACCTGAGGTAAAAAAAGGTTTTGCTATTCAAAGTTAGGTTAAACAAGCTGTTTACACGCTCTAACAATTCTACTTCCTGCTTCTTCCAATATTTTTTCAGAAGTTGCGTACGATATTCTAAAAAAATTCTCCATACCAAATGCTATTCCTGGAACAGCTGCAACTCCTACTTCTTCTAATAAGAATTCACAAAAGTCAGAACAATTATTAATTACTTTGCCATTGGAAGCGCTTTTTCCTATTAACTCTTTACATGAAGGAAATATATAAAAAGCCCCATTAGGTATATTACACTTTAGTCCATTTGCTTCTTGTATAAATTGTAATATTAAATTTCTCCTCTTTAAAAATAATGCATTATTTTCTTCTATAAAGCCTTCAGGGCTAGATAAAGCTTCTAATGCTGCATACTGACTAATAGAAGTTGGGTTTGAGGTTGATTGAGATTGAATTTTAGCCATTGCTTTTATAATTTCTTCTGAACCTGCAGCATAACCTATTCTCCAACCTGTCATAGAATAAGCCTTAGAAACACCATTTACAGTAAGCACCCTACTTTTAAGAGTCGGAAACACCTCCGCTAGGGTATAAAATTTAAAATTATCATAGAGAATTTTTTCATAGATATCATCTGATAAAATATTTATATGTTTATACTTTTCTAACACTAAGCCTAACTCTTCAAGCTCACTTTTAGTATAACAAGACCCTGTTGGATTCGAAGGTGAGTTAAGAATTAACCATTTTGTTTTTTCTGTTATTGCACTCTCTAATGACTTAGCTGTTAATTTAAATTCATTTTCTTCTTTAGTTGCAATAAATTTTGGTACCCCTTCTGCTAGGATTACCATATCTGGATAAGATACCCAATAAGGTGCCGGTATGATCACCTCATCTCCTTTATTAATTGTAGCTTGTAAGGCATTATATAATATTTGCTTCCCGCCAGTTCCAACAGAAATTTCTGATATATTATATTTTATATTGTTATCTCTTAAGAACTTTTGCGCAATGGCTTCTTTCAACTCTGGAATTCCATCCACAGCAGTATACTTAGTTTTACCTTTTTCTATAGCTTTAATAGCAGCTTTTTTTATATGCTGTGGAGTATCAAAGTCTGGCTCACCTGCCCCTAATCCTATCACATCTTTTCCTTGTGCTTTTAACTCCCTAGCTTTAGAAGTAACAGCCATGGTAGGAGAAGGTTTAATGCTTCTAACTCGATCGGATATTAAATTATTTTTCATTTAATTATGTTATAAACTATTTTAATTTATATTGTTATTATTTTTATTAATTTTTATTATATATGGAGAATTGTTATTAATCCAAATTTATCTCAACTAGGAACAGAAAATGCTTTTGTAATATTAGCAAAAGCAGAAAAACTAAAGCAACAAGGTAAAGATATTATTAACTTAGGTATAGGGCAACCAGACTTCAGAACACCTGAACATATTGTAGAAGCTTCAATAAAAGCTCTAAAGGATGGAAAACATGGTTATACTCCAGCAAATGGAATCTTAAAGTTAAGGGAAGCTGTCTCTAAAGATATACTTTTAAGAAGAAAAGTAGATATAAATCCTGATAATATAGTAATCGTACCTGGTGGAAAAGTAACTATGTGGCATACAATTTTAATGTTTGGTGCCGCAGGTAAAGAAATAATTTATCCTAATCCAGGATTTCCTATATATGAAAGTGTAATTAATTATACAGGCGCTAAAGCTGTTCCAATGAAGCTAAGTATGGATAATCAGTTTAATATTGATATAGAAAACTTAAAAAGCTTAATTAATAAAAATACTAGTTTAATAATATTTAACTCTCCTTCTAATCCAACAGGAGGATTAATAAGTAAAAAAGATATGCGGGAAATAATTTTATTATTAGAGCAGAACCCTCATGTTCATATATTATCAGATGAAATTTATAGCCGTATTATATATTACAAAGAAGATTTTGAATCCATG
>CAJWSU010000068.1:0-2644 GCA_913046335.1 uncultured Pelagibacterales bacterium | reverse complement strand
CGTTACACTGTTAGACTCAATATGGAATCACCTACCGAAGAAATCAGGGCTTCTGATTGCACTAGAATTGTTATATAACAATAAATAATGTTAATAGGTTCACGGCACCTGGCAACAGAACGCCCCTACTCTTTTACAGTTTTCTTTTATTAATGATGCTAATTTAAATTATGCAACCTAGTTACACGTAGTGTAAACGTTATTTACATATAATCCCAATTTTAAAGTAAGTATTTGCATTTCCACAAGCAATTAATAATGCTGCATCACCTTTTAGAGAAGCAAGAGCTTTTCTCCACATATAAATTCTTTCTTTATATCCCTTAAGCCAATGCCTGTCCCAAACATTATCTAAAGCTAAAACAAATCGTTTAGGATTTTCATTCATTAAATTTAACCATTTTTTTTGAAAATTATCATTTTTATCAAAAAGATTTATCCATCCCATTTGACCCCTACCTGGCTTTCTTTTCATTTGTCTTTCTCTCTCGTTGTCCGCATGGGAAGTTATTAAATGAATATTATCTGTCTTATTAATAATAAATTTTGCTTCAGAAAATTCAATTTGAGCCATATGCATTAATAAAAAATTGTCATTTGGATATTTCTTACTTAAGTCAACTAATTGATTTAATATTTTTTTCGAGTCTTCTTCATAGTCATTTAATTCTACATGTAAAATTACTGGTTTATTATCACTAAGAACAATATCTATAGCTCTTAAAATTCTGTTAGAATTTAGGTCATTATTAATACCTTCGTATTTTAATTTTGCATGATTATGTGGAGCGTGCTGAACTATTATCTCACCAAATCCAACATAATTAATATTATTATTAATTGCTTCTTTTTTAAAATTTTTAATAGCCTTAATTGGAATATCTGGATTTTGATTTTTTCTAGTGAAACCTTTTAATTTTGTAGGAATTAAATAGCGTGTTTTATTTTGAGTAAGTCCTTGAATTGATTTATATCTTTGAGTAACAGTTTTCCATTTTCCTCTAATAGACAATAAAGTTACATCCACATCATTTTTATTTATTATTTTTGATACAGTTTCATCAGTTATTAATTTACCAACTTGGCTGTGAGCATCAATGAATGTGCCATTATAAATAGTATCTGCATAAGTATTCCTGCTCAACAACAAGCCCAGAACCACGATCGTTAAAAGTTTTTTCATGCTCCGCGATCCTAGCATAAGTTTGGACGCATCTGTGACGCAATTTTCATCGAAGTTTTAAGTTTTTAACAATTGCAAATGGCTTATAATAAGGAATAATGTTACAAAGTCTGGGGCACCTGGCAACAGAACGCCCCTATTAATAAGGAAAAAACATGGAAGCAAGATTTAAAAATGTATTGGAAAGTCTAATTATAGTAGCAATACTTCTTTCAATATATTGGTTATTAGGTTTAATAATTAATAAATTATTCAATAAAGAAATTAGAAACGAAAAAGGTTATTTCATCTGTATCATTGGAGGATTTATTTTAAAATACGTTTTAATAAGTCTTTTAAAAGGTACTGGGTAGTCTTTTATAATTAAATAAACTTGATAAAATAAATTTATGAATAACACTCAAAAAAAAATAGTAGCAGGAGTTGGGATATATGAAGTAGCTCTTGTCACTTTTGTATTAGTGTTTGAACCATATGGTAGACGGATGTCTTCTTCGGATTGGTCAAATTTCTGGGTATGGTCTCTAGTTCTACCAATTGCTGCCTTTCTTATTTATTATTTATTTAATTGGGGTTTTGGCAGGAATACTCAAATTTTTAAAATAAAAAAAAATAATAAAAAATTTAAGTTTGATCTCAAAAAATTTATGATCGATTTTTATAATGGAAAATTATCGTTGCCAATGTCCTTTTGGGTATTTGGGTTTTTAGGTTCAGCAATTATTGGTGCTATAAGTTTATTGTTTTTTAAAAGTATGATTGTTGGAAGATTATTTGCAGTACCTTGGCAAATTTATACATTAATAGGTATTTGGGGATCGGCTGATAATTATAAAGGTTTAAAAGTTTTTTCAATTTTAGCTAAGATATTGACTGTAATTTGGATGATTAACAATATCGGAGGGTTATTTTTAGGAATATCTAACTCACTTTATTAAGTTTTAGGCACCTGGCAACAGAACGCCCCTAAAAAATATATTTATCTCCTAAATAAATTAATATTCCAACAGCTATGCCCAATAATATCCAGTAGTAATTATCTTTCATCATGTTACGAACTTTCCTAAATCGGGTTTAAAATAATTAGGACCCTTCATCACTTTGCCCTTATCGTTATAAATTGGTTTACCATCAGGACCTAATTTACTCATATTTGAATTTTGCACTTCCTCAAAACATTTGTCTAAATCTATGCCAAATGCATGTCCGGCGCCATAGGTAACGTACAATATATCAGTCAGAGCATCTGCTACCTCTTTAATGTCCCTATTGTCTATTGCTTCTTTTAATTCATCAAGCTCCTCCTTAATTAAATCGTATCTAAGAGAAGTGATTTTATCATCCGGAAAAATAGCTTTTTCTTTGATTTCTTGACCGAAAGTTTCCATAAATTTTTTAACACTTTTAAAATTAGTCATTTCTTATCCTTTATATTTTATAATTATTTAATAAAGGTGTATT
>CAJWSU010000067.1:0-2842 GCA_913046335.1 uncultured Pelagibacterales bacterium | reverse complement strand
AAGAAACTAGAGCATGGACTATTCAAAAAAACTGTACAGCACCAAAAGCAGCTGGAGAAATTCACACAGACTTTGAAAAGGGATTTATTAGAGCAGAAACAGTCTCTTATTCTGATTTTGTTGGAAACGATGGATGGTTAAATTCAAAAACGAATGGTAAAATGAGATTAGAGGGAAAAGATTATATCGTCAAAGATGGAGATGTATTAAACTTCCGTTTCAATACGTGACCAAATTCGTTTCATGCTAAAATAAACTAAAATAGTCAGAATAATTAAATAAACGATGGCTTTAAAGCCCATTTGGTGTCTGGCCTCTAGATGTGGCTCTGCAGCCCACATTAAAAAAGTAGTTACATCTTTAGACATTTGCTCAACATTTGCTTCGGTTCCATCTGTGTATTCGACTAATCCATCAGAAAGTGGATTTGCCATTTTAATTTTATTTCCATACATATACTTATTATAATGAACTCCTTCATCTAAAGTTATTCCAGTCGGAGGATCTTCATATCCTTGAAGTAAAGAATAAATATAATTAGCTCCACCACTTCTTGCTTTTACTAAAACTGACATGTCAGGTGGATATGCACCACCATTTGCAGCTTGGGCTGCTTTAACATTCTCATATGGCATTACAAATTTATCTGATAACTTTCCTGGTCTTGTAAACATTTCTCCATCTGCGTTAGGTCCATCTGTAACCTCAAATGATGCTGCTATTGCTTTTGCTTGTGCTTCAGTAAATTCAGGACCCCCTTTTTCCGCAAGGTTTCTGTAACTTAAATATTTCATTGAGTGACAAGATGAACATACTTCTGTATAGACTTGATATCCTCTTTGTAGTGATCCTCTATCAAACTTTCCAAATAAACCCTTGAAACTCCAATCTGTTTTAAGATACTCTACTTTTTCAGCAGAATGGGAATTAAGAGAAACTCCAACAAATAGAACAATTAGAGACAATACCTTTAAAAAATTTTTCACTTAATTATTCTAAACTTTCTTTATTTTTAGCTGTTGCAAGATTTGGGGCTCCCCCTAACACAGGATCAGTAATACTTAATGGTATCGGAAGGGTTTTTTCCTTAAATCCTAAAACTGGAAGAATTACTAAAAAATGAAGAAAATAATAAGCTGTAGCTACTCTAGCTATTAATAAATATAAACCTTCTGCAGGCATTGCACCCACGTAACCTAAAATCAAAACATCAGCAACTAATATCCAATAAAATTGTTTGTATAAAGGTCTAAATACTGCAGATCTAATCTTTGATGTATCAAGCCATGGTAAAGCTGCTAAAATAAAAATTGCAGATAACATTGCAACCACTCCCAAAAGCTTGTCTGGAACAGATCTTAAAATTGCGTAAAAGGGTAACAAATACCACTCAGGAACAATATGTGCTGGTGTTACTAATGGATCAGCTTCAATGTAATTGTCTGCATGTCCTAAAATATTTGGAGTGTAGAAAACAAAAAAAGCAAATACAATCATAAACATTAACAATGCAAATCCATCTTTAATTACTATGTAAGGATGAAATGGAACTGTGTCTTTTGAGGGTTTTTTTATATCTATACCAACTGGGTTGTTATTACCAGGAACATGGAGTGCCCAAATATGAAGCACAACTAATCCCAGGATCAAAAAAGGTATCAAATAGTGAAGAGTAAAAAACCTTGTTAATGTAGGATTGTCAACTGAATAGCCACCCCACAACCAAGTTACAATTCCTTCGCCAACCAAAGGTATTGCGCTAAATAAATTTGTAATTACTGTAGCTCCCCAAAAACTCATTTGTCCCCATGGGAGTACATAGCCCATAAAAGCTGCCGCCATCATTAATAGGTAAATAATAATACCAAGTATCCATATAATTTCTCTTGGAGACTTATAAGATCCATAAAACAAAGATCTAAAAATATGAATATAAACTGCTAAGAAAAACATTGAAGCACCATTTGCATGTATGTATCTAATTAACCACCCATAATTTACATCTCTCATAATGTGCTCAACACTTTCAAATGCCATATCAGCATGGGCAATGTAATGCATTGCTAGTGTAAGCCCTGTAACAATTTGAGTAATTAGACAAAAAGTAAGAATTCCACCAAATGTCCACCAATAATTTAAATTTTTAGGTGTAGGGTAATCAGTTAGGTGACTTGCTAAAGAAAGAAGTGGGAGTCTATCATTGAACCATTTTCCAAATTTAGATTTAGGTGTATATTCGTGATCGCTCATTATCTTTTATCCAATTTTAATTGTATTAGTATTAACAAATTCGTATTTAGGAACTTCCATATTAGTTGGGGCCGGCCCTTTTCTAATTCTTCCTGATGTATCATAGTGTGATCCATGACATGGACAAAACCAGCCATTATAATCGCCTTTTTGATCTAAAGGAACACAGCCTAAATGAGTGCAGACTCCTAACATGACTAACCATTCTGGATCTTTAGCTCTATCTTCATCTTTTTGTGGATCTTTTAAATCCTCTAATTTAACAGATTTTGCCTCTGTTATTTCTTCTTGTGTTCTTCTTCTTATAAAAACTGGTTTCCCTCTCCACAAAACAGTAATCGTTTTTCCTGGAGTTACAGAACTTACATCTACTTCCGTACTAGCCAAAGCTTTAACTGAAGCATCAGGATTCATTTGATCAATCATAGGCCAAACTACTGCACCTACTCCTACTGCTCCTACGGCATACGTAGCTGTGAATAAGAAGTCTCTTCTATTAGTTTTTTTTTCCGCCATCTGTAACTTTAATTAAATATAATTAATATTGATTTTTTCTACTTAATATATGATTTCATATAATATAAAATACTAA
>CAJWSU010000066.1:0-2944 GCA_913046335.1 uncultured Pelagibacterales bacterium | reverse complement strand
GACGTTTTATACTTCCGTGTCAACCCGTGACCAAATTTTCTTCATACTTAGATAAACTAATGTTGTTAAAAGTATTAAATAAATAATTACCTTAACACCTGTTCTATGTCTTTCCTCTAACTCTGGTTCAGCAGCCCATGTTAAAAATGTTGTCACATCTTTAGCCATTTGATCTACCGTGGCTTTTGTTCCATCGGAATATTCTACAATATCATCACTTAATGGAGACGACATTTTAATTTTATTACCAATCATATATTTATTATAATAAACTCCGTCATCTAGGGTTACACCTGCTGGAGGATCTTCGTAGCCAACCAGAACAGAGTAAATATAGTTTGAGCCACCTGGTCTTGCCTTAACTAAAACAGACATGTCGGGTGGATAAGCTCCGCCATTTGCTGCTATAGAAGCTTTAACATTTGGATATGGGTTTTTAAATTTATCTGCGGGTCTTCCTGGTCTTGTAAACATTTCACCTTGATCGTCTGGACCGTCAGTAATCTCGACGCTTGCTGCAATTGCTTTGACCTCTTGCTCTGAAAACTCTGGACCACCAGCCTCTCCAAGATTTCTATAGCTTAAGTACTGCATAGAATGGCAAGATGAGCACACCTCCTTATAAACCTGAAATCCTCTTTGTAATGAAGCTCTATCAAATTTACCGGTTATTCCTTTAAAACTCCAGTCAACTTTTAAAGGTTCAGCTCCCTCACCGGCACAATATAATTTAGCTGTAGATGCCAATAATAAAGAAACAGCAAATAAAAGACTTTTTAAATTAAATCTTTTCATTAACTTTCCTAGCGGGTGCTGGATCCGCGCCGCCAGTAAGTACCGGCTCTGAAATACTCATGGGTATTGGATCTGTTTTTTCTAACAAACCAACTACAGGCATTACAATTATAAAGTGAGCGAAATAATAAATAGTCCCTACTCTAGCCAAAACTAAATAGATTCCTTCAGCAGGCATTGCTCCCATATAACCAAGCATTAAAACATCTAAAACAAATATCCAATAAAATTGTCTATAGATTGGTCTAAACACTGCTGATCTAACTTTAGAAGTGTCTAACCAGGGTAGTACAAATAATATAAAGATTGCTCCAAACATTAAAATTACACCACCTAATTTATCTGGAACTGATCTCAAAATTGCGTAGAACGGAAGTAAATACCACTCTGGCACAATATGAGCTGGAGTAACTAATGGATTAGCAGGAATATAATTATCTGAATGACCTAAAACATTTGGTGAAAAGAAAACAAAGCCAGCAAAAATAATCATAAACATTAATAAAGCAAAAGTATCTTTTATTGTAATATAAGGATGGAAAGGAACTGTATCTTTAGATGGTTTTTTAATATCAATTCCAACTGGATTATTATTACCGGGGACATGAAGTGCCCAAATGTGTAAAACTACTAATCCCAAAATTAAAAAAGGTATTAAATAATGTAAGCTGAAAAATCTGTTTAGAGTTGGATTGTCAACAGAATAAGCTCCCCACAACCAAGTTGTTATACTGTCGCCAACAAATGGTATTGCGCTAAATAAGTTGGTGATCACTGTTGCTCCCCAAAAACTCATTTGTCCCCATGGTAATACGTAGCCCATAAATGCAGCAGCCATCATCAAAAGGTAAATTAAAAGTCCTATGATCCATATTACTTCTCTTGGAGATTTGTATGATCCATAAAACAAAGACCTAAATATATGTATGTATACTGCTAAGAAGAACATTGAAGCTCCATTACTATGAATATAACGAATTAACCAACCATAATTAACATCTCTCATTATATGTTCTACACTAGCGAAGGCTAGGTCTGCGTGAGCCACATAGTGCATTGCTAATACAATTCCTGTTATTATTTGGGTTAATAGACAAAAAGTAAGGATACCACCAAAAGTCCACCAGTAATTTAAATTTTTTGGTGTTGGATAATCAGTTAGATGAGCACCTAAAGTTAAAAGTGGCAGTCGATCATTAAACCATTTTCCCGCTTTAGACTTTGGTATATATTCGTGATCACTCATAATTTATCCTATTTTAATAGTATTATTATTAACAAATTCAAATTTTGGTATTTCCATATTTTTTGGAGCTGGACCCTTTCTGATTCTTCCTGACAAATCATAATGTGATCCGTGGCATGGACAAAACCAACCTTTATAATCTCCTTTATCTTTTAGTGGCACGCACCCTAAGTGTGTACAAACTCCAAGCATTACTAACCATTCATCTTTACCATCTTTAACTCTTTCTTCATCTTTTTGAGGGTCTGGTAAATCTGATAAATTCACTGCTCGTGCTTCTGAAATTTCTTCTTGAGTTCTTCTTTTTAAAAATACTGGTTTACCTCTCCATAAAACCGTTATTGAGTTACCAGGTTCAACTTGGCTTATATCAACTTCTGTTGTTGCTAAAGCTTGCTGGGCTTTATCTGGATTCATTTGATGTACTAATGGCCAAACTACAGCTCCAAGACCTACTGCTCCAATAGTGTAGCTAGCGGTAAATAAAAAATCTCTTCGATTAACTTTTTTTTCTTCTTTGCTCATTTATGAATGTGTTTATAGTATAATTATTTAATAAAACTATATTATTTAATTTTCTAGGGTCAGAATGACACATAAATAGGTAATAATAATGAACATAGCTCTATATAAGCCAGATATACCTCAAAATACAGCAGCAATAATTAGATTGAGCGCTTGTTTGAACTTGAAGGTGCATATTATTGAACCATGTGGATTTGATCTTAACGACTCAAGATTTAAAAGAGTGGTTATGGACTATTTAGGTTTTAGTAAAATCTTCAGGCACCAAGATTATGATGAGTTTTTTAAAAAAAATAAAAAAAATAGAATTGTTTTAATGACGACTAAAGCAACTAAACATTACCATAATTTTAAGTTTAAAAAAAACGATGTTTTATT
>CAJWSU010000065.1:0-2954 GCA_913046335.1 uncultured Pelagibacterales bacterium | reverse complement strand
AGATTATATTAATGGAGACTGGAGTAGAAAATTTTTATGGAGTTGTGAAGTTACCTCATTAAATCTGCTTGAAATAAGGTTAAAAAAAACATTTGATAAATTAATAAATGCTAGAAAAAAATAATTTTAGCACTTTTATTTTGATCTAGAAAGACGCATAAAACCACAATAGCTATATTTTAATATGTCATTGCCTCTAACTATATTAATTCTTCTCCATGACCCTGCATGATTTATATCAATTATAAACTCTTGATGAGATGTGTGTGCTTTATTCTAATAAAGCCAACTTTTTAGATGTTGATTTTCTAAATTAAATTTTTCTAATAATCTTTTTAATACGTCACCGATAGAAACTATTCCTATTAACAATTTATTTTCAACAATAGGAATATGTCTGATTTTATTCTTTGACATTATATCCATTATATCTTCTGATTTAATATTTCTATTAATTGTAATAACTACAGACGTCATAATAGAGTTTACAAAAGATTTCTTAAAATCTACAGATGTATTATTAGATATGTTTTTAATAATATCTCTCTCTGATATAATTCCACATAATTGCATATTATTATTTAGTACAGGCAGAGCTCCTATATTATTTTTGCCTAGTAATTTTATTGCATTATATATAGTTTTATTTTCACCTATGGAAATCACATCTCTAGTTAGTAGTTGAGATATTAAAATATTTTCATTATTTGAATTCATTTCATCCCCCAAGATTATATTATATTTCAATAATGTTACGGGTAAATATGTCAAATTTATGAAATATAATAATTAATCTAAATTAAATATCATGGAAATTAAGCCGTAAATATGTATAATTTATATATTCATAAGTAAATCTTAAGAGGTTAATTATGGATGAGAAATATTATGGTTTTGATTTAGACAAAAGTTTTTCTTCTAGAGTACTTCAAAAACGAGATGTACTTTTTAGAGAAGGGGATACTTTAGGTGACGGCTATATAATAAGTTATGGTCAAATTTCCTTAGAAAGAAATAATACAAAAGTTGAAATATTAAACCAAGGTGAGGTTCTTGGGGTATTTAACGTATTTTTTGACAACAAAGTTCGATTTTTTACTGCTATTGCAACTATTAAAACAGAAGTTTTTGTAATACCAGAAATTTATCTAAAAAATATAATTAATAAAGCCGACCCTTTTGTACGACATTGTTTTAGAAATTGGTTGCATCTAACAAGAAAATTCATGGTTGAGCTTAATGGTGAAAACCTTAAACAAAAAAAGAATCATAAAGTTGATAGAGAACAGGAAGATTTTGAAAAAGTTAAAATAGTCTAAAAATTAATAGTAATATTACATTATTAGTTTTTATAATCATTTACCATATCTCCTTTACAACTAAACTATGCATATCTAGCCATCTCTTACTCATACAGACTCGTACAACCACTGTAACCACATTGGATGTACAGTTGACTCTGATAACAGTAATGACTCTGTATGACTCTCTATGAGTCATTAAAATGGTTAACACTTTACGAGGGGTATTTGTTTGGATTAGACTATTAGTATGAATAGCTTTATGAAAATTGTCACATTTGATATATTATTGTTTGGTAGTTTATATATTTTATTTATAGGTGTTTAATTAGGAATCATTATATGAAAAAGTTATTGGTTTTAATATTAATCCTTTCAATCAAATCTGCATTTGCTATTGATGGATTAAATCAATCAGAGTGTAAGTCAGGTCTAATTGCTTCGCCGGGTTTGAAAAAAATCAATAAATTTGGTCTTAGTGCAGTTACAGGTAAAGTTTCCAAATTTGACCCTTGCAATAAAAATGTTTTTTATAACAAATCCTCTAATGAATCCTTGCCTTTATTTATATTGCTTCACGGTGGAGGTGGGGCAAAAGATGTATCAGAAATAAACAAAGGTTTACTCAAGCTAGGAGTTTCCACATTAATTTTTGATGCATATAAAATGAATGGATTTGCTCAAACACCTTTTACTAGTAATTTTCATAGACAACGTATGATTTTACCAATTGCTGTTGGAGCTATAAAATGGGCTGCAAAACAATCAAAATTTAAATTTAATGAAATTTATATTTACGGTTTTTCAAATGGAGCTACTGTAGCTGTTAATCTTGCAGGTAAAATAGGTTCTAAGAAATTAAAAGGTATTGTTGCTGAAGGGACGTCAAACAGTGGCGCAGGTTTGGGTCTTCCAAATCAAATTAAAAACCGTTTACTTATGATTTATGGAGAACTAGATAACTTGTCTAGTCCACTAAATAAAAGACGTTGGAATTCTCCATCTAAATGTATGGTTAATAGATTACTAAAATATAATGGCATACCTAAAGGGACAGCCCAAAATTGTAATGACAATAAAAATCCCAAAGAATTTTCTATTACAATTGAGGATTGGGCGAAACAAGTAAAGTTAATTAATGAGGGCACTCTAAATTTTAAATATATAAATGGTGGGGCTCACGGTATAATGAATGGCAAATTAGAACTAATGACTAGAGCAGATTTTATGAAAAAAATTGGAAGAAAAGCTCCTGAATTTATGAAAAGAACAGGTTGGAATAGTGGTGGAGACGAATTAGCAAAAAAGGAACTTATAAATATCATTACTAGTTTTGCTAAATTACAATAAAACTATTTTTTTTAAAATGAAACTATAAGGTTTACAGGAATAAATGAAAAATAAAGATACGGCTTTTCTTAACTCACTTTATATGGATTTTTCAACTGAAAATGAATTAGATTTATTTTTGAAATCCCTTGATGAAATATGGACAGATAAACTTTATTCTGAATTGAAGCAAAATGGTTTAATACGTCATGTAATTTCTAAAGTTTGGAATAAAGGACATCACAGAATTACTCAAGTTTTTGAATATGAAAGTGAGACTTCTTTTAAAAAATGTGAAAGTATTTTGAATGTTGCTTTCACACC
>CAJWSU010000064.1:0-2963 GCA_913046335.1 uncultured Pelagibacterales bacterium | reverse complement strand
CCGTTACCAGTACAGAGTAAGTGGGTATGGATATGTATAAATATACCTAACTATATTAACACTTATATGTATCACTTAAAGTGTAACACTGTCCGTGGGACATGGGGGTATGGCTAGATATGTATAGTTAGGGTGTGCAGCAGATGGGGTGTTATAGTTTTGATACAAACAAACAATTCGCATCAAATCCAATCATAATATCATTATGAAATTTTTGTTTCTTTTTAAACCATTCATAATCATTTGATAAATTAATGTCTAAGTATTTTGACATTAAGAAATCAATTCCAATAGCCATTTGATGTGTATGCTTTCTTTCAGTTTTTTTATTAGTTGATGAATTATAATTTTTACCAAAAAACTGTTTTGATTTAAATTTTTTGTAATTAGTAATCCCTAAATTTAGAACTTTAGCACTATTTCTTACTTTTAATAAAATCTTTTTTGGTACGGTTATACCCCAAGCATCTGATAAAGCTATTAATCCGAGTGCATTATTCAAGCCCATTGAATGATACCAAAGAGCTCTTGACCCTCTAAAAGAGTTATTATTTATGTAACCATCTTCTATAAAATGGCTATCAATTTCGTTAAAGCCCTTTTTAAAACTTAACTCAGCTAATTCATAATTATTATTCCAGTTTGCGTAAGCAATTGAAGCTATTTTTCCATTGGCCATTTCATTATAACCTCTTTCACCTTCTTTATTTGCCCAAGGAGAAATATATTTTTCATATAAAATTTCTATGTATGAGTTAATTCTATCTTTTTGTTTCTTGTTCATAAAGTCTTTTGAGTAATTAGAAGCTATAATGTAATGAGCCGCAACAATCATAACCCATTGAGGTTTATGCACTTCACATTTAGCATTAGGATTGTTATTTTTACCGTAACAAGAAGAACCTGATTGTTTAACTTCACTAACCGTAGGAGTTTCTAATAAAGTATTTTTTTCTGCTATTTGGTAAAGTACCTTTATACCAGTCTTAATTTCATTTAAATTTCTTTTTATGACTGCATTATGAATTGAGCTGTTTAGATACATTACCGGATTAGAAATTTTATCATGTTTAACAGTTAAAGAATTACTTTTTTTATCATGATATTTCACCCAATCAAAACCAACTAACTCTTCTATCTTGTCTCTAACAACTGAGTTATCAATTGAAATTTCTTCAAGTCCATATTTTAAAATACATTGAGGTAACTCATTTTTATAAAAATATTTAGGAATTTTTCTTTCTGCAAATACTGGTAAAATAGTAAAATAAAAAAATAAAATTAAAATGAAGTTTTTCATATCAAAATTCCCAATTAAATACCTACAAACAAAATATATAATGAGCTAAACAAAATAACATCAAATACTATAATCTTCATAAAATTGTTCATCTACTACTCATCTACATATAATCTCTATCTCTCCATTGAGAGTAATCATATGATAGTATAATACCTCCAAATAATCCAATATCTAAGAAATCTTCTGGTAATGGAAAGAGCCGTAAATATTATATAATTGTTATTCATAAATATATTTGATTTAATTATTATATGACAGATAGAGACTATAACCATTCAAGACCTTTAGATGTACTTAGGTCATCTAACTATTTTTAAGTTAATCCATTTATAAAGAATATTGATATATTAACGCATTGTTAAAATTAAGAGAAAAATTAAAATAACAAAAAGGGCAATACCTGTTCTAATATTATTAAAATAATTCCATTTTTTTTCAAAATTTCTACGTACTTCACTTAATGTTTGAGAATTATTTGAATTTACGTCTATTTTTTGGATATTTTTATTAAGTGGTAAATGAATTGAAATTGTGATGCCTTGAACTCCTAACAAATAGATAACACCTGCAAAAATAATTAGCCAAGCCTCTACGATTCCTAAACTAAGTATAGAGGTTATAATTGTACCCAAAACAGAAATAATGGAACCTAACCAAATTAAAATGAAAATTGGTTGATTATTTTGAATAACTCCATCTGTAACCTGAAATGCTTTTATAAACTCTTTGTCATCAAGTTTTGATAAACCAGGCATTACAATAATTGCATACGTCAAAGTAAATCCAACTGCTAAAGCACATAATAATATAGAAAAAAATAAAGATATGTCTAAAAAGTCCACTTTATATTTTACCCTATAATTTTTACTCAACAGATTGTAACACCAAGTTTTACCTCAAATTATACCAAAATAAGAATTATTTTAATTAGGTAATATTAATTTAAGTATCTCAAGAAAATAATTAAGGTTTTAAGAATATAAAACCTAACCCCTGACTCATACAGATTCACACAGTCACTGTAACCACATCTCATATACCACTGAATCTGATTACATTAACCTTGCTGTATGACACTATATGAGTCATTAAAATGGCTAACACTTTACGAGGGGGGTGTTTTATATCTAATTAAAATCTTCAGAAGTAAATTCGTGCAGAACTATTCCTCTACTACCAACAACTTTATTAACAAATGATTTTATCTGAGGTGCGTGGTATTTATCTAGCAAAGTTTGGCAAGCCACAAAAGACTTCTCATCTTTATATTCAAATAGAATTCCTACTCTAGCTACACCTTCTTTATTCCAAATTCTTGTCAAAACTCTTCTTAACATTCCAGCTTTTTTAAATTCTTCTATTGCTTTGGGCGTAAATATTTCATCTTGTTTAGTGGCGTATAATTCAAGTTCATTTTCAGACATAAATTCTCTAGTGGTATAATTAATTAGTTTTGATGTAGTCATTTATATATCCAATTCAAATAATATTTTGAAATATATTAAAAAAAAAAGATTTATAAATAAAGACTAAATTAAATTATAAACACCCCATCTTCTGCAGAGCTTATGTATAATATACGCATAAGGGTGGGGTGGTTGTCGTGTGGGGTAGGATTACACTTATACTGATACATTTAAATGATACATATAAATGTTAT
>CAJWSU010000063.1:0-3018 GCA_913046335.1 uncultured Pelagibacterales bacterium | reverse complement strand
ATCATTTAACTTATATAAGTATTTACCAGTTATTTTTTTATCATATTCTCCTTCTTCAACAAATAATGATTCTGTTTTTTTAAAACTTGGATAACCTCCATTTAAAATAGATATGTTTTCATGCCCTAAGTATTTAAAAGTAAAGTATATTGCTGTAACTTCAGCCATTCCGTAAGTTGTATTTTTTTTAGCATAGAGAACTATATGATCTTTGTTTTCAATTTCTAAGCTTCTAACTACTTTTACTAAATCATCTGGACTTGGCAAAACCATACTTACTCGATTTTTTACTACTCTCCACCCATCATTATAAAAATTAGTGTATTTAGCACATTTTATGTGTTCTACTATATAAGAGTTAAATGACACTCCAACCTCTATAATTTTAATATTATCCTTACATACATTTTTGGAGAGCCATTTTGCGTTAACTATAGGTGAACTTTGTAAAATTTTAACAAAGAATAAAAAAAGTATAATTATTATATTTATTTTCATTTTTTTCCTTAAATTTAATAATATCATATTAATACTTAAAATTAACCTTTTATAAGTTTTTATAATGACGATTATAGGTAGTTTTTTAAAATAATAATTATATCATTATTATATTATTAATTAATAAAGGGAGAACATTATGTGGAAAAAACCTGAAATTAGCGAAATAGCTGTTGGTTTAGAAATCAATTGTTACGCATGCGCAGAGCTTTAAGCTCTAAGTAATTCACTATGCTTTGCTTCTTTTATTCATAAGTAAATTATATGTTTATTAGAGTATTAGGAGCAGCAGCAGGTGGAGGATACCCTCAATGGAACTGCAACCATCCAAACAGCAGGTTAGCTAGAAAAAAAAGTCCTTTCGCTATTGCAAGAACTCAGTCATCCATAGCAATTAGCTTAGATAAGAAGAAATGGTTTATATTAAACGCGTCGCCTGATTTAAGACAGCAATTATGGCAAAATCCTGAATTAATGCCTGCAGAAAGCGATCCATTAAGATATAGTCCTATAATGGGAGTGATATTAACTAATGCCGACGTAGACCATACTGCTGGTTTAATCAATTTAAGAGAATCACAAAAATTTAATCTTTATGGAACTCAAAGAGTATTAGATGTTCTTAATAATAATAGTATATTTAATGTACTAAACCCTAAGTTTGTTAGTAAAATACCACTTAACTTAAATTCTTACATAAAACTATTAAATACTGACGGAGGTTCTAGCGGTATACAGATAAAACCCTTTGCTGTGCCTGGAAAAGTTGCTTTATGGCTTGAAGACTCTTCAAAAGGCTCAAACTTTGGATCTGTTGATGAGGATACTATTGCTCTTGAAATAATTTCAGAAGAAACAAATAAAAGGTTTTTTTATATTCCTGCGTGCGCTCACGTGCCAGATTGGCTTAAAGAAAAACTTGATAATACAGATTTATTATTTTTTGATGGGACACTTTGGACTGATGATGAGATGATTAAACAAAAAGTTGGAATTAAAACCGGAAAAAGGATGGGACACATTAGTATGTCAGGCAAAGAAGGTTCTTTGGAAGTACTAAAGAACATTAATATTAAAAGAAAAATTTTTATTCATATTAACACTACTAACCCTGCTCTTTTAGATAACTCATCAGAGAGAGAGTTACTTACTAATCAGGGATGGGAGGTATCCTTTGATACAATGGAGATAGAGATATGATTATGCCAGCTCCTTTCTACCCTGGGCCAACAAAAGAATTTGATAAATCAATTCCTCTTAATAGAACAGAATTTATTCATGCCTTAGTTGAATTAGGAAATCAAAGGTATCATAGCTTACATCCTTTTCATAAGTTATTGCATAATGGAAAGTTATCTTTTCCTCAAGTACAAGCATGGGCACTTAATAGATTTTACTATCAATGGTCAATTCCTAGAAAAGACCTTACACTTATGGCAAGAATTAATGATGTCAAATTAAGGTTAGAATGGAGATCGAGAGTTATAGATCATGAAGGAGATATTGATGGAAGTGGAGGTATATCTAGATATTTACAATTATGTGAAAAATTAAATTTAGACTTAGATTATGTAAAATCTTGTAAAGGCCTATTACCTGCAACAAAATTTGCAGTTGACGCTTATGTTAATTTTGTTGAGAGCAAATCTTTATTGGAAGGTATAGCCTCATCTTTAACAGAAATATATGCTCCGGCAATACATCAAGAAAGAATAGCTGGCTTATCTAAACACTATGATTGGGCAGATGACTATGCACTAGCCTATTTTAAAAAAAGAATTAACCAGGCTAGAAAAGATGTTGAGTTTGGAAGAGAATGGGTAATAAACAATGCAAAAACTAGGAGTGATCAGGAAGCCGTACTAAATGCAGTAAAATTTAAAACAGAAGTATTGTGGGCTCAATTAGACGCTTTATACTATGCTTATGTAGATCCTGGGAATATTCCTCCAGGATCATTCGTTCCTGAAAAAGAAAAAGTTAATTCATGACAAAGCTTTTAAAACTAGAATATACCGATGTACCTAAACTACCAAGGCATGCAAAATTAAGATATGATGAAGCTAGAAAAAAGTGGATTATTAATGCTCCTGAAAGAGTCTTTGAATTAGATGAAACAGCGTCTGAAATAATGCGCTTATTAGATGGTAATTTAACTATAAATAATATAATCGACGAATTGCTTAAAAAATTTAAAGAAGCGCCTAGAGAAGCCGTAACTAAAGATGTATTAGAAATGTTACAATCTTTAGCTGATAAAGGATTTGTTATAGTATGAATAATATTGATAAAAAACCTAATAAGTTTTTAATTCCCTATGCCGTACTATGTGAACTTACACATAGATGTCCTCTCTCTTGTCCCTATTGTTCAAATCCTGTTCAACTAGAGATGAAATCTAATGAAATAAGCACAGAAATATGGAAAAAAGCTTTAACAGAAGCTGTTAAAATAGGTATATTACAAGCACACTTCTCTGGTGGTGAGCCTACTGCTAGAAAGGATTTAGAAGAGATCGTC
>CAJWSU010000062.1:0-3129 GCA_913046335.1 uncultured Pelagibacterales bacterium | reverse complement strand
GTAATCATATTTAAATCAGATCCAATTATATTTAAATCTATAGACCTTCCTCCTCCATAACCTCTTACAAAAAGACCAGGTTGTGTAAAAAAACCAAAAGTAGCTGGCTCTCCCATTAATGATGAGCTAAGTACGGGTATTAATTCTTTAACTCTTGTTTCTTCAACAGCACTAGCTCCAAAGAGTGTTCTATCACCAGCACCGGCAACAAAAAAGTAGTTGTCAATTTTAGGTGGTTCTCCTTTCTTGCTTTTTGCACCAGTTTCCGAAGCCCATAAATGTTTAACTTTATTTTCAACACTTTCAGCTATATTAGTTAGGGTATTAAGATTATATCCTGGTGGAGGTAACATTATTCCAAATATTAAGTTTCTATTTCCTTCAGGTAAGTATTCCATTTTAGGTAACATAATATAAGATATAAATAATGTTCCACTTATTAAGCAACTAACTAAAACAAAAGAAAACTTTTTTGAGTTAATAGAATAACTAACATAATTTATTATTAGTTTAAAAATTTTTTTACTAAAACTATCTAAGAAAGGAATTTCAAAATATTTAGTATCTTTGTATCTAAATAACCAATTTGTTAGAGCTGGAAGAATAGTAATAGATACTAATAGACTCATTAGGACTGCAACAGATATAGCTACGGCAATATCTTGAAATAATTGACCAGCTTCTAACTTCATTACTAAGATAGGAATAAAGACTAACACTGTAGTTAATGCAGAAACCATAACTGCTTGCCATACTTGTGAAGCACCTAATAAAGATGCTGATTTATTAGACTCTCCTCTTTCTTTTAGGCGATATATATTTTCTAATACAACAATAGCTGCATCTACGACCATGCCAACTGCAAAAGCTATTCCTGCTAAAGAAAGAACGTTTATAGATTTCCCTAAAAGTGCCATTGCAACAAATGCAGCAACTATTGAAATTGGTATCGAAATAGATATTACTATAGTAGACTGCCATGACCGTAAAAAAAGCAATAATATTATAATTGCAAGCGCTCCACCAATCCATATATTTTGGGTTACTAGATTTACTGCGGAGTCTATATAAATAGTTTCATCGTACACTTGTTGTATTTTAAGACCTAGATCTGGTAAAACTTCATTATTAAGGTTTTTAATAGTACTTTTAACTTCCTTCATTACTTCTATTACATTCGCTCCAGTTTCTCTTACTGCATTTATTGCAATTGAAGATTGGCCTAAAAATCTTATTATTGAGCGAGGTTCTTTGTATGTGAATTCTACTTCCGCAATGTCTGAAACTATAACCCTTCCATACCTTCCATTTACATTTTGCTCACTTATTAAAACTATATCATTTACTTCTTTTTCAGAAGATATCTCTCCTTCAGCTCTAACAATATATTTTCTTTTTCCTTCTTCAATATCACCAGCTGATATAGATGAGTTTGCACTTTGAATTGTTTTAATTACACCTGGAACGGTTAATCCATAATAAGCCATTTTTTCTGGATTAATAGTTATTCTTAGCTCAGTCTGACTGCTTCCATAAGCATTTGTTCTAGCAACGCCAGGCACTCTTTCTATCCCATCTTGAATTATATCTTCTACTACATCACCGTAAGCGGCTATATTTTTATTATTACCTTCAGTTTTAGTTACAATAAACCAAGCAATAGCATTATCATCAAGTCCGGCAGTATCTATGGTAGGTTCTCCGGCATCTTCAGGATAATCTTCTATTTGGTTAAGTTTATTAGAAACAAGTAATAAAGATTTTTCCATATTTGAAGCAACATCAAATTCTAAGGTTACTACAGAGCGTCCTTCATTTGTGCTAGCTGTAATTTCTTTTACTCCTTCTACCCCTTTAAGAGCTTCTTCTTGCCTATTTACTATTTCTCTTTCCATTTCATATGGAGAAGCTCCGTACCAATAAGTAGTAATGCTTATTACTGGTTTATTAACATCAGGAGCAATTTGAATTGGAATTCTATCAAGAGCTAACATTCCTAATATAATTGTCATAAATATAACCGAAACTATGGCTATAGGTCTTTCAAGTGAGGCACTAATTAGTTTCATTTTAATTCTGTTTTATTTTTTAAAATTTTTACTTCTTGTCCAGGCCTCAATCTCTCATTTCCTTTGATAACAACTTTCTCATTTTTTTTAACTCCTTCAAGTACAATAAACCTGTTACCTACAGCTTCGCCTAATTTAAGAGGTCTTATTTCTACTTTATTGTCATTTTTTACTACGTAAGCTAATGATATTCTTTCTCTTTTCAAAATAGCATCTTTATGAATAGTTATAGTTTTTTGGCCTAAACCAATAGGTATATACAAATCTATACTTTGGTTAATTAATAAATTATTGTTTTCAACTGAATTTTTAAAATCAATATATATTTTAGTAGTTCTAGTCTTTATACTTTCTTGTGCACCAATAGATCTAATAATTCCAGAATAAACTAAGTTATTTGATGCTTTAAATTTGATATTATTTCCTATACTAAGTTTCTCTGCTCTGTAGCTAGGTATTTCAGCATAAACTTCTAAATCATCTTTGCTTACTAATTGAAATAGTGTAGAGCCAATTGGAACTACTTCTCCAACTTCTATAAGTTTACGGTCAATTATTCCATTAAATGTAGCTTTAACTTGAGATTTACTAATATTTAACTTTGCAATATTCATTAAGTTTTTTTTAATACTTACTTCTGCAAGAGCAACTTTTTCATTAGATTTTAAAATTTTATTCATATTGACTAATTTTTCAAAATTCGAAAGGTTAAAAACAGAACTGTTTTTTAAAGCTTCCATACGTTTTAAGTCTGAATAATTAATTAAAGTTTCAGTTTTTGAATTCTCATAATATGCTTGAGCTTTACTATATTCTGAAACAGCAATCTCATTTTGCCATATGTAATTTTTTAAATCAATATTAGCTAAAATATCTCCTTTTTTAACTTGATCTCCTTCTTCTACAAAAACTTTATCTATTATACCTGAAACAGCAGACATTATGTTTGTATTTTTTTTAGAAGTTACATTTCCTATTAGTGTAACTGTTTGGTTTAGTTCTTCTAAAATCACTTTATCAACTTCTACTAAAGTAGCTTGTTGGGTAAAAGCATTATTGC
>CAJWSU010000061.1:0-3373 GCA_913046335.1 uncultured Pelagibacterales bacterium | reverse complement strand
TGTTTATAACTTAACTCCTTGCAAACTTTGTTTATACCAAAGATACTTATGGTTTTTATTATTAATATTCACTTTTTTAAATTTATTTAGACCTATTAAAAAAAATAAGCTTATTAAATATATTATTTTGTTAATCATTTTATTAATCTCTTTATTAAGCTTTTACCATAGCGGTATTGAATTAAATTTTTTCAATAATATTATTGCTTGCTCTCAAAATTCTGGACTAGACGTAACGACTATAGAGGAGTTAGATTCTATTATTAAATCTACAAAAAATAATGATTGTTCTTTTCCTAAATTTTTTCTACTAGGCTTAACTCTGTCAAATTTAAGTTTTATTTTTAGTTTTATTTTATTTATACTTAGCTTGATTTTTTATAGAAAAAATCTATTTATTAATTATGACAAAAAAAATTAAAGAAATTATTAGAGTTAATCAAGCTGGTGAATTAGGTGCTATTCAAATATATAAAGGACAACTAGCAGTTTTAAAGAAAAAGCCTATATCAAGAGAATTAAATGAAATGCTTGAAAAGGAATATAATCACTATGAAACTTTTAATAAGTTAATAATAGATTATAAAGTAAGACCTACTGCTTTGAGCCCTATATGGAAAGTTGGGGCTTATGGTATTGGTGTTATTACAGCAATGATGGGAAAAAAAGCTACTATGGCATGTACCGAAGCTGTAGAAGAAGTAATTATAAATCACTACGAAAAACAAACAGAGTATTTAAAAGACAAAGATAAAAAACTTAGTAAAATAACTAAAAAGTTTTGTGCAGAAGAAAAGGAGCATTTAAACTTAGCTAAGAAGCACGACACGGGTTCTGGTCTTTTTCATGCAGCTCTTAAGTGTGGTATTAAAAATATTTCTAAAGCAGCTATAAAAATTTCAGAAAAAGTTTAGTTAATACTAAAGGATTCACCACAACCACACCTTGCTGTCTCATTTGGATTTTCAAATGTAAAACCGTTTTTAAACTTCTCTTGTTTCCAATCTATGGTACATCCTATTATAAATAAAATAGCATTAGGAGAAATAATAAAACTCACTCCATCCTTCTTTACTACTTCATCTTGCTCGTTAACCTTATCAGCTTGAAGAACGTTATAAGTCATTCCTGAGCAACCACCTTTCTGAATTTCAATCCTCAGCCCTATACTATTTGTATCTGCTTCTATTAGTTCTTTAGCTTTACTTATGGCTTCTTTAGTAATATTTATGTTTATTTGATTAGTCATAATAACACACTCCTAATTTTTACATTAACCCCAACTCTAATTTTGCAGCCTCTGTCATTCTATCCTGAGTCCATGGTGGCTCCCAGGTAATTTGTACTTTAACTTCATTTACTCCTTTTAATAAAGAAACAACATCTGCAACTTTCTCAGGTATAGTTTGAGCTTCAGGACAATTTGGAGTTGTCAATGTCATTATAATATCAACATCTCCGTTATCTTTAATTTTAATTTCATATATCAAACCTAGTTCATAAATTGAAACTGGAATTTCAGGATCATAAACACTTTGTAATGCCTGTACAATTTCATCATTTAAAATTTCATTTTTATTCATTTCTCTATATTAAAAATATTTAGTAATTTGTTTTAAGTTGCTTATAAAAAAATCTATCTCGTCATAATTATTATATATACCAACTGAAGCCCTAAGAGTAGTTTCTACTTTAAAGTGTCTCATAGCAGGCTGTGCACAATGATGACCTGCTCTTATAGCTATTCCTCTGTTATCTAATAATAAAGCCACATCATGTGGGTGACTACCTTTGACTAAAAAAGATACTATACTTAGCCTATCTTTTGGGTTACCTATTATTTCAATAAAATCTGTTTTTTTAAATTCTTCTAAAAGATAGTTTGTAATATTTTTACTATGATCTTTTATTGTATCCATTCCAATTTCAGAGACAAAATCTATAGCCTTTCCCAAGCCAATAGCCCCTACTATATTAGGAGTTCCTGCCTCAAATTTATTAGGTAAATTTGTGTAAGTAGATTCTTGTATTGACACATAATCAATCATCTCCCCACCTGTCTGGTAAGGATCTAAATTATTTAACATTTCTTTTCTTCCATATAATACACCTATGCCTGAAGGTCCATATAATTTGTGTCCGGAGAAAACGTAAAAATCTGCATCTATTTTTTTAACATTAACGCTTATATGTGGAGTTGCTTGACAACCGTCTATAACAGTTATTATTCCAAACTTTTTTGCTTCCTTACATATTTCTTCTATAGCTAGAATAGATCCTATAGAATTTGTTACATGAGGGAGAGCGATTACCTTTGTTTTATTAGAAATGAGTTTTTTTACGTCTTCTATAAAAATATTTCCATCTTGATCAGGTTTTACTTCAATAATTTTAGCGCCTATTTTTTTTGCTGCTATTTGCCATGGAATTATATTGGAATGGTGCTCCAATGTGCTGATCATTATTTCATCATCTGCTTTAATTATTTTATTTGCTAAGCAACTAGCTATTAAGTTAATACCTTCAGTTGCTCCTCTTGTGAATATAATTTCTTCTATGCTATCCGCGTTTATAAATTTAGCTACTTTCGACCTAGCTTCCTCATACTTTTCAGTTGCAATTTGACTTAACTTATAGATTCCTCTGTGTACGTTAGCATAATTATTTTCGTATGTTTGTTTAATAGATTCTATAACACACTTAGGCTTTTGCGCCGAGGCTGCAGAATCCAAATATGTAATTTTTTTTCCATCAATTTCTTTATTAAAAATAGGAAATTCCTCTTTTACACAAGAAATATTATTACCTGATAATAAATTTGGATTACTCATTAGCTTTCACTTTTACAAAAAATTTTTCAATTTCTTTAATAACATCATCATGAAAAACTTTAGCTGACTTACTAATTTCATTTATGAATGCATATATTAACATGATAATGGCTTCGTTTTTTTTAATACCTCTACTTTGCATAAAAAAAACTATATTCTTATCTATCTCACCAAATGCAGCACCATGCTTACATTTTACATCATCCTCTAATATTTCTAATTCTGGCTTTGAAAAAGAAGATGCCCTTTCATCTAAAATTAAAGATTTAGAAGAAAAGGAAGCATTACTTTTTTTTGCACCTTTATTAACTCTAATTTTTCCATTAATTGATGTTTTAGATTTTTCCGAGCTTAAAAGTCTCCACTTTTGATCGCTATTTGTAAAGCTAGCTTCATGAACTATTTTACAAAAAACATCAGATTCCTCTTTAGCGCTTGAAACAACTATACCAGAAACATTGGCACAAGCATTTTCTTCTTTAAGAAATATTCTAATATCTTCTTTTGACTTTTCTCGATTGTATATATTTAAATTAAGTTTT
>CAJWSU010000060.1:0-3408 GCA_913046335.1 uncultured Pelagibacterales bacterium | reverse complement strand
TTTTAATAAATCAAAAACTCCGCAATACACATATGAGAGCTTTAAAGTTAGTTATTTTTGTGAAAAATCTAAAATTTTGGATAAGACAAAATCTAGTGGTAACAATGTTTATATTGATGCCTTTGCTGTTTATAAAAAAAAAGAAAAATGGGATGAAACAAGTTTGAGTTGGAAAAATCCTGATGGTGATAAGTTAGTTGGAACTAATATAAATGATGAAAGAACATATAGTAAAGAAAAGGTTGTCGACTACGTTCAAGATTTAGTTTTTCATGCTATTGATGAAAATGGGAAATTAATTTCTCCTCCACCAACTGCTACTAATTCAACTAAAGATTTAGTATATAAAATAAAATCTGTTGATATTGCTTTAACTAAAAGATCTAGAAAAGAATTTTTTAAAGAAAGTAAAAAAAGAATAAAAAAATCCTTAGAGGATAGCAAAAGAGATATTGGTAAAATAGATAAGTACTTAAGAGAAAGTATAATTATATCTGCAAATACTAGAAATTTGGGGCTTCTATGAAAAATAACAGTGAAAAAGGATTTGCTTTAATACTATCTTTAGTGCTTTTGCTTGCAATGTCGTTAATGGGTGGAACATTAATTGTCATGTCAGCTGGAGACCACAAAAGCAATAATTCAAGTGATGAATATCAGCAAACATTTTATGTTGCTGAAACTGCTTTAATTCAGGGTGAAAAATATATTTTAAATCAGTTTTTAGGACCTTGGGATACCAAAACTCATACAAGAGATTTAACAAAAAAGAATTTAGCAGCAAATCAAACTAAAGTTTATGACGGCCGTATGGATAAAATAAATTACGGAAATACATCTCCATATAATAGATATGACCCTAATAAAGATAGGAGTTGTTATAACAGTTTTACTGGTTTTGATCGAACAACATTTAAAGTAGTTGCTGCAGAAAGCTGGAATTTTGGAAAATTACTTTATGATAGCGAAATTAATAGAGGAATAAGCAATAAAAAAGAGAAAGAATATCTTGATAAATATTACTTTGAATATTTTATAACCCGAGTTGGTGCAGCTCCTTTTAGAGGAACTGGAACTAGTATTAAAAAAGGTGCAAAAGACAGTGGTCTTGATGGTATGGCTTATAGGGTTTATGGATGTGGAATAAATACTGGCACCCCTACTCTTATTGTAACCCTTGAAAGCTTAGTAATCTTACCAAAATAAGTGAGTAAAATTTGACCTATTTCAAGCGGTAGAAAAATATCTATTAGTATGTTTATATATATAAAGAGAACATGAAAAAAATTGTCTTTTATTTATTATCCATAATTATCTTTAGTACCTCAAATGCTCTAGCAAAATGTAATTTTTTACTAAATATTGGTGATAAAAAAAACGATCAATTTGTTGAAAAATTTACTGAACCAATGCCAATGTTCAAGGGTCAGTTCATGTTACCCGTTCCATCGCCAGAAGTATGTCCCAATGATCAATTAAGTATGGATATTGCTGTTGAATATATTTTCTTAGGGGAACCTGATAATATGAATTTAGCAGCTCTTAGAATGATAGTTTTAAATGATGGTAAAAATACCGAGAGCGATAAATTAACTTTAATGAATTATGCTAAAAAAGTTTATGGCGACTTTGATACAGGTTTTAATCCAAAAGCTTATAATAATTTTGAAGTCTGGGAAAATGGTCAAAGCATTGTGGTCTATAAAAGAACTACAAATGAAGAAGAGTTAATTGAAGAAGAATTATATATTTCAAATTTAGAATATGATCAAAAACTTGGTGAATTTTATAACCAAATGGAAATGGATGAATTAAAGGAAGAGTTAAAATAAAATGAGTTTTAAAAATTTAATTATAAAAATTTCTATTTTATTTTTAATTTTAACTGGAAATGTTTTTGCAAAAGCATTACCTCCTGGGTCAGGTCAAGGTGATGTTCCTGCTAATATCTTAATTCTTCTAGATAAATCTGGAAGTATGGGTGCAAGAATGACCGGTGGGACAACTGTTTATTATCCAGAAGCAATGGCATTTGATAGCAGCGGAGATGTTTATATAAGCCAATACTACACTTATGGTATTAAAAAATTTAGTTATTCTAATAACACTTTAGATGTAAATTTTGGCTCATCTGGAACTTATCGAGGAACTTCCTCAGGTGGTGCTTGTCCAGTTTATTATCCAAAGGATATGCAAGTCCACAACGGATATTTGTATTGGAATTCTTATTATTCAAGAAAACTTGCTAGATATAATTTAAGTACAAAAAAATGTGAGACAGTTTTTAACACTGGGTCGTACCCTCATGCATTTCAAATACAAAATAATATTTTATATTCTATAAGTAGAGATAGTATAAACGTTAGAAACCTATCAAGTAATACCAATATATCATGCAGTTATAGTAACAATCTACGTAACTACGGAAGATACGCTTATGCAATGACTGTAGATCAGTCTGGTAGTAATATGTATATAAAGCGAAGCTCTATGACTTACAGGTTTTTAATAGATGCTACCACCAAATGTCCACAAACTAATTTTTCATCGAGATTTAATGACGGTGCGGGTTGGACGAGTTATGGAATGGTTGCTCATCCAACGGATGACAGCATTATATATTATTCAAATTATTATAGTCACAGAATAGAAAAAGTAACATTGAACACAGGTAAAACTGGTGTTGCATCTAGAGTTACTAAAGGAGGTTGTTGTAGAGGTGGTACAACCACACATCCAAGATTATATTACCCTAGAAATGTCGCAATAGATGCCACTAATAACAGAGTAGGTATTGCAGATTATTATAATAATGGTGTTAAAATTTTTGACTTAAACTTAACAGGGCTCAAATCTATTGGTGGATCTGTTAGCACTAGAATGACAGGTGCTCATGAAGCAATTAAAGCAATTGTCACCGACTCTTCATTAACCTCAGGAGTTAATTTTGGATTTGGTTACTGGTCATCATCATGGAGTAGTGGTGTTGGTTTTAGAAGTTGGAGTGGTAATATTACAACTGGTAAAGCAACTCCTTGTGATAGTAGAGCATGTATAACCGTTAGAGCTCATAAAGCTGGAGCTGCAAGAATTAATTCAACTGTATCATCAGTTAGTCCTGGTGGTGGAACTAATGCTGCTGATTGGGCTAAACAAGCAAAAGAATATTATCTCCATAGTAGTCTCTCCCCTATTGATAAAAATTTAACTTGTCAGAATAGTTATGTTTTGGTTATTGGAGATGGATCTTGGGGAGGACATAGTACTGCTATAAGAAGTACGACAGCACTAAGAACTCAACACGGAATTAAAACTTTTACAGTTGCTTATGGTGGGGGAATTGGAAGTTGGGGGATTAGAAACTTTAGAGCGATGGTCTAAACTTAAAAGTTTATCAAAAAAACTGTA
>CAJWSU010000059.1:0-3429 GCA_913046335.1 uncultured Pelagibacterales bacterium | reverse complement strand
AAGCTAGGGCGGTTGATTTAGCTAAGCATTTTGGAGTAACTGGACCAACAGTTAATAGTGTTATAAGACGTTTAGTAAGAGAGGGATTGGTTGAAAGTAAACCTTATAGATCTATATTCCTTACAGATAAGGGACAATTATTAGCTGACTACTGTAAAAAACGACATGAAATAGTATATAATTTTTTAATTAAAATTGGTGTCAACAAAGATGTTGCTAAAAATGATGCTGAAGGTCTTGAGCACCATGTAAGTACTGAGACATTAAGCGTGTTTCAAAAATTTAATAGAAAATAATTTTTATTTAATTTTACCTTCAAAGAGGTAATAAGTTCTTTTAAGATTTTTTATTGTATTTGTAGAAATTTTTTGGATAAATTTTGTCTCTTTAAGGTTGGCAAAGTCATTTCCAAAATTTAAATCACGTTTTATGATCATTATTTTTTCATCTTTTTTGTGATTTGTTTTGTCATAATTATAATTTTGTTCATAAAAGTTTCCTGGAGATTTGCTATTTGTCTTTAGTAATATTTTATTTGTGAATTTATTATCAATTTTATTCAAATAATAATAAAATCTTGTTATTTCACCTCTGTTAATAAAAACTAACTTAGATATTTGATTCTTATCAAAAGTTTTTTTAATTTGAGTTGAAAGTGCTTCAAAACCTAAGTTTTTTCTCATTGGGTCTGATTTTAACTGAATAGGATAAAAACTCCCAGTTAAAGTAATTTTTAAAATAAACAAAGATAGTACAAAATTTATAAATAATCCAAATTTAGTAAGTAGTCTAAGCATCTTATGTTTTTGTATGATTGCATAAGCACTAATCATCAATGTGGCACTGATATATGCAGTTACTGCCCAATTAGGGTTGGCTATCTTCAAAAAACTTTGAACTGTTATTAAAGCAATAATTGGTAACGAAAGCATTCCTAAAAGAGAGAACTGTTGATTTTTAAAAAAACTATTAAAAATTATAAATAAATATAATAAAAAAATTATAGGTCCAAATACTAATAACTGTGATGATAAAAAATCAATTACATTAGAGTAATTAATAATAATTTCTGAGAGATTGGCATTTGATATTGTATGGCTTGCAGTTACAAAGTCGTTAGAGTAATTCCAATATAAATTTGGAGCAGCCATCATTATGCTTGAAATTAAAACTATAAGTAATTTTTTTAAGGTCAACGCTTTACCTTTGTCATAAATTACCCACCATAAAATTAGTAAAATAAAAAAGTATAAAGCAGCATATTTTGATAAGAATGCTAGCCCAAGACTGGCTCCTGCAAACGAAGCCGAGATATATGAGTTATCTTTAAATGTTTTAAAAATAAATAATAAAGCCAATGACCAAAATAACAACAAAGGAGTGTCAGTTGAAATAATAAAACTTCCTAATGAGGCCGCAGGGATAAATATCCATAATAAAGCTGCAATACGGCCTGCTTTAAATCCAAAAGCAAACTTAGTTGTTATCCATAAAATGATTGAGATAAGGAAATGAATTATTGGGGAAAAGAGTCTTACTGCCCATTCTTCATTTCCAAATATTTTTGTTGATAAACCTATTGTCCATGCTATGAATGGTGGCTTTGTAAAATAACCAATGTCTAGATTTTGAGACCAATGCCAGTATTGGGCTTCATCTACAGATAACTCTATGGGTGAAACAAATAAAGTGTATATTCTAATTAAGGTAATAAAAACTAGTGTAAGAAGAACTACAGGAGTGTTTAGTATAGTAGAATTCTCATTCGTATTACTGAGTGATAGCATTTTAATATCCCCAGACTAAAAAATATTCTAAATTAAATTAAATTACAATATCATAGTTTATTTTAAAATGAGTTTATTCATATATAAACCTTCTTGATTTATATATAATATGCGTTTAATCAATTTAATAAATATTAGTGAGTTTTGAATGAGTTTTAATAAAGAAGTTAATGAATTAATAGAAGATTTTTCTTATTTTGAATCTTGGGAGGACAAATATCAGTATTTAATTGATTTAGGTAGAAGTGTTCCCAAGATGGACGAGAATTTGAAAATAGACCAGAATAAGCTTAAGGGTTGCCAGTCTGTTGTTTATTTTAGTAATTTATATAATGATAATGGAACAATTACATTCATTGCAAATAGTGATGCTGCTATAGTTCAGGGGTTAATAGCATTAATGCTTAAAGTTTTTTCAGAAAAAAAACCACAGGAAATAATAGATACAGATATAAATTTTCTTGAAAAAATTGGTTTAGATGAGCATTTATCTCCAACAAGAAAAAATGGTTTATCTTCTCTTATCACATCCATAAAAAGTGCTGCTAAGTCAAAATTAGTATAAGGATTAAATTTGAAAGATATCGGTAATAGATATGAAATTTCTAGTTTAACAAATGATAAAGTTAAACTAATAAATAGTTTGCATCATCGTAAATATAGAAGAGAGCATAATTTATTTGTTGCAGAAGGTATCAGAATTTGTAGAGAAGCAGTGGAGAATGGTTGGGAAATAAGATACCTTTTATATGACAACTTAAACATAGACACTCATATAATTGAAAACTTAATTAACGATGTATTGTGTTTAGGAGCGGATGTAATAGGAGTAACTTCTGAAATACTTTCCAAAATATCTCATAAACAAAACCCTCAAAATGTTTTATGTGTTATTTCTCAAAAATGGAATCATTTACCCAGCATAATTAAAAATAAAACCTTTGTTGCCCTAGAAAATGTTAGAGATCCAGGGAATTTAGGGACCATTTTAAGAACAATGGATGGAGTTGGTGCTTCAGACTGTGTTTTATTAGATGAGTGTACAGACCCATTCTCTTACGAGTCAGTTAGAGCAAGTATGGGGGCAATTTTCAATGTTAACATAATAGCATCCACTAGCGAAAATTTTCTTAAGTGGAAGTCAAGACATAAAATTAGCCTTATTGGAACATCTCTAATTAATGCAGATGACTATACCAAAACAAATTGGCAATTACCATTTGTTTTAGCTATGGGCAACGAACAACAAGGTTTATCACATAATATTTTGAATGCATGTGATCAATTAATCAAATTGCCAATGTTAGGTCGTTCTGACAGCTTGAATTTAGCTGTTTCAGCAGGCGTGGCATTATATGAATCAATTAGGAAAAATCCTAAGTAATATATCTATTTTCCCATCTTGCAAAAATAGCTGTGCTAATTTGACGAGGATTAACCTGATCTTCGATTATAGATATTTCACCTGACTCCACATTGCCAGAGTAGTTTTTCATCACTTCACTTAGACCATAATGCAAAGAAATGTGGCTAGACCTTATTGCGTAACTATTTAGAATTATAAAAATTGGATTGATAGATAAAATTTGTGGAAGACATTTTAATAATAAAGGAAGATCATTGAATAAGTCCCATTTCTCTC
>CAJWSU010000058.1:0-3437 GCA_913046335.1 uncultured Pelagibacterales bacterium | reverse complement strand
AAAATTCTGAAATATCATTAAGACCTTCAGTGATGTCTTCCACAAGATTAATCTGCTCTTCTATCTCACTAATCTCCTGCATTATATTTTTCGCAGCTTTTGGGTTAGACCAGAAGTCTTTTTTTTCAGCTTTTAATTTTAAATTATCTAATTTTGATGATAAAGCATCTGTGTCAAAGATGCCCCCTAATACTCTTAAGTTTCTCTTTAGAATTTAATAGTACACTTTTAAACTCTATTTCCATATTTTAATAAACCAAATACATATCATCATTTATTTCATCAATCTGAATTGATTTGAATCCTTCTACACCAATTAATGTTTCACTGTTAGGACTTATTTTATCATTTTTTCCAAATGCTTCATAGATACTATTGCTATCATTGTTAGTAATAATTTTACCTGTATCCAAATCTGTTTTTATTAGTTCTATGCCATTAGGAACTCTAAAAGGCAGGCTTTTATTAGAATTTAAGTATTGTTGAATAATATCTTTAAATATTGGTACTGCTACGGATGACCCTGTTTCTTTTTTTCCAAGACTCAAAGGCTTGTCAAATCCAGTATATATTCCAATTATCAGATCTGAAGTATATCCGATGAACCATGCGTCTGTATTGTTATTAGTCGTTCCTGTTTTTCCAGCAATCTCTATTCCTTTGAAGCTAGTTTTTCTTCCTGTCCCCCTGTCAACAGCTCCTTTTAACATTGAAGTTACTTGATAAGCATGAGATGCAGAAAAAATATTTTCTTTATTGTTTATTATCGTTGGCTTTGTATTTGTTTCTGAAAATGTATCTAGGCAATTACTGCAACTACCTAGACTAGCCTTATAAATAGTAGTACCCCTTCTATCTTGTATCCTATCAATAAATATAGGGTCAACTTTATCTCCACCATTAACAAAAGATGAATAGGCTTTAGTTAAATTTAATAATGTAGTTTCACCCGCCCCAAGAGCCATTGATAAAATTTCAGGCATTTCATTCAAAATGTCTGTACGTTCAGCAATTTCTGATATTTTGTCCATTCCTAGATATTGTGCAATTCTAATAGTCATTAAGTTTCTAGAGTTTTCTATTCCTTTTCTTAAGGGCGAAGGCCCATAGAAAATTTTTCCATAATTTTCTGGCTTCCATTTACCAAGCTTTTCTCCTTGATAAATAACAAAAGGAGCATCTAAAATCATAGTATTAGGCTGGAATCCATGTTCTAGTGCAGCTAAATAAACAAAAGGCTTAAAAGCTGATCCGGGCTGCCTTTTGGCTTGAACCGCTCTATTAAAAGAACTTATCCTAAAATCAAAACCACCTGTCATCGCTAATACTCTACCTGAGTATGGGTCCATAACTATTACAGCGCCATTTATTTTTGGAGTTTGTTCAATCTTATATTCCCCCTTAGCATCAATAGAAAATAAAATGATATCATTTATGTTAAATATATTATTAAAATCTGAAATTTTTTTTCCAACATAATTATTGTTTATAAACTTTCTTAGCCATCTATTTTGATCTAATTTAATTGAAAATATTTCTTTGTTTTTATTTTCTAAAACAATTTCCTTTGAATTTATTTTTATAATTTTAGCTAAATTAAATAATGTTGGTTTCTGTACCTTACTCATAATAATTTTATACCAACTTTCACTATTTATATTATCTAAAGGGCCTCTATAACCATGCCTTTTGTCATAGTCCATAAGTCCTTTTTGCAAAGAATTGGTAGTTATATTTTGTAAGGCTGAATCGAGTGACGTCCTAATAGATAGGCCACCATTATATAATTCGTACTCGCCAAAAATATTTATTATTTTCCTTTTAACTTCTTCACTGTAATAATCAGATGAATATTTCTTATTTGTTTTATTAATATTTGTTTTTAGCTCTTTTGCAGCTGAAATCTTTAACTCATCCTCATTAATATACTCATTAAAATACATTCTATTCAAAACCCAATTTCTTCTAGCTATTGCATTATTATAGTTTCTAATTGGATGATAGTTACTTGGTGCTTTTGGCAATGCTGCAAGATATGCTGCTTCTTCAATAGTAATATCCTGTAATGGTTTTTTAAAATATCTGTTTGAGGCAGCGGCAATACCATAAGTACCCGAACCTAAATAAATTTGATTAAGGTATAACTCTAGAATTCTGTCTTTACTAAATGCTGTTTCTATTTTTATAGCAAGTATTGCTTCTTTAATTTTCCTAGCTAAAGATAATTCATCAGTTAATAGAAAATTTTTTGCAACTTGTTGCGTAATAGTTGAAGCTCCTTGTGGTCTTCTATTTGAAAATATATTTTTTAGATTATTAATAAATGCCCTAGATATACCCATAACATCAATACCTATATGCCTGTAAAAATTTTTATCTTCAGCTGATATAAATGCAGATTTAACAATATCTGGCACTGCTTCTATAGGTATAAAAACTCTATATTCATTTGAATATTCTTTTATTAGCTCGCCTGAAGAGTTGTGAACTCTTGTCATTATTGAAGGCTTATAGTCTCTTAACTGATTGTAGTCTGGTAAATTTAAAGAGAAATAAGTTACTATAATTATGAATAAACAAGATATAGATAGCCCCACATATAAAAATAATTTTAAGTATTTTAAATTCATAACAAGACAAATATATTAGTTACAGTTTGTGTCATTCTTGTGAATCATACAATATCTAGCTAAATACAACGATATAATTAACAATATTAGACTTATTATTATGCTAAATATGGTGTATAAATATGACTTATATCAGTATTGATATTAATTAAAATATTCTTCATGAAAAATAATAACTTCATAAAAAAACATTCTAAAAAATATTTACATGCATTTATGCATTCGAAAGGTTTAATTAAATGGCAAGCAAACTACTTATTGATGGATCTCAGATCGATCAAACAAAAGTTGCACTCGTTAGTGACTTTGGACTCGAAGATTTTGAATTTGAGTCAAATTCTCAAAAGCATCTAAAAGGAAATATATACTTAGGTAAAATATCGAGAATAGAGCCTTCCTTACAGGCCGCGTTCGTAGATATTGGTTCAGAAAAAAATGGATTTTTAGCTTTTGGTGAAATTCATCCTAACTATTTTCAAATACCGATAGCTGACAGAGAGGCTTTGCTTAAAGAAGAAGCAGATCAGCAGGACTTGCATAATAATGAAAATCAGGAAAATGCAGATGAAGAAACTGATAAGCAGGATGAGTTTGTGGAAGGTGACCTGCAACCAACCAATCATGAGCACGAGGCTTTAGCCGATCGCGAAGAGAATACTTCTAATGAAAAAAATGATGTTCCAGATGATAATGAAATTACAATTGACCCTGACGATCTTCCACCTTTAGAAAAAGATACAAAATCAAGGCACAAATATAGTAAGTCTCAGAGAACTAACTTAAGAAAAAAGTTATTTAGATCATACA
>CAJWSU010000057.1:0-3492 GCA_913046335.1 uncultured Pelagibacterales bacterium | reverse complement strand
TCCTCCTGTCATATATTCACAGCAATGATCTCCTACTCCTTCAACTACAGCCCACGCCCCTGAATTTCTTACAGCGAATCTCTCTCCGGCTATTCCTCTAAAATAACATTCTCCGGCTACTGCTCCATACAGAACTGTATTACCTACTATTATACTTTTTTCAGGTATTACCTTTGAATCACTAGTAGGTTTAATATATATCTTTCCTCCACTTAACCCTTTTCCCACATAGTCATTGCCTTCTCCTTCTAAATTAAGAGTAACTCCATATGTAGTAAAAGCTCCAAATGACTGCCCAGCTGTTCCATTTAAATTAATAGTAATTGAGTCTTCTTTTAATCCTTCGTGTCCGTATCTTTCTGCTAAATGACCGGACAACATTGCTCCTAAAGACCTATTAGTATTGTTAAGTTTTGAAGTCAATATAAGTTTTTTTCCCTTTTTATAGTGCTTCTTAAATGAACTAATAAATTTTTTATCTAGCACCTTATGAATGCTATGTTCTTGTTTTTTTGTATTAAAAACATCAACATTATTCTTAACTCTTGGTGTATGAAACAATCTACTAAAATCTAACCCTTTAGTTTTCCAGTTTGTAACAGCTTTGTTGAATCCTAATTTATCAGTTCTTCCTATAATATCATCAAACTTTCTAAACCCCATTTCTGCTAATAACTTTCTTACTTCTTCCGCTACAAAAAAGAAATATTTAATAACATGATCTGGCTTTCCTTGAAATTTTTTTCGTAACTCGGGATTTTGAGTTGCTATACCTACTGGACAAGTATTTAAATGACACTTCCTCATCATAATACAGCCTATTGATACTAAGGGAGCTGTAGAAAAACCAAATTCATCAGCCCCTAAAAGACCTCCTATTAAAACATCTCTACCTGTTCTAAGTCCTCCGTCAACCTGAAGTGATATTCTACTTCGTAAATTATTTAGTACTAAAGTTTGTTGTGTTTCAGCAAGCCCTAATTCCCATGGCGAACCTGCATGCTTGATAGAAGTTAGAGGACTAGCTCCTGTCCCTCCCTCAAATCCTGATATAGTTATATGATCAGCTTTAGACTTTGCAACTCCTGCTGCTACAGTTCCTACTCCTACTTCAGACACCAACTTTACAGATACTCTTGCTTTAGGGTTTACATTTTTTAAATCAAATATTAGTTGAGCTAAATCTTCTATAGAATAAATATCGTGGTGAGGTGGCGGAGAAATCAAACCTACTCCAGGAGTTGAAAACCTAACGTCAGCAATAATTTTATCTACCTTATGCCCAGGCAGTTGACCTCCTTCACCAGGCTTAGCACCTTGAGCGATTTTTATCTGAATATCAGTACTATTAACTAAATACTCAGTTGTGACCCCAAATCTTCCAGAAGCAACCTGCTTTATGGCACTTCTTAAGTTATCTCCATTTTTTCTTAATTTATATCTATCTCTTTCTTCTCCTCCTTCACCTGTATTAGACCTTCCTCCCAAAGAATTCATAGCTATAGCCAACGTAGTATGAGCCTCCCTACTAATTGAACCAAATGACATAGCTCCCGTTGAAAACCTCTTAACTATTTTTTCTGCAGACTCGACTTCTGCAAGACTGATTGGTTTTTTAATTTTTTTAATCTTAAATAAACTACGCGGATTTAATGTTCCTTCCTGTTCCTCATTAACATAACTAGCATACTCATCATATTTTTCTCTGCTATCAGATCTAATAGAATGTTGTAAAGCTGAAATAGAAAAAGGATCCCAAACATGCTTTTCTCCTTTAAGCCTAAAAGCATATTCTCCACCTACTTCTAAACTATTTTCTTTCTCTAATTTTTTTCGTAAAGCTAACTCGTGTCTCTTTTCACTTTCATTAATAATTTCCTGAAAACCTGCTCCTCCTATTAAAGATACAGTGCCCTTGAAATACATTTCTGTGAATTCAGAATCAAGCCCTACTGCGTCAAATATTTGTGCTCCATTATAAGATTGATAAGTTGATATTCCCATCTTTGACATTACTTTTAATATTCCCTTACCTACCGCAGATATATAATTTTTTTCAATTAGCGAATGGTTTTTAATATTTACACCCTTTAATTCTGCGGCTAAAGATATAACTGTTTCTAATGCTAAATAAGGGAAAACCGCTTCAGCTCCATAACCTGCTAAAACACAGAAATGATGAACCTCTCTTACTTCTCCACTTTCAGCGATTATACTACAATCAGTTCTAAGTCCTTTTTTAATAAGGTGGTGATGTACAACTGAAACTGCTAACGCTATAGGATAAGCAATTGAATCATTTGAAACTTTTTTATCAGATAATATTAATATTTTAGTTTTATTTTTTCTTACTGCATCTTCTGCACTTTTTGCTATTTTAAATAGCCTATCTTTAATAGTTTCAATTTTATCACCTTTTTTAAATAGCACATCAAAACGCTTAGATTTAAAATTTTTAGAATCTTTTTTACTAAGCTCTGCTAGCTTAATCATATCTTCTTTAACTAAAAGTGGTTGTTTTAAAAATATTCTTTTTTCATTATCTAATTCTAAATTTAATATATTAGCCTTAGCTCCTAAATAAGAGAACAAACTCATAACAGTCTTTTCTCTTATAGGGTCGATAGCAGGATTAGTAACTTGCGCAAAGTTTTGTTTGAAATAGTTAAAAAGTAATTTTTCTTTTTCTGATAGTATTGCAATTGGTGTATCGGTTCCCATTGAACCAGTTGCTTCTGTACTATTAGCAATCATAGGAGCCATTAAAAACTTAGTATCTTCTTCAGTATATCCAAAAGAGTTTTGTAAAAATTTAATATCTATTGCTTTTTCTTTGCCTAAATTATTTTTTTTACTAAGTTTAATTTTATCTAACGAAATTAAATTTCTATTCAATATTTTTTTATAATCACGTTGATTAATAATTTCATTCTTTAACTGATCATCTTTTATAATTTTACCTTTTTCTAAATCAACTAATAACATTTTCCCTGGCCTAAGCCTAAATTTTTCAATAATTTTATTTTCAGGTACTCTTAACACTCCCATTTCAGAAGAAAGGACTACTCTATCATCATCAGTTATAAAATATCTAGCTGGCCTAAGTCCATTCCTATCTAGAGTAGCTCCGATTTGTTTTCCATCTGAAAAAGCTACAGCTGCAGGGCCGTCCCATGGCTCTGAAAACAAAGAGTAATATTGATAGAATGCCTTTTTATTTGGATCCATAATATCAGCATTTTGCCAAGCTTCTGGAATTAAAAGCATCATAGCTTGAGCTAAGCTATAACCTCCCATAACTAAAAGTTCTAATGCATTATCAAAACAAGCTGAATCAGACTGTCCTTGATCAATAAGTGGCCATATTTTTTCTAAATCTTTACCTATTTTTTTACTGCTCATTTTTAACTTTCTAGCATTCATCCAATTTACATTTCCTTTAACAGTATTAATTTCTCCATTGTGACATATCATTTTGAAAGGTTGAGCTAG
>CAJWSU010000056.1:0-3817 GCA_913046335.1 uncultured Pelagibacterales bacterium | reverse complement strand
CTCATACCTACAAAATGAGTTGTATGAGCCTCATTAATATATAACGATTTTTTTTTAGTTTCAGGATGTATCCTTATAACTGGATGAATGGCTTCTAGTGTATTATTTTTCATATCTAAAGCTGAATGCTTCAATACATCAGATCTTGATTTTGTAACTTCACTTTTAGCAGATATATTTACAGCTTTTTTTTTATCTAAAAAAAGTTTCATTTCATCGGAAAGACTTTCGTATGCAAGATATTGATTTGAAAATTCAGTATCACCTCCAAAGTTAGGAACTTCTAAAGCATATAACATCGTACATTTCGGAGGTTCATTCTGATACGTAGTATCGCTATGCCATATTCCACCAAAGTTGTTAATATCAGTTTCTTTTTTTAAAATAGGTGTAATTTCAGGAAAAGAATCTAGCCCTTTGACAAAAGGGTAACTAATTGGTCTTCCAATTTTTTTAGCAAAAGATATTAGAATTTCTGGTGTTAATTTTTGGTTCTTAAAAAAAATAGCTTGGTATTTTAAAAAGACATCATAAATCTTAGAAATAGTATTTTCATGCAAGTTTTTATCAAGATGTACACCTTGAATTATAGCTCCTATAGCTCCAGATACTTCCTTAACTATCATATTACCACATCAAAGCCTTCAAATACAGGATGTCCAATATACATATCTCCATGCTTTCCTGCACCCTTATGTGCCAAACGAAAAGCATCAGATTGTGTCCAGTTTACAAAATCATCTTTAGTAACCCAAATAGTATGAGATGCATAAAGAGTAAAAGAATCTTCCTTAGCTCCTTTTATTAAGTGAAATTCCTTATAACCTTTTACTTTTTCTAAATGAGTGTCTCTATTTTTCCATATTTTTTCAAAATCTTTTTCTCTACCATTAACAATTTTAAATCTGTTCATTGCTATGTACATTATAATCACTCCCTAATGAACTATATAAATCAATAATTTATCAAATAAAACGTAAATAATTGAACAATTATAAAGCTATCATTAAATAGTTGTTTCAAATTTCTTTACTTCTTTATTATCTATTTCTAATTTAATACAAATGTTACAACCAGAACTATTACTTTTAACTTTATCTTCTATTATTTGATGAGACCCCACACCAACTTGCTTTAAAAATTTTCTTATTTGTAAATTCATTTCTTCATTATCATTTAAAAAATTATTCATAATAGTTCTCCATTAAAGTAATTTTATAAAACACCTTAACATGAAAATATTTTATTCAACAATCAACTATTAAACAGAACATTAGTAAAAAAATTATTATTCTTTTATCATATGTAGTAATATTTTTTATATATCAAGGATATAGGTATGATTAATAATGAAGATAAATATGATTTAGTTATAATAGGAGCTGGCTTTGCAGGAATGTACAGTCTTTATAAAGCTAAATTAGCTAATATAAAAGCTGTTATTTTAGAACGCGCATCAGATGTGGGAGGTACCTGGTATTGGAACAGATACCCTGGAGCAAGATGCGATGTTGAAAGTATGCAGTATTCATACCAATTTTCTAAAGAGCTGCAAGATGAATGGGAATGGACAGAAAAATATGCTACACAGCCTGAAATATTAAAATATGCTAAACATGTAGCTGAACGTTTTGATTTAAAAAAAAATATTAAATTTAATATCGAAGTCAAATCTGCCAAATATATGGAAGAAGATAATTTTTGGGAAATTACTGATAGTAATAAAAATACTATAACAGCAACATTTTGTATTATGGCAACAGGCTGTCTTTCAACAATAAATAAACCAAAATTTAAGAATATTAATACATTTTCTGGTCCTATTTATCATACAGGTAATTGGCCACACCATAAAGTTGACCTTAAAGATAAAAAGGTAGGAATAATCGGTACCGGTTCATCTGCTATACAAGCTATTCCTGAGATTATTAAAGATGTAAAACACCTTTATGTATTTCAAAGAACCCCTCACTATACAGTTCCTGCAAGAAATAGTCCTCTTAAATATCTAAGAAGTAATATAAATAACCCTAGAAATCCAATAGGATATGATAACAATTTGTATGTAGAAGAAGTAAAAGCAAATTATGATGTATTTAGAAAAAAAGCACAAAATTCAGTTGCTGCTATGGCCTTACCAACTAATGAAGTATCAGCTTTAGATGTTTCAGCGGAAAAAAGGCAAAAAGTATATGAAGAGAAATGGAATATTGGTGGAGTTCCTTTTATAGCTGCTTTTCAAGACTTAAATTTTGATAGAGAAGCAAATGAGACTGCTGCAAAATTTGTTAGAGATAAAATTAAGTATTTAGTTAACGATCCTAAAACTGCTAAAACCTTAACACCAAATTATCCTATTGGTTGTAAAAGATTGGCAGTAGATAGTAACTATTATGAAACTTTTAATGAGCCTAATATTTCTTTAATTGATCTAAATTTAGAACCATTAATAGAGTTTAATAATGATGGATTATCAACGCAGCAAAATAAATATGATCTTGATGTAATTATTTTAGCTACTGGCTTTGATGCAATGACAGGGACTCTATTTAATATTGATATAATTGGTAAAAATAATATTACACTTAAAAATAAGTGGAAAGAAGGACCAAAAACTTATTTAGGTATTGCATCTGAAGGCTTTCCTAATTTATTTACAATTTCGGGGCCAGGGAGTCCTTCTGTTTTAACAAATATGATAGTATCCATAGAACAGCATGTTGACTGGATATTTAAATGTTTTGACTATATGAATGCTAATAAAAAATCTATGATAGAAGTTGCACAAAAAGCAGAAGATGAATGGGGCAAGCATAATCAAAACGTCTCAATTGATCATGTTCGTTCATCGTGCAGCTCTTGGTATGGAGGAGCAAATATTAAAGGAAAAGCAAAAATCTTTATGCCATATGTAGGTGGCTATGCAAGCTATGTTGAAAAATGTAATGAAATTTCAAAAAATAACTATGAAGGGTTTATTATAAAATAGTTAAATATAAATATTAATAGAGATTTTTTAATTTTAATTATTAAAATTCTATATCAATTTATACGTTAATTATTATTTATATAGAATAACTAACGTATCTTATGAAATAAAAGGATTAAAGAGATCATGATTAAAAATCAATTATTTTTTCTATTAGCTTTGGTATTGAATTTTCTTATATTAGTATCTTCAATAACTTATGCACAAGATACAGATAATTTAAAAAAAGTATCTTTTGATGAAAATTTGAGTGAATATGATTATCCTTTTAAATTAAATAGATATAAATTTCAATCTCAAGGCAAAGACCTAGATATGGCTTATATGTATCTACCAACTTCTAATTCTGATAAGGGGGTTGTAACTTTATTGCATGGAAAAAATTTTAATGGAGCTTATTGGAAAGAGACAGCAGAGCTTCTTAATTCTATGGGATATGGAGTTTTAATACCTGATCAATTAGGGTTTGGAAAATCATCAAAGCCATTAGACTATCAATATTCATTTGAAGCTTTATCTAATAATACTAAAAATTTATTAAAACATTTAGATATTAAATCAACACAATTAATTGCTCATTCTATGGGCGGTATGCTCGCATCTCGTTTTGCACTTCTTTTTCCAAGTATGACTCAGAGTATTATTTTAGTAAACCCAATTGGCTTAGAGAACTATTTAAACTTTGTAGAATATAAAGATGTTAATTTTTTCTATGAAAAAGAATTAAAGCTAAAATATCAGAGCATAATAAATTATCAAAAAAAATATTATTATGATGGATCTTGGAATAAAAAGTATGAAGACTTAGCTATACCCTTAATTGGATGG
>CAJWSU010000055.1:0-4010 GCA_913046335.1 uncultured Pelagibacterales bacterium | reverse complement strand
TAAAATTTATTGAGGATAAAAAATCTTTCGATCCTGAAAAAGTATATAAAGACATGCCTAACCCAACTAAATTATAAACCTTAAAATATAATATTTGTGCATATCAAAAATAGTTTTCTCTAAGGTAATTAATCATAAATACTTATACAGTATTTGCTTTTAATAATTATATCTTCTAATGCTTCATAAATAACTAATAGTTAGTAATGTATTTTAATAAATGTTATTATTTTAGTAGTTCATTATTAGAAAGTTAAATATGAAAAAAATAATTTTAAAAGTATTATTCGTTTTTATTTTATATAGTCAATCCTCTGCCTATTCTTCAGAGACATTAGAAGTTTTTATAGTTAATTTGTCAGAGATGAACTCTCAGGTAAAAGTTACCGATTTAATATGTAATAAAGTTCTTCATGATGATTTAATTGATGCAAAGTCAAATTTACCAATAAATCTCTGCAAAGGTGAAGATGGTTTAGGCCAGGTAGAACTATTTATTAAAATTGGATGCACCAAAAACAAAACTATAGTTAAGAAAAATATAACTGATGGTAAAAAAATCCCATTTTTACCTACTAAGTAATATATTACTTAGATTTATATCTATTGTTTTTTTTCCTTCAATCGGATTTTCTCATGGACTGAATGTAAGGTACGAATTACCTATTCCATTATATATGTATATTATTACTTCTGTTTTCATAATTGTTGTAACTATTTTTCTTTCAAAATATTTTATAAATAAATATATTAAATCAAGTAAAGAAATTTCTGAAAGACATAAATATAATAATAAATACTTAGGAGTTTTTAGTTTTCTTATATTAAATTCACTAATTTATATAGGTTATTATGGAAACCAAGGATCTTTAAATAATATAATTAATGTGTTTATTTGGGTATGGTTTTGGGTTGGTTTTGCCTATTTATCAATAATTAGTGGAAGGCTATGGCCTAAAATAAACCCTTGGTTTTTCTTGTTTTCTTCAATAATAAAAAACTTATACAAATTTAAATGGATTAAAAGGGTAAAAAGGCATTCCATAAAAGAAGTAAGTTTATTAGGTATATTTTTATTAATAATATTTCTTTGGTTTGCAATAGTTTTTCCTGGTAGGGAAGTACCTAAAAATTTATCTTTTTTTTTAGTTATCTACTCATTAATTACTTTTATCGGTATGTTAATATATGGAAGAGTTCGTTGGTTTAATCATGCTGAAATTTTTTCAATATATTTTGGAATGTTGGGAAGGTTAGGAATATTTAAGCCATATAATAATTTTAATAAATCTAATTTTAGAATACCTTTTTCAGGAATTTTAATGGGAAAAGGAAATATATATTCAGCTATATTTATTATTATTGCTGTATCAAGTATTAGTTTTGATGGGTTATTAGAAACAAACTTTTGGAATAATTTAAAATTATTTATAATATCAATCTCATTTTTAATACCTATATTTAAATTGCTAGTATCTGTATTTGGTGACCTTCACATTATACTTGATACATTAGGGATTATTTTTACGCCTATGCTTTTATTCATTTTGTTTTCTTTAAGTTGCGCTAAAGGGTTAAAGTATTTTAAGCAAAATTATAATATAAAGACTCTTATTATAATTTTTGCACCTTCATTGATACCTATAGCCGCTGCTTACCATGTAGCGCATTATTTTTCATTTTTATTAATTGCAGGTCAACTAGCTTTTCCATTAATATCTGACCCATTAAATTTAGGTTGGGATTTATTTAATACAGCAAATTATAAAATAAACCCATTTATAATTAATGCTAAAATAGGATGGAGTGTAATTTTATTTAGTGTAATAATTGGACATGTAGCTTCAATAATTATTTCGCAAAAAATTGCTTATACATTAGTAGTAAATAAAAAAAATGCTATTAAGGCACATTTTCCCTTATCTATTTTTATGATTTTGTATACGGTATTTAGTTTATGGATATTATCTGAGCCAATTATTCATTGAATATCTTAATCTAATAAACCATTATTTATGTGACCTGCGGGATTGTACCATTCGGGTAGTAATGTGATTGAATTAGGTACTTTGCCATCTTTTTTAAATGTATCAATAGAATCTATGACTTGTAATTTATTTAAATCAATAACTGATATGGAGCCATCATTGATTCCAGGTATATTTAATAAGCCATTTTGGACATAAGCAAGACCTTCATCTTTTGTTATAGCAACATGATGAGAACCACCTCCTGTTTTTAGACTTTTAATTAAAATAGGATTCATTTTATCTTTAGAGATGTCAAAAATATGAATCTTTCCTGGGTCAGCAGAAGTTATATATGCTCTGGTGTTCTCATTATTATAATATATTTCAAGAGGCATAAGAGACTTATCATTTTTTCTAAAATCGAAAACTTCTTTCGTTATAAAAGATTTTATATTCTTATCCCATTTTAGTGCCCATAAACTATTTTCCATCATTGTGGTTGCATATGCAATAGGTGGGTTTGTTTTTGGAATAAAGACTACCTCTACTGGCGCATTTAATGTTCCTCTTGATATTATTATACTCTCTAAATGCTTTCCTGTAGATGCTTCAACAACTTCAATAGTTTTGCCTGCACCACTCATATCTGGTGCCACACAATTTGCAATAAGCAATCTATCAATATCTTCATTTAAAGTTATGCCATGAGGATAAGAATTAGGAATATTAATGACTTTTACTATTGTATCATTTTCAGCATCACCTTCAATAATATTTGATGAACCCATACAAGTTAACCACCACCTTTTATTGTTATTAGAAAAAATGATATTTTCTTGTACTTTACACATAGGTACTGATATTTCTTTTAGTCTCCAAACCTTATCTTTAAGGTTTATGTAATATAAATTATCTCCTTCTAGTGCAGTAATATATGCTTTAGTTAAGTCTTGATTATAAAAAATATGATGTAGAACTAAGCTTGGGTCTATTGGAATATTAGATAATATTTTTCCATAGTCTTCACTATTCTTATCGAGCTCTATAATTGCTATACCTTCTTCTCTTCCTTTAACTTTGGATAGAGATAAACTATCAAGAGATTCTGGTGCCTTAGTTTCCCAATTTAAAATTGCAAGACGTTCTGCATTAGCTAATTTTTGTGCTAAAATTATCAATAATAAGTTAAAAATAAATATCTTTATTATAATTTTCATTAGGATGCCTATTTACATACTAAATTAGTCTCTATTAAATAAAAATAAATAGCAACATTCTTCAGCAGTGATTATAAAAATTTATTTATGTTTTAATTTGATATCTTTTTCAATATCTTCATGTTACCAACTACAATAGGGAGGTAAGTAATTACCTCCCTTAAAGTATTTTATTTAGAAATGTGTCCGTCAATAGTCTTTGCGGCGCTATCAAGAAATTTCTTGAATGCATTTCCTGTTTTGATTTCTATGTTTTTAGGCTTAAGTTCTTCTGGAAGTTTACGTTCTAAATGCACTTGTAGCATTCCATTTTGCATTCCTGCTCCTGTTACTTCTACATATTCCGCAAGCCTGAAGGTTCTCCTAAATGGACGATTTGCAATACCACGGTGCACATATTGGGAATTTTCCTCGTCCTTATTTCCTGTAATAGTTAATATTCCATTTTCCAGACTTATTGAAAGGTTTTTCTCATCAAAACCTGCAACAGCTAATTCAATAGTATAATTATCTTTACCATTTGAGTGAATATTATATGGCGGATAGTTATCAGTTACTTCATTCATTTTAACCATACTATCAAAAATATTTTCTAAATGATCAAATCCTATAGAATGACGATAAAAAGGTGTTAAATCAAATGTATTCATTTTATTTGCCCTCCTCTGAGCGACTTATATTGAAAGTCCTAGTATTGGCACTTTCTATTAATAAATATCTAATATAAATTAGATAACTAAAGATGATCCAATAGGCATCATCTATCAATATATGGTGATTATTATTAGTTTTTACAAGAGTAGAAAATACTATTTATGTTTTA
>CAJWSU010000054.1:0-4051 GCA_913046335.1 uncultured Pelagibacterales bacterium | reverse complement strand
ACATAGATGTCCTCTCTCTTGCCCATATTGTTCAAATCCTGTTCAACTAGAAATGAAGTCTAATGAAGTAAGTACCGAAATATGGAAAAAAGCTTTAACAGAAGCTGTTAAAATAGGTATATTACAAGCGCACTTCTCTGGTGGTGAGCCTACTGCTAGAAAGGATTTAGAAGAGATCGTCAAGCATGCATCTAGTATAGGTTTATACACAAACCTTATTACATCTGGCGTATTAGTTAACGAAGCTAGGCTTAAAAAGTTATATGATGCAGGACTAGACCATGTTCAAATATCAATTCAAGATACAGATCCTGTTAACTCAGAAAAAATTGCTGGTTTTAAAGGTCACCAAAAAAAAATTGATACGTGTAAATTAGTTAGAAAAGTAGGTTTACCCTTAACTGTTAACTCTGTGATGCACCGTCAAAACCTTCATAACCTTGAAGATATGATTAATTTAGCTTTAGAACTAGATGCAGAAAGACTCGAGGTTGCTCAAGTACAATACTATGGATGGGCTCTAAAAAATCAAACTGCTTTTCTCCCCACTAGAGAACAACTTGATAAAGCAACTCAAATAGTAGAAAAAGCGAGGGTAAAATATAAAGGTGTACTTGCTATTGACTATGTAGTTCCTGACTATTATGCAAAAAAACCAAAATCTTGTATGGGAGGTTGGGGAAGACAATTTTTAAATATTACACCTGCTGGTAAGGTTCTACCTTGTCATGCAGCTGAATCTTTAGATTTTTTAAATTTTGATAATATAAAAGATAAACCGTTGTCTTGGATTTGGAAACATTCGGAATCGTTTAATAGGTTTAGAGGAACAGATTGGATGCCCGAACCATGTAGGTCTTGTGATAGAAGAGAAATAGATTGGGGTGGATGCAGGTGTCAAGCTTTTGCTTTAACTGGGAATCAAAACGCCGCTGATCCCACCTGTGAGTTATCTCCTTACAGGCACGTATTAGATGAACCATTATCTAAAGCTGGTGATAAAACACCTGAGTTTGTATACAGAAAGTTTTCATAATTAAAATATACTTTTATGTCGGCTTCAAAAGTTAAAAACTATAATGTTTGCGTATTTTGTGGAAGTAAGTTGGGCAACAATAAAAAATTTATATATGTTGCTAACAAACTTGGAGAAGAATTATCAAAAAAAAACTATACCATTATTTATGGTGGAGGAACATTAGGTTTAATGGGAGCACTTGCTAAAGGTGTCTTAAAAGATAATGGAAAGTTAATATCCATTATTCCTTCTAGCTTAAAAAATAATAATATTTTATCTACAAAACCATTTAAAACTATTTATACGAAAGATTTTATAGAAAGAAAAAAACTAATGATTAAAAAAGCTTCGATATTTATAGTACTACCTGGAGGTTTTGGCACCTTAGATGAACTTTTTGAAGTAATATCACTAAATCAACTTAAGGTAATAAATAAAAAAATTATTTTAATAGATGTAGATAACTTTTGGAATCCTCTGCAGAAACTGTTAAAAGTTATATATAAAGAAGGTTTTTTATATAATCTTAAAAATAGTAATATTATTTTTAAAAAATCTGTTAACAAAACGATCAAATTTATTGAGCAAAATATATAATCATAATAGGGGAATAAAGTGAATAAAGTTTTAGTAGAAAATCCAGTAGTAGAATTAGATGGTGATGAAATGACCAGAGTTATCTGGAAGCTAATTAAAGATGAATTGATACATCCTTGGTTAGATGTTGACTTAAAATATTATGATTTAAGTATAGAAAGCAGAGATAAGACAGATGATAAGATTACTGTAGATGCAGCAGAAGCAATAAAAAAGTATAAAGTTGGTATCAAATGCGCAACAATTACTCCTGATGAAGCAAGAGTAGAAGAATTTGGTTTAAAAAAAATGTGGCGTTCTCCTAATGGAACTATAAGAAATATATTAGATGGAACAGTTTTCAGACAACCTATAATAATAAAAAATATTCCTAGATATGTACCAACATGGACTAAGCCTATAGTAATAGGGCGACACGCATTTGGTGATCAATATAAAGCTACAGATTTTATCGTTCCTGGCCCGGGTAAGTTGAAACTAGTTTTTGAAGCTGAAGATGGAAATAATATAACAAAAGAAGTATATAACTTTAAGGACAAAGGTTGCGCTTTAGGCATGTATAACCTTGAAGAATCTATTATAGGATTTGCCAGAGCATGCTTTAATTATGGCTTAAATCTAGGCTGGCCAGTTTATATGTCTACAAAAAATACTATTCTAAAAGCCTATGATGGTTTATTTAAAGATACTTTTGAAAAAGTTTTTATTAAAGAGTTTAAAAAAAAATTTGATGAAAAAGATATAGTTTATGAACACAGATTAATTGATGACATGGTTGCATGTGCGATGAAATGGGAAGGTGGCTTTGTGTGGGCTTGTAAAAATTATGATGGTGATGTTCAATCAGATACAATTGCTCAAGGGTTTGGATCCCTTGGGTTAATGACATCTGTTTTAATGACTCCTGATGGTAGTGCTATAGAAGCAGAAGCTGCACATGGTACAGTTACTAGACATTTTAGACAATTTCAGAAAGGAGAGGATACTTCAACTAACCCTATAGCCTCAATTTTTGCATGGTCTAGAGGCCTCTGGTATAGGGGAAAGTTTGATAAAAATAAAGAGTTACAAGAATTTTCTTCAAGCTTAGAAACAGCTTGCATCAAAACTGTAGAAGAAGGAAACATGACAAAAGATCTTGCTATACTTGTTGGAATGAATCAAGATTGGATGGAAACTAAACAATTCATTAGCAAAATAGCTGAAAATTTAAAAGCTTTAAGAAGTTAACTGCCTTTTAATTTCTTCCTCTATAGCACTAATAGCTTTACTTGCTTCCTTAGGTAAGGTACCGCCTCCTTGCGCTAAAGTTTTTCTACCTCCTCCTCCATTCCCACCTAATATAGGAGTTGCGAAATTAACTAGATTAGCAGCATCCAATTTTGATATTAAAGAATCTGATAATCCTATTACTAATGTTACTTTTTTTTCATCGTCTGAGACTAAAATAATAACAGCCTTTTGATATTTTTTGAGCTGCTCATCAACTATACTTTTTAGTTCTTTAGCTGTAATATTTTTTAAAACTAAACTCACTACATCAATATTATTAATTTTCTTTGTATCAAATTTATGAACTCTATCAGATTTATTACTTTTAATATCTTTGATTTCTTTTTCTATCTCTTTTTTATCAACTATTAGTTTTAATACTTTTTCCTCTACAAGCTTTTGATTAGTCTTTAAACTTTTTGATATATTGTTTAATGTGTGCTCAATTGAACGATATTCCTCTATTGCCAACACACCTGCGACTGCCTCTAATCTTCTGACTCCTGACGCTAAACTATTTTCTGATATTATTTTAATAAGACCAATATCACCTGTTCTTTTTACATGAGTTCCTCCACATAACTCTACTGAAAAAGCTTTATTATTATTACTTGTTCCCATTTCAATAACTCTAACTTCATCACCGTATTTCTCTCCAAATATAGCCATAGCACCTTTTTTAATAGCTTCACTTTTATTAAGGATACTTGATGTAACAGAAGAATTACTAAAAATTTGCTCATTAATATCCTTTTCTATTTTAATAATTAATTCTTCAGAAATAGCTGAGTTATGAGAGATATCAAAGCGAAGCTTACTTTCGGATACCAATGAGCCTTTTTGAGTGACATGGTTTCCTAGATTTCTTCTTAAAGCGCTATGAAGTAAATGTGTAGCTGAATGATGTGCAGTAGTTTTATTTCTATTATTTTTATTTACGGTTAACTTTACTTTATCTCTTGTCTTAATGTTTCCATTAATAAGTTTACCATAATGCTCAAAAACTTTATCAGCTCTTTTTATGGTATTCAAAACTTCTAGTTTAAAATTAGAATTTTCTATTACACCTTTATCTCCAACTTGACCTCCCCCCTCTGCATAAAATGGAGTTTTATTAAATAATAATGAAGCATATTCCTCTACACCTTCTAATTTATCTACTTC
>CAJWSU010000053.1:0-4177 GCA_913046335.1 uncultured Pelagibacterales bacterium | reverse complement strand
CAATATTTATCTGTAATTCCAATCCAGCCGCCCTTACTAATAGTACTAGAAGTTTTGTTTTCTCGTAAATCATCATAATCTTCCTCAATTAATCTATCATTTAATACTGCAATTGGTCCTTCGTGAAGTATATAAAATCCAGAAGTTTTAGGAGTACCCGTCCTATTAATTCTACCATATTGAGTCATAGTATGAGACTCAGTAGAATTATTAATTATTTTTTGTACTACTGTAAAAAGATAGTTTTCATCTATAGATATTGTTCTTATAAAATCTAGATTGTCTGGTGAAGTCCATTTAAGTGTTACAGGTTTTCCTATTCCTAAATCTTTTCCTTTAATTATTTTCCAAATGCTATTTTTTTGAGGAACATCTACATTTCCTTTTGATGTCCATCCTAGCTCAACAAAATAAGGATTCTTTGTTTTATTTGGAGACAATATTGTAATTAATGGAGAGTCATCTTTAATACTTTCATTATAATCTTTTAATATTATATCATCAAATCTTAATCCTTTTAAAGGAATAGATCCTTTTAATCTAGATTCTTCAGAAAAGTATATTCTCTGTTGATTTTTTATAGCATCAGTTCTTGAAACAGATGAAGGAGTTTGAAATTCCTCAACTTCATTAATAATATTCTGGTTATTACTTTCTGTTACTTTTTTTTCATTAGGAAAAAGGTATTGAAATATTAGTAAAATTATTAAAGAAACAACAATAGCTAATAATAAATTTTTTTGTTCGTTCATGTTCCTGACTGGTTAATTTTTTTTAAAGCATCGCATAATTCTATATATAAAGCGCTAAATTTTATCTTAATCAAGTTTTTTCTTGCTACAAACACATAATCAACAGATTTTTTTTCAAAAGAAAAGTTTATATTACTTAATAGGGCTCTGATCCTTCTTTTAATAAAGTTTCTTTGCACTGCATTTCCAATTTTTTTACTAACAACTATTCCATAACGTGAGGAGTAATGTTCACTTTTAATAGGTTTCTTTTTATATTGTACTACCAAAGAAGAAAGTTTTAAATATTTACCAGTCTTAAAAACTGACGAAAATTCATGACTTTTTTTTATTTTACCTAAGAACATTATTTATAAATTAGGCAGATAGTCTTTGTCTACCTTTTGCTCTTCTCCTCGAAAGAAGCAGTCTTCCTGATTTAGTTGCCATTCTAGCTCTAAACCCATGTCTTCTTTTTCTAACTAACTTACTTGGCTGAAAAGTTCTTTTCACTTAACAATCTCCTTAAATTTCTTAAAATAATTACAAAATAAAACTAGAATCTTGGCGAAGCATTCTTCTTACTAACGCTCTAAAAGCCAGCTTAAAACTACCTGAATCTTTAAGACCCTGGGCATGAGTATCTAAAACATTCTCAGGAACAAATTCTAGTTTTTCTCCACAAGCTCTGGCCATTAGCTGAACTTTACATGCACTTTCAAGCAAGTGAAGTTTCATAAAAGATTCTGCTACAGTAGATCCAGCTGTTAGTAAACCATGATTTCTTAATATCATGATACTCTTTTCGCCTAAATCATCAGCAATACGCTTACATTCGTCTTTTCTCAGAGTCACTCCTTCGAAGTCATGATAGGCTACTTTATTATGAAAAGCAGAACCATTAAAATCTATATTTATTAGGCCTTGCTTCAAAGCGGCCATAGCCATACCAGCATTAGTATGTGTGTGCATAACGCAATGAGCATTAGATTTTGAAGAGTGAATAGCTGAATGTATAATAAACCCTGCAGGGTTTACTTCCCAATCTGAAGGTTCAACAATATTTCCTTCTAGATCTATTTTAACTAAGTTTGATGCGGTTACTTCATCATACATTAAACCATAGGGATTAATTAAAAAATGTTTTTCAGGGCCTGGAACTCTAGCTGTTAAATGACCGAATATGAGATATGACCATCCTAACTTTTCAACTAATCTATAAGAAGCAGCTAGTTGAATTCTTAAATCTTGCTCAGAAAGCTCTTCATAATCTTTCATACAAGATTCTTCAATATCATTATGATTTGCTTTTACTTTAGTATCGTGTTCTGACATATATACTCCGTAATAAATACACTAATACATTCGACTTAATTTGTAAAAACATTTATAGTAAGTACAGGAGAAATATCATGAGTGATTTTTTTAGTCTTAAAGACAAAGTTGCTATAATAACAGGGTCATCTAGAGGTATAGGAAAAACTATAGCTAAAAGGTTTACAGAATTAGGAGCGAAAGTAGTTATTTCGTCCAGAAAGATAGCTGCTTGCAAAGAGGTAGAAAGTCAAATTACAGAAATGGGAGGAAAGGCGGTCTCTTTTGAATGCAATATATCTGATAAATCGTCATGTATGGGTTTAGTAGATTTTTGCATAGAAACTTATGGAACATTAGATGTTTTAGTTTGTAATGCAGCAAGTAATCCTTATTATGGGAGCTTAGAAGAAATTCCTGATGAAAGTTTTGATAAAATTATGAATAATAATGTAAAATCAAATTTATGGCTTAGCCAAAGCGCTATTCCGTTTCTTAAAAAAAGAAAAAAAGGCTCTATAATTATAGTTTCCTCTATAGCTGGACTTCAAGGAGTTAAAAATTTAGGAGCATACTCTATATCCAAAACAGCAGACTTAGGTTTAATAAGAAGTTTAGCTGTAGAATTAGGACCATATAAAATAAATGTTAATGGAGTTTGCCCAGGTATCATAAAAACTGATTTTGCGAGAGCTCTTTGGGAAAACCCTGAAATTTTAAAAGAAATAGAAGAACATGCACCCTTGAAACGTATAGGAACTACAGATGAGGTTGCAGGGGCTGTTATATTATTGGCATCGAAACCTGGATCTTTTATAACAGGGCAAGTAATTACTATGGACGGTGGGGTGACTATTGCCGGCCGAGGGTAGTAATAATGAAAGCTATATTTTATTTTTGTATAATTATCTTTTTCAACTTTAGTTATTCTTTTACAAAAAACCTAACAAATCATACAAATTATGAATGTCTTTCAGAAACAAGTGTGAGTGGATTATTTCAAAATAAAAGGAAGTTTTTAAAAGAAACTGAATTTTTTCCGCATAAGACAATATTTAATTTTACAAAAGATTTCTCTTTATTAACTGAAAAAGAAAATAATAACACACAGGTTTATGAAGCTAAGTACCAATTTAATTGTTTAAAGGATGAAAAAACATCAATATTGTCTTGCCATCCTATAGGTTCTGTAAATTCTTATGATATCAAGTTTTCTTTATCTACTATGAGATATCGTAAAGCGTTAATTACAGATTATTGGTTAAATGGAGTAGGGAACGAAGTTGATTATGTCCATATTGCCCATGGTTATTGCTATAATATAGATTAAATAATTACTTAAATTTACATAAGCAATAAAATAAGTTATCATTATAAAGTTAAATTTATAATACTTTGGGAGGAGATATGAATAACTTTAGTTTGAATAGACGTGCTTTTCTTAAAAGCGCGGGAAAAGCTTCAGGTTTTGTAGTTTTAGCAGGCGGAGTAGTGCAACTTACTAGTTTCAATGCTTGGGCTGCTAAGAAAACTAGCTTAGATAGTCATAGTGCTAAAACTATGCTTTTAGTTGTAAAAGATATGTTTCCAGCTAAGAGGTTTTCTGATGATTTGTATATGATTGCAATTGATTCTTTAGATTCAAAAGCTGAAAAAGACGAATCAGTTAAGAAAACTATCACTGATGGAGTGCTAGCTTTTGATAAAAAAGCAGGTGGAAAGTATATTAAAGCTTCTTATAAAAAAAGAATGGCCGTACTAAAGTCTATGGAAGGTCAAGGCTTTTTCAATACTATGAGAGGTGAAATGGTTAATGGTTTCTTCAACAACAAGAGAGTGTGGGATGTTGCTGGCTGGGAAGGCGCAGCCTATGATAAAGGAGGATACTATTTAAGAGGCTTTCAAGATGCAGATTGGCCTCAACCATCTAAAAAAGCTAGCCCTAAGGGCTGGTGGGAATAAATTCGGGGAGGAATTTAACTATGTCTAAAAAATTTGATTTAAATGATGATACTGTTACAGTAGTTATAGGCTCTGGAGCAGGAGGGGGAACACTTTCTAATGAACTAGCACAGAAAGGTGTAAAAGTTGTATGTTTAGAAGCAGGTAAAAGATATACAACGGATGATTTT
>CAJWSU010000052.1:0-4592 GCA_913046335.1 uncultured Pelagibacterales bacterium | reverse complement strand
AGTTTAGGTGCGTCGAATAAAAATTAATAATTCTACTTCAACTTTACTCCACTACTGTGGAGTAGTTTTATATCGCCCATTTTCTATAGAATACTACAAACCCTCTTAACATCCACACCAAAAACAATACATAACATTGAATTAAAGTTAGATATAATTTCTAAGATAAATCTTGGAAATGTGGATAGTTATGATGAGTATAGTAAATTTATAATAAGTGAGGTGATTAGACTAAGGGAAACAGGATATACCTATAAGGAAATTACTAATAACTTTAATGATAAAGGTATTAGAAGTAGAAGAAATAAATTCTTTTACAAGAATTTATTAGTGATGATGATGTGGAAGTATAGAAGAAAGATAGAGAGAGAAATTAAGAAAAAATATTCAATAAAAAATATTGAAATTTTATAAAACATCTTTATAAAAAATATATGGTCTATCTAAGAAAATATATTTCATATTTTTTAATATTTACTGTTTTAATAAGTAGTAGCTTTAGTATTATATTTACTGCTGCAGCTAATACTAATAAAGACTCTAATATTGTTATTTGTACAAGTGAAGGTATAAAGTATCTATCAGAAGACGGAAGTATTAAAGATACTGAAAATTCTCAAACTTATCATAATTACTGTCTAGATTGTACTGCATGTGACAGCAATTTATATGCAATAACTAAGTTTAGATATTTTATAGATATTAATTTAGCTAACCAAAAATTTATCTTATTTAAATCAAATCTTAATAACTATTCTTTTACACTTAATAATTTAATAAGAGGTCCTCCATTTCTTAGTTAATTTTTTTACATAATAACTAATTAACTGGAGAAAAAAATGACTTTCTTAAAGACTATCGCTTTAAGCGTATTACTAATTAAATTTTTATTAATCACTAACTTATATGCTCATGATGAACAGCTTATGCCAGGAGGAAGACCTGATAGTCATGCACCGATTGGAGTAATGGGTGACCATATGCATAAAGAAGGAGAATATATGATTTCATATAGATATATGAATATGGAGATGGAAGGATTAATAAATGGAAGCAACTCTGTTTCTGAAATAGGTGCACTAAGCCATAAGAGAGGCGATGGAACTACTTATAGAATAATACCAGACTCTATGAAAATGGATATGCATATGCTTGGATTTATGTATGGCATAAAAGATAATATTACTCTCATGGGTATGACAAATTTTATTAAAAAAGAGATGACAAATAATACTTATAATATGATGGGTACTTCAAAAGTAGGAAGTTTTGTAGCAAATACATCTGGCTTAGGAGATAGTTCTATTAGCGCTCTTATAAAAGTTACATCAGAAAAAATAAATTCACATATAAATATTGGTTTGTCATTACCTACTGGCTCTACAAAGGAAGAAATTACTGCGTTAATGCCAAGTGGGGCAAATAAAGTAATTAGAGCTCCATATGGTATGCAACTTGGAACTGGCACTTATGATTTATTAATAGGATATAGTCTTTCACAGAAAAATGATGATATTAGCTGGGGAACCCAAATAAAGTATAAAAGGTCACTTAATGATAATAATGGCTGGCATTTTGGTAATAAGTTAGAAGTTTCTTCTTGGTTGAGCTATTTATGGAATGAAGAATTTTCTTCTGCTATTAGGTTTCTAGCTATTGATGAAGATAGTATTGATGGTAATGATAGCTTAATAACTGGAAGAAACCCTTCACAAGAAACTGCAAATTATGGAGGGAGATCTTATTATTTAGGATTTTCTTTAAACATAGTAGGGCAAGATGAGCAAATTAGAGGGCATAGGTTAGCTCTAGAATTCCTTACTCCATTGAAACAAGATTTGAATGGCTTGCAAATGGAAAAAGGTAACTCATTAATTCTCGCATACCAGAAGGCTTGGTAATATAAAATATAGAAAATTATAACAATCAAATTACCTTGTTAGAAGATAAGGTGAGTGTGAATATAGACAAGTTGTTAAGGTTGAAGGATAAAAAGAATTATGTTGATTGGTATGATATTCATAAGAAGAATATGAAGGCAAGAGAAGGTTTGAAGGGTAAGCAAAGAGAATATATTATTAGAGGGTATGTAGAAAGAGTAGATGTAACATATGATAAGAAACTTAAGTTACATATACTTACAATTAAATTTAAGTATAATATAGTAAGAGATAATGCTTTTATGGTTGATGAGAATCTTAAGATAAAGAAAGTAGATGGTAAAACTACTACGAGATTACTAATCAAAAAAAAAGAAAGAATAAAATTCAGGGATTTAGAAAATGCGAATTTCAATTAGGGTAAATCGAACCGCCGCAATCACTGTCGAATAAAAACGTTGATTTTCTCCGGTTTTTAACCCCTAAAAATACCCTTCGACCGAGTGTTCTGTACGGGGTGAGTTTGATAAAGAGTATTTAAACTGAATATATAGTAATAAAAAATCACTTTTCATAAAGTTTTTATTATCCTATCATTTTAAAATGACAAAAATAAAAATATATCAAGTTGATGCATTCACTAGTAAATTATTTTCTGGCAATCCTGCAGCAGTTTGTCCTTTGGATAATTGGTTACCAGATGAAGTTATGCAATCAATTGCTCTAGAAAACAATTTATCAGAAACTGCCTTTTTTATAAAAAAAAAAGATAAATTTTTTCTTAGGTGGTTTACGCCTAAAGTTGAGATAGATTTATGTGGGCATGCCACTCTTGCAACTGCACATATTATATACTCTGAAATGAATTATAAACCTGATAATATAGAATTTAATATTAAGTCAGGTGATGTTTTGAATGTAACTAGAAACCATAACCTATTGACTATGAACTTTCCTGCATATGAACCTAAAATTATAGATCAAAATTTAGATGAATTATATGATGCTTTTGGTGTTCGACCAATATTATTTCTTTATTGTAATTATGGATTAGCAGTTTTCAATAATGAAGCAGAAATTATTGAAATTATTCCAAACTTAAACGCAATAGAAAAATTATCTTATAATGGAATAATTGTTACGGCACCAGGAGAAAATGTCGATTTTGTATCACGATTTTTTGCTCCCAAATTCGGAATACCAGAAGATCCAGTTACAGGAGGAGCACATTGTGAACTTATTCCTTATTGGTCTAAGCGATTAAATAAACAAGATATGATAGCAAAGCAGTTATCAAAAAGAGGTGGAATAATACATTGCTCATATTTAGGAGATAGGGTAAATATGGGAGGTGAGGCAACTACTTATATGCAAGGAGAATTGTTGTTGGGTATCAAGGAATGACTAGAATCTATAGACCAGAAGTTATTTCATCAGTTGAATCCACTCAATCTCCGTTGAGTAACATAGAAGATATTAATAGGCTATAAAATAATATATGTGAGAAAATAAATTGAATAATAAAAATAAATGGGAGTTAAACGGTATTAAAATTGTGTCAGAAAATGACTTGGATGATAATACACCCCAAACTAAAGGAATGAAGAGGTTTGCTGCTATAGCTAAAAGTAATGTAGGAGCTGAAAAAATTTGGGCTGGAACAGTCAATATAGAACCTAGCGCTAAAACAGGCGCACATCATCATGGAGAACTAGAAAGTGTAATATATGTTTTATCGGGAAAAGCAAAAATGAGATGGGGAGAAAAATTAGAATTTGAACACCATGCTAACCCAGGTGATTTTATATTTGTACCTCCATTTGTTCCACATCAAGAAATTAATGCTTCTAATAGTGAAATACTTAAATGTGTATTATTTAGAAGTGGACAAGATCCAGTAGTAGTAAATTTAGATATTCCAGAGGCAGACGAGCATAATGACAAATATTGGATAGATGATATTCACAGAGAAAAAAATTAGTTTAAATTAAGATTATTTTGATTAGTTAATCATATCATAAAAGGTTCCAGATTGACCAACAAATCTTGCTCTAATATTATTGCCTTGTGCCTGCCTTTTAATTTCATTTAACCTAATACTCATTTCTTGATACTCAACAACAAGAACTCCACGACAAAATCAAGTCTATGAAAGATAGTGGGATGTCTTACAGACTTATCACTAATAGCCCTTATAATACTTTTTATATTATCTATTTGGGCCTCATACCAAGCAATATTTGTCATTAAAGAGCTATTAAATATTTAATAGTTAAGTAAATTTATTTAAAATAACTAATTATTATACTTTAATGCTTCATGAAGTGCTTTACGGTACCTTTCAAAATCTTCTACTTGAGGAAGATGGCCTAGACCTTCAAGCTCTATAACATTAATTTTAGAATTACGTCTTTTAACTTGTTTACCTAAATTATCATATCTTCCAAGCTCATATTCAATATCTATTTTTTTCCAGTTACGCCCAGGTCCAGTTCTATCTCGTGTACCAATAATTAAAGATACAGGCATTTTAAAATTTTTAAACTCTTCTATGACTGGTCCTGTAAAAATCATATTATAGGCTAGTGCACTAACTTTTGCTAATTTAGGCCAGTCACTGCCGTTTACCCATCCAATTAAGGGTATAGCTAAGGTCTCATACTTTTTGTTCCAAGAACCATCATAATAATATTTTTTTTGATAATTTATTAT
>CAJWSU010000051.1:0-4866 GCA_913046335.1 uncultured Pelagibacterales bacterium | reverse complement strand
ATGGTGAAGAAACTATTTTTTATCAAGTTCATGATGCTGTTATTCGTGATGGAAAAATCATAAACTTTAATGTTTATGAACAGCAAAGAGCTGTTTCTGAGTAATAAAATAAAGACCTCTTCGGAGGTCTTTTTTATTTTATTCTACCAAAAAAAGTTCTTCTGGATTGCTCTGAAAGAGATATACCTTTAGTTTCATTATAATTAAACGTCACTAAAACTCTTTCTCCCTCTTCTACAGCAGTGACTTGATGAATAGACTTATTACCCTTAAATATCATTAGATCTCCTTCAATACTATTTACTGTAGTTCCTTGAACTTTTTTGTCTAGTATTTTTTCTACAAAATCATAATCTTCTTTGTTCTCTTTATATCTAATATTATTGAAAAATTCATAAATACCACCATTAGAGCAATTTTTAACTAATAAGGTTATAGTGAAATCTGAATTATCAAAATGCCAACCTAATGCGTCCCCTATATCATAGTAATTAATATTAATACTTGAAAGATCATCTTCGTAAGGGTGTAATTCATCCTTATTTAGTATGTCTAAAAAAAACGATTTAATAATTGATGAATCATAGATTTTTTGAAGAATTGAATTTTTTGGGATCAAATCATTAGGAATACATTTTTTTGTAGTACTCATAATTCTATTCCGTGAGCTATTCTTAGGGAAACTATCATCATATTCAGAAATATAAACATTGTATTCAGATGAGCTTCTAAATGCACTTTTTTTAAGATCACTTGCCTCTTTTTGAAGAAGGTTCAAGCCAGAATCACTTATAAATGAGTTAAAAATTAGTATTCCATTCTTTTCTAGAGATTCCCTGTAGTCAGAACCTTTAGTTAAGAATTCATCATTATAAGTACTTCCTAAAATAAATTTTAAATCAGAATCAAGCATTTATTAAATTTTTATACATTGATAACTTTAACAAATATATTTAAATAGTTACATCATTAGTTAATTGAAAGATCTTTATCTCACCATATTAATACTAGCATCAATATCATTAAATATATTAGCATTAATGATAGTCTCTGGTCTAGTTGATGAGTTTATTAGCCCATTTATTCCTTTTATTATTGGGTTTCTACTATTTTTGTTTCCAGCAATTAAATATTTAATAAAAAAATGAAAAAACTATTATTGCTTATTTTATTTTGCTCATATTTTAACTCTGTTCTATCTCAGAAGTATTATGATAGTAATGATTTAAAATATTTTCTAGATTTTTCAAATAAAAATGCAAATCTTAAATTTCAAGACTATAAAATAAATGGCCCATTAGAAGAAGTTAAATCCTTTTATGGTAATACATTTACAATTATCAAAGGAGATAGTGTTCATTGGATACTTCAACAAAGCGCGACAAAAAACAAATACCTTTCCTATCTTATAATAAAGGGGGAATATAAAGATATTGTTAAGCTTGCTAAAAGAGAGTCCTTAGGAAAAAAGCTAGAAATAATTACTTCTGATAGAATTTTTTCAGGTTATTTCAAGGACTATTTCAATTTTGTTAATGAGAATGAATATGTAAAAATTAATAGAGATAGGCTAATTGGTGATTACTTAAAAGATGAGGGTTTGATTGGTGAATATAAAATAAAGATATATAGAGATAATGGAGTTAACTATTTTAATCTAGATATGGAAGGAGTAATCAAACTTTCTAGAAAAGAGGTTATCATAGAAACAAATCTTCCAACATTAACAAGGTTTGTTGGTATTTACGATGCTGATCTAAATACTAATATTGAATTTATTAAAAGAGGGATTGTATCCGGTAGAATATTTTTAAAGAATAAAGCGATTTTCTCATTGAGTTTAGATCTAGAAAAGAAAATTGGTACATTAACAACACTTCAGGTTATTGTGAACGATGAAAATGTGGAACTAAACAAAAGAAAGACTACTACTTTCTCAATAAAAAACTAATATGAGAGATTTTCTAAATTATGGAAGTTCGATTGATATTAAAGTTCTAATTTTTACCGTATTATTTATTGTTATTTGGAAATTTTTTATAAATAAAAAGATCAAAAAATGAAAAATCCTGTAAAATATATCAGCTCTATAGTTTTAATAATTCTTCTTTTAATGCTGGTAATCAACATCTTGACCTTTTAAAATAGATAATTATTATTTAGAATTATTCTAAGTATTAATTTTTTAATATCATTGTAATCTAAACAATAAATTAAATTTACAATGAAAAAATTATTTATAGTATTACTAACGTTTACTTTTTCATTTGCAACTAGTCAGATTACTACAAGAACAATTGAAGTAAAAGCTGGTCAAATGGATAAGTTTATCGAAACGGCAGGTAAAAAAACTAAGAAATTCAATAATGAAGAAGGAGCTGCAAGGTTCTTCACATATGAAATTCTTACAGGCTCAGACGCTGGAAAGATTTGGCGAATGAGAGCTTCTGATGCTCAATATATGGACAACTGGGACCCAAACTCAGAGGAATCGAATTACTGGCAAAAGAATGTAGGTCCATACATTGCAGATGGTTCAGTTAACGGAATGTATATGTGGAATTATGTTGGTGAAATGTCTCATAATGTTGATTCTAAAGATCAAAATCACACAATGGCTCTAATCTATAAGTTTAAAGATTCAGGAGAACAAGACTTTTGGAGATTTAGAGAAAGAGTTGTAGCTGCAAGAAAAGCTATGGATACTCAGCCTAAAGGTTCTATGCACTCAGTTATATGTACTTCAGGATGTGATGGAAATACTGCACTTATTCTATTTGAATATGAAAGCTTTTCGGATCAACAAAAATATAACCAAGAAATGCTTCCGAAAATGGTAGAAAAATATAATGAGCTTTTTGGAAACAATGCATATGAAAATGATGGAGACAAGGTAGATGATGCATTAGTTGAAAATGGGAGAGGAAGACTTCATTTAAGATTTATTCCAGAAGCTAGTTCTAATTAATAACTAAAATTTAAAAAATGAAAAACATAAAAAAAATTATATCAATAGTAGTATTAACATTATTTGTTACATCATTATCTGCACAAGTAGGACAAGCAAGAACCTTGATTGTCAATGATGGTGATATGGAAAAATTCACTTCTGGTATTTCTAAGAAAACACAAATGTATAATAACACTGAAGGATCAGATACTTATTATACTTTTCAAATACTAAGTGGCCCTAATTCTAATAATTTTATCCGTGTAAGATGGATGGAGTCTATAGGTGATATCGACTCTAACTCAGCTAGTTCTGAGGAACAAAAATATTGGAACAAGAATGTTGCCCCTTTTTACACAGAAGGGACAAGTAGAATATGGACTAGAAATGATAATACATCTTATTCACCTGAAATGAGTTCAGGAACTAATCTTAGAAGAGTTATTTATTATAACTATAAAGATTCAGGTGAACAAGACTTTTGGACATTTAGACAAAGAGTTAAAAATGCTATGTCTGAGAGTGGTTATGGTTCAGCTATGAACGTATTATGGTGTTCTTCAGGATGTACTGGAAATTGGGTGCAAGTAAGATTTCATCATGATGGATATGTAGGTCAAGAATCTGACTATGGTGAACCTCTTCAATCAATGATTAGCAAGTATAACGAATTATACGGTGCGGATGCATATGAACAAGATGGTAATAAGGTAGACGATGCTCTTACAGAAAATGGAAGAAGAATTAGACATTTAAGACTAATTCCTGAGATGAGTTCTATGAACTAAATTATCTTCATATATTAACAAAAAGACCTCCTAGTGAGGTCTTTTTTTTTATATTTATCTCAATGCTTAAGATAGCCTTTAATGAAAATTATATATACCCTCTAGAAGAGAATCATAGGTTTCCTATGATTAAGTATGAGTTAATTCCTGAGCAGCTTATTCGTGAAAATACCTGTACGATTGATAATTTTTTTAAACCAAAAAAAATTGATGAGAAAATAGTTTTATTAACTCACGAAGTTGAATATTTTAAAAGATTTACATCCCTTAATTTATCTAAAAAAGAAATACGAGAAATTGGCTTTCCATTGAGCAAGGAGTTAGTAGAAAGAGAAATGGAAATTGCAGATGGGACTGTTCAGGGTGTTCATTATTCAATTAAAAATGGAATATCTATGAATATTGCAGGTGGAACTCACCATGCATTTTTTAATAGAGGTGAAGCATTTTGCATGCTAAATGATCAAGCAATAGGAGCAAACTATCTTTTGGAAAATGAATTAGCAAATAAAATTATGATTATTGATCTAGATGTTCATCAAGGAAATGGAACTGCATCATTATTTAACTCAAATACTAATGTCTTCACTCTTTCATTTCATGGTAAAAAAAACTATCCATTTAGAAAAGAAAAAAGTGATTTAGATATAGAGTTTAATGATAATACAAAAGACGAAGAATATCTTAAAGTATTAGAGGAAACTATACCAAGAGAAATAGATAAATTTAAACCAGAATTTATCTTTTATCTTTCAGGTGTTGATGTTTTAGAAAATGATAAACTTGGAAGATTATCACTATCAATAGAGGGTTGTAAGAAAAGAGATAGATATATCCTTGAAATATGTAAAAAATACTCTATTCCTGTTCAAGTTTCAATGGGAGGAGGTTATTCTTTGATATTAAAGAATATTATTGAAGCTCACTCAAACACTTTTAGATTAGCTCAAGAGATATATTTTTAATATTTTAGGAAGAACAACATCATTATGAAAAAACTAATCTTAATATTAATTACTTCTATTCTTTATTCCTGTACTGATTCATTTCAAATTCAAGGAATAACTGACGAGGTAGAAGTCCTTAGAGATAATTATGGCGTAAATCATATATATGCTAATAATCAAG
>CAJWSU010000050.1:0-5526 GCA_913046335.1 uncultured Pelagibacterales bacterium | reverse complement strand
GTTTAGTTTCACGTTATGATAATAATGATACAACATTGTTTTATACGGCAATTATAGGAGCCATAATTCTTTCTTCTATAGGACCTTTTTATTATAAAGAAATAATGACAATAGATTGGTTCTGGATAGCTATAATATGCATACTTGGGGTATTAGCACATATATGTATGATAAAAGCTCTAGAACTAACTGAGGCTTCTATGCTTCAACCCTATAGCTATCTACATCTGGTATTTGTCTCAATGATAGGAGTAACTGTCTTTAATGAAACCCTAGAAACGCCTGTTATAATAGGCTCAATAATGGTTGTATCATCTGGACTCTATGCATTTTGGAGAGAAAACTATAAAAAGCTTAAATAGTTTAAGCTTTTTTTATTATAATCAATGCTATATTTTTTTCTATAGGTGGTAATTTAATAGTTTAGAGGTTCTATTTCAGATTTAACTTCTATCTCAATTTTAGAATACCAATCAGCAACATTTTTTATATCTTCACTTGAAAGCATCTGCGCTATAAGGCTCATTTGATGATGCTCTAACTTACCAGATTTATAAGCCTCTAGTTTATCTATCATATAAAGTCTATTTTGCGCTATTAGATTAGGAACTAATGCAGAACTTCCAGCTGTTCCTGCTATTCCATCTATACCATGACAAACAGCACATATACCTTCAGCAACGAGTCTACCTTCTGAGGTTTCCTCTGCTTTACTTATAGAAGTTATAAAGATTAAATATAAAAAAAAAATAAATTTATGGAAGTTTATCATAGCTTAATCAAGAAAATTGAAATTAAAGAAAATAATGGGCTAGCATAACTAGCCCATTAAGTTTTGTCTAATTAATTAGACGCACGTTCTGTATCACCGTAACTTATTCTGTAAACGACACCTGCTTTGTCGTCAGATACTAGAATAGATCCGTCAATATATTGTTGTACGTCAACTGGACGTCCAATATATCTACCTTTTTCTGTCATCCAACCTTCAGCAAATGGTACAGTTTTTTTAGCATTACCGTTTTTATCTAAAAAAGTTACCATAATTCTTGCGCCTCTAGCTTTTACTGCATTCCAAGAACCATGTTGTGCACTAAATATTGCATTATCATATTCTTTTGGGAACATATCACCATCGTAGAACATCATACCTAGATCAGCTGCGTGAGCAATCATCTCTACTTGAGGTTTTACGTAGATTTTAGCTAAATCAGCACGAACTTCACCTGAATAGTCAGCAGTTCTTACATTACCGCCACCATAATAAGGATGACCGTACCACATGCCCATTTTTGGCATTCTATTTAGTTCGCCTGGAGGAGTTTCATCGCCCATACCGTCTACTTGATTATCAGTAAACCATAAAGAACCATCTTGTTTGTTAAAAGCATGACCACCAGAATTTCTTATCCCAGTTGCTACTACTTTACGATCTAATTCTCCTGGGAAACGATTAAAACTAATCATTCCGCCGATACCAACTTCTCTATACATATCTAGTTTATCAGGACCTGTTACGTTAAAAGGTTGCCCTAAACTTACGTATAGTTTGTTATCTGGACCAATTGCACAAACTCTACCAGTATGATTGTAAGACTCTTCATCTACTGGAATTAGTTCACCTTGATTAATGATTGGAATAGCTACAGTGTCTGCACTTTCCATGAAATACTCAGCTGCTGGAAACCATAAAACTCTGTTTCTTTCAGCTATGTACAGATGACCATCATCACTGTAACATGGACCATTTGGAATATCAAAATTAACTGTAGGTGCGAATTGCTCTACAGTATCAGCGATATTATCCATATCTCTGTCAGTTGCTTGCCAAACTTTATCTTTTCTTGTGCCGATCCATACTGCGCCTTTATTTCTGCTTACAGCCATGTTTCTAGCGTCTGGAACAACAGCAAATAACTCAATTTTGAAGCCAGCTGGCATCTTAATTTTTGGAAGAATATTCTTCCTAACATTATCTGCAAATTTTGTATTTTGGTCAACTTTGACCCAATCAACATTTTTATGAGTAGCTTTGAAACTACTTAACTTTCCTATAGCATCTTCATCATCTCTAGCGAAAGAAACCGTGCTTAGAGCTGATAAAGCAAATGCTATAAGTGAAATTATAGAAAATATATTTTTCATATAACTCTTCACTCCCTTTTTTTATTAATTAACACATAAACGTTCCTTTGATATAACGCTTTGAGCATAATAGTCAAATATTACATATATTATTTGTATTAATTAATTTTACTAATTAATTATCAATATTAAAATAATATAATTTACTTATTTGTTTTCTGGTTTGTAACTACATCAACTAATACAGCAATAATTAAATTTAAAACTGTTATAGAGCCAATAGCTATAAAACTAAAAAAATATACCCAAGACCACCAATAAATTTTTTGTAAAGGAAGCATTACTTGCTCCCAACTTGATAATGTTAATACCTGAACTAATGTAATCATGGACACTCCCATATCCCTCCATCTTTCAGGATCATCTGCTGAAAATAATATAGAGCCAAAGGAAGCGTATATATAGAGTATGATAAATAATAACAATGATACATAAAAAACTCTTTTAATAGAAAGTAAAAGAGCTTCAATTAATTCTTTCAATTCTGGTACAGCAGAAATAAGTCTTAGAACTCTAAAAATTCGTAATAATCTAAACACTAGTATAGAAGAATTTGGGCCAATGGGAATTATAGAAATGAAAACAATTAATGAATCAAATAAATTCCAGCCGTTTTTTAAAAAATTTTTTTTATTAGGCTCAGCTATAAACCTAATTATAATTTCTATTATAAAAAATAATGTAATAAAAATGTCTACAAACCAGAAAATAGTTATTAGTGTGTTGTTAATTTTAAAGGTAGATGCTCCGACAAGAAAAGCTGATAAAATAATAGCAATAATTACTATAGATTGAAATATTTTATGTTCTTTAACTTTTAGAAATACATCTTTTGAAAACAAATCATTTATCACTTTGGGCTATCCAATATTTAAATATATACAAATATTAGTAATTACTTGAAGAAGTTTTGTAAATTCATATTAGTAATTTAAAAATATATTAAATACACTGAACAATTATAACTATTATGAAAAGCTATTAATAATAATAATAAAAGTAAATAACTACTTCATAAATATTTATTATATAAAATACCTCTATTTTTTATTATTAAAATCATACCTAAAAGTACAACATTTATCTCCATTCATTATTGTTTTTTTTCTTTCTAATTTTGCTTTCACATTAAAACCTTCTATAAGAGATGCATCTCTATTACAGGATAAAATAGCACCTAAATCATTTATACCCATAGCATTATACATTTCTGCATATCGACAACGAGTAACATTAAAATCTAATTTGGAATCAGACTTATTTAAAATATCGATTTCTAAAGCATTATCCTTAGTCCAAAAACTTAATGTTTTCAAAAAAGCATCAACATTATTGCCATACTCTTTTGATAGATCTTTCCCTTGTCTTTTTGCTTCCTTTTTTATAGTACTTTCTAATATATTTAATATTTTAGATTTACCAAATACTGTAATTAAGTTCTTTACAAAAGGTATTAAAATTCTTGCTTCAGTCTCTCTTCTTAAAAGCACTCCTATATCTTGGGTTAAACTATCTTTCAACATTATTTTCCTCCCATTAAATAATATTAATATATTAATACTTTCTTGAGGTTAACCCAATACTTGCATTCTATAATTATTATAATTCAAAATTTTATTAAGCCTTTAAAGTTAAACTTATTACTAGAGCAATGATTCCGAATATTAATGCAATATAATTAATTATTATTATAAAAAGTTGATTATTAATTTTTTTAAAAATTTTTTGAGATGGAAAATATAAAACTAATGGTATAATTAAATAATACAACTTGGTAAAATCTATATTGTTTAAACCTATAAGCAATATTGTAAAATACTGAATAGCTCCCATAATAAAATAACCATAAGAAATATAATTTCTAGTTAGATCTCTATCATTTCCATTAACTGTAGTAGAAAAAATAGATAAAAATCCTCCTCCCATATTAGAAAAGCCATGAATAGAACCTATAAGAATTAAACATAATTTTCTATATTTTAATAAATATTCATTTATAAAAATAAACTTATTTTTATTTAATATTAAAATAGATGAAATGATTAAAAATGTTGATACATAGACCTTAATATCTATTAAGTTTCCAAATTTTATTGCAATAACTAGAAAAATAATTAGAAATGGTAAACAAAAAAGATTGTATTCAAAAATTAGAGGTCTAACAGACTTTTTTTGAGATATTATTTGAAGAAAACTGATAGAAATCGAAATAGGCAATAATACAATTAAGGTTGATTCAAAATTGTATCCTATAAATAAGAATATTGGTGTACCAAATAAAAGTAAACCTACACCAAATACAGATTGAAATATCGTTAGCATAAGAATTACTATCAACTCTATGATTAACTCCATAATAAGTATATTCCTATTCTAATATTCAGCATTTAAATGAGTTCTTAAGTGAGGAATATCTACTATAATATTTAATGGGTTACAATAGTTCTTTAATTTTTTGAAAACTATTAAACAACTAATTTTATAAGCTTAAATTAATATTCTAATATTTATTAAAAGATACAAAACTATCAAAACATCTGCTCTTCCAATCTAATGGGAACTCTTTTCTAATTCTTTCAATTACTTCTATTAGTCTTTCAAGAGTATTAGAAGATGGAAATTCAATATTCTGCATATTTTCAATTATCCATACTGCAATCTCTCTCTGAGTTATAGGATCTCTTATTTTTAATTTAACTATTTCTATAATTTCACCATCTTCAATCATATTAAATACTCTAACCTAATAGCTTACCATGATTCCTAAATAACTATTTTAAAAGTTTATTATTAAAAGAAATTGTTCTTTTATATCTTTGATATGATAAAAAATTTTAACAATTTTATTGTTATAAAATTTAGGGTGTCATTGTATTAATTAACTTACCATTTTTGTATATATTTTTTTCAATTAAACCACCATTATCATAATACCTTAACCATTCACCATCAATACTACCGTTTATATATGTTTTTTCCTCTATTAATTGACCATTAATATTATATTTTAAATATAAACCGTGCCTTTTTCCGTCTTTAAAATTAGTTTTATACCATAACTGACCTGTCTCATAATAAATTAAAGATTCACCTTCTATTATACCATCTATAAAAGTTTCTCTCCAATTTACCTTTCCACTTTCATAATAATCTATAAATTCACCATTTTTTTTTCCATCTTTGTAATTTACACTTACATTAAGTCGGCCACTCTCATAATAGCTAAAATATTCGCCATCATATTTGCCACTTTTATAATTTTTTTGAGAATATAATTGACCGTTACCCCAATACTCTAGCCATTCACCTTCTCTTTTACCTTTAACTATTTTTCCATTTTCTCTACCAGTAATATCTCCTGTAAAAAGAATATTCTTAACT
>CAJWSU010000049.1:0-5876 GCA_913046335.1 uncultured Pelagibacterales bacterium | reverse complement strand
CCAGACTTGGTCCAAATCTTTTTATTTAATTGCTTGATCTTACTTAATATATTTAAACTATGCTGATAGTTAGCACCTTTTCTAATTTGCTTATAAAAACTAGGTATGGTTTCTAAATTATGATTAAAAACATCTGGTGAAGCATTTGCAATAATTTCTAAGGCTCCTTTTTTTCTTTGAAAATCTGGCACTAATATTTCTATAGTAACATTAGAGTCTAAGCTTCTAATTTCATTAATACATTTTTGAAAATGTATTGCTCCACCATCTTCTAAATCATCGCGGTCTACTGAGGTAATTACTACATGCTTTAAATTAAGTTTTGAAATTGCTTTAGCAATTCTTCTAGGTTCATCTGCATCTACTAAATCTGGAACTCCAGTTGATATATTGCAAAATGTACATTTTCTTGTACAAACTCTACCCAATATCATAACAGTAACATGTTTTTTCTCCCAACATTCTCCTATATTAGGACAAGCAGCTTCTTGACATACAGTATTTAATTTTAAATCATTAACTAGACTTAAAGATTTGATATAGTTTTTAGATACTGGAGCTTTAACTTTAATCCAATCAGGTTTTTTTTTCTTTACTGTAAGATTATTGTTTAAATGTGCTTTAGATATATAAATACTTTTTTTTTCCATTACGAATGTATGCTCCTGTTAAATGCACTAAGTACAGACTCGTGTATAGATTCTGATAATGTTGGATGAGGAAAAATAGTATTAATTATATCTTCTTCAGTTGCTTCTAACTTTATTGCTAAAGAGAATGTATTTATTAACTCAGTTACTTCTGTTCCTATCATATGAGCGCCCAATATTTCACCTGTTTTACTATCAAATATCGTTTTTACAAAACCATTAGGCTCATTTAAAGCTAAAGCTTTCCCATTAGCAGATAATGGAAAAGTTCCTACTTTAATCGATTTATTAGTAGTAATAGCTTCTTGTTCAGTAAGACCAATAGAAGCAACTTGAGGGTTACTATAAATACATGAAGGAATTATTTGTTTTATATTCTCAGTATTTATACTTTTTAATCCAGAAATATATTCAACACAATCTATTCCTTCGTGGCTTGCTTTATGTGCTAGCCATGGTGTTCCTGCAACATCTCCAATGGCAAATATATTGTTATCATCAGTCATTCCATATTGATGCGTAATAATTTGATTGTCTTTAGTTCGTACTTTCGTATTTTCTATGCCAATATTTTCAATGTTTCCTTCTACTCCAATAGCAATTAAAACTTTTTCAAAATGATGTTTTTCAATCTTTTCTTTTGTATTAGTAGTTAATTCAAAGCTCTCAGCTTTATTAAGGCCTACAACTTTAGTATTTTTATAAAAAGTAATTTTTTTCTTTAATAATGCTTTTTCTAATGCAACTGATATATCTTTATCCTCATGTGGAACAATATTTTCTTGAACTTCAAATACCTTAACATCTGTTCCTAATTCATTATAAAAACAAGCAAATTCAATACCTATAGCTCCAGAACCTACTATTCCCAAACTTTTAGGAGTTGCATTGGGTATCATAGCCTCTTTATAACTCCATATTTCATTAGAACTATTTTCTAGAAAAGTTGGTTTTTTTGCTTTGGCACCAGTGGCAATTATTATGTTCTTAGTTTTAACTCTAACTTTGCTTTCATTAGATTGAATAGTAACATTATTGTTATCTTCAATAAATGCATTTCCTTTCTTTAAAAAAATTCCATTTTTTTTAAATAAATACTCAATTCCTTTAGACAGTGTTTTAGATACCTCTCTAGATCTACTTACAATGTTTTTTAAAGAATAATCATGCTTGATAACTTCTAATCCAAATTGCTTAGCCTCTTTCACATAAGAATATATTTCAGAGGTTCTTAATAAGGCTTTAGTCGGAATACACCCCCAATTAAGACAAATACCTCCAAGCTCACTTTTTTCTACTACTAATACTTTTTTATTTAATTGAGCTGCTCTTATAGCTGCTACATATCCTCCTGGGCCTGAACCAATAATAACAATATCGTAATTCTCATTTTTCATTAAAGCACCATTGCAGTAGGATTATTAATATAAAAATTAAAATATTTTAATAATTTAGCTGCAGTTGCCCCATCTACAATTCTATGATCTACAGATAATGTATATGACACCGTTTTCACTATTTTAATTTCATTATTTTTTACTAAAGGTTCATCAATTATACTACCTAAAGCTATTATACCAGATTGTGGCGGATTAATAATTGCAGAAAAATCAGTAATGTCAAACATTCCTAAATTAGATATTGAAAATGCTCCCCCTGTATATTCTTCAGGTAGAAGTTTTCCTTGCTTAGCTCTTATTACAAAATCCTTCATCTCTGAAGAAATAATTGAAATACTTTTGCTACAAGCAGATTTAATTATAGGTGTAAATAGGCCTTCTTCTGTAGCAACCGCAACACTTATATCTACATTACTAAACTTAGTAAGTGAATTATTATTCCATATACAATTCATGGCAGGAACATTTTTAAGAGATAATGCAATTGCTTTTATAAAAAAATCATTAAAACTAATTTTGAGATTACTATCGGTTTCATTTAAAAAACTATTAATTTTTATTCGTTCACCAAATAATTTATCTATTTCAACTTTTCCACGAAGGTAAAAATGAGGTATTGTAGATTTAGCTTCTTGTAATCTATTTGCAATAGTTTTTCTTATGCTAGAAAGTTTAACTTCTTCTTTAACGTTAGTACTTTCAGAAAAGTTTGAGGTCTTTTGTATATTAATAGTATTAGTTTTAATAAATGATTCTAAGTCTTTCTTTATTATTCTTCCCTTAGGCCCTGTTCCTAATACTTTGGATATATCAATATTTTTTAAATTAGCTATTCTTTTTGCTAAAGGAGAAATAAAAATATTTTTATCAGTTTTAATACTATTAATTTCATTATCAACCGAAGTATTTTTATCAATTATAATTTTAGATTCTGTATCTGTTTTATTTTGAACTAAATCTTTGTTAGCGTTATCTTCTTCATTAGCAGGCTTATTAATTACAACCTTTTCTATATTATTAGATTCTATACTTACGTCATTGTTTTTATTATTTTTTTTAATGAAACTATTTATATCTTCATCTGTCTCACCCTCTAGTGCTATCACTCCTATCATATCATTAACTGCTACATTCTCTGAACCATCTGGATAAATAATAGAGGCTAACTTTCCTTCATCAATCGCTTCAACTTCCATAGTAGCTTTGTCTGTTTCTACTTCAGCTATTATATCACCAGAAACAATATTATCTCCTATATTTTTTAACCACTTTCCTACATTTCCCTCAGTCATTGTAGGTGATAGGGCTGGCATAAGTAAAGCTATTGGCATATTCTCACCTTAATTTTAATTATTATAAAATCTCTAAACATTCTTTTAATATTTTGTCAGTACTTGGTAAAGCTAATTTTTCTAAATTTTCAGCATATGGCAAAGGAACATCTTCTCCACTGAACCTTAATGGTGGTGCATCTAAAAAGTCAAAAGCATTTTTTATTATTACTGCTATAATTTCAGCGCCTACGCCAGACTGTTGCCAACCCTCTTCTATTACCGCTACTCTATTTGTTTTTTTTACTGAATTAATAATTGTTTCTATATCTAGAGGCTTTATAGACCTTAGGTTAATAACTTCAGCACTAAAACCATTACCTTCTAATTCTTTTTCTACTTCTAATGCTAAATCTACTCCTCGAGAAAATGAGATTAAAGAAATGTCATTACCTTTTTTCATAATTTTTGCTTTGCCAAATTCTAAAATCTCTTCATCATCAGAAATTTCAAATTTTTCATTATATAAAAGTTCGTGTTCTAAAAATACAACAGGATTATTATCTCTAATTGCTCCCTTAAGTAATCCTTTAGCATCTAAAGCATCATATGGAGCTAAGACTTTAAGACCAGGAACGTGGGAATACCAAGCAGTATAATCCTGACTGTGTTGTGCTGCTACTCTTGAAGCAACTCCATTAGGGCCTCTAAATACAATAGGTATATTTAATTTTCCTCCACTCATATAATAAGTTTTTGCTGCAGAGTTTATTATATGATCAATTGCTTGCATGGCAAAGTTCCAAGTCATAAATTCTACAATAGGTCTTAATCCATTCATAGAAGCTCCCACAGCTAAACCTGTAAAGCCAGCTTCAGTAATAGGTGTATCCACAATTCTATTTGATCCAAATTCATCAAGAAGTCCTTGGGTTACTTTATACGCACCTTGATACTCACCAACTTCTTCACCTAATAAAAAAACACTTTTATCCCTACGCATTTCTTCTGCTATTGCATCTCTTATTGCTTCTCTAACGGTTATTAATTTCACGCTAATTACCTTTTTCTTTAAATATATTAGAGAATAAACTAGTATCTTCTGGTAGAGCCATATCTCTAGCTTCCTCAGATGCCTCTAAAACTTCACTTTTAATAACCTTATCTATTTCTTTAAGTTCATCTTCATTTAAAATACTCTTATTAATCAATAAGGTTCTTACTCTTTCAATTGGGTCTCTATTCTCTCTTGTTTCTTGTATTTCCTCTCTAGTTCTATATTTGCCTGGATCAGACATAGAATGACCTCTATATCTATATGTCTTAGCTTCTATAAGAACAGGTCCTAAATTATCATTCACTATTTTATTGTGTATATCTTTTAAAAAATAATTTACAGCAAGTGGATCCATTCCATCTATTTCATATCCTTTAATACCCAATGACTCACCTCGCCTAAATAACTCTGTCATAGCACTAGCTCTTTCTACAGAAGTACCCATACCATACTGATTATTTTCTATTATATAAATTATTGGTAACTGCCATAAAGCAGCCATATTAAAGGCCTCGTACACTTGTCCTTGATTAACAGCTCCGTCTCCAAAAAACACAAATGTAACTGCCTTATTCTTTTTATATTTATTCGCGAATGCAATACCTGTACCTAAAGGTACTTGAGCCCCTACAATACCATGACCTCCAAAAAAGTAATTTTCAGACTTAAACATATGCATAGAACCTCCTTTCGCATTAGAAGATCCATTCTTTTTACCCAAAAGTTCACAGAATATATTTACTAAAGGTTCTCCTCTAGAAACCATATGTGCATGACAACGATAACCAGTAATAAAGCAGTCATTTTCGTTGGCAATACTCTCAACACCAGAAATTACTCCTTCTTGACCAATATACAAGTGACAAAACCCCCCTATAAGGCCCATACTATAAAGTTGCCCTACTTTTTCTTCAAAACGCCTAATTTTAAGCATTTCTTTATAAATAGCTAAAATTGTTTCGTTGTCGACCTTATCATTTAAAAATTCGCTATTAGGTTTTAAAACTTTGGAATCAGAAAAAATTTGTACCGAATTATTTGCAGCTATTAAGTTCTCAGCAACTATTCCTGGTGGTAATAAATTAGGGTAAGAACTGATATCTAAGTTATCTTCTAGTAAACATCTAGCTACAGCAATTTTCCATCTGTCTGGAATACCTTGACGTACCCATGAATATACAGTTTTTTCATTTATACTTTCAGATGTTAAGGAATTTAATCTAGCAGTCAGCTTTTTTCCACCGCCTAAATTTGAAATTATTTCACTATGGCTATTAACATTTTCCATATCTAAGAGTAAAAAAATATTTACATTATGTCAAGAAAATCTATATAAAATAGAATTTTGTTTCTATTAAATATAGATTATTTAATTATTATATTATAAGAATTTTTAGAAGTATTGCCTAGTACTTCAAATGACTTTTCCTCTAAGTAATCTAAATCTATGTTATTTTTATCTAATAATTTTAACTTTTCTTTATATTTATTTATTTCA
>CAJWSU010000048.1:0-6093 GCA_913046335.1 uncultured Pelagibacterales bacterium | reverse complement strand
CATGTTATTAAATATTTCTTTTTTGTAGCGGAAGAGGTAAGAAAGTTGTTATCAGAAATGGGGTTTAGAAAATTTGATGATATTATAGGAAGAACTGATAAATTAGGATTTAACAAAGCTGTTACAAACTGGAAAACAAAGGGCTTAGATTTTAGTAAATTATTTTACTCGCCTAAAGTTAAAAAAAATGTTGATGTTTATAATACAAAAAAACAAGAACATAGCATTCAGAAGGTGTTAGATAAAAAATTTATAAGCTTTTTTAAAAAGCATTATAAAAAAGGTAAAAAAATTACATTGAGTTCAAAAGTAAACAATACTAATAGATCTTTAGGAGCAATGTTATCTGGTGATTTAGCAAAAAAATACGGACATGAAGGATTAAAAGAAGATTCAATTACTATTAATTTACAAGGAACTGCTGGTCAGTCATTTGGAGCTTTTACTACATACGGTGTTACTCTTAACCTAGAAGGTGAAGGTAATGATTATGTAGGCAAAGGTTTGAGTGGTGGAAAGATATATATTAAACCAACTAATGATTCAAAGGTAATACCAGAAAAGAGCATAATAGTAGGTAACACAGTTCTGTATGGAGCTGTAGCAGGAGAATGCTATTTTAGGGGAATAGCAGGGGAGAGATTTGCTGTAAGAAACTCAGGAGCGTGGGCAGTAGTTGAAGGAGTAGGAGATCATTGTTGCGAATATATGACAGGAGGGGTAATTCTCTGTTTAGGAGAAACTGGTAAAAATTTTGGAGCAGGTATGTCTGGTGGTTTAGCTTATATTTTGGACCCTGATAATTCTTTTCAAGATAAGTGTAATATGTCACTAATTGAAATTACTAGAGTTCAAAAAAGTAAGATTTTTAATAAAAATAATTTAAATTATAATACTATAACCTCAGACATGCTTGCATACCACCAAGAGAGATTATATTATTTATTAAGTAGACATTATAGTTACACTAAAAGCTCTGTAGCTTCAGAAATTTTAAAAAACTTTAGTAATGAGATGAAGAAATTTAAAATTGTTATACCAAAAGACTATAAGAAAGCACTTATTGATATTAAGAATCAGGAGTCTTTGAAGTTGAGAATGAAAGGATAGATATTTATGGCTAAAACAACAGGTTTTTTAGAGCACGATAGGAAAGAGAGAGAATATATATCGGTAAAGAGTAGGGTCAAAAACTTTAAGGAATTTATCAAGCCATTGACTAAAGAAGAACTAAAAAACCAATCTTCTAGATGTATGGATTGTGGAATACCATACTGTCATTCAGCTTGTCCTGTAAATAATATTATACCTGACTGGAATAATTTAGTATATGAGAATGATTTTAGAAAAGCTATTGAAGTTTTACATTCTACGAATAACTTTCCAGAGTTTACAGGGCGTATTTGCCCTGCTCCTTGTGAGGCTGCTTGCACCTTAAACATTGAGGATAGTCCAGTAACTATTAAAAACATAGAATGTTCAATTATAGATAAAGCTTGGCAGAAGAACTGGATTAAACCTTTAATATCAAAATATAAAATTAATAAAACTATCGCAGTTGTAGGTTCAGGGCCAGCAGGTCTAGCAGCAGCTCAACAGCTAGCAAGGAAAGGTTATAAAGTAACTTTGTACGAAAAAAATAAAAAAATAGGTGGTTTGTTAAGGTATGGAATACCTGATTTTAAAATGGAAAAAAGCTTAATTGATAGAAGAGAAGACCAGATGAGGAAAGAAGGTGTTATTTTTAAAACTGGTATAAATATAGGAGTAGACTTTTCTATAAAGGTTTTGAAAAAAAAATTTGATGCTGTTCTTCTTACTATTGGTTCAGAAGAAGCAAGAGATTTAAAAATACCAGGAAGAGAAGCTCAAGGAATTTATGCGGCAATGGACTTTTTACCTCTACAAAATAAGGCTGTGTCCGGAGAGATTAGCAATCAACAATTAAAAGTTAATGCAAAAAATAAAAATGTAGTAGTCATAGGTGGAGGAGATACAGGATCAGATTGTATTGGTACTTCTTTTAGACAGGGTGCAAAAAAAGTAACTCAGTTAGAGATTATGCCTATGCCACCAAGGAAAGAGAATAAAGAACTAACTTGGCCATACTGGCCACATAAATTAAGAGTGTCTTCTTCTCAAGAAGAGGGTGCTAAAAGAGACTGGTCAGTTATAACTGAGTCATTTGAAATGTCAGAGGGAGTAGTTAAAGGCTTAAATTGTTCAAGGTTAGATGAAAAACTTAATCCTGTAAAAAACTCTAACTTTTTTATAAAAGCAGATTTAGTTTTGTTGGCTATGGGGTTTATTCATCCTAAACACGATGGAGTTATCTCAGATTTAAAATTAAAAAAAGACAATAAAGGGAATGTTTTAGCTAATGAAAAGGACTACATAACGTCTGATAAAAAAGTATTTACTGCAGGTGATGCAAGGAGAGGACAGTCATTAGTAGTATGGGCTATAAGAGAAGGTAGAGAAGCTGCTGAATCAATTCATAATTATTTGTCTACTTGATACTTTACCAAAATAGTCTATATTCATATTTATGTTAAAAATAACTAGATTAGCTGATTATGCAGTTTTAATTATTTGCTCATTTGATACATGTAAAGATAAAATAGTTTCTTCACAGGAAATAATTAATAAAACAGGTTTGCAAAAGGCTACAGTAAATAAAGTTTTATCTATTTTGGTAAGAAAAAAAATACTTGAAGCTCATCGGGGAGTAAATGGGGGGTACAAGCCTTTTAAAAAATTAGAAGATATATCGGTAAAAGATCTTATAGAAGCCGTAGAAGGACCAGTATCTTTGACTGACTGCATAGATAATAATGCTAGAAATTGTAATCTATTTGATGTTTGTATTACGAAACATACATGGAGTTTAGTTAACAGTGCTATTAGAGATACACTTGAGAGTATTAAAGTTAAGGATATAAGTAGCACAAAAAACTCAAATAAATTATTAAGTTTTATTTAGAAATTAATTAATAGGGAAGATTATGGCGACGGTTGATACAGCTAAGTTAGTAGAACAGGCAAGTGAATACAAGTACGGTTTTTCAACAAATATAGAACAAGAGTTTGCACCTAAAGGTTTGAATGAAGATACCGTAAAGTTTATATCAAACAAAAAAAAAGAACCAATTTGGCTTTTAGAATGGAGATTAAAAGCTTATAATAGTTGGAAAGACAGAAAAGACGGTAGTCCTGTTTGGGCTAATCTTAAATATCAAGATATAGATTATCAGGATATACATTATTTTGCTGCTCCTAAATCTGACAAAGATAAACCAAAATCTTTAGATGAAGTTGATCCTGAATTACTCAGAGCGTATGATAAATTAGGAATACCGCTTAAGGAACAAGAGTTTCTTGCTGGAATTAAAAATAGTCATAAGGTAGCAGTAGATGCAGTATTCGATAGTGTTTCAGTAGCAACTACTTTTAAAAAAGAGTTAAGTAAACTAGGAATAATATTTTGTTCTTTCTCCGAAGCAGTAAAGAATCACCCAGAGATAGTTAAAAAGTATTTAGGCTCTGTAGTTCCTGTAAATGATAATTATTTTTCTAATTTAAATTCAGCTGTATTTAGTGATGGATCTTTTGTATATATTCCTCCTAACGTAAAGTGTCCAATGGAGTTAAGTACTTATTTTAGAATTAATGCAGAGAATACTGGGCAGTTTGAAAGAACGCTTATTATAGCTGATAAGAACTCACATGTTTCTTATTTAGAGGGTTGTACAGCTCCCATGAGAGATGAAAATCAACTACATGCTGCAGTAGTGGAGTTAGTGGCACTAGAAGGTGCAGAAATTAAATATTCTACAGTTCAAAACTGGTATCCAGGAGATAAAGACGGAGTAGGTGGCATATATAATTTTGTTACAAAAAGAGGAATTTGTGCTGAAAAGAATTCTAAAATATCTTGGACACAAGTTGAAACAGGTTCTTCAGTAACATGGAAATATCCTAGCGTTATACTAAAAGGAGATAATTCAAAAGGAGAGTTTTACTCTGTAGCACTATCTAATAAATGTCAGCAAGCCGATACTGGAACTAAAATGATGCATATAGGAAAAAATACATCATCTACAATAGTATCAAAAGGAATATCAGCCGGTAAGGGGCAACAAACTTATAGAGGGCTAGTAAATATATTGCCTGGAGCAACTAATACAAAAAATTTTACTCAATGTGATTCCTTGTTAATAGGTAATAATTGTGGCGCTCACACGGTTCCTTATATTAATGTTAGAAATAAAGAATCTGACGTAGCACATGAAGCTACGACTTCTAAAATAAGTGATGAACAATTGTTCTACTGTAGGCAAAGAGGTATGTCTGAAGAAGATGCAACAGCTTTAATAGTAAATGGTTTTTGTAGGGAAGTTTTTAAAAACTTACCTATGGAATTTGCAGTTGAAGCAAAAAAGCTTTTAGAACTTAGCTTAGAGGGAGCAGTAGGTTAGATGTTAGAAATAAAAAACCTATCAGTATCTGTTGATGGTATTGACATTATTAATAATTTAAACTTAAAAATTACTAAGGGTAAAAAAGTTGCTATAATGGGACCTAATGGCTCAGGAAAGTCTACTCTTTCTAATATAATTGCCGGAAAAGAAGGTTATAGAATAAATCAAGGAGAAATAATATTTAATGATCAAAATATATTAGAGTTAGATCCAGAGGAGAGAGCAGCTAGTGGTATTTATTTAGCTTTTCAATACCCAGTAGAGATTCCAGGTATAGCTAACTCTTCTTTCTTGAGAACAGCACTAAATTCTATAAGAAAGTACAATGGTCAGAATCCATTAGATACGAGAGCTTTTTTAGACGAATGTAAGTTAGTTAGTGAAAAATTAGGACTAGATAGAAGCTTTTTATCTAGAGATTTAAATACGGGATTTTCTGGTGGAGAAAAGAAAAAAAATGAAATTTTTCATATGCTTATGATGAAGCCTAAATTATGCATTTTAGATGAGATAGATTCTGGTTTAGATATTGATGCTTTGAAAATAATAGCAGAAGGTGTTGCTCATTACAGTAGTGGAGAAAATGCTATGCTTATTATTACACATTATCAAAGATTGTTAGATTATATCAAACCTGATGAGGTGCATATATTTAATGAAGGAACTATTGTCAAGTCAGGAGACTACGGAATTGTTGAAACATTGGAGAGTAAAGGGTACAAGGAATTTGTATAATGTTTTTGAAGGAATATATAAATAATATTAAAACTGATAAAAGTTTTTTTGAAAATAAATCCTGGTTAAATAGAGAAAAACTGATTGAACATTTTGAGGAAAAAAAGATTCCTACTAGTGCTTCAGAAGAATGGAAAAATTTTAGAACAACTAAGCTTAATAAGATTAATTGGGAAGTTCCTAATTCAAATAAAGAAATTATAATAAATGAGGAAGTAAAAAAGACTAAAAATTCTATTGTATTAAGAAACGGTTTTTTTGATTATGAACTTTCTACTTTTAGAGATCAAGGTGGAATTAGTGTAGATAGTATTGAAATTTATCTCAAAAAAAATCCTAGTTTTAAAAAAAAATTATATAATAATCCAAAAAAGTATGCTGAAAACAGACTTTCAGGTTTATGTGACGATAAACCTATTTCTCTTTTATCTTTAAACGCGCTTTTAAATAATGGGATTGTTGTAGAGATAGAAGCTAGAAAAAAAATATCAGAAACAATTAATATTGTTAACTTTTCTTATTCTGATAAAGAAGATTTGTTAATTAACCCTTACATAATTTTGATATGTAATGAAGGTTCTGAAGCAGTTTTTCAAGAAGTATATTTTGACAAAAATTGTTGGACTAATACTTTTCTTGAAGCTTATATAGAGCCAAATGCAAATTTGTCTTTTTCTAGAGTCCAAAAAAGTATGCAGAATAGTATTAAGACAGCTTCATTTAATTGTCATCTTAAAAAGGATGCAAAACTTAATTTAAATATATACAATCGAGAAAGGTCAAAAGAAGATATTAGAATATTTCTTAAAGAAGAAAATGCTTGTGCCAATGTGTCTGGCATAGTTGTCTCAAGTGCAAAAGAGGAATCTGATGTTTT
>CAJWSU010000047.1:0-6103 GCA_913046335.1 uncultured Pelagibacterales bacterium | reverse complement strand
TGGCGATTGCTAAGGGTTTAGGAGGAGGGTTTCCTATTGGTGCAGTTGTAGCAACAAATGAAGCTGCTGCGGGAATGGCTCCAGGAACACATGGATCTACTTTTGGAGGAAATTTTTTAGCAAGCAGTGTTGCCAAGTCAGTTATTAGTCAGGTTATAGAAAATAATATATTAGATAACGTGAATAATTTAGGGAATAAATTAATAAAAGAAATTGATTTATTATCGAAACAATACTCTAAGTTGATTAAAGGAGTGCGTGGAAAAGGTTTAATGATTGGGATAATATGTAACATGAATAATGCTGAATTATGCACTAGCTTAAGAAGTGAAGGATTATTAACTGTGCCTGCTGGTAATAACATACTTCGGTTGTTGCCTCCTCTTAACATTACAGAAGAACATGCTGATATATGTTTAGAAACTTTAAAAAATACTCTGAATAAATTAGAGGAAAAATTAATATGAGAAACCTTATCGATATTAATACTTTACCTAACGGTGTACCCAGAAAACTTATAGAAACAGCTAAATATTATAAGAGTAAGGGCAGAGGGTTAGTTGAAGGAGCTCCTTTATTAGGAAGAACTTTAGCAATGATTTTTGAAAAACCATCTACTAGAACTCGCATATCTTTTGAGGTTGCTATGACTGAACTTGGAGGTTCAGCTATATATTTGGATGCAAAAACTATGCAGATGGGCAGAGGAGAAACTATAGAAGATACAGCAAAAGTTTTAGGAAGATATTTAGATGGAATTATGATTAGAGCTACTAAACATGAAACCTTATTACAAATGGCAGATCATTCTAATGTTCCCGTAATAAATGGTTTAACTAATTTAAGCCATCCATGCCAAACTTTTGCAGATATTATGACATTTGAAGAGAAATTAGGAGATATCGAAAATAAAACGATTGCTTGGATTGGAGATGGAAATAATATGGCTAATTCATGGATCCACGCTGCAAAAGTTTTTAACTTTAAAATAAGATTAGCATGTCCTAAAGGAAGGTTACCTCAAAAAAATGTTGTAAATTGGGCTATAAACAATAATACTGATATAGAAATTTCAGATGAGCCCCAAAAATCAGTGAAAAATGCAGACGCAATATTGACAGATACTTGGGTTTCTATGGGTGAAGAGGGTATGGATAATCCAGAAAAAATATTTAATAATTTTCAGGTAAATGAAGCATTGTTTAAAGAAGCCAATGAAAATGCAATATTTATGCATTGCCTTCCTGCACATAGAGGTCAAGAGGTAACAAAAGAAATTATAGATGGGCCAAGGTCAGTAGTATGGGATGAAGCAGAAAATAGATTACATATTCAAAAATCAATTCTATCATGGTCTATTGCGGACAAGCTAATTTAGAAATACAATAAATAGATGCATATAAAACAATATATTATTACTTTATTTTTATTAGTGTTTATTAGTTCCTGTGCAACTCAAGATAATTACTTAATTAAAAATATTAATTTTGAAGGCTATAAACCCATAAAAATAGATGCTTCTGAACTAATAATAGAACAATTATATATTAGTAATATAGAATATCCTTATATTGACCATTTAGTTAAACAGGACTTAGTAGCTATAATAAATAATTGGTCAGCAGCAAGGTTGAGCGCAATAGAAAATAATAACTCTGGTATTTTACAACTAGTAATTAATATTGCCAGTATCAAAGCTTTTAAAATTAATAAAGAAATAAAAATTGAAGATTTCTTTTCCTCAAAAGCAGCTATGAATATAGAAATGAATTTGGATATAACTATTAATCTATTAGACAAAAGTGGTAATAAAATTTCTTATTTAGATTTAAAGGTTTTTAAAAGTCAGGAGTTAGGAAATAATATTTCACTATTAGAAAAAGATTATCTTATTCAAGAGATGTCAGAGTCTTTGATAAAAGATTTTGATAGACTTGCAGTAAATAAAATTAAGGAAATTTTTTATAAAGATTTATTATCTAATTAACTAATTCTCCTTTGATCGCTTTATTAATTAATTCTATCATTTCTTTGCATCCATAAATTGCAATAAAGGACCCCATTCTTGGACCTTGATCTTGTCCTAAGAGTATTTGATAAAGGCAAGAAAACCAGTCTTTTAATTCTATATAATCATATTTTTTACCTGTTTCATAAACTTCACTTTGAATTTCTTCAGGGTCCTTAACATTTTTGATTTTAGCTAGTCTTTGATTTAAATTAGTTAAAGCCTCTATTTCTTGTTCATTAGGTTTTTTATATTTCTTACTTGGTGCAATAAAGTCTTTATAGTACTGGAGAGCCTTATCCATCAAATTACTCATTAATGTATCAGGATTTCCAGTATTATTAGTATATTTTGATACAAACCCCCATAAAATATCTGAGTTAGTCGCATTACAAACCGAAGCTAAGTTCAATAACATAGAATAACTAATATCTTGAACAGTAGAAGGAATGTTTCCATTGTGAATATGCCATACAGGATTTTTTAGCCTATTTTCTAAATCTTGCTCTTTGGCACTGGATATATATCTTGAATATTCATCTACATGCTTAGGAATACTATCAAAATATAACCTTTTAGCACGTTTAGGATTCTGAAACATATAGAGTGATAAGCTTTCATCAGTACCATAAGCTAACCATTCTTCTATAGATAAACCATTACCTTTAGACTTAGAAATTTTTTCTCCATTTTGGTCTAAAAAAAGCTCATATACCATATTAACTGGAGGTTTACCTCCAATTATTCGGACAATGTTTTTAGAAAGGTCAAATGAAGGAGTTAGATCTTTACCATTCATTTCATAATTTACATCTAGCGCAGACCATCGCATAGCCCAGTCTACTTTCCATTGTAATTTACATTTACCTCTTGTAACTTCAGTGGTCACACTTTTCCCATCCTCATTAGTGTATTGTATGGTATTATTCTCTGTATTAATTTTATTAATAGGTACTTGAAGTACTCTGCCTGTTGCCTCACAAATAGGTAAAAAAGGACTATAAGTTGCTTTTCTATCTTTTCCTAAAGTTGGCAAAATAACATTTATTATTTTTTCATAATTATTTAATATACTAATTAGAACTTCATCAAAATCACCATTCTTATAGCAAGCTGTAGATGATTTGAATTCATATTCAAATTGAAATTGATTTAAAAAAGACTTTAATTTTGCATTATTATGCTCTGCAAAGCTATTATATTCTTCAAATGGGTCAGGTACACTGGTTAAAGGTTTATCTATATGAAGTGCTAACATTTCTTGGTTTGGTACATTATCAGGTATTTTTCTAAATCCATCCATATCATCGGAGAATGCTATTAATTTTGTTGGGATGTCAGATAATACGTTAAAAGCATTTTTAACTAATATTGTTCTTGCAACTTCTCCAAATGTTCCAATGTGGGGTAAGCCAGAAGGGCCATAACCAGTTTCAAATAAAACATAGCCTTTTTTTGGTGTTTTACCATTTAAACTTTTCAAGAGCCTTAATGCTTCTTGAAAGGGCCATGCATTTGATTTTTCTGCAATATATTTAAGGTTTTCATCCATTTTATATAATCTTTTCTATATATTTTATTATATAGTATATCTTTAAATTATTTTACTTAAAATAAAAAGGCCTTATATTTTTTATAAGGATAAAAAATGGATTATATAACAAATAATGAATCTATATTAAGGTTAAGTGCTTTTTTATTTTTTTTATTTTTAATATTTATTATGGAATTATTTTTTCCTATTTATATTAGAAGTTTTAAAACTTACAAAAGGTGGTTTATAAATTTCACATTTGTATTCGTAAATACACTAATTTTAAGGTTTTTGTTTCCTGTTTTAGCGGTTGGTTTTGCTGCTATCTGTAATGATTATAATGTAGGAATTTTTAATTATTTTAATGTCCCTATATGGACCTCTATGATTTTAGCATTTCTATTATTAGACTTAGGAATATGGGTCCAGCACTTATTATTTCACCGGATTAGTTTTTTTTGGAGATTTCACAAGATCCATCATAGTGATGAAGAGATGGACTTTAGTACAGGAGTTAGATTTCATCCATTAGAAATAATTATTTCAATGATATATAAATTAATGCTAATAATTGCCATTGGTCCATCAGTAACCTTAGTAATTATATTTGAAATTATATTAAATGCCTCTTCTATATTTAATCATGGCAATATTAAAATTTCAAAAAATGCTGATATTATTTTACGTAAATTAATAGTTACTCCTAATATGCATAGGATCCATCACTCTGAAGAGGAAAAAGAAACGAATTCTAATTATGGTTTTAATTTATCTATTTGGGATAAGTTATTTGGTACTTATAATATGAGACCTATGAAAAAAGATAATATAATAGTTGGTTTGAAAGATCTAAATAATAAAAATAAGAGTTTATTATTTTTATTATTTAGCCCATTTAAATTAAGAAAAAATTAATTATTTTTTTATAGTTTCTTTTGAAACTAACGGCATTTGAGCAAGAGTCCATATAATTGTCAAAGGCATTATTCCCCATAGTTTAAAGCTTATCCATATTTCTGTAGAATAGTTTCTCCAAACTATTTCGTTTAGTATAGCTAAAAATATAAAGAAAAATGACCAACGAATATTTAAAATTCTCCAGCCTTTCTCTGTTAAGTTAAAGGCTTTATTAAAGATAATTTTTAAAACGTTCGTGTTAAAAAAGGATCTAGAAATAATTAAACCGAAAGCAAATACCAGATTTACAATAGTAGGCTTAATTTTTATAAAAGTGGGGTCTTGAAATATAAGAGTCAAAGATCCAAAAAACACTACAAATATCCCAATTATTATTGGCATAATTGGTAATTTGCCCTCTATTTTCCAAGAAATAGGAATAGCAATAGCTGTTGCAATCATAAATGCTGCAGTTGCCGGGAATATTCCAAATTTAGCATTTCCAATAAAAAATACAGCTAATGGACCTACTTCAGTTATTAATTTTATTAGAGGCTTCATTTTTACTCCTTGTTATCAGTTATTTCTAAACCCAGCATGGCCCTTGCATAAGGCTCAGCTTCAAAAGTATTAAGGTCTTCTTGTTTTTCTCCCACGCCTATAGCATGGATAGGGATTTTATGAGTATTGCTTATAGAAATAATTATTCCACCTTTAGAGCTAGTATCTAGTTTAGTTATTATAATTCCATTAATATCGATAGCGTCTCTAAAAGCAGTTATTTGATTTTGAACATTCTGTCCCGCCGTTGCATCCACTATCAAAACCCTATGATGAGGTGCATTTTCATCTTTTTTATTTATAACTCTGTGGATTTTTTTCAATTGTTCCATCAAGTTGGTCTGTGTTTGCAACCTTCCTGCTGTGTCTATTAATAAAATATCAGTTTTACTATCTATTGCTCGATCATATGCTTTATATGCAACTCCAGCAGGATCACTTCCTTCTGGACCAGAAACTAATTCAGCGCCAACTCTTTCTGCCCAAATTTCTAATTGTTGAACTGCTGCAGCTCTAAATGTATCAGCGGCAGCTATAATAACTTTTTTACCTTTTTTAATTTCTTGAGAGGCTATTTTCGCAATAGTAGTAGTCTTTCCAGCTCCATTTACTCCCGAAAATAAAATAACTTGTGGAGTGTCTGATTGTTTGAATTCTAAAGGTTGAGATAAAGATAAAATATTTTTAGTAATAATCTCTGCCATTCTTTCTTTGACTATAGTATCATCAACTTTATCAAATTTTTCTTTTTTTAAAGATTCAACCAGCTCATTCGCAGCTGTAGCTCCAACATCTGCCAAAATTAAATGTTCTTCAATTTGATCTAAAGCTTCCTCATCTAGTCGACCAGATTTTAAAGCTCTAGTAATTCCTTCACTTATTTTTGATGAAGTTTTAGATAAGCCTATTCCTAACCTAGAAAACCAGCTTTTAAATACATAGTCTTCAGCTTCTTCTTTAGCAGATGTCTCACTAGTATTTCTCTCTTCTTGTTCTTTTGCCGCACGCGCTGCAGCAAGATTTTCTTCTTGTTCTTTTGCCGCACGCTCTGCAGCAAGATTTTCTTCTTGTTCTTTTGCCGCACGCTCTGCAGCAAGATTTTC
>CAJWSU010000046.1:0-6767 GCA_913046335.1 uncultured Pelagibacterales bacterium | reverse complement strand
GTGTCGGGGCGTAGCGCAGCCTGGTAGCGCACCTGTTTTGGGAACAGGGGGTCGAGTGTTCGAATCACTTCGCCCCGACCACTTTTATTAAGGTTTAAGATGAGTAATGAATTATTTAAAACTGTTAATTTTACAAGTGCAAAAGTATATAAAAATATATTTTCTGCTACACAGTCAGGTAAACATAAAGGAGATTGTTGGATTTTAGAGCCTTTATTTTCTAAAAATTATGTAAAAGATAATTTAATGGGTTGGTCTGGTGGGAGTGATATTAAACAGCAAATTAAATTAAAATTTAATTCTTTAAATGATTTAGAAAGATATGCAGCACAAAATAAAATTTCTTTAGAAATTATACAGCCAAAGGAAAAAAAAATTATTATTAAATCGTATGCTGATAACTTTACAAAAAATAGATAGGATATAAATGTGTTAAGACTCCGTAGCTCAGCTGGATAGAGCGACTGCCTTCTAAGCCGTAGGTCGCAGGTTCGAATCCTGCCGGGGTCACCATTTAATTACTTCTTGTTGCTAGCCTATAGATGTGCCAAAATAATTAAATAATATTATATGGAGTATAAAAATGACTAAAAGTATAAATAAAATTTTTATTACCTTTTCCCTTATAATTGTTTTTATATCTTTAGCTTCTTGTGCAGGAAAAATTCCTTTAATAGCTAGTGGAGTTTCTGGTCCGGAAGGACTGCCTATAGAAGAAGCTTCTTTTGCAAAGTTTAATGATTTGCCCATGCCATCTAATTCTAGAATGAACATTCAAAAATCATTAGTATTTGGTTCTGAAAGCGATTGGTTTGGAAGGTTAAATTTAATCGTAAGTATGAGTGGCGCAGAAGTTTTTGATTTTTATAGGTTTGAAATGCCAAATTTTGGTTGGAAAGAAATTACTAGTATACGTTCGGATATAAGTTTAATTACTTATGAAAGAGCAGGACGCATTGCAAATGTAAGAATAGATTCTTCTAGTTCAAGAGGCACAGAAGTTTGGGTTACTGTTTCCCCAAGAGATAATAATAGTAATATTAGCAAATAGATTAATTTAAATATGGAGTAAAAAATGTCAGAAGAAAAAAAATATGATCGAAGCTTATTATGGTTTAGTATTCTTACAATAGTAGTTACTGTTGGCCTTGTCTTAGTAATTGCAAATGTATTAAATGGATAATTACTTTTGTGATAGCTGACCTATTTCATCAATAGCATTTCTAAGTAATACTAAATCAGTTGTGACAGCTACAATAGCAAATCCTAATTGAAGCATTTCTTTTGCTTCAGTTATATTGCTTACCATTATGCCGCAAGGTTTATTACATTCATTAGAATCTTTTAAAACTTTAAGAGCCATTTCTTTAACCTCTATAGCATTCCTATTTTTAATAAATCCCATATCGGCAGATAAATCGCCAGGTCCTACAAATAGTAAATCAACGCCGTCTGTTGAAGCAATATCTTTAACATTTTTGCAAGCTTCTAAGGACTCTATTTGACATATTACACAAATTTTTTCATCAGCAACTTTTACGTAATTATTCTCTCTTCCAAAATTATTTGCTCTTGTTGCACCTGCAATACCTCGTATTCCATTTGGAGGATATTGAACGGCTTTAACCGCATTTATAGCATCATTAATATTATTTATTTGCGGAAACATAATAGTTGTTGCACCTGCATCAAGTAATCTTTTCGCATAAATGTGGTCTAGTACAGGAATTCTTACTAAACATTCTCCACCTGCAGCTTTTACAGCCTGCATTTGATTTACAACATTTCTTAAATCATTTGGTGCATGTTCCATATCAATTAATGTGTAATCAATATTAGAACTTCCTAGTACTTCTGCTGCCATTTCACTGCCTAATGATGCAAATATTCCTACTAAAGATTCACCCTTAATTAATCGTTCTTTAAATATATTTTTTGTCATTTATTTTACTCTTTCAATTTTAGAGCCACCTGGAGTTTGTTCTGTAGGTGTTATTTCTATCAAAGAAACATTCATTCTCCATGGAGCATTTATAGCAAACATAATGGCTTCAGCGATATCTTCCTTGGTAAGTAATGTTAATCCGCTAGTCATTTCCTTTTTCTTTTCTGGGTTATCTGAAAAAGCAACATCAAAAAATTCAGTTTCTACTCTACCTGGACATATTTCAGTTGCACGTACCCCAGTTCCGCTCAATTCTAGTCGTAAATTTTGATTTATTAAATGAACTGCACCTTTAGAACCTCCATAAACAGAAGAAGCCATAGGGTATAAACCTGCGATGGAGCCTAAGTTAATTATATGACCGCGTTTTCTATCTACCATTCCTGGTACAACTGCTCTCAATACATGCAAAAATGATGTTACGTTAGTTTCTGTTGTAGTATTAATATCTTTAGGGGCAGTTTTAAAAATAGGTGAAAACCCTTTACCAACGCCTGCATTGTTTACTAAAATATCAATTTCAAGGTTTTCTAAGGAAGAATATATTTTATCTTGGTCTCTTATATCTAACTCTATTATTTCACATGGAATTTTAGATTTTAACGTCTTTAATTTTTCTAGTCTTCTCCCTGTTGCAATAACTTTTATACCTGCTTCTGAAAGTCTTATAGCTGTTGCCATTCCTATACCGCTAGTTGCTCCTGTTATAAGAGCTGTTTTATAATTATTATCACCCATTTAATTTCCCCTTTATTAGCCTATATTAAATTAACTTTAATTTAAAATTAAATTATCTTTTTTAAAATTGATTCACCTAATTATTTAGTTCTTCCATTCTTTGCCTAGTAGTGATTTGTTTAGGGTCTATTTCAATTTCTATAACGGATGCTTTATTAGAATTTAAACAACGATTTAATGCACGAGAGAAATTTTTTGAATGTTTTACATTCTCATAATGGGCATGATAGCCCTTGCATAAGAGTCTAAAATCAGGATTGACAAGATCAGTCGAAATGGTTCTTTTGGGGTAATGTTTCTCTTGATGCATTCTAATTGTGCCAAGCATTTTATTATTAATTATAATAATAATTGGTTTAATATTATATTGATGACATGTAGCTAGTTCTTGACTACTCATCATAAACCCACCATCACCACAAAAAGCAATAACAGGACTGTTTTTTTTAGCAATTTTTGCCGATACTGCTGCGGGAATAGAATAACCCATGGCGCCGCTGGTTGGAGCTAATTGTGTTTTAGGCAAAGTATATTTCCAGAATCTTTGTGGCCAACCACTAAAATTACCTGCGTCAATAGTAATAATTGAGTTGCTAGGCATTTTTTTTCTCAGTGTTACCATAATATTTCCCATATCAGGTTCTGTTAAATATTTAGGAGGAGAAGAATATATAATATAATTCTTCCTACAACCTTCTGCCCATTTAGCCCATGAAGTATTATTTATAATTTTATTTTTAATTGAAGAAGAGAAAATATTACTATTCGCTTTAATACCTATGATTGGTGTAAATACTTTACCAAGTTCTTTTTTATCTGGATAAATATGTATAACCTTATTCTTTTGTGTAACTTTTATAGTAGAATAGCCACTAGTTGTCATTTCACCTAACCTTGCACCTACTACTAATAACAAGTCTGATTCTTTGACAGATTTGATAAGTTTAGGATCCACACTAGTTGATAAGTCTCCAATGTAGTAGTTACTATAGTTATTAACTAAAGATTGTCTTCTAAATGATACTGCATAAGGTATTTTATTTTTATTAGCAAAATATTCTAAGTCTTTTGCTCCATTCTTTCCCCAGTCCCCACCTCCAATTATTATAAGTGGTTTTTTAGCAGTTTCTATATGCTTAACTATTTGTGTAAGGTTTTTTTCTGATACCTTATTGATTATATGCTTTAAGGGTTTAATAGTTTTATAATCTGTATATTCGTCAAGCATATCTTCAGGAAGTGATATTATTACTGGGCCAGGCCTGCCATCAGTTGCTAAATGAAAAGCTTTTTGAATGATGTTAGTAATATTTTTTGCCTGTGTAATTTCAAATACACCTTTACTAAATGGTGGACCAAACATTTTAAAATAATCGACTTCCTGAAAAGCCTCTCTTCCCTTATGCTTAGAATTAATTTGTCCAATAAATAATATCATGGGACTTGAATCTTGCATGGCAGTATGTATGCCTATACTTGCATGACACGCACCTGGCCCTCTAGTTACAAAGGCAATTCCTGGAAAACCTGTTAATTTACCCCATGCTTCTGCCATATTTGCTGCCCCAGATTCATGGCGACAGGTAATAACTTTTATAGAATTTTTATGGTCATATAAACCATTTAATGCAGGTAAAAAACTTTCTCCAGGCACTGTAAAAATTGTTTTTATACCTAAATCCTTAATACAATCTGCAAGTACTTTTCCACCATAAGAATTTTTTATCATAGTAATCATCCAATTAAAGAAATAAAAATTATACTATATAAAATATTATTTTCCTACTATAGAAATGGCTTTAATTAGTGCATAGACCCTTAAACCTTTTTTAAGCTTCAGTTTTTTAAATGATTTAAGAGTTATTTCTGAAATAATTTTTTGTTTTCCTATGCTTAATATTAGGTCTACACTGCCTTCTTTTTTAAATATATTAACTTTATTAATTTTTGTTTCTAAAATATTATTTATAGAAATGTCTTTTGGTTTCTTAGTAGCTATGGATATATCCTTACTAAATAATTTTAAAATAAGACTAGAACCAATTTTATCATTAATTATTTTTGTCGTCATTAATATGCCATCTACATCCAGTGTGGAGGTAAATTGTTTTTTATCTTGCTCTATAATTGTTCCTTTTATTAATGAGCTTTTTTGATTTTCCTTATTAAAATAGGATAGTTTTTTATATGAGATTATTTCATCTATTGTGCCTTGAGCAGCAACTTTACCTTTTTCAATTATAATTATTCTTTCTGCTATAAAAATAATTTCATCAATTGAGTGGCTAATAAATAATATAGGAATTTTAATATTTTTATTAATACTTTTAATGATTGAAAGTATTTTATTTTGTCTTGGAGCATCTAGTCCTGTTAAAGGTTCATCCAATATTAAAATTTCTGGTTCAGAAAGTAATGCCCGTCCAATAGAAACTCTTTGAGCTTCTCCTCCAGATAAATTATAGGTCCTTCTATCTAGTAGATCTTTAATGCCTAATATCTTAACTATTTTATCAAGTTTGATAATATTTAATTCACTATTTCGTCGTTGCCCATATAATAAATTATTTCTAACTGACATATGCGAAAAAAGTCTAGGCTCTTGAAATACCATGCCAATATTTCTTAAATTAGGAGAAATATTGGTTTCACTATTAGAACAATATAGTATTTTATCATTTAGTTTAATTAAACCATTATTAGGTTTGATTAATCCACATATTACTTTTGCTATAGTTGATTTCCCGCTACCAGATAGTCCAGTAATAGCAATTATTTTATTAGTTGCTATATCGAATTCTATTTTAGATTTAAAGTTACCTTGTGATAATTCAAATTTAATAAGATTTTTATGCATTAATTTCTATTACCCATGATATGTCTATTTGCTCTCTTAGCTAAAATCTCTGCAATTATTACTGAAATAAAAGCTAAGGTAATAGATATAATTACTAATCTCAATGCAGCTTGTTCAGTTCCTGGGATTTGTGTTGCTGTATATAAAGCTAATGGCAGTGTTTGTGTCTCACCAGGAATATTAGATACAAAGGTTATTGTTGCACCAAATTCTGCCAAGCATCTAGCAAATGCTAATGTCAATCCTGTGATAATAGATGGAAGTATTTGTGGTAAAGTTATAGAGAAGAAGCAATCTAGTTTATTTGCGCCGCTCATACGAGCAGCCTCTTCAATTTTATTATCAAGTGTATCAAACCCAAGTTTTATAGATCTTACTAGTAAAGGAAAAGATACTACGGCAGATGCTATTGCAGCTCCTTTCCATGAAAAATTTACTGATATATTAAAATTTTCATATAAGAAACTGCCAATAAAACCATTATAGCTGAAAAGTATTAATAATAAGTAACCAATAACTACTGGAGGTAAGACTAAAGGTAGATATACTAATATATTTAAAATTGATGAAATAATTCCATTTTTTTTAGATATTATCCACGCTATAATTATACCTGGTACGATAGAAAAAGATACCGCAACTATTGCTATAAAAGCAGATAGTTTTAAGGCTTCCATTTCAAGAGAACTAAGCATAAATTATTTTTTCATGGCCTTAAAGCCATGCTTTCTATATATCTCTCTTGAATAATTACCCTCTAAAAATTTTAAAAACTTCATAGTATTTTTTGTTTCATTTTTTTTTACTGAAGCTATCCAATATTGGATAGGTGAATGCAGTTTAGTAGAAAATTCTCCTATAATTCTGACATTTTTTTCAGCTATTGCATCTGTGTAATAAACAATTCCAAGAGGGCTATTTCCCAATGCCACAAATTTTAGTGTTCTTCTAACATCGCCGCCCCAAGCCATATTTTTTCTATTTAAATTTTTCCATAATCCTAATTTTAATAAAGCTTGTTTTGTATAAACTCCTGCAGGCACATGTGTAGGATCTGCAATGCTTATTCTAGAATTAGTTAAATTGTTATTAATAGTACTTTCTAATAATTCTTTATTATTTATTAACCCAATATGTTTTATAGGACTATTTTTTGGCGCTATAAGAACCAATCTATTTTCAAAAATAGGTTTTATAGTCTCTTCCTTAATAATTTTCTTTTTTTTT
>CAJWSU010000045.1:0-7179 GCA_913046335.1 uncultured Pelagibacterales bacterium | reverse complement strand
TGGCAGGAGCGGAGGGACTCGAACCCGCAGCCCCCGGTTTTGGAGACCGGTGCTCTACCAATTGAGCTACGCTCCTAAATAAAAGTATATACATTTATTCAATAATCTTAGATACAACCCCTGCACCTACTGTTCTTCCACCTTCTCTTATTGCAAATCTTAATCCTTCTTCCATTGCAATTGGAGCACCTAAGTTTACTTCAAATTGTATGTTATCTCCAGGCATCACCATCTCAGTTCCACTTGGAAGTGCAATAGTTCCAGTTACATCTGTTGTTCTAAAATAAAACTGTGGTCTATAATTTGCAAAAAATGGTGTATGTCTTCCACCTTCTTCTTTTTTCAAAATATATGTTTCTGCCATAAATTTAGTATGAGGTTTTATAGAACCTGGTTTTGCTAATACTTGACCACGCTCAACACCCTCTCTATCAATACCACGTAATAATACTCCTACATTATCTCCTGCTTCTCCTCTATCTAGAAGCTTACGGAACATTTCTACACCAGTACAAGTTGTTTTGGATGTTTCACGTATACCTGAAATTTCTATTTCATCTCCTACGTTTATTACACCACGCTCAACACGACCTGTTACAACAGTACCTCTACCTGAAATAGAAAAAACATCTTCTATAGGTAATAAGAATGGCATATCTACTGGGCGGTCTGGTTTTGGAATATAAGCATCAACTTGCTTCATAAGTTCTACAATAGCTGGGACACCTATGTCACTAGTATCTCCTTCTAAAGCTTTTAAAGCCGAACCTTTGATGATAGGAATATCGTCACCTGGGAATTCATATTGTGTAAGAAGTTCACGTATTTCCATTTCAACAAGTTCCATTAACTCTGGATCATCTACTTGGTCACATTTATTTAAAAATACACAAAGAGCTGGAACACCAACTTGTCTTGCAAGAAGAATATGTTCTCTAGTTTGTGGCATAGGACCATCAGATGCAGAAACAACAAGAATACCTCCATCCATTTGCGCAGCACCTGTAATCATATTTTTTACGTAGTCTGCGTGACCAGGACAGTCAACATGCGCGTAATGACGTTCAGCTGTTTCATATTCAACATGGGCAGTATTAATTGTAATACCACGCTCCCTTTCTTCTGGAGCTTTATCAATATCATCGTAAGCTATAGCGTCACCACCAGATGCTTCAGACATCACTTTAGTAATAGCTGCTGTTAAAGTAGTTTTTCCATGATCAACATGGCCTACCGTACCTATATTTACATGGGGTTTATTACGCTCAAATTTTTCTTTAGCCATCTCTTATCTCCGTCCTTATACTTGGAGCGGGTGAAGGGAATCGAACCCTCATAGCCAGCTTGGAAGGCTGGTGCTTTACCACTAAGCTACACCCGCTAAGTTTTAGTAAATACTATGAGTTCTATGCTTCACATACTCCTAATAAATCTTAATATTATAAACTTATAGTACTTTTGCACCAGACCAAAGTAAGATGCAACTATTAAATCCAATTCTTTATTCTAACAAGAACCCATTATCTATTCAATTCTTAGCGTATAGTCAATCTAAAATAATGAAATTAATATTAATGGTGGAGGGAGAAGGATTCGAACCTTCGTACTCATACGAGAACAGATTTACAGTCTGCCGCCTTTAACCACTCGGCCACCCCTCCTATATTAAACTTATTATATATATAAATATTAATTTATATATTTCAGAGCCTAATAAAGAGCTTGTTTAATTGAAAAAGACTAATCAATCAAACAATTTTTTCAATAACTATACTTTTAAAAAAAAATTAACTAATTTATATTAGGTATTTAATTATGGTTATCTTATAATTTGCTCGCTATGCAATATTTGTAAAGCTTAATTTTCTATCTTTAAGCCAAGCCTCAATATCAAAAAAAACATTACTATCCAACTCATATTGTACCGATCTTTTATCTATATGAGAACTCCGTTTTTTGATGAATTTTCTATTCATTCCATCTGTAATAAGGTTTAAAATAGTGCTTCTACTTGCATACCTTTTAGGAATAAGATTAAGTATATATTCTTGGCTTAACCATATTTCTGAATAATGCTGCTTAAATAATGAGAGATATAGAATATATGAAGCAGGAGTTTTTGTTATAAAAGATATTGTGTCGTTATTACTTCCTAAATATAATGCATCTAAACTATCTTCTATAATTTTCAAATTATATTTATTCTCATTAAATTTTTTTCCATAGATAAGTGTAACTCCTTTTTTTCCTACTTTTTCATGATGAGATACATTACTTTCAACTGAAATAAAATCGCCTTTCTTTAAAAGTTTTTTTTCATGAGAATTAGCCAATGAAATCTCTCCCTCCAAAATAATCATACAGGCTGTAAAAGGATGGGAATGTATACCAGTATCCATATTAGGTTGCAGATATCTTTTTTCTATAGTTTCATAACCTAATTTTTTAATTTTTTTAAATTCTATAGGAAACTCTTCACTCACATTGACATCCATTATACCTCACAAACTAATATAACAATTTAGAAACTCCATGTTTTAATTTATAGCATATATTGAATATAAATATTATCTATAAAATTAATTTAATATTTTAAATATTTCACTTTCTTTAAAACCAACCTCTTTCAAAATATCTTTTGAGTGCTCACCTAGATTTGGTTGATGTTTTCTAATTGGTAATGATTCTCGATTAAGCCTAAAAGCAGAATCTGGAACTTCTAAATTACCTTCCGTAGGATGCGTATAAGGCCTAAAAAAGTTTACTGCTTTTAAATGTGGATCACTTTTTAAATCTTCTAATCTATTAACTACTCCATGAGGAATTTCATATTTTTGAAGTAATTTAGTCCATTCTTTATTTGTTTTATTTATGACATTATTAGCAACAATTGTGTATAAAGTATGAATATCTTTTGATCGCTCTTTTATTGATGAATAACGTTTATCATTTAGAAGGTCGTCTCTACCTATAATTTTAAAGAAACTAGCCCATTGTTGATTGGTATATGGCAAAATACAAATATAACCATCTGCAGATTTATAAGGCTTTCTATTTGAAGACAGCGCTCTGGGATAACCAATCTTATCTAAAGGAGGAACAAACGTAGCACCAAAATGATGCTCTAATAATGTATATCCTACCATACCCTCAAACATAGCGACTTCTAGATAGCTTCCTTTACCCGTTTTAAGACTTTGAATATATGCTGCCAAAATACCTGTACTTGCTAAAAGCCCTACACTTTTATCAGCCATAACTGTAGGCACTAATGATGCCTCTCCATCTCTAGCCTCAAATGCTCCTGCTATTCCAGATTGCCCTTGAATCACATCATCAAAAGCAGGCTGTCCACCATATGGACCATCTTCTCTATAGCCATGAAGGCCAACATAAATAATTTTTGGATTTTTAGCTAAAACCGTATCTGGATCAAACCCTAAAGCTGCAATTTTTTGAGGGCGTATGTTATGTACAAAAATATCAGCATCCTGTATTAATTTCCACAGCGCAACTTTTGCTTCAGGCTTTTTTAAGTTTAAAACTAAACTTCTTTTATTTCTATTAACACCAAGAAACATAGAGGACATTTTAGATGTTTTGCTTGGCCCAATATCACGAGTCATATCTCCATTTGGCTCTTCAATTTTTATAATATCTGCACCAAAATCACCTAAGACTTGAGTTGTAAAAGGACCCATAATTACAGTTGTTAAATCTAAAACCTTAACCCCTTCTAATGGCAAAATCTGGCTCATAATAATATCCTTACTGATTAATTTCTTTGATTGAAGCGTCTGCCTATCAGGGCAGAAGCAATATTTGTTTTTTGAATATCTATTGAGCCACCTGCTATTCCCCACCCCCAGGCATCTCTCATTTTTTGCTCAATAGGGTATTCTTTAGAATATCCATATCCTCCCATTAATTGAACGCACTTGCCTGTCACCTCTCTAGCCATTTCATTAGCAAAACATTTTGCTATAGAGCTATCTGCAATGGAAGGTAAATCTTTATCAGCATTTACTACAGCCCTATAAAGTAACAATCTAGAAGCATCTATCTTCATCTTTATTTCTGCTAACTGTAATTGAACAGCTTGAAAATCAATGATAGGTTTACCAAATTGTTTTCTTTCTTGGATATAATTTAATACATAATCATAAGAGGATTGGGCACAAGCTAAACTCATAGTTGTATTACCACAACGCTCTAAATCAAAAGCTTCCATTAATTTTGTGAATCCGCCCGCTGGAACAATAATATTTTTTAAAGGTATTTCTACATTATCAAAATACATATCTGCACTTGGTACACCTCTAAAACCCATATGCCTTTCTGGCTTGCCAAAAGAAAAACCCTTAGCATTTTTTTCTAATAAGACTGCTCCTATTCCTTTTGCACCCTTTTCACCCGACATACGACTATAAACAACATAAGCATCTGCATGGCCAGCTCCAGAACACCATCTTTTTTGCCCATTTAAAATTATTTTATCATCCTTGACTTCTGCTTTTGTTGTTAAGTCTGTAAGAGCAGAGCCAGCATTCGGCTCTGACATGGAAACAGCTATTACCATGTCTCCACTACATACTTTCGGTAAAATATTTTTCTTAAGTTCTAATGGAGCAAAACTAGATATAGCCAATGCTGGACCAAAACTAGATTCGAATATAGGGAAAGCTACAGCTATAGAAATTTTAGCTATTTCCTCTAGAACTAGCACCGCATCAAAATGACTAAGACCTGCTCCTCCATATTCTACTGGAAGGTTAACTCCTAAAAAACCTAGTTCTGCGAAACGTTTAATAATATTTCTTTCAGGTGGATTATCGTTCTTTTCAATTTCATATGCTATTTCAGGAAGTTCTTTTTTTGCAAATTTTCTAACTGTTTCTTGGAGCAATTGTTGTTGTTCATTTAGATTAAAATTCATATAATTCTTTCCATATATCTTTAAAAGAAAATAAACGTAAGAGTAACAAATCATTTTAAAAATTCAAATATATAAAAAGTTATTTTTAGTATAACTTTATTATATTTTAGAAAAATTAGTATTGGGAGAACGATGAACACAGCAACAAGAAAAGCTAAAGGTAAGAGACTTCAAAAATATGTTTGTAATTTAATATTAAAGGCTTTTCCTATTTTATCAGAACAAGATGTCGTATCGATTAGAATGGGAAGACCTGGCGAAGATGTTCAACTTTCTGATAAAGCTAAAAAAATATTTCCTTATTCAATTGAATGCAAGAATCAGGAAAGAATGAAGTATTTATGGGAAGCATATGAGCAAGCTATAAGTAATGCAAAAAATTTAGAACCCTTAGTAGTTGTAAAAATAAATAATAAAAAACCTTTAGTAGTATTAGATGCAGAATATTTTATTAAGCTGCAATCAGAAGTTAAATAACATTGAATTTTTTAGATATTTGAATGGTTAGAGTTTAATCTAACCATTCTGTAATATTTTTATTTTACGTCGCCTAAAAATGAATTAACTTCTAAGTCAGTTCTCATGCAACAAGAAGTAAGAGAAAATTTATTTTGTGTTTCCAGGTCAAGTCTACTATCTGTATCACTTGGCTGAACAAACATAACACATTCAATTGAATGTATAATTCCATTCTTAACAGTTATATCTTTTTCTGTTATAACCATATCTTTTACATATAAATCACCTTCTTTATAAATTTTTAAAATTTTTCCATCTAGATTAACTGTTAAAGTACCTTCTGACTTAACATTTTCTCCAGAGTGGGAACCAGCAAACACATGATTAAATAAAAGTTTTCTAACAGCTTTTTTATTATTTTTTACAAACAACTCATCACTTAATGCCTTTGGTAGCTTTTTAAATGCTTCGTCATTTGGAGCATATAAAGTTCTAGGCACTTTACTTTGCTCTGAAAATAATTTTTCTAAGCCTGCCGCTTTGATTGCAGATATTAATATGTTATGCTGACCTGTTGCTTCTAAAGCAGCCATCATATATGAATTGCCTTCTTCATGATGGCCTGCATTAGCTATAGACATTGAAAAGAACATTACTATGCCTAAGACTTTTAATAATTTCATTACATTCCCCTATTATATGTGTAAATTGACCATTATATTTAAATTTAAAAATTACCCTTAAATTTCTGTCTTTAAAAATTACATATAGTAACTACGACTGCAACAAAAAAATAGATTATAAAATAAATATAATAGATTGAGAATTAAATTTACTAAGTTATAAATAACAAATGTTTATAAAAATACTAAAATATAGATCATGAATACTAGAAATAAAAATAGTAATCAAAGTTACTGGATTATTGGCAAGCATGCTGTAGAAGCTGCTCTTAAAAATCCTAAAAGAATTAAATATCACCTTTGCTTAACCAAAGAAAATTTTACTGCACTTTCTCTAAATAACTTACAAATTAAGACCGATATAATGTCTAGATCAGAAATATCTACAATAACTGATAACCTTAATACGCATCAAGGAATAGCCTTATTAGTAAAGCCTCTGGAAGCAAATAATTTAAATACATATTTAGAAAAAAATCAAGATAACCAAAGCACCTTTATCATATTAGACCAAATTACTGATGCACAAAACATTGGAGCTATAATCAGGTCTGCAAGTGCTTTCTCTGCAGCTGGTATAATTCTTTTGGACAAAAACTCACCTAATGAAAACTCTACGATGGCAAAAGCTGCTGTAGGAACTCTAGAAATTATGCCTCTATTTAAAGTTACTAATTTAGTGCAGACTTTAAATAAATTAAAAAAATATAATTTTTGGACTGTTGCTTTAGATGCAAAGGCTAATCAAACTTTAAAACAGTTATCTGATAGTACAAAAATATTTTCTGAAAATATTGGTATTGTTATGGGAAGTGAAGGTAAAGGCATAAGAGAACTCGTCAAAAAAAATTGTGATATAATAACCAAAATTAATATTGAAAAGTCTATTGAAAGCCTTAATGTATCTGTTGCACTAGCAATTACATTATATGAAATTAATAGAACTTAAAAAATATCATATGCATCTTGTATTTTTGTTATTTTTGTTTAAAAGGGAGTATGATATTTTATACTTAGGTCTTTATTATTAATAATGCCGACTTAGCTCATTTGGTAGAGCAGTTGATTTGTAATCATCAGGTGGCCAGTTCGATCCCGGCA
>CAJWSU010000044.1:0-7204 GCA_913046335.1 uncultured Pelagibacterales bacterium | reverse complement strand
GCTAATGAACATGACAACTCAGAGTTAGCTTTTGAAAGTTATGAAAAAGCTATGAGCTTAGTTAATTAAATAAATATTAGTCTAGAGTAAATTTATATTTACTCTAGATATTACTAAATTCCTCAGATTTCTGTTTTTCATTCTCACTTTGAGTAAATATAAAACTCAATACAATAACTATAAAAATATTTATAAAAAGTCCTATTAAACCAGGATGCATATCATATGGAGTGCTGATAGAAAAATATTGGTAGTAAGTATTTAAAATTACTCCGAAAATCATTCCAACTATTATAGAAATAGCATTTACTTTTCTAAAGAAAATTGAACAATAAACTGCAGGTGCTAGCTGAGCTATAGGACCATAAGCGCCTAACAATAATTGTATTAAACCTTCTCCACCAAAAATAGCTAAAAAATATGATATTGCACCTATTAAAAATACTGCAAATCTCATAATCCATAATTCAGCATTTTCTGATAAGTCGGAATATACTGCTTTACAAATATCTCTTCCAAAAGAAACTGAAGCTCCGTGTGTAATAGCATCTGAAGAAGACATAGCGGCGGCTAAAGCACCTGCTCCTACTATGCCATACAATACTCCTGATTCTGTTAAATAGTTTGTTATTAAATAAGGAAGAATTTGTCCTGAATTTTCTATCGCTTCTTTTTCTACTATTCCAATAGCTGAAAAACCTATAAAAAGTACAGGTAACAAAAATAATGCAAAAATTGGATAAACAGCTACAGTAGTTTTTATCCTTCTTTCAGTTGTTGTATAGGATTTTGTAAATAAGTGTGGCCACATAACAAATCCAATCATTGAAATTACAATATTACTAGTATACCTAGCTTTAGAGATTGTAGATCCTTCTTCACCTATTAATAAAAAATCTTTATTTTCCATAGCTATACTTTTAAACATACTCCCTAATCCTCCATGGAGTTTTTCTACAAAATATATACCTAAGACCCAGGCAATAATTAACATTAAAATAGCTTGAAAAACATCACTCCAAGCGGCTCCTCTTACTCCGCTTGTTGCTACATAAATAACTACTATGCCAAATGATAATAGCGCTCCTAACCAGTAAGGAATATTATCATAAGTAAGAACGTTAAAAATATATGCCATACCTTTAATTTGCAACGTTAAATAAGGTATGAAAGCTAAAATTGCTATAATACCAACTATCACTGTTAGTGCTTTTGATTGATAGCGGTCTCCTAAAAAGTCACCCATCGTAATATAGTTATTTTTTTTTCCTATTCTTGCTACTTTAGGTCCAATAATATACCAGGGCATTAATCCTAAAGTACAATAAACTAAAATATAATATGATGCCGCTCCTTTAGAAAAAGCCCAACCTGGACCACCCAAAAATGCAAAAGCAGAAAATATAGTTCCTCCCATAAGAAACCACATCACAAATAAATTAAAAGACCTATCTCCTACTGCATATTCAGATAGAGAAAAAAATGACTTACCTCTACCTGCTAAAACTCCAATTAAAAAAGCTAAAATTAAATAAATAGATATAGCTAAAAGTGCTATGTGCCACTTTTCCAAATTTTACTCCTTATCCATAAATAAAAATAAAAGTATTCCTATAAATTGGATGAATATACAAATTACTATCCAAGCTAATGAAAATGGAATACCTAAAATAAAAGGTTCTACTCTATTCCCTATATTATAGATTGGAAAAATTAAAATTAATAATATAAGAGTACTAAATAATAAAAAATATAAGTCTAATTTATTTCTTCTATTCATAATTATACTGAATTTTTTTCTATCATATTTGCTTGTAATATCTCAATCCAATAACCGTCTGGATCTTCAATAAATGCTAATCCTTTCATTTTACCATCATCAGGCTTTTTAACAAATTTTACACCTAACTTACTAAATCTTTCTGATGCTGCATACACATCAGGAACTGAAAAACCAATATGTCCAAACCCTTGTGGTTCAGAGTTTCCATTATGATGGGTAAAATTTTCATCGTTTTCTGTGCCCCAATTATGGGTTAACTCTAACATAGCTCTTTGGCTAAAGGTCCAAGTAACTCTTTTATTTTCTTCTGAAGGTACATTATTATCATCAACATCACCTGGCATTCCTAAAAAATATAAAGTAAATTTCATCTCTGGAAAATCTAATTTTTTGTATAATTTCATACCTATTACTCTTGTATAAAAATCTAATGAAATTTTTGGATCTTTTATCCTTAACATAGTTTGGTTAAAAACATATGATTGTGTTTCTATATCTACTTCCTCACTAGCACCTTCTGCCTTGTCAAAATGTCTGCTCATAGTAAAACTCCTTTATAAAAAAAATATAATTTTTTTTGCATAGTCATAACAAGTCTATAACTATTGTCTTTATTTGAAAAGGGGCTATACCAAAATTTTCTTTTGCTACTAAGGTATCTTAGAAAAGCTAAGTTATAAAGTTTATTTCCAGTTAGCTTCTTCTGATGATATATATTCAAGATACGCAGCTAATTGATTTAATTGATCTTTGCTTAATTTCCCTTTTCCCCCGTAAGCAGGCATTCTGCCATATCCATATTTTAAAATATTTAAAAATTCATCGTAACCTTTACTAAATACTTTTAAGTTGGGGGATAGAAAAAAACCATTATCTTTTCCTTCTGCCTTATTTCCGTGACAATTGGAACATATATTTTTATACAATTCTGCACCGGTACTGATTGAGTCACTTGCCTTTGAAAGAGGATTAATAGAGTAAAGTTGTACAGAAAAAAATATTATATGAAATACTATTATAATTTTCAGTATTAATTTTCTATAAATTCTTTGTCTACGTTTATCGTACAATGGATATTCTTTAAAATATTAGTTATCAAATAAAACAAACTAGAGTTTTAAACTAGTTTGTTTTATTTGATCATAATATAAAAACTTACTGCTTATATATTATTTTTCTTTAATTCAGACGCTAAATACTCACCTGTTCGTATAGCTAGCGCAGTAATTGTTAATGTAGGATTAGCTGCTGCTCCTGTAGTCATAACAGAACCGTCTGCTATAAATAAGTTTTTAATGTCATGAGATCTTCCCCATTTATCTACTACTCCATCTTTAGCATTATCACTCATTCTATTAGTACCAAGGTTATGAGTTGAAGGATAAGGAGGTGTTCTCCAAGTTTGAACTGCGCCTACTGAATTATAAAGATCTTCTGCTTTTTCGTACGCATACTCTCTCATAGCTATATCATTAGGATGCTCGTCAAAGTGCACATTAGGGGCAGGCAAACCATATTGATCTTTAGCAGTTTCAGAAAGGGTAACCCTATTATTTGATTGAGGCATATCTTCACCAACTAGCCACATACCAGCAAGGTTTTGATAACCATCCATCATATTAGTAAACTCTCTTCCCCACCCTCCAGGCTCAAGGAAAGCTCCCATAAATGCTGGTCCTAATGCAAGAGTTTCCATATAGTAGCCTCCTGCAAAACCTCTTTTTGAATTATGTTTTACCTCGTCTGCACAAAATCCAGCCATAGTTTCTCCTCTGTAGAAGTTTACTGGTTTTTCGAATCTAGCATACATAGAACCTGTCATGTGTCTCATATAGTTTCTACCTACTTGACCTGAACTATTAGCTAAACCATCAGGATACTTAGAAGATTCACTTAACAATAATAATCTTGGTGACTCTATAGAGTTTCCTGAAACAACTACAACTTTAGCAGCTTGTTTTTGGAGTTTATTATCTTTATCCATATACAATACACCGTCTGCATTACCATTTTTATCGTGAGTAATCTTGATTACATGAGCATTAGTTCTTAAGTCCAATAGTCCAGTATCAATTGCCCTTGGTATTTCTCTCTTAGCTGTACTCCACTTAGAGCCGTTTTTATCACCTTGAAAGTTAAATCCGTCTTGTATTGATCCAGGTCGACCATCATAAGGCTCTGCATTAGTTCCATAAGGACCAGTAGCGTAAAATTTATAACCTACGTTTTTAGCTCCATTAGCAAAAACTTTATAATTATTATTAGCCGGTAAAGGTTTTCTCCCTCCTCTATGAGTAGATCCTATAGCATCTTCTGCTTTTGTATAATAAGGTTCCATATCATCTAATGATATAGGCCAATCTAATAAACTTGCCCCTTTGATATCTCCATAAGTAGATTTAGTTTTAAATTCATATTCCATAAAACGAGGTGTAGCTCCTGCCCAATGTGTTGTAGTTCCACCTACCGCCTTAACTAACCATGTTGGAAGACCAGGAAAATCCTTAGCTACTCTCCAGTTTCCACTAGTAGTTCTTTTATCTAACCAGGCCATTTGACCAAAAGCACCCCATTCGTCATTTGTATAATCTTCTGGCTTAAGAAATGGACCTGCTTCTAGACAAACACAAGGAATTCCTGCCTTAGTTAATTGGTGTACCATTGTTCCACCACCAGCACCTGAGCCTATAACTACTACAGCTCTTTCTTTTTGATCTATTTTTTTCATAATAATCTCCTTTAATTTAGTTCTTTGGCTATCATTTTTTTAATGGCTGCATATCTTTTAGGTGACTCACTTAAAAAATTAGCTAACTCTGGATGTTCTGTAATTCTTGGTTCAGGTAACCAATCTAGATCATTAAAACCTCTATTGATATATCCACCTTGATCAGAGCTATAACCTTCATAACCAAGAAGTTCCCAAACTTCTTTGTCATTATATAATGTAACTGTACTTGTTCCTCTAACGTGTTCAAAAAACTCGGTTCTTCCCATATTAGTTAAGAATTTTGTAGATTTTTCAAAGTTTAGTTTTGCAAAGTTAGCATTTTTTAATTGATCTATGCCTTGCTGAAGCATAATAGCCTTTTCTGGACTAGAATTTCCTTTTTTAATAACGTCTTCAGTAGTTCTAATATAAGGACCTTCAGGAAACCTGTCATGAGGATATAATGTTCTAACCATTTTTATTAGCAAATCTTTGTCTTCTTTATTAGATCCAGCCGATATTTTTGCTTTAGCAATGTTTATACTCCATAAAGAAGTATAGACAGTAGAAGCAACAGCTCCGAATATAAAAGACCTTCTAGAAATATTCATATTAATCTCCCTTTTTTGATAATAGTTATCATTATTATTGATAATGATTCTTATTTGCAAAATTATATGCTAGTTTTAAATTAATTCAAGACTTTCATCATAAAAAAATAAAAAACTATACTTTACAAAAACATTCTTTTTTAAATTTTGATATCTAATATGAATACATTTAACTAATATAATTAGTCATAGAAAGCTGATAATAAAAAGTCTTTTGAACTTAAAAAAATAACATGAAAGTAGTCATAGTAGTTATTTTTTTTAAAGATATAATAATACGGTTGCTATAAATGATCAGTGTTCATATATTTAGATTTTACTATAAAATATATATAATGAAACTACTTGTGTAGTTGCTAGTGATAAAGAAATTGTAAATTTAGGTGAATTTACTTGATTTTCTTAGTTTAAAAGCGTCCTTGAATTTGGAGCAGCAGCCCATAATTAAAGGCTATTCATAAATATAAAAATAGCTAAGAAAAACGTTTTATTAATGTTTTAACGCTTAGAGTTTTTTATAAAAAAAAACCCTTCTTATAAAGAAGGGTCTTTTTTTAATTAATCTATTATTTAAACTAAATAGTGCCTTTAGCCATCTCCTTAGCAATATGCTCTGCTTGCCTTATCGCTAGTGAAACAATAGTTAAAGTTGGATTCTCTGATGCCCCTGTAGTAAACTGACTTCCATCAGATATAAAAAGGTTTGCTATATCATGAGACTTACCATTCTTATCACAAACACCATCTCTTGCTTTTTCACTCATCCTACATGTACCTAAGTTATGTGTTGATGGGTATGGTGGTGTTTCATAAACATCTACTGCTCCAGCAGCCTTATAAACATCCGTACCTTTTCCAAAAGCATGATTTCTCATTTTAATATCATTATCATGATCATCAAAATGAACATTAGGAACAGGCATACCATTCTGATCTTTCTCATCTGTATTTAGAGTAATTCTATTAGACTCTTGTGGCATATCTTCTCCAACGATCCACATACCAGCCATATGATCATAATTATCTAAGAATTTACCCATTTTAGCTCCATAACCAGTAGTTCCTGGCACTAGGAAAGCTGCCATAAATGGTAGTCCCAGAGACAAAGTTTCCATCTCATATCCACCAACAAAACCCCTAGAAGGATCATTTACAGATTCATCCGTAATAATTCCTGCCATAGTAGTTCCTCTATGCATATTTACAGGCTTATCCATAAGAGCATAAACTGAAGCAGTTAAATGCCTCATATAGTTTTTACCTACTTGCCCTGCAGAGTTAGAAAGTCCATCAGGATACATAGATGTATTAGACATTAACAATAACCTAGGTGTCTCTATAGAGTTCCCGGCAACAGCTACAATTCTTGCTTTTTGTTTTTGTTGGTTTCCATCTTTGTCTACATAAACAACTCCGTCAACTTTACCACTTTTGTTATGAGTAATTTGCACAACATGAGCTTCTGTTCTTAATTCAAAGTTACCTGTTTTTTCAGCTTTTGGAATCTCAGTATAACCAGCAGACCATTTAGCACCTGACTTACACCCTTGAAAACAAAAACCTAACTGTAGACAAGCATTTCTGCCATCTCTAGGCATACTGTTTATGCCCATTCTACCTGTATGACAGTCTTTATAACCCATTTTCTGAGCTCCATCATATAGTACTTTAAAGTTATTATTTCCAGGTAATCCAGGAATACCATTTGTTCTAGTTACTCCTATTTTATCCTCAGCTTTATCGTAGTATGGCTCCATTTCTTTTAAAGATATAGGCCAATCTAATAAATTAGCTCCTGCAATATCACCATATTCAGTTTTCACTTTAAATTCATGTTCTTGAAACCTTAATGATGCTCCAGCCCAGTGTAAGGTTGAACCTCCAACGCTTTTAACAATCCAAGATGGCAATCCAGGAAAGTCAGTAGCTACTCTCCAACTTCCTGAAGTTGTTCTCTTATCCAGCCAAGCTGTTTGAAGAAATGCTGCCCATTCATCGTTAACAAAATCATCAGTTGTATATCTTTTGCCTGCTTCTAAGCATACAACTTTAACACCTTTCTGTGCTAGTTCATTAGAAAGTGTTCCCCCTCCTGCTCCA
>CAJWSU010000043.1:0-7242 GCA_913046335.1 uncultured Pelagibacterales bacterium | reverse complement strand
CTACTTTTTTGGGAAAGTAATTTTCTAAATATTTTGCTCGAGTTTCTGCTGCTGCTAAATCTAATTTTTCAGAATCTTTTACCAATGGGCAAACCCAAAAAATTTGATCATTTTTTGATATAGCTCTAGAAATAGCGTTAATAACTTCTTTCATTCTTGGTATACTTACACTAATAGTCTTAATTATAGGCCTGTTTTTGGGTTTATTGTATAAAATGGATATATCCATATCGCCATAATCTGTTAGAACTAATGTTCTCGGTATTGGAGTAGCTGTCATAACCATAAAGTCTGTACTAGGAGACTTTTTAGATAATTCTAAACGCTGATAAACGCCAAACCTATGCTGCTCATCTATTATAGCTAACCTAAGATTCTTATATATAATATTTGACTGTATAATTGCATGAGTACCTATAATAATATTAACGTCACCATTAATAATATCAGTTACAGTTTTATTTTTATCAGCTTTATTGATTTTACTGGTCAACAAGCATATTTTTATTTTTAAATAATCTTCATATTGTTTAAAAAAAGTATAATGTTGAAGAGCTAAAATTTCAGTAGGAGCCATTAAAGCCCCTTGATAACCATTTTCGACAACATGTAGAATTGAAAAAAAAGCAACAATAGTTTTTCCACTACCTACATCACCTTGAAGAAGTCTAAACATTCTTTCTTTGGAGTTTAAATTGTTATATATAGTTTTTAATACAGATTTTTGATCTTCAGTTAAGCTAAAAGGTAACTTTTCTAGTAGTTTATTTTTTATTTTATTGTTACTAGATAAAGGACTTTGCAATGATCGAAATTTATGTTTTCGTATTAAATTTAATGCAAGTTGCCTCGCTAAAGCTTCATCATATGCAATTCTTTCCCTATATATGCTAATATTATTTACTTCTTCTAAAGTTTCAGGGAAATGTATTTTGAGTATGGAGTCATAAAAATTATGCCATTTATTAGTTTTAATTAATTCATAATTTATCCATTCATTAAAACCTGTTAATGCTTGAGTAGATTGTGTTATCGCTTTTTTTATTTTTTTATGTGTTAATCCAGATGTTAAAGAATATGTAGTTTCATAGATTGGTACACTCAGATTGCTTTTTTTATCAAAAATATAATCAGGGTGAATTATTTGCCATTTACTTCCTTTTTTAATTAGTTCTCCACTCACTGTAACTTCGTAACCTTTTACAAAATTTTTATGAAACCATGCTTTATTAACATTAAAATATATTATTTCTAATAGCTGATTCTTAATCTCTATAGTAGCAATTGATATTCTTGGTTTTTTATAACTGGACCAAGTACTTTTAATTATTCCACTAATAATTACTCTTTTATATAAATCAAATTCTAGTAAATCCTCTACTATAATCCTCTTTATTAAAGAATTAGGTAGGTGAAAAATAATATCTAAAAATCTAGAACCACATAATTTTTTAAATGTAATAGTACTCTGAGGACCAAAACCATTTATTGTTTCTATTTCTTTGTATAAAGGCTCTAGTATTTTTAGTGACATTATGTGCTCTTGCTCCTAGAAAAATTTTATTATTTCTTTATATAGTATATTTATATAAGAGTATTTATAAAGTATTAAGGATATATTAAATTGAAGAAAGATCTTAAGCAATTAAAGTTTAGATGTGAACATAGGGGTATGCGAGAAATGGATATTCTTATGGGAGATTTTTTTAATACATTTTTTGAAGAATTCTCTAAAGAAGATATATTTCAAATAGATAAATATATAATACCTTTATCAGACAATGATTTATATAAATGTTTTTTAGGCGTAATTATTTGGCCTCAAGATATATCGGATAGTTTAAGACACAAGCTAAATATTTTTTCAAAAAAACGTGGATTGACAGATTCTTAAATCATTTTTTAAAAAAAATACTAATACTCAAGTAGGCGGAGTAGTTGAAGGTTTAGATGTATTTTCTATAGGAGATACATTAATAAATAACCCTTTAATGAATATTGTATATGTAGTAAAGAGTGAAGATAAATTAGAAAAAGTTTCTCAACTATTCTCTGAAATATATCCAAGTCTTACTCTCGTAAAAATACCAGGGTGGGATTGCTTGCCTTATGACAATGTTTCACCTAGTGCTCGCATAACAGGAGAAAGAATTGATAGCTTTATAAAGATTAGCAATAACAAATCAATACAATTAATTATAATAACAATAAATGCTCTTTTGCAGAAAAATGTACCATTTAATGACTTCCCAAAAAGTGTTTGGGAAATAAAAGAGTCTACAAAAATAATTTTATCAGATTTTAGTAAAAGTATAATTGATTCCGGTTATAGAAGATCTGGAAATGTAATGGATATTGGAGAGTTTGCAATTAGAGGAGGTATAGTTGATATATTTAGTCCAAATTATGAAAACCCATTAAGAATAGATTTGTTTGGAGATGAAGTTGAAAGTATTAAACTTTTTGATGCATTAACACAAATATCGATTAAACCTATTGATAATATTAAAATCCTACCAATATCCGAAGTTTTATTGAATGAAGAAAATATAAGTTTATTTAAAGTAAATTATAGAAAATTATTTGGAATTAATGCCTCTCAAGATGAGTTTTTTCAATTAATTTCTCAAGGAGATAGACCTGTAGGTCTAGAACATTGGGCTGCTTTATTTAATAAAAATCTTAAAAGTTTATTTGATATATTGGATAAGAAGTATTCATTTGTATTAGATTCATCTTTTGATGAGTTTATTAAAATGCGCTTAGATGATATTCACGATTATTACACATCAAGAGATATAACTTTTAAAGAAGCAAAAAAAAATAAAAATATTGAGAATTGTTATAAACCCGTGATTTCAGATAGTACATATCTGAATAAAGAATTGTTAGATAGATATCTTAGTGAAAGAAGTGTTATATCTTTATCTAACTTTAAAAACCCTATTTTAGAAAACAATATTAATGGTGTTACTGTTCCTAATTTCTGGTTAAGTAGGCATATTAACTCATCAGACATTTTAAAAGAACTAATTCATTATATATCAAAAAAGACTGATAATAATTATAAAGTTATTATAGCTTGTAGGACTGAAGGAAGTAGAAAAATATTAGCTGATCAATTAAAGAAATTCGACTTTTATAATCTAGATTTTGGAAGCTCTTGGTCTAAGAATAATTTATTAAATAATAATATTTTATCTTTGTTTGTAACTAATTTAGATCATGGTTTTGAAATATCTAATACTATAGTTGTTTCAGAGACAGATATTTTTGGCAAAATATATGCTCGTAAAAACAAAAGAAAAAATATTGAAACAGCAATGCAAGAAGCTGAAGCTTTTACTGCAGGAGATTTTTTAGTCCATAGTGAATACGGAGTAGGAAGATATAACGGGCTTAAGGCAGTTGAAATAAATAATGTAAAACATGATTGTATAGAATTATCTTATTTATCTGAAGATAAATTACTTGTTCCTGTTCAGAATATAAATCTTTTAAGTAAATTTGGTGGGAAAAATTCTGAAGCTCGATTAGATAAACTAGGTAGTAAAACTTGGAGCAATAAAAAGAAAAAAGTTAAAGAAAAAGTTAGGGATGTTGCTGAGACATTAGTAAGAATTGCATCTGCTAGAAAATTAGGTAAAGCAGTAAAATTATTTTGTAACAATGAGGATTATCAAAATTTTGTTTCTAAATTTGAATATTATGAAACTGAAGATCAGTTAGAAGCAATTAAAGATGTAGTAAAAGATATTAATTCAGAGCAACCTATGGATAGGTTGATTTGTGGTGATGTTGGTTTTGGTAAAACTGAAGTAGCCATGCGTGCTGCTTATATTGCTACAAAATCTGGGGCACAAATAGCTGTTATAGCGCCAACTACTATTTTAGCGCGACAACATTATGAAACTTTTAAGAAACGTTTTAAAGGTGAAGAAATCTGTATTTCACATTTATCAAGGTTAACTAGTGAAAAAGAGAAAAAACAAATTATAGAAGGTTTAAATAAGGGTTCAATTAATATTATAATTGGAACACATTCATTATTATCAGATAAAATTATATTTAAAAATTTATGTTTATTTGTGGTAGACGAGGAGCAAAGGTTTGGAGTCGCTCAAAAGGAGCGTCTTAAAAATATAACACATAATGCGCATATTTTAACCTTAACTGCAACACCCATACCTCGAACACTACATATGGCATTGTCAGGTATTAGAGACTTATCTATCATTGCATCAGCACCTGATGATAGATTACCAGTTAGGTCTTTTGTGGTTCCCTTTAATGACTTTAATATTAAAGAAGGCATTCAACGAGAAGTTCATAGAGGAGGTCAGGTATATTGTATAGTTCCTAGAATTAAAGATATAAAAGAATTTTATAATAAAGTGGTGGATCTAGTAGAGAATGCATCAATATCTATTGTACATGGTCAAATACCAGGTAAAGAAATTGAAGATACCATGATGCAATTTTATGAAGGAAAAACTAATATACTTATAGCTACAACTATTATTGAAAACGGACTGGACATTCCAAATGCTAATACGATATTTATTTATAAAGCCGATATGTTTGGACTAGGACAATTATATCAATTAAAGGGCAGGGTAGGTAGATCAGATAAACGCGCCTATGCTTACTACTTATTAAGTAATAATAAACAAATGTCTTCAAATGCAGAAAAAAGGTTGCATGCGATACAGTCTCTAGAAGGGCTTGGGGCTGGTTTTAATTTAGCAGCGCATGATTTAGATATAAGGGGTGCTGGTAACTTATTAGGTGATGAACAGTCTGGTCAAATTAAGGAAGTTGGCATCAGTCTATATCAACAGTTATTAAATGAAGCAGTATCAGATATTAAAGGAGAATCATATACGAATAATGATTTTGTACCTCAAATTAATCTTCAAGCACCAGCATTAATACCAGAAGCTTATATATTAGACCTTAGTTTAAGATTGCAACTTTATAGAAGGTTGGGAAATATAAATAACGATAATGATTTTAAGTCATTTACTATTGAGTTAATAGATAGGTTTGGTTTAATACCAAAAGAGTTAAATTATTTAATAAGAGTAATGAAAATAAAACGAAACTGTATAAAAACTGGTATACAAAGAATTGATAGTGGAATAAATGGCGCAACTCTTGAATTTATTAACGATGGACAACTTAATCCAGAAAAATTTATAAATTGGATACATAATAATAAAAGAGATATTAAAGTTAGGTCAGATAAAAAAGTTGGACTTCTCTATAAATGGTCATCAATAGATGAAAGGTTAGATGTAATAGAAGAATTAACATCAGAACTAAAGATGTTGCTTATTAGTTAATCTTTTACTTCAAGTAAGCATGTTTCAAATATTTTTTCAAATACTTCACTTTCTTGTGCTCCAGATACAGCATAATTGTCATTAATGATAAAGAATGGAACACCATTTATGCCTCTATCTCTACTAGAGGTTTCTGATTTTAGAACATTACCAATTAAATCTTTTCTTTCTAAAATAACCTTTTTTGAAAAACCTAGTATATTAGAATTATCAGCTAATTCTGATAATATATTAAATTCTCCTATATTCTTACCTTCTATAAAAAAAGCTTTAAATAATTCTTCTGAAATTTTATTCTGTAAATTTTGCTCTTTGCTATATTCAATTAAAATGTGAGCATTAAAGGAACTCGGCATAGTTATAATTTTTTCAAAATTAAATTGAATACCTGATGACAAGCCAGCCATTTCAATATTTTTATATATATCTTGAGCTCTATTTTCACCACCAAATTTAGAAGATAAATATAGCTTTCTATTCATGCCATTATTTGGCATATCAGGATTTAATTGGAATGCGTGCCAATTAATATCAAATTTATAATCTTTATATTTATTTATCGCATTATCTAATCTTTTTTTACCTATAAAGCACCAAGGACAAACTACATCAGAAATAATATCTATTTTAATCATTTAATACCTTAATTAATAACTTTTTTAATGGTACATCTCTAACATATTTAATACTTAAAATACATAAAGGATAATATAATGTATTCTACTTCAGAAAAAATTTTAAAAAAATTTAATCTTAATGGTAAAGTTGCGCTTGTGACTGGAGCTTCTAGAGGGCTAGGTAGGCGATTTAGTTACGTACTTAGCGCAATGGGAGCAAAAGTAGTATTAGCTGCTAGGAATAAAGAAAAACTTAATGAGACAGAAAATTTTATTAAAGAATCTGGTGGAGAATGTATATCTGTAAGTATGGATGTTAATGATGAAGAATCTGTTAATCAAGTTTTTGATTTTGTTAATAATAAATATGGTGATACTTCAATTTTAATCAATAATGCTGGAATAGCTGTTTCAAAATCTTCTCTTAATACTTCTATGGAAGACTGGGATAATGTAATGAATACAAATTTAAGAGGTGTATTTATGTGCTCAAAATTATTTTCAAAACACTTAGTTAATAATAAAAAATCAGGCAAAATAATTAATATTTCTTCAATAGCAGCAGAAAAAGTGCTTGGACATCGTTTATCATCTTATTGTGCATCTAAAGCGGCAGTAAGTCACCTTACAAGAACCTTAGCTAATGAATATGCAAAATATAATATCCAAGTTAATGCTATAGCCCCAGGTTATATATTAACTGATTTAAATAAAAGTTTTTTTGATACAGTCGAAGGTAAAGAAATGATAGAACTCATACCGCAAAAACGTATTGGTTTTGCCGAAGAATTAGATGGTGCATTACTTTTATTGTGTTCTGATGCAGGGTCATTTATGACAGGAAGTATAATTAGAGTTGATGGAGGACATGTAATTGGCTAGCTTATACTAGCTAATTTTATCTCAACTATAAGACCTGGTTTATTGCTTGATAGTGAAATTGTTGCATTATGTAGTTTTAGTATTGCTTTGACCATACTTAACCCCAGTCCGTTACCATCTGTTTGCCTATGCTTTTCAAGCCTTACAAATCGATCAAAAACTTTACTATAATCCTTCTCATTAATACCTTCTCCATTATCCTTAAAGTACAAATATATAAAATTATTTTTTTCAAGTAAGCTTATATAAATTCTCTTTTTTGTATTTATTGTATATTTAATCGCATTATCTAATACATTAGTAAAAGCTTGCGTTAATAAAATTTTATTTCCTACAAGTTTAATACCTTTTTGAATCTCCAATTTAAGCTTTATATTATTGTCTTCAAAAACAGGAGA
>CAJWSU010000042.1:0-7243 GCA_913046335.1 uncultured Pelagibacterales bacterium | reverse complement strand
AACCGCTTATATGAGTGTGTTTATTTTTAGTGGACCTCTCGGTCCTAATTTCGAACTTTTTTAGAAAATTATTAAGTAAGTTTGCTGAATGAATTATCCTTTATTAGCTCTCTTTTCTATTGTGTTTTTCTCTTGCTCAAATCCTCTTGAAAAAACATACGATAAAGTTAGGTTGGAAAAAGATATCATTGAGCTTAAAGCGATTGTTTCCGAAGATAAATTAAAGGAATTGGAAGGCTACATAGCAATAAGCAATCAACTTGGTGTTAATATTGTTGGTAAAACATATAATGAATTGCTTTATGATATCGAAGCATCAAAAAAAAATGAGATAAAGAGACAAAATGACTATACAAGAGTCAATGTTAAAGAACTATTGAATCAGCGTTTAAAAAATCATATATGCGATGATTATATTTTGGAAATGAATAAAAAAGGAATACATAAGCATAATGAGAAAAAAAACGATTCGATTGAATGGTATGAAGATGCTTATTATATTGATTATTAAAATAATAGTATTTGTTTAGATAAATTATGCATTAATTTATTACTGTAAGTTAATTTTCTTTTGAACAGCATGTTTTATTTTGACATTTGCAAAACTGCAGATTGTAAAAATGAAGTATGATGATTGCTGAACTTGGTATGTAAATAAAGTTGTTACTAATTATTGGGAAAATATTAAGAGAATGATTTAATATTGAGAATAGTAATAGAAACCATGAAACCCAAAAAGCTATTTTTAGCCATTTAATAGTTAGATTTTTACTTATAAAGAAGATAGCAAGAAATGATATAAGTAGAAAAAGATAATCAATCATTAACCACCATGAAGGAGCATCAGAACAACACGTAGCTGTGCATGCTTTAACAATAAATAGAAATGGCGTAGCTATGCAGTGAATTGCACATAATGTGCTTGCAATTATACCGATACTATCAAAAGGAAGTAGTGATGCTCTATTCATTTTTCTTAATTTTAGAATAATTGCAATAGTAGTTTTTTTTTCTATAATAAATGCAACTGAGTTGCATTTATTTTTTATTTTTGTTTAATATGAAATTAAAAAGTAAGACTCTTTTAGATCATCAATCTATTTTTTCACAAAATGGAATAAGTTGTACCCAATTTAGGACTGAACTATTAAATCTTTTTCATTCTTCTAGTAAATCATTGTCGGTTAATGATATTATGAATTATTTTGATAATTCGATTAATAAGGTAACAGTATATAGATCTTTAGATAGTTTTGAGAATAAAGGTTTAATTCATAAAGTACCTGATGCTAATAATTTAAAAAGATATTCATTATGTAGAGAAAATGAATGTAATGCTAATTCACATAACCATAATCATGGACATTTTATTTGTTATTCTTGCAATCAAACCTTCTGTCTAGAAGAGATTAAATCACCAGAAATTATATGTATGAAGGGTTTCTTTATTCAAGAGCTTAAATTAACAGCTGAAGGTTATTGTAAAGATTGTTATAAGAATTAATGTAAAATAATTTTAAAATGATTCAGTTAAAAAATATAGATAAAAAATTTAAAGATAAAATAGCCTTAGATAATCTTTCCTTAGAAGTTAAGAGTGGGGAGATATATGGTTTGTTAGGAGCAAATGGGGCAGGCAAGTCCACAACTCTTAATTTGCTTCTTGGATTTCTGAAAGCAGATAGAGGAGAAATTAATATGGTTGATAACAATGATAGTTCAATAATTCAACAAGATAGAATTGGTTACATTCCTGAGAATGTTAATCTCTATCCTTATTTAACGGGAGTTGAGAATTTAGATTATTTTTCAAAGCTTGCTGGCTTAAAATTTACTTTGGAAGAATTAGCTAGATTTCTTTTAGAGTGTGGTTTAGAAGAAGAAGCTTTTAATAAATCTATATCTGAATATTCAAAAGGCATGAGACAGAAAGTTGGAATCGCGATAGCTTATGCAAAAAATGCGAAAATATACCTTCTAGATGAACCTGCAAGTGGCTTAGACCCATTATCAAGTAATGAATTATCTATATTGCTCAAGAAGATGAGTGAAAGAGGCGCAACAATTCTTATGGCTTCTCATGATATATTTAGAGTTCGAGAAACTTGCCATAAGATTGGTATATTGAAAAGTGGATCCTTAGTTAAGGAAATGTTTTCCAAAGATGTAAGCTCTAGAGAATTAGAAAGTCTTTATCTTGATTATATGAAGAATTAAATGAGTATTATTTTTTATAATGAATGGAAGGGTTTCCTTAGAAATAAATTATTTCTTTTTTTTATTTCTTTTTTTGTAATATTATTATTTATAGTAACATTTTTTGGAATTGTTCAAAATAATAAACAGATTAAAAGTCAAAATGATGCACATAGTCATATAAGAGCTCAATGGGATGAAATGAATCCTTCAAACCCACATAGTGCAGCTCATTTTGGGACCTATGCTTTTAAACCAAATTCAATTCTTAATAGTTTAGATGAGGGGGTTAATGCAGTAACAGGTTTAGTTTTGCGTTTAGAAGGCCATAAACAGAATGAAGTTGCATTTTCAGAAGCTTCACAATCGTTAACTGTTTCAAAATTTGGTAAGTTTAAAATCTCTCTGTTATTTCAATTTATTATTCCTCTTTTTTTAATATTTCTCGCATTTAATATTTATACTTCTGAGATATCAAGTGGCAGGTTAAAGCTTTTATTAGTTCAAGGAAATAGTTTGCGAAAAATAGTTTTCGCAAAAGTATTTAGCTTATTATCCTTAGCAACTATATTATTACTCTTTACTATAATAGCACAGTGTTTATTTAATTTTAGTAATATAGAATTAGATCAGGTTATAAGGTTAAATGTGTTTTTCTGGAGTTATTTTATATATTATTTTATTATTATTTCATTTACAGTATTATTATCTCTGATACTTAAGAAAAGTACTTCTGCATTATCTTTAACAATTATTACATGGTTGCTTTGGACAATTTTCTTGCCAAAAACAATAGGTAATTTTACTGAGAGCCTAACACCTCTTTCTACAAGAATTGAGCTAACTGAAAAGATGAAACAAGATAGGTCTAAAGGAATAGATGGCCACAATCCTTTTGATGATAGAAAAAAAGAATTAGAAGAAGAGGTTTTAGCTAGATATGATGTTGATAGTATTTCGGACTTACCTATTAATTTTGCAGGGATTTTAATGCAAGCTGATGAAGAATATGGTAATAAAGTTTGGGATAAGCATTATGGGGACCTGTATGAAAATCTAGAAACTCAAAAAAGGAATTATCAATTTAGTGGTTTTATAAATCCATTCGCATCATTACAAAGTTTAAGTATGGCATCTGCTGGAACGGATTTGTTTCATCATTTAGATTTCTTAAATGCTGCTGAATCATATAGAAGGTATTTTATTAAAACATTAAATGATGAATATGCTTTTGGTGGCTCTAGAACTGGTGAGCGTGGATGGAAAGCTAGTAATGAGTTTTTTAGATCAATAAAAGATTTTAGCTATAAAGAAGCAGATTTTTTGTCTATTTTATCTAAATATTTGATTGATATTATCTGTCTTCTTTTTTGGAGCATGATCTTAGTAGTTGGGATTAATTTTTTTTCACGTAAAGAATTAATATAATGAATATAAGTGTTTTTTTATTTGAGTTTAAACATTTTAATCGAAGTAAGGCAAAGCTTTTTTCTTATATCTTTTTTATGCTTTTATGTGGTTTTTCTATTTATAATGGATATGAAATAATGCATAAACAAATTAATACAATTGCAGAAATTAAAGATAAGCAAGAGTTAGAATTTATTCAAATTACTGAATGGTTAGACAATAAAAAGGGGCCAGAAGATAAGCCATGGGTTAATGTTGAAGATCCATATTGGTCAATTCGATATACCCCCTCATATGTAGTTAAGAATCCATCTGCACTATTTCCACTAGGAATTGGACAGTCTGAGCATTTTGGATTTTATAAAAAAGTGACTAGATGGAGCTCCACGTATGATTCAGATATGGTTGAGGAAATATCAAATTATGAGAGGTTAATTAATGGTAATATTGATTTTTCTTTTCTTATCATTTTCTTACTTCCTATTCTGTTGATTATTCTTACTTATAATATTAATGGGCTAGAAAAGGATCTAAAATTCAATAAATTAATTTCTATACAGAATAATAAAATAAATCATTGGATATTTAATAGATTATTATTTTACCTCTTGCTATTATTATTATCAGTTGATATTTTAATTTTAGGTGTTGGATTATTTAATGATGAATTCTATAGCACCCAATCTCTTTTTAAACTAGTTTTAATTTCTAATGTATATATTATTTCATTCTCAATTGTTTTTTATTTTATTAATAAAAATGCTAGAAGCAGTAGTTCTGTTGCATTTAAAATGATTAGTATTTGGTTATTGTTCTGTGTTATTATTCCAGGCTCTGTTCATCAGTATGTAAGTTTTAAATATCCTGTAAATTATATGACTGATTTTTTAGATGTAAATAGAAAACAAACATATGAAGTGTTTAAATTAGATGATATTGATTTATATGATATTTTAATGGAAATACATCCTGATTTAGTTCAAACAAAAAAAGCTAAAGAAAAAACATTAGATAATCAGCTAATAAGAAGAAGTATAAGTACTATTATTAATCAAATGAATATTGATGCGGCAAATGAAATAGAAATTCAGAATGAAGATAAGAATAATCTTATAAAGTTTAGCTATTTCTTTAATCCTGTTTCCTACGTGCAAAATCTATGGAGTTCATGTACCGCTACTGATTATTATTCATATAGAAAGTTTCGTTTAGAGATAGAAGAATCTGTTATTGCTAGAAACAGATTAATTGTACTGGAATTGTGGGAAAATAGTAAAGTTGACAAACCAACTTATCAAAAGTATTTGGGAGTATTAAATAATTTATAAAAAATAAAACATGAAAAAGTCATTTCTACTGATAATCATTATAGCCTCTTTTATTGGCTGTAGTTCTGATACAGAAGACATTAAATTAAATCAAGGAGTAAAATTTAAGGAAATAAATAAAATAAAAAAGAAGAGCTTCAATTTTGATAAAAAAAATAGCTATTCTAATACTGAAAAACCTAAAGATTCTTCCTTGAATAAAAATGATTTACATCAAGGTTGTACTGCTGCTTGCTGTTCAGAAGGAAAATAATTCTTGAATAGATAAAAATCCGCTCAAATGAGTGGGTTTATTTTGGTGGACCTTTTAGTCCAAGTTTCTAACTTATTAGAAAATTAGATTATTTGAATGAGTAAGGTTTTATTGCCATGTGTTATTTTTTTAGAATATCACATAATATATTTGTCTAATAAATTAAAAAAAATATGAAGGGAATTTCTTTATCAATCTTGTTTCTATTCATCACCTTGCTAACTAACGCTCAAACTAATATGGGAGATGTAAATAATGATGGGGATTTGAATATACTTGTATTAGGTACTACTGAATCAATTAATAATAATTCTGAAGAATTTTCACCTTATCAGATTGCGATAGAATTACAAAATATTTTGTTGGCCGACACTAATATAACAATAGGTTTAAATGTAGTTGCTGAAGATATATATAGATCCAAAAATGTTAGTACTGGTATTGCAAATCAGATTACTTCAAATCTTGATTATTATTGTCATTCTTTATTTCAATATTATTTCTGGCCTGAAGATAGGAATCAAAGGATGCAGTTTTTGATGGGTGATAGTATTTTTAATTGGGATTATGTTGTAATTGGTTCTGATCCTTATATATTGTCTACTATGCCAGGATTTTATTCTTTAGGAGTTAATAAAATTGCAGAAAAAATAGTTGATGGTGGTGGAGTCCCTCTTTTATTAATGCCATGGTTAAGTGATTCGGCTTCTATCAATCATTTTGAAGAATTCTCGTATCGCACATCAGATGGATCTAAAGTTATGCTTGCAAATATTCCAGCTGGACTTGCTTGGAATAATCTTCCTGCTAATAAGATTGATATTGATATTTTTCATCCTACACCAAATGGAGCTTATTTAAGTGCTGCTTCGATTTATTCTCATATTTTTAATAGAAGTGCTTCTTTTTCTAATTATATTTATGATGATGTAATTGCAGATATTGCAGATTCAACCATTTTCAGTGCTGTATCTAATAATCATTATTCTGGTTGCAGGTCATTTATTTCTCCATTTAAAAGCTGTGATATTGTAGATTCAATGTTAATTTACAATCATGGTGGAACAAGTACTGAGTATGGAATTTTAAATGGTTTAAATTGGGTTTTTTCAGAAGCTCAGAAAACACTGCAGTATAGTGCAAATGCCCCAATAGATTTTAATTATGGTAGATCTAGTATGGGAACTACACATCTGTATGTTGTAGACTCTGCAATGTTTGATTTCTCTTTTGGATATCCTTTACAAGATGATCTTAGTACAGGTTTAATTAGTATGCAATATGGAATAGATAAACGTGTAAGTAGTAATGATGTAGAAACAGATTTAGGTGTTGCAGTACATATGATTAATAATTCTGAATTACCTTATGCGCGAAATGTGCCATTACGTTCAATTATCTCTCAAATGTTAGAAGAGATTCCAGGTGTAAATATATATCCAATTGGTGACCCTTGGCATTTAAGTTCAGATGTAAATATAGCTATTGCTTCTTATATGTATACAATTCTTACGGGTGATTGCGCTTTATATGGAACTCCATTACCTACAGATTCTATTACATGGCGTACATATATGTCATATAAAGTTGGACATACAAGTGCTTGGAATGTAATGTATATGCAGCGTCTGACCCCGTGTTTTGACTCAATAATATCAATCTGTAACGACTCAACGTGGGATTGTACACCGGCCATTGGATGTTTTGAATCTGGTGCTGGGTTAGGTCAATATTCATCTTTATCTTCTTGTCAAGCTGCGTGTAACGCGACAGATATAAATATAATAGATAATTCAGAAAAAAGAATATTAATTAAAATTATTGATATTTTAGGTAGAAAGTCTAAAGTTATCAAGAATCAAACTCTTTTTTACATCTATGATGATGGAACCGTGGAGAAGAAAATAATTCTTGAATAAATAAAAAACCCACTCAAGCGAGTGGGTTTTTTTTGGTGGGACTTTCGTTTCCAGTTTCGAACTTTTTTCAGAAACTATGCTGAGCATAATATTCATTTTTTTTATTGTTATTTTTATATTATGAAATATTTATTTAG
>CAJWSU010000041.1:0-7819 GCA_913046335.1 uncultured Pelagibacterales bacterium | reverse complement strand
ATACTTTATCAGAAACATTTTTTTTAATGTTAGCTTCAGCTGTAAAATCATATACCGCCTGTTGCTCATGATTTTCAAAAATTGGTCTATTTGCACTAGCTATTTGATTAATATACTTAATATTAATTCCTGCTTTTTTAGCTAATGGGGCATGCTGTTCCCATTCAAAATTTGATGACCAACACCTTCCAGTAGTAATGATAATAAGTTCAGATAAGGCAGTAGTCAAATTGCTTTCATATCGGGCGTATTTTCCTAGAGCTTGTGCGCATGATGCAAACTCAGCATTATTAAGCCAAATTTTAAGAGGCCCCACTACTTTACCTCTTGGGCCCTTTATAATCTCCTTATAAACACTTAATTGTTCTTCAGAAAGGTCATCTTCTTTCCAGTCCTCAATTCTCATCATTAGCAAATTTTCCTATTATAATATAATAATCCTATCGATTTTTGTAGCCCTCTAAAAGCCATACTTTATACTCCTTATTCTTATCTTTAGCCTCTACCCGGTATATGTTTTTTAAAAATGTAACTTTTTTAAAGCTTAGAACAAAATGATCGTTACTCGGTTCTGAAGAAACCATTAATCCAATTTCAGATTTTAAATCATTATGTTTTGTGACTAACTCATAATGATCATGTATATAACCATCTGCGTTCCATCTAACCCATTTTTGGGGCTTATTTTTCATATAATATAGTGCCTCTGCCATCACTCTTCTATCATCTGTTACAAGAACAGCACTAGGATATGATGTATATATATTTGTTATTTCTACGCCTAAATCAGCCCAGCCTCTATTTTTTTTATACGGATCTATTCCAAAATTATACACTCCAGATAGAGGAATTAAAATCATAAATATTATACCAATAGATACAATACCAAAATAAATCTTTCGTTTTTCTTCCCAATAATTAATTATTTGTATAGCGATTAATACTGTGCCTGGCACATATGCTATTGCCGCCCAGTTTGCGTGGGCCCTTGACATAAAAGCCTGAAATAAAACTAATATTAAAGGAGTAAATGTTAAAAATATCAATATTTTTTCTTCTAAAGAGACTCTCTTATATTTAAAAAATGTAATTAATAGTAACAAAAATGATAACGGACCAAAAACAAAGAATTGATCAAAAAAGAATTTAAATAGATTCTTAAAACTATTTCCTTCTCCTCCTATATTAGCATTAGATAAAGTATGCTGAGCAGTTATAAAACTATTTCTATAATTCCAATTTAAATGCTGAAAAATAATTATTATAAAACCAAAGAATATTAAGACTAAAGATAGTTTTGAAAAGCTATTCTTTATATTTCTATATATAAACCTATCCAAAATTATAGCTAAGACAATACCTATAATAAAATAAATAATAGCATATTTAGACAGAAAACCTAATGAGAGCGACAAACAGAATATAAAATAATACATAAAACTATTCTCATTTAGTAAAATTTTACTAAATGACCACAATGCAATAGAAGTAAAAAATAATAATGCAACATCAGTACTGATGAAGCCTGAAGATAGGCTTATACCAGGTATTAAAATCCATATAGATGCAGCAATAAACCCGATAAATTTTTTATTCTTATTGGGCTGAAAATTAGAAGCTGTTAACGCAATAAAAAATGCTGATAAAGAATGTAATATAGGTGACCCCACTCTAATACAAAATTCAGAATGACCACATAAGGATGTAAAGCCTTTTATTAGCCATGATAAAAATGGCGGTTTTGAGTAATAGCCCCATGCAGGATTTAGAGACCAGGTCCAATATTGAGCTTCATCGAATGACAAATCTAAGCCAGCCGCTTGCCAAAGAAATGTTCTTATTACGAAAACAGTAAAAAGAAATAAAGCAATATAATAATTCGAGCTATAATTTTTTATATACATAACTTATTATGACTTATCAGTTTTAGCTCTCTTTCTTATTAAATATAAATTCCTAGAGTAGACTAATAACCCTGCGCCTTGTCCCACTATAAAAACAGGATCTGCTTTATGTATAGCATAGGCAAAAAGTGTGACCCCACCTAATAGAGAAAAATACCAGAAACCAACAGGTATAATACTTTGTTTTTTTCTTTCTGAAACTATCCATTGAAAAATAAACCTAGCAGAGAATAAACCTTGTCCTATAAAACCTATAATCACCCACATTACGCTTAATTGTAAACATTCATTCATATCTCTACTCCCTATTATTTTTCTTTATTCTCAACAATAACTTTTACTGGAAATGAAGATCTTTTTATTAACCAAGAAACTCCAAATAAATCAACTACTCCTACCTTGAATCTCTGCAAGTTACTGTACTTAGAAACACCAGACAACCTATTTCTATGACTAACGGCATGAGATATAACTTCCCCTCCTTGCCTTCGAGTCAAAGCAGGTAGAAATCTATGGATATGATCAAAATAAGGTAAGCTTAAAAATAAATTACGTGAAAATATTTTAATACCACACCCACTATCTGGAGTTGAATCCCTTAGTATGAACTTTCGCACTTTTAAGGCTAACAAGGATGCATATCTCCTTGACCGAGTATCTTTCCTATCTACCCTATGACCAATTATTAATAATTCTTGACTCTTTTTAGAAGTCTTCCAAGTTTCCATCATAGATATAATATCTTTTGGGTCGTTTTGACCATCTCCATCCAAAGTCACTATTAAATTATTACTTGCAAATTTAATACCTGTTAGTAATCCTGCACTTTGGCCAGATTGCTTTAAATGACTCAATAATTTGATTTTGGTCTTATTGCTGTCTTTCTTATTTAAAACTAGATCTTTGCTGCTATCATTTGAATTATCATTTACAATAATTATTTCTCCGCCTCCTATTTGATCGACTATTGGAAGCAGCTCTTCTATTAGAGAAATTATATTGCCTTCTTCATTATAAATAGGAATAACTACTGAAATATTTATACTCATTTTAAATCGTCCTATTTATTTATTTCTTTAATCTTATTAATCACCAAATTATATTCTTCTGAATCTTCAGACAACTGTATTAAAAGTCTATTTAATAATATTTTAGCTCTCTTGTAATTATTTAATATTATTTCGTGCTCTGCTATCACCCATAGTGCAAGTGGATAATTCTCTTCCTTACTTAGAATACTTTCAAATAAAATGATAATATTATTATTAACATTTGTATTATCCTTCTGACTAAGCAACATAGACTCAGCTAAACCTTTAGCTGAGTCTATGTTGCTAATATCTAGATCATAGGCCTTTTGATAAGCATTATTCGCCTCAACTATTTTTCCTAATACCAAATAGGATCGCCCTAACTTTTGCCATTGAATTATATCTTGACTATCAGAATCATTAAGCCTCTTAGCTAAACGCTCAACCATAGATAGTATATTCTGTTCTTGCGTATTAACTTTATTATCAGAAAATTGGTTAATCTGTACTTCAAGCTGCTTTTTCCATGGCGCTTCATTAGGTGCCGACTCTATAATAAAACTCCAGATATTATTAGCTAATAACATGTTTTCGTTATGATAAGCGTGCAGACCTATATAAAATCTAGCCAACGCTCCAACCTCGTTTTCAACACTTGACAATTTGGCTGCATTTTCAAAAACTTCTTTAGCTACATCTGAAATTATAATTTTATTGTCTTTATTAATCGCGCCTTGTATGATTGTTTCTCCATAAGACAAAAATGTTATTGCATCTATCTCACCTTGGAAATTATCAATAATATATTTCCAAACAATTAAAGCTTGATCATTTTTATTTAACGCTTTTAATGTGTTCGCCTTTAAAACATATAATTCTACATTATTTTCTTCATTAATAATTTGCTTATCAATATTTATTATTGCTTTCTGATAAAAAACTTCTGGCACACCATTTGCTTCCCTATAAGAGAATGATAAATCTGGTAAACTAGGCTGCCCATTAGAATAGTAAAAAATTATTGAGGAAATAATAATTATTGGCACGGAGATTAATTTAAAAAAATAAATTCCTACTTTTTCAACTCCTGCTAATTCTATATTATTTTTTAAAGAGTATTTTATAACTCTTCTAGAAAGCTCGTTTTTTAATAACTCATATTCTTCTTGCTTAATAACTCCTATTTTAAAGTCTTTACTAATTTCATCAAACTGTTGTTTAAAAATATTATTATTTACCTCGTTTACTGATAAACTTTTTGTGGATTTTTTTAAAAAATATAATATTGTTAGTGAAAAAAACAATGCTATTAAAATTATGATAAAAATAAATATATTCATTAGAATACATTATTATCTAGTATTTTTTTCAAACTATTTTCTTCTTCATCCGTTAAAGGAAGAGGTTCTTCTTTGTAAACAGATTGTTTTTTTAAAAAGGTAAAAGTAATAAAAAAGCCTATTAATAAAAAAAATATTGGTCCAAGCCATAATAAAAAGTTTTGAATAGAATATTTTGGCTTTAATAAAATAAATTCTCCATATCTATCTACTAAAAATGTTTTTATTTCGCTTTTTGATTGTCCTAATTCTATCTTATCCATAACTACTTTTTTTAAATCTAGTGCTAAAGGTGCATTAGATTCTAGCAAGGATTGGTTTTGACATACTAAACAACGAAGCTCTTTATATAATTCATATGCTACTTTATCTTTAGGGCCAGAAGTATCCACTGCTAAAACAGAATTAATGATAATAAAGAAAAAAAATATAAACTTTATTAAACTTGTCATAATTTTTCCTGCTTAATTTTAATAATAATAGGTAAAATAATTTTTTCCATATCATATTCTAATATTGGTCCTACATGACGATACCTAATATTGCCACTTCTATCTATAATAAATGTTTCTGGAACACCATATACACCTAAATTGATAGATTGCATTCCATCTTGATCAACCCCAATAGCATAAAAAGGGTTATCATTCAGATCTAATACTTTTAATGCATCTTCTTTATTATCTTTATAATTTATTCCGTATATAATAATGTTATGCTCTTCTCTCATTCTCATTAAAAACTCATGCTCAACTTTACATGGTACACACCAACTAGACCAAATATTAACTAATGACGGGTTATCTGCATTCATTAAATTTTTGTTAGAAAATAACTTATAGCCTGCTAATCTTGATAAAGCCATACTCGGAAATTTTTCATCTAATAAAACTGATGGTAATTCAGAAGGGTCTTCTTTTAAGATTAATTGTCTAGCAAAAAACAGAACTAAAATAGAAAAAATAATTAGTGGCACATATGAATAAAAATATTTTAGCTTATTTTTCATTTTAGACCTTTTTTAAACCATAGCCTAGTCTATGCTTTCTATCTGATAAAGATAAAATCCCACCCATCGCCATAAGCATTATACCAAACCATATCCAACTAATAAAAGGAGAATAATATATTCTAAATGCAAAGCTATCTTCCTCTTGAAGGCTTTCTCCTAATACTAAATACAAATCAGAAAATATACCTGACATAATCGCTGGCTCACTTGTATTTACTTCTGATGCAGGATAAAATCTACGTTCTGGATATAATAAATATTTAGCTCCGCTACTTTTAATGACTTCAAACTCACCTCTATCTGCATTCCAATTAGGACCTTCAACTCTTTTAATACCTTTAAAAGTTAATTCTATATCTTTAACTATTATTTTTTCACCTAATATTATTGGCTTTTCTATATCTATGCGCCAAGCACTAGAAACTGTCGCACCAATAATAAATATAGCAACCCCTATATGAGCTATGCTCATACCATAAGCAGACCTAGGCAAATTTAATGATCTTTGTATAAAAGTTTTAAAAGAAGATTTAACTCCTACTTTTATTAAGAATTCGTATAATGTTCCACATATAAGCCAGAATGCTAAAAAGAGTCCTAGGAATGCTGAAGCTGACCCTCCATATATAATAATAATCAGAGATGCTAGAAAAAGAGTACATATAAATACAGCAATAATTCTTTCTATAATATTATCCATTATAGCTCTTTTCCAAGAAAGCATAGGGCTAAAAGCACATAACAATATAGCAGGGACCATCAAGGGTATAAAGACCGCCTCAAAATAGGGAGGCCCGACAGAGACTTTTGAATTATTTACAGCATCTATAAAGATTGGGTATAATGTTCCTAAAAGGACAGTTGCAGCAGCAGATGCAAAAATTATATTATTAATTACTAATGCTCCCTCCCTGCTTAAAGGCTTAAAAAGACTGCCAGATTTTAGATATGGGGCTCTTTTAGCAAATAAAGCTAACCCTCCTCCTGTAAAGAACACTAGTAATAAAAGAATATATAGCCCTCTTGAAGGATCTGATGCGAATGCATGAACAGAAACAAGAACTCCTGATCTCACTATGAATGTACCTAGCAAACAAAAAGAAAATGCTATAATTGCTAATAAAATAGTCCATGCTTTTAAAGTATCTCTTTTTTCAGCAACTATTGAAGAATGTAATAATGCAGTAGCAGCAAGCCAGGGCATAAAAGAAGCATTTTCTACAGGGTCCCAAAACCACCAACCTCCCCATCCTAGCTCCCTATATGCCCACCAAGAACCTAGCGCAATTCCAATAGTTAAAAACACCCATGCTATTAAAGTCCATGGTCTGACCCATTTAACCCAAATTGTATCCACTTTACCCACTAATAAAGCTGCAATCGAAAAAGAAAATGTTACTGATAACCCTACGTAGCCTAAATATAAAAATGGAGGATGTATAGCTAAACCAAAGTCCTGTAATATTGGATTAAAACCTTCACCTTCTGCATTCGGAAAGAATATCCTAATAAATGGATTAGATGTAAATAAGATAAAGCTTATAAATGCTGCTGCTATTAAACCTTGACATGACAAAACTAGTGAAAGCAACTTTAAAGGAAGACGCCTACCTAATATTGCAACAGCTGCACTATAAAATGTTAATATTAGTACCCATAATAATAGAGAACCTTCATGATTTCCCCATACACCGGATACTTTATAGAGAAGAGGTTTTAATGAATGTGAATTTTTTGCTACTAATGAAACAGAAAAGTCAGAAGTAATATATGCATAAACTAAAGATGCAAATGAGAATAAAACTAATATGAAGCTCATATAAGCTATAATAGAAGTTGACTTCATCATACTATAAGAATTGAATTTAACTCCTACTGCTGGTAGTAAAAATTGGAAAATAGATAATGAAAGAGCTAAAGCTAATAAAAAATGTCCCAATTCAATAATCATTTTTCGTCACCTTCTCCTTTCCACTTGCCAGTTTTTTTTAGTGCTTCAGCAACTTCAGGTGGCATATAATTTTCATCATGCTTTGCCAAAATTTTATTAGCTATAAAAATAGAATTTTCATCAATCTTGCCTTCACATATAACTCCTTGTCCTTCTCTAAACAAATCAGGTAACATCCCAGTATAATTTACTAAAATATAATTTTCACCATCCTCAACTATAAATTCTATCTCTGACAACTCTTTCAATTTAATACTATCCTCTCTAACCAAGCCTCCTATTCTAATTATTTTGCCAACAATCTCTTGTTTATTTACTAGGTCAGTAGGAGAATAAAAAAATATTAGTGAATCACGGCTAGCAGATAATATGAGAAAACCTGATATACTGATTGCTATGAAACCTAAAAATAATATTGATAATCTTTTACGTCTTTTTATTTTTGCTATATTCATGCTATGTATTTTTTTTTACGTTATTCTTAAAACTACTAATTTTTTTATTAGATTTTTTAAATCCTACAAAAGATTTTATACCAATAAATATTAATACTAAAAATGTAAAAACGTATGCTGAATATA
>CAJWSU010000040.1:0-7846 GCA_913046335.1 uncultured Pelagibacterales bacterium | reverse complement strand
AAATTTGGCAAAAATATATTGCTAAAGCAATTGACTTATTTGAATCTCAAGAAAGTAAAATATTAATTCCTGCTAATTTTTCTAATATTAAATAATTATATATAACTATTATTATTATCATTCCACCAAGGGCTATCTGAAAAAGCTCGCATATCCATTTCATGAGTCCAAACTGACCTTTGCTGTTGGGCAATATGATAATATGTATCTGCAATTTTTTCAGGTAGCATAAGCCCATCATGCTCATTACCTTTCTTTTCTCTTAATATTTGAAATTTTTCTGCGCCTAGCATTCTACCTAATGTATCAGGAGCATCTACTGCTCCATCTACTATAATATGTGCAATATGAATACCTTTAGGTGCATATTCAGCATTTAGACTTTGGCATAATAACCTTCTACCTCCCATAGCAGATGCATGAGAATGCTGTTTAGGATTTCCCCTGACAGATGCAGTAGAAGAAGTAACTATTAATGTTCCTTTGCCTCTTTTTTCCATATATGGAAATGCTGTTGATGCAGTTCTAAATAATGCAAAAGTAGCCATGCGCCAACCTAATTCAAATTGTTTGTAGCTTAAATCATTTAGTGCAACATCTCCTATTTGAGCACCTAAATTAAATATTATTACTTCTATTCCACCAACTTCTGATTCAATTTTATTGATAACATTCTCAATGCTATCTTCTTTTACAGCATTTAATATATAACCAGATGCGGATCCACCATTAGTTTTAATAGACTCTAACATAGTATCTAAGCCCTCTTGGTTGCCTCTTCTACATAATGCTACATGATAGCCTTCGGAGGCAAAACGATACGCAGTATTTCCACCTATTCCAGCACCAGCTCCTATTACTAAACATACTTTTTTCATTTTAATAATCCTTATTTTTTAACTTTAAAGGAAGATCCTATTTGTATAAATAGAAATTATTTAACTATTTTTATATTCTTATATAAAATATAATTTTTCGCATCATTTATTTTATATCAATTTTAAATATTTTTTATTACTATAATTTAAAAGGATTTATTTATGAAAACTGAACAAGACATTATATTCCATCTAGAAAATTATACAGCATATATAAAAATTAATCGTCCTCCTCATAATTTTTTTGATAGAAACCTTATCAGTCAAATTGCAGATATTTTAGAAGAAATGGATCAAGAAAATAAATGTCGATCAATAATATTATCTTCGGAGGGTAAAAACTTTTGTGCGGGCGCAGATTTTACTAAATCAAATTTTACCAATGGGGAGAATATTTATGAAGACCTTTACATACAAGCCGTAAGGTTATTTAGAACAAAAAAACCAATAATTGCCTCTATACAAGGTGCTGCTATAGGTGGGGGATTAGGAGTTGCTCTTGCAGCAGATTTTAGAATTGCATGCAAAGAATCTAAATTTAGTGCAAATTTTGGAAAACTTGGTTTTCACCAAGGTTTTGGAACAACTATTACCTTACCAAGAGTTATAGGAATGCAAAAAGCAAAATTAATGTTATTAACAAGTAAAAGAATAAATGGAGAAGAAGCTTACAATATTGGCTTAGCTGATTATTTAGTTGAACAGTCACAATTACTAAATAAAGCAAAAATAATATCTAGCGAAATAAATTCTTCAGGTCCCTTGGGAATAAAAGCTATAAGAAACACTCTAAATCATGATTTAGCTGATAAAATAGAAGAAGCAGTTAAAATAGAGGCAAGAGAACAAAATATATTAAGAAAAACATCTGATTTTAAAGAAGGTGTAGATGCTTCAATAAATAGAAGAGAGCCTTTATTTAAAGGGGATTAAAACTTATATAATATTACTGATTATTTCATAAACTGATTTAAAAATGCAAAAAATATATGTCTACATACTTTCAAAATTTTTAGCTTTAAAAAGAAGGCTCCATATAACGCTTTATAAAGCTTATAATCCATATCCTACAATACCCAAAAATTTATTCTTTTCTCCTAGTGATATAATTAAGGAAAATTCTAAATTTAAATATAACAAACTTAATTATTTAGAAAACAAAAAGTCACATAATAAATGGAAAAAAAATATTAATAAAAAATTTATAGATTTATTATGCCTCAATAAAAATTTATATTTTAAAGAGGTAGGTCGCATAAAAATGCCAATTAAAAATGGTTATTCAAGAACAAGAATTTATGTAGAATTTTCAAAAAATAGACATGCACCTATAGATATTATCATTAATGATAAGTTCAAAAAATTTAGAGGTGTTATGATTTGTATGCAAGGAACAAATTCAGGTGCTCATTTAAGTATAGCAGAAATAAAAATGCCCGCTGATATATACAAAATTATTAATGGTAGCGCTATAGCTCTACAAGCAGCAGATAAAGGTTTTATTGCAATTTCTTATGAAAGAATAGGTTTTGGTGAGAGACAAGAAAGGAAGTTAACTAAGGCTAATGCATCACCTACTATAGATTTTAGTTTTCATTCCTTAATATTAGGTAAAACAAGTTTAGGTGAAACTGTTTCCGAAATATCCATTCTAGTTAAATGGTTAAAAAATAATTATAAAAACCATCCTGTTTGGTTAAAAGGTTATTCTGCAGCAGGAACTACTGCACTAGTAGCTGCTGCAGCAGATAATAATATAGATGGCATAGCCGTAGGCGGTTGTATAGGATTAACTAAGGAAACTTTATTAGATAGAGGTACTACTGGTTATAATGATATTCCAGGTTTTCATGAGTGGATGGACCAAGATACTATAATATCTCTTGTTTCTCCGCGACCATGTATAATAGTAGCGGGTGTGAAAGATCACATATGGCCTTATAGATATGCAATTAAAGCTTTAAAAACTCCAAAAATGATATATAAATTAGAAAATGCTATAAATAATTTAGTATTGATTAAAGCTAAAGAGGGACATACTTATTATCCAAAATTAATGTGGCCTTTAATAGTTAAATATTTAAATTATATAAAATAATAAAGTATTTTTTATGAATATAGAAAACTCTAAAATAGAAGAAGCTACTGAATTAATTAAACTAGCTATTAATGATTATGATGCTTTCTTAAAAAAAATTAATACTTTTTCTCCTGAAAAAAAAGAAGAAGCGATTAGATGGTTAAGAAATACACTAAGGTATATTGATAAAAAAAATAATGAAAAAAAATGAAAAAAGAAATATATAAAAAAATACTATTACTATTAATTGCTACAATATTTATGATTATAGCAATTATAAACTGGCCATAAGTAATTTATTTATAAAGCTAAAAGCCTTATTTGCTATTACATAAATAAAATTTCCTTACATAGGTATATTTGTAATTATATCTATATGTATAATATTTATTTTTGTTAAATTATTATAAAATAAAATAGCTAGTAATTTTTTTTTATAGAACTATCTTACATATCAATTAGGATTATTAATGCAGCCAATTATAAGAATTAACTCTCTAAATAAGAAATATCCAGGCGGATTTAAAGCTTTAAAAAATATATCTCTAGATATAAATAAAGGAGAAATTTTTGCTCTTTTAGGCCCTAATGGAGCAGGAAAAACCACCCTAATTTCTATTATAACTGGTATTTCTAAACAATCTAGTGGTGATGTTAAAATTGATAATTTAGATGTAATAAAAGATTCATTAAAAACAAAGAGTATCATAGGTTTAGTTCCTCAAGAACTATCAATAGAACAATTTGAGACTGTATTAGGAACTGTAAATTTTTCTAGAGGTCTTTTTGGAAAACCAAAAAATTCCTCATATATAGAAAGCCTTCTTAAACAACTATCTTTATGGGAAAAAAGAAACACTAGAATTATTGAATTATCAGGTGGAATGAAGAGAAGAGTATTAATAGCTAAGGCATTAAGTCATGAACCTTTAATACTTTTTCTTGATGAGCCATCTGCTGGAGTAGATGTTGAGTTAAGAAAAGACATGTGGAATATTATTTCTAATTTAAAGAAAAAAGGTGTTACAATAATTCTTACAACTCACTATATCGAAGAAGCAGAAAACATAGCAGATAGAATTGGATTTATTAACGATGGAAAAATATTATTAATTGAAGAAAAAAATATTCTTATGAAAAAAATGGGACAAAAAATATTAAATATTTTTGTAAATGAACCATTAACAGTTATTCCAAATTCTTTAAATAAATATGCATTAAAACTTAGTAATAATGGAAAGACTCTAACTTATACTTATGATACTAATACAGATAGAACAGGTATTACTAAGCTTTTAAATGATCTTAATTCTGAAAAAATAAAACTTAAAGACATACAAACAAAACAGCGTTCTCTTGAAGATATTTTTGTTAATATTGTTAAGGAATAAACATATGAATATTTATGCCATTAAAGCCATATATTTGTTCGAAATGTCTAGAACATTTCGGACAATATCTCAAAGTTTATTGGCTCCTGTTATTTCAACAATCTTATATTTTGTCGTATTTGGATCCGCTATTGGTTCTAAAATAGAGACTATAGATAATATTAGTTACGGAGTTTTTATAGTACCTGGTCTTGTTATGCTTTCTGTATTGATGCAAAGCATAACAAATGCTTCATTTGGCATTTATTTTCCCAAATTTATAGGTACAATTAATGAATTACTTTCTGCACCTGTATCAACAATAGATATTATATTAGGTTATGTTGGAGCAGCAGCTACTAAATCATTTTCTATAGGTATATTAATTTTGCTAACCGCACATCTATTTGTTCCATTAAATATTATGCATCCTTTTTATATGATAATTTTTTTAATATTAACCTGCATATCTTTTTGCTTATTTGGCTTTATTATAGGTTTGTGGGCTAAAAATTTTGAACAACTCAATCTGGTACCTATGTTAATAATCACTCCACTAGTATTCTTAGGTGGAAGTTTTTATTCAATATCTATGCTTCCTTTATTTTGGCAAAAACTATCTATGTTTAACCCAGTTGTATACTTGATTTCAGGGTTTAGATGGACATTTTTTAATGTCTCTGATTTCAGTTTTGCTATAAGTATCATCGCGACGATTAGCTTTGCTAGCCTTTGTTTATTAATAATATTTTATATGTTTAAAACAGGATATAAAATAAGAACTTAAATTTATTGGCCTTTAATTGATTAAATCAAATTTATTTAGTACAAATTACATATGAAAAATATTTTATATACATTTGTTTGCTTTATTTTATTATCTGGATGCGTATCTATATTTTAAGTTACTAAGATTATTAATAAAAAATTTAGTAAAAACATATTTATTGGTGAATTCATGAGTGGTCAACGTAAATGGATTAGGCTTTGGGCAAGAACTGTAGGCATGCCTATAGGAGAAAATGATACAGATGCTCCTATTAACCCTCCTATAAAACAAAAGGATGTTAAACGTGCTTTAACACTTAGAAGTTTTTGGATATTACTTCACATCATTACATGTTTTGCTATTTTAGCAGGCAATGGTAGGACACTAGGACTATGGTAGAAAGATATTAATTAAAAATAATTGAAATAAAGTGTTGTCAATAATATTAAAATAATAATTAATATATATGTTTTTTTATTATTATTTGTTCTAAAAATTTTTTTTTTATTGAATCCCATACGAATTATACTAATTAATAAAATGTAAAAGTCAAATTAGCTAAAAAATGTGGTATTACTAACAAAATAAGGATGAAAAAAATGCTTAAATTACATCATGCTCCCAATTCACGAGCAGGAAGAATATTATGGCTATTAGAAGAACTAAAGTTACCTTATGAAATAAATAGTATGAAATTCCACCCTTCAGATTTAAAATCAGATGCTCACAGAGAAAAGCATCCATTGGGTAGAATTCCTGTTCTTGAAGATGGTGATGAAGTTACTATATATGAATCAGGAGCAATTGTGGAGTATATATTGGCAAGACATGCGCCAGATAAATTAAAACCTGAAATTAATAGTCCCTTATTTCCTTCATATCTTCAGTGGTTTCATTATTGTGAAGGAATGGTAATGCCACCTATGAATACTATTGTTGTACACACTATTATATTGCCAGAAGAAAGACGAAACCTTGAAGTTCTTGGGCAAGCTCAAAGGTTGTTATCTAAGTCGCTTTTACCTATTAATAAAAGTTTAGAAAATAAAGAATATCTCATTGGAGAATTCTCTGCTGCTGATATTATGTTAGGTCATGCTCTATATATGTCTAATAAACTAAAATGTGTTAATGAAGAACAAAGTAATATTTTAGCTTATCTATCGAGAATTGAGGCAAGACCTAGCTTTCAAAAAGCAATTAATTATAAATAATAAGGATGCTACATGATTGAAGAACTAAAAGTCTATGCAGAGAACTTAACCGCAGTATATGAATTAGAGCAAGAGATGGGTCAATATCAATATTTAATTGATATTGGAAATAAAACACCTTCATTTGATGCTGATGAACAAACTGAAATTAATAAAATGTTTGGTTGTCAAGCTCAGGTATGGATCATTCATAAAAAAGAAAATGATAGATTTTTCTTTAGAGGTGACAGTGATGCAGCAATTGTTAAAGGTTTGGTTGCAATTATAACTAAAGCTATGAGTGGACATTCTCAGGATGAAATAAAAGATTTAAAACACAGTATAGTTGATCAACTTGGCCTTGGTCCCGGTTTAACCGTTAGAAGACAAGTAGGTATGATGGCTATGATAGATCATATTAAAAAAATTACAGGTGCAAAATAATATAATGGATCAATTAAACTTTCAATCTGATAATCAATCATCTGCATTTCCGGAAATTATTGATTATTTAAAGGTTATTAATGAAGATTCTTCTCCTGCCTATGGTGCAGATGAAGTAACAAAATTAGCTACTAAAATGTTATCAGATTTATTTGAAACCAATTTAAAGGTAATATTTGTTTCATCGGGAACTGCAGCAAATTCGATAGCACTATCTTCTATATGCCCTCCTTATGGAGGTATATTATGTTCAGATGATGCACATATAGGAGGGGATGAATGTGGCGCTCCTGAGTTTTTTACGGGTGGTGCTAAATTATTAACTATTCCAACAGATAATGCTTTAATAACTGAAAAAAAACTTATTACTAAAATGAATAATCATGGATTACATGGAATACATGAAGTTTTACCCTCAGTAATAAGTTTAACACAAGCAAGTGAGTTAGGAACAATATATACTCCTGATGATATTAATAAAGTTACACATACTGCAAAAAAATATAATCTAAGAACTCATATGGACGGAGCAAGATTCTCAAATGCTTGTGCCTCTTTAAATGTTAAACCAGCAGAATTGTCATGGAAAAATGGAATTGACATACTTAGCTTAGGTACGACAAAAAATGGAACTATTTCTTGTGAAGCTATCATAGTTTTTAATCAAGAAATTATTGATGACTTAGAAAGGCGCCAAAAAAGAACGGGACATTTATGGTCAAAAAATAAATTTGTGTCTGGTCAAATTATAAAATGGATAGAAGATGAGAATTGGCTAAAGGCAGCAAGAAAAGCTAATTTGTATGCTCAAGATATAATGATATTATTAAAAAAAATTAATAATGTTACAATTGAATATAATGTTGATGTTAATATGGTATTTGCTTGCATTCCTATGATAATACAAGACAAATTAAGAGAGAATAATGTTATGTTTAATCCCTGGTATGGTAAAAAAGATTTAACAAGGTTTGTTTCATCATGGGATACAAAAGATACTGAATTAACTTATTTTAAATCTATTATTAAAAACATTACTTCCTAGATTATTTTAAATATAATGGCGGAGAGAGTGGGATTCGAACCCACGGTACGCTTACACGTACGCTGGT
>CAJWSU010000039.1:0-9636 GCA_913046335.1 uncultured Pelagibacterales bacterium | reverse complement strand
TTGTGCCAATTAAGCCTGTAGGTACGCCTGCAGTCTCCATTTGACTATAGCGTACACCACCGCGCCATGAAGAGTTAAATTTATAAACACTCTGCGCATACCAGCCATATGAAGTACCATTAAATACTACATCATCATAAGTACCATCTTCATTACGAGCAAAAAACTCACCTTGTAAGGTCAATTCTCGTTCTCTAACATTTCCAGTTGGAGCGTAAGAATATCTAAAGTCTGCTACGTATAGATTAGAGCTTCCTATAAACGTATTATCATCATCATTACCTTTACGACCTGAAGCATTATCACCACCAACGTGGTATACTCCTAATCGATAATTTTGATCTTGGCTAATATCTCCACCTATACGAGCAAATACAGAATAAGCTCCTGGGCTATCTCCATCACCACCTTTTATAGGATAATCATCACCACGGAAGAATCCACCGCCAATTTCAGCATAATAATCTGTTGGCAGGGTATATGTTATTTCTCCTCCCTCATCATTCCAACCCTTATTTAAATATACTCTATAAGGTAGAGGTCTGTTGGCAAAATCATCAGCATGTACATGATGTTCATTTAGATAACCTAGTGTCCAAAATGCTTTACCTGCTTTTATACTCATTCCATCAGGGAAATTAAAATCAGGGGTAGTTTGTATATAAGCTTCTTCTAATTCTACTTTATCTTCTCCATCCTCTTTTACAATAGCTGCAGTTAGACTTCCATAAAATTTATCATCAATAAAACTAGAAAAGTTTAATTCAGATTCACCTAATTGTAATCCTTCACGACCTCGCTCTCCTTCATGTCCTATAACAAAACCTTTGACAGCAGGTTCCGCAGATTTCATAGAAAAACTATTGTATTTTCCATTAAGAATAATTCCTATAGATGGATTAAACTCATTACCATATATTTTAGTACCTGCAGATGTACCTTCTGGCTTAGCACTACCTTTACTATCCATTTCTGCAATTTTTGCTTCTAATTCTTTTACTCTATCTTCTAACTCATCAGCTATAACGCTTTTACTATAAATAAAGAAAGACATTAAAACTGTAATTAAAATTTTAAACTTAATCATTAAATAAACTCCTTATAATTAACTACTTGCTCACTGAAACATGATTACTCATGACGATATGCTTATTTACTGCAATATAATTGCATGTGCGATATAATATATCAAATACTGATTATTAGCAATTATATATTATATTATTATTTGAATTATTAACGATACTAATTAAATCACTGCAATAATTCTTAGTACCTATAAGAAATCGTAGTTTTCATTAAATATATTTTATTCGCATGGCTTTTAATTATGCTCATGATCTTCAAAACCACGCTCAGCACAGTGCTCAATGGCATATATATATATAAATTTTATCATATCATATACCTCTAATAATTTTTATATTAAGATTTTACTGCAAGACCGTCTCTCAAGGTATTTCTATAAATTTGTATAGCAGGTACTATTGTTGCCACTAATGCAGCAAATATAATTGTAATTATAATTTGTAAATCATAATTTTTAATAGAAAAACTATCAATAAAGATACCATAGTTATTTTGTAAATAATCTTTTCCTAAAGAGAAAATTACTATCATTAGTATATATCCTGCGATACAAGAAATTATTGAAATTATTATTGACTCTACTATTAATAAACTAACTATATTTGTAGGTGAAGCTCCTACTGATCTCAATATTGCCATCTCTCTTCTTCTACTATTCAGTCCGGCTATCGTCATAGCTATCATACCTAATAGAGATATAATAATAATAAAAAATGTAATAATTTTAAAAGCTTTATCTACATTACCCGTTAGCATCCAAAGTCTAGATAAAGTAATACCTGGCATTACTGAACTAATTGCTTCTTTTTTATAATTCAAAACATCTCGTTGAAACTGAAATATTTGCGTTCTATTATTTAGAGAAAGAAATACAGCAGAAATAGTTTTAGGCTCTAATTCATTTTTCATAATTTGTTCTACTGATACATCTATAACTTTCTGATTACCAATCCAACCTGTATGCATAGCTTCTATTCCAGCTAAACTTACAAATACTGCATTATCAATTGGGGTACCTGTTGGTTTTAAAATTCCTGTGATTTTAAAGCCTAAGTTTTCATGATCATGTCCAGCGTGATCGTCATGTTCTTCATGTTTTGCATGGTCTTCATGACCATCATGCTCTTCATGTTCTTCATGTTCTTCATGGTCTTCATGCTTTGCGTGGTCTTCGTGATCATCATGCTCTTCATGTTTTGCATGTTCTTCATGGTCTTCATGCTTTGCGTGGTCTTCGTGATCATCATGGTCTTCATGTTTTGCGTGCTCTTCAGGACTCTCATCATCTGAATGAAAAGTATGAACCTCTCCTACTTCAGACAACCCATGCGTTATGGCTACTTCTTCACCGATGTCATAATTTAATTTACTTGCAACAACACTTCCTATAACAACATCAAATACGTCATTGAAAGAATTGCCTGATAGAAATTCTATATTTTTTCCAGATGAATATTTAATTTCTTTAAAATAATTATTAGTTGTTCCTATTACACGATAGCCTTTATGACTATCTCCTAGTGATATTGGAACAGCCCATTTTATTTTTTTATTATCAGTTATATCTTTATAAGTATCCCATTGAATAGGAGCACTAGGTTCGCCAATAAGGAAAACACTATTAAGTAAAATCTGCAAATTTCCACCACGTGCAGCAACCACACTATCTACTCCAGAAACAGTATTTTTAAAGCTTGATTTAACAGACTCTTGTATTCGAGAAACAGTAAAGTATAATGAAATGGAACAGGCAAGTGTTAAAATAATTAATAGACAGCTCAACCATCTATTTAATAAAGATTGAAATACTAAAGTAAATTTAATCATTATTAACCTCACATATTTCAGTAATATTTTTAACTATTTTAAATTTTTTAGATAATTTTTTGTTATGGCTAACCATAATTAAACCCTGTTCATTTTCATCCAATGATTTAAATAATAAATTAATAAATTCTTTTTGATTATCTTGATCGAGCGCCGAAGTAGGCTCATCTGCAATTATAATTTCAGGCTTTCCAATTAATGCCCTGGCGACTGCAACCCTCTGTTGCTGACCAATACTCAATTCGTATGCCTTGCGATCTACAAGGTCTTTGTAATTTAAAGATAACTTATCCATTAATATTTTTACTTCATCATTGCTGGATAATAATTGCTTTCTATTAGAGTAAGCTTTGCCTAATAAAATATTATTTTTAACGGTAATATAGGGTAATAGATTAAAAGTTTGAAATACTATTCCAAAATGATCACCCCTAATTTTGTCTTTTACAGCAGAAGAGCTATCAACTATATTTGTCCCTAAAATATTAATAGCACCTTCTTGTGGTCTAAGAGTACCGGAAAGTAAATTCAAAAAAGTTGATTTTCCTAATCCAGAGTCACCATAGATTAAAAAGCTATCACTTTTTTTCAAAATAAATTTATTAATTTTTAAAGAAAATTTGGTATTATCACCTAAACTATAATTTAGATTTTCTACAGATATTAGATTTTTACTCATTCATTTCCTAATTCATAAATATAATTTTTAATAAATTGTAATTAATTACTGGCAGCTCTCACATATAACAGGAATTTCTATATTCATATTAGGACTTAAAATTAAGCCTAAATTTTTAGAACTTTTTTCAAGATTTAAACCCATAGCTTTATTACATGTCTCTATGACAGTTAAACAGCTTGTACATATATTAGTAATATGCGTATGTTTTTCTTCAGTATTATCACATAATATATATTTATTTAAAAACGATATTTTATGTAGAACTTTTAATTGTGCCCAAAATTCAATAACTCTATATACAGAAGAAATATTTAAATTTTTTCCTTTTTCTTTAACTATTGCATGTATATCATAAGCAGATATAGGTAATTTTGTTGATGATAAAATATCTAATATCAATAACCTATTTGGAGTTATAGATTCGTTATTTTTAATACAAATATCTATAGCTTTATTTTTTTTTTCATCTTGCATTTTTTTCTCCATAAAAAAAAATAACATGTTATTTTCTCTTTGACAATATATTTCTAACATGCAATAACATTGCATAGTTAATTATTACTGAGGTGCCAAGTTACTTTTATTCAGATCCTCCTGGCACCTCAGTTATTTATATGTCATAAAGTTTTAAATATAAACATTTAAATAAATTAAAAACTTAAAAAAATAGTAAAAAATGAATATAATATCTAAAAACAAAATACAAAAAAAATTAACAATATTAACACTTTCAAGCTTATTTGCTAGCCTTAGTATGTGCATATGCTGCGCTTTACCTGCATTGTTACTGTTACTAGGAGGAGGTCCTGTATTAGCATATATATACTCTAGTTTTCCAAAATTAATTTTAATTGAAAAATACAGCATTTTATTATTTATTATCTCAGGTTCATTAATAATAACTAGCGGTATTATTAAAATAAGAAACAGGAATCACTCCTGTCCTACAGACTCTAAAGATGAAAAATCATGTACTAGTCTAAGATGTTTCAATAAATATATATATATATTCTCTATATTTTTATTTATAAGCGGCTCAGTATATAATTTTTTTCCTCAATTCTTTATAAACAATTCGTTACTAATAAATATTTAATTAAAAATTAAATATTTACTCTATTTGAAATTTCAATAAGATTTTCATCAGGATCTCTAATATAGATTGAATATAAATCACTAGTAGCGCCAATTTGTTTAATAGGACCCTGTTCTATTTTTATATTATTTCTTGTCAAAATTTTTTCCCACTCTAATATATTCTTATCTGAAATAAAACAAATGTCTCCCGTTCCCGGCTTTGCAACTTTTGCGCCTGGCTTAATTAAGTTATTATTTTCATGCAAATTGATTTTTTGGTTGCCAAATTTTAGACATTTTCTTATTTCTCTATTTGGTCCCAACTTAAACTCTTCTAATTTCATACCTAAGACATCACAATAAAAAAAAACTGTCTTATTTAAATTTGTTATAGTTAGAACTATATGATCGATAGATAGAATCATATTATTTTATATTCCTGTGCAATAACTCTGACATTTCTATAATTCTACTATCTTTTAAAGCCGCTGCTCTGATTAGAGCAATAGCCTTATAATCCGGATCATTAAACATATTTATAAAATTTATTCTTTTAGGATAACGTACTAGAATAGATATGTCCCAATCATCTATTCCAATTATAGAATTATGAACTTTTCCCATCCATATAGGCTCTCCTCCATATTTTGGCTGAAATTTTGCAAATTTTTTACCATAAACTTCATAAGCCTTTCTTCCAGTTAAGCCATCTACTCCAAAGCCTGATTTTGCAATATCTAAATATTTTAATAAATTTAACATAATAACAGGCTCTTCTAAATTACCCTTAGACATTAATTCTAGAGCACCTTTTTCTACATTAATACTAGCTTTCATTTCTACTCCACCGGTAATTCCAAATCTCTATAAAATTCAACATTACCATCTTTTCTATTATATAAGTCAGAAATAATACTAGATAAACATTCCTTAGCTTTACCTGATATTCCAAGCAAATCATTGCCATTATTCCAATCATTTTCATCCTTAGGTTTCCAATTTGCATAATCCTTAATTAAATTAAATAAATTATTACAACTTAAAGAATATATACCCTTCCCTTTTTCTACTGCTATTTCTTTAGAACATTCTTCTATCAAGTAAAATTTCCATAAACCATATGGTAATGTAGCACTATTTTTTTCATCAAATTTATAATTAATTTTAGTCTCATCATATACTTCTTGAAGATCCCAATAGCATTCTTCAATTAATAAAAAACATTCTGTTAATTTTAAATGATATTCTTTATAAATATTATTTTTCATTACACAAAACCTCACAGCCAGTTCCATTTAAAAAATTCTCTGTTAATTTTTTGTCTTTACTAGATAATAAATCAAATTCATCTTTTAACCATTGTAAACATTTAGCCTGATAAGGAAATGGTTTTTGACTCCATAAAGAGCCATCTATCTCTGTTTCTACCTCTTCCTTATTATTATTAACTGCCCTTTGGTTAGCTATTAAAACTGGGATATAAGTTCTTCCAATTTCCTTAAAAATATTTCTTAAGGATTCTGTTAAATTATGACTATCAACTAGCTCTAAATTATTCGTTTCTAAGCCTGACAAATCCTCCATAACTCCCACCCATGCAACAATTCTTGATGCAATATTATCAGCTATCTTAGTTGGAGTTGGATCAAAAGCAGCTAATTGTGTAAGCTGACCAAATAATGCAAAATCACTAGCTATAGGCTTATGACCAAATGTATATGGATAATTATTCATATTAATATTTAATAAATTTAATATGTTTTTATAACTTTTTTCAATAATATTGGATGTTATTTTATTACTACCTACAACGTGTAATCTAGAAATTTGACGTTGAGAAATATCATGTCTAATAGATTTTATTTGATCTTCATTATCTGTTAAAGAGCTCCATCTTGATAATGTATTACCAGCTTTTCTAATATCTTCATTATAAGTCCACCTATAATGAAATGTAGCCTTAGTAAGCCATTCATCTGCATAATCTTCTAATAAATAATCTAAAAACTTTAGTAATGGATTACTAGGTATAACTGACCTGGCTGAATATAAATTTTCTAATCTTCTTATTATAAATGTTGAATCAACCATAGGCTCTAATTTTTTATCTTTATTTTCAAAATAAAATGTAGGCATCAAATTTATTTTTGCTTTCGGCAAATGAGAAGTATTCATTATTCCTATTTCAAACAAACCACCTATAATAAATTTATAAGGTATTCGTCTATATCTTAATATACTTAACATTTTTCTTGTATAAGGAGACCCTGGAGCACCTTTAATTATTAAACTTCCCATCTTATCCCTTTATAAAAAAGCCTATTTAAAATCATTTCAATTATAAACTATTAAAAATTTTGTAGTCAAATATCAAAGTGACAAACATTAACACCTATGATTTAATATTATAAATTGAATAATTATATTGGATAAGACATTGTCTAATTCAGATTTTTCCTATGATCCTGTTACTGCTATTAATGAAAATGCAGCTAAAGGAAAAACAGCTGAAATATTTGAAGACATAAGAAATACTATGAATATTCCTCTTATTACTTCTATATGGCGAGGACTTGCAAGTATGGATAATAGTCTAGAAGACATATGGTTACTCACTAAGCCAATATATCTATCGGGCACTCCTGAACTAGCCCTAAAGAATATGATAAATAATATAAATTTACCTACTCCTAATATTAATAACCATTGCAAAGGTATAAAAAAAAGTGACTTAATACATATTGAAAATATTATTGAGGCTTATAATAAATCTAATGGCATGAATTTAATGGCTTTATCAGCTTTAGTAATGTCAGAATATAAACCTCGTGTAGCAATAAACAATATATCAAAAAAAATAATAATACCTACTTTTCCTAGATTAAGGAATAAAGAAGAAATCAGTCCTGAAAGCTGGCTAAAGGTAAAGAAAGTTAATTCTCTTGGCTCATCTCAAGGCCTAGATTCTCATGTAGCTACTCTCTGGAGACATTTGTCCTACTGGCCAGAATTTTTAACCATTATATACGATAACTTTAAATCATTCCATGAGAATGGACACTTAGAAAAAGTGTTTGGAGAAGTATTATATTATCTAAATACTAATGGTATTAATCTCAGAAGGCAAAAAATTAAATATAAAAATATTACTAATGAGGCCCTTATTACAATTAAGAACTATGTTTCTATGCCTAACCAAGTAATTAGAATGGTTGTTTTAGGTAATATGACCCTTAGGTTAATTAAAAATATTAAAACTTAATTTTAGGGTTATTAAGCTATTTACAAAAGATCGCTAAAAGTTGCTTAAAAATATTCCAAATCATAGTGATAAAAAATGTATTATAGTTTATTCATTGAATTAGATAAAAAAGTATACCCATTGTTTTTTAATTCTTTAATAACATTCTGCACATCTTCCTTTTCTCTATTTTGACTTAATTTAGACTTAGCTATTTGTTTAGAAATACTAATTTCAAACCCTATAATTTCTTTAAGCATGGAAGACATGTATTCAGATGAAACATCATTCATCTTCCAATCTGTTTTTTTCTTACTTTTTTCAAAAATACTAGTTAATTCTTTAACAGTTTTAAGTAAAAAATTTTTCTTATTATTAAAAGAAATTTTTCCATATAAATGTACGGATTGATAATTCCATGTTGGAACATGCTCTTTCTTATTATTTCTTGTGGGATACCAATTAGGACTTATATAGGCATCTTCTGACTTAAATATTACCATAACATTATCATCATATTTCAACTCTTCATGGAGTTTATTAGCTCTTGCAATATGCCCAATCAATATTTTCTTAGAATGAAAAGATTTATATAGTATTAAGGGAATATGGTTCGCTACTATACCGTTTTTAGTGTTACCTACTAATGTAGCTAATGGATAATTTTCTATAATTCTCTTTATTTCTTCTTCTCTATTCTCTTCAAAGTGTTTTGGAACATACATTCCATTTCCCCAAATATTTTATGTAAAGAATAAGCTATATTTTACTTTAAAAGGATTATATTGTTTAGCTACTATTATTTTCATTCTTTAATTAAAAATTAAATAAGAGCTATATGAATATTAAGGCATCTAATAACAAAATTGGTATATTCCTTATGATATGCGCGATTTTATCATACTCATTAATGGATGGCGTAATTAGATACCTATCACAACATTATAATGTAATAACACTTGGAATGTTTAGATACTGGGTTTTTGCATTATTTATAATTATCTTGTATTCAAGAAAAGGAAAATCTCTTAAAGTAGTATATAAAAGTAAAAATCCTTTGTTGCAGATTATAAGAAGTATAATATTAACTATAGAACTATGTTTTGCCCATTATTGTTTTTATAAAATAGGTTTAATTCAAACTTCTGCAATATTTGCCGTTGGACCATTAATTGTAACGGTGTTATCCGTTTTCATATTAAAAGAATCTGTCGGCTGGAGAAGATGGACAGCAATTATATTTGGCTTTGTCGGCATTATGATTATTTTGCGACCTGGTATAAATGTTTTTGAACCCTTTTCATTTATTGCATTAGGTTGTGCATTTCTTTTTGCACTATATCAAATTCTAACTCGGCTGGTATCAAGACAAGATAATAATGATACAACATTGTTTTATACGGCAATTATAGGAGCAATAATTCTTTCCTCTATAGGACCATTTTATTATAAAGAGGTTGCATCAATTGATTGGTTCTGGATAGCTATAATCTGCATACTTGGTGTATTAGCACATATATGCATGATTAAAGCTCTAGAACTAGCTGAGGCTTCTATGCTTCAACCCTATAGCTATCTTCATCTGGTATTTGTCTCAATGATAGGAGTATCAGTCTTTAATGAAGCTCTAGAAACTCCTGTTATAATAGGCTCAATAATGGTTGTATCATCAGGACTCTATGCATTTTGGAGAGAAAACTATAAAAAGCTTAAATAGTTT
>CAJWSU010000038.1:0-10021 GCA_913046335.1 uncultured Pelagibacterales bacterium | reverse complement strand
ATTATCAATTATAGTTATTAAATTATATTTTTTTGCTAATTCTACTAACATCGGAATATCTTGAATCTCAAAAGTAAGAGAACCTGGAGATTCCATAAATATTACTTTAGTATTAGGTTTTATTAAATTAGCTATCTCTTTTCCTATATTTGGTTTATAGAAAGTTGTAGCAATACCCATATTACTTAGTAAACCTTTTGCAAGGTTTCGTGATACTCCATAGGCGCTATCTGTCATTAATATATGGTCACCTGTTTTTAATACAGCTATTAATGAGGCAACTATTGCAGCAGTACCTGATGCAGTTGCAACTGCAGAATAGCCCTCATCAATTTTTGCTATAGCTTTTTCAAATTCAAAAGTAGTCGGATTTCCAAATCTTCCATAAGATAATATTTGTGTATTTTTATTTTTAATACTTTTCTTCATAGCTCCAACATTTTTAAACAGAACTGTTGAGCCTTTGTATATAGGACTATTTACAAAGCTAGTTTTATTGTTCCTATCTTTCCCAGCTAAAATTATTTTTGTGTCATTTTTATATTTTTTATTATTCATATATTTTTTCTCTATTTTATTTTATTATATAAGATATAAATTTATAATTGAATTGGTTCAACTATGTCATTGTATACAAACTTATCCTTTACCCAAAAAATATTAGTCTCAATGCTTGCCGGCGCTATAATAGGTGTCATATTAAATAATATAGAGGCTTATCATAGCATAATAAATGAATATTTATCTAATGGGCTTTTCGATGTTATTGGTAAGCTTTTTGTAAATAGTTTAAAAATGTTAGTAGTTCCTTTAGTTTTTTGTTCAATTACTGTTGGAATCACCTCATTAGGTGATTTGGCTTTAATGGGAAGAATTGGCATAAAAGCAATTTTTATATATTTAATAACAACGGCCGTTGCCATATCATTGGCTATTATACTTTCAATAATTATTAATCCAGGACAAGGTTTTGAGATAAAAGAATCAGTTGCTTTTATAGCTAAGGATGCCCCAGCATTATCATCAGTTATAACTTCAATAATTCCTTCAAATCCTATACTTGCGATGGCGGAAGGAGAAATGCTTCAAATAATTTTATTTGCCATTATTTTAGGTATTGCAATTATAGTAACTGGAAAGAATGCTGAACCTTTTAAAAGGGGATTGCAAAGTTTAAATGACATCATGATGTCAATGGTTTCAATAGTTATGAAATTTGCACCTATTGGTGTATTTTTTCTAATTGCAAAAACATTTTCAACGCAAGGTATGTCAATGATAGTACCTTTAGCTTCTTATTTTATAACTGTAACTATTGTTCTGCTGCTGCATGTTTTGTTAACATATTCATTTTTTTTAAAATTTATCGGAAAAGTTTCTCCAATTCTCTTTTTAAAAAAAATGCGTACAGCTATAGTTTTTGCTTTTAGTACAGCTTCATCAAATGCAACAATTCCCGTAACTTTAAACACAGTTGTAAAAAGGTTAGGAGTTAATAAGGCAATTGCATCATTTACTGTTCCTTTAGGCGCTACTATAAATATGGATGGGACGGCTATAATGCAAGGCGTTGCAACTGTATTTATTGCAACTGTGTATGCAGTAGATTTAAGTATAGGAGATTATTTAGCTGTTATTCTAACTGCTACTCTTGCTTCAATTGGAACGGCTGGTGTTCCTGGAGTTGGATTAATTATGCTTACTATGGTATTAACTCAGGTTGGACTTCCTGTAGAAGGGGTAGCATTAATAATTGGTATAGATAGATTGCTCGATATGATGAGAACTTCTGTCAATATTACAGGGGATAGTATGGTCTCTTTAATTGTAAGTAAATCAGAAAATAGTTTTGATAATACTATATTTAAAGACCCTAAAGCAGGTATATAATTATTTTTCTATCATATTTTCTTTATTTAAACCCCATTCACTCCAAGATCCATCATAAACCTGCCAATTTTTTTTCCCAATAAGCTCTAATGCAAATGCTAGGACGCAAGCAGTAACTCCAGAACCACAGCTGGATATAATGTTTTTATTATAATTAAAATTATTATTATCAAGTAAATCTCGAATTTCCTTGTCTTTAATAAAGTAACCATTATTAAAAAACAAATTAAATGGTATATTTATAGAATTTGGAATGTGTCCTTTTTGAAGCCCTGGTCTTGGCTCTTCTTCTTTACCTGTAAATCTTTCTATTGATCTTGCATCTACTACTTGATGTTTATTTTTATTAAGAGAATCTATTATATCAGTATTAGTAGCTAATAATTTTTCATTAATCTTAGTAATATATTTGCTTTTAAATACTTTAGGTATATTTGTGCTTTTCTCTCCATTAATATTTAGCCAAGCTTTTAAGCCTCCATTTAAAATAGAAATATTTTTATGTCCAAATAATTTAAATAGCCACCAAGCCCTTGGCGAAGTTCCTATTCCATCATGACAATATAATACAATATTACTTTTATTATTTATTCCTAGTTCTTCTATACTTCTTGTAAATTGCAACTCTGTCGGTACCGTATGTGGTAAATCTGATTCAGTATTACAAACTTTATCGATATCAAAGTATAGAGCATGAGGTATATGATTATTTTTATACTCCTCATAGGCATTTCTTTTTTGAATAGGCAAATACCAAGACGCATCTAATATAATAACATTGTTTTGCCACATTTTATTTTTATATAGCTTTATTAAATCACTAGCTTCAATTAACAATTATTATACTCCTTTATATTTAGCTAGGTTTACCTTTACCTTTTTTTGCCATACCTCTTTGAGGGTCATAACCTATAGTTGCAAAAGTAAGAAATAGGATTGTACAAAGTAAAGTAACTAATAAACCAGGAACATATATTTGGCCAAGAGAAGCCCATCTAACTAATTCAACACCATAAGTAAATGGGTTTATATTTGCGATCCACCAAACAAATTCTGCTCCATTATCTTTTAAACGCCATAAGGGATACAATGCGGAAGATATAAAAAACATGGGAAAAATAACAAAATTCATAGTGCCAGCGAAGTTTTCTAATTGTTTTATATATACCGATATTAATAACCCTAATGCTCCTAGCATCATTCCAAATAAAATTGTTGCAGGCAAAATATATAACCATCCTATTATAGGTGTTGAAAAATTAACTATAAGGTTAACAATTGGAACACAAATAATTAGAAAAACATAAGCTTGAATAACAGATAAGAAAGTTCCAGATAATAGTTTTGCAGTTAATAGGTACCACCTAGGTAATGGTGTAGTTAATAATAACCGCATTACTCCCATTTCTCTATCATAAACCATGGATAAAGAGGATTGCATTCCACTAAACAATAATACCATACCTATAAGCCCTGGGACTATATATTCAAAATAATTAACATTTTGAATAGGATAAGGATTATTTAATCCAGGGTCTACTCCGGTAACAGATCCAACTCCAGCAGCAAAAACAAAAAGCCAAAGTGCAGGTCTTACAAATGCTGATAACAACCGGCTTTTTTGATGAAAAAACTTTACAGTCTCTCTATATGTGAGGCCACGTAATGCTAATATTGCATGTTTTGTTTGCAAAATATTCTCCCTATATAACTAATTTGCACATTTACTTGTTTTATTGTCCATTCCTATAGTATCTAAATTATTTTCACGATGAACAAAGCTATTTAAAGGGGCTATACTAGTAACCCAGTTTTCAGTAGAAAGCATAATGGGCTGTCTTAATTGCCTATTCCATGGTCTGAAGTTTAAAATAGGTCCTTTGGATCCATCTAGTTTAAATGATTCATCAACAAATGCATTTCTAAAAGAAAAATTCTCATTATCTTGAAATCTTACTAGTGCTTCAGCCACAGCTCTCATGGCAACCCATGCTGCCCAATCTTCTTCTGTCATTCTTCTTTCATGCATTCTTTCAAACCTTCCATGCACTTGTGGTGCGCCATGTCTTAAATAAGACCAGTGCCAAGCGCGAGGTATTAGGCCAGATGAGCCAATTACAATTGCTGGTTTATGAGTAGCAAATGGAACTCTATAACTAAACTCTTTAAGTGTATCAGCTATATATACCGCATCATATTTTGCAGCACCAGTTAAGAAATCTAAATCATTTTGATCTCTAGCTCTTGGGTCATTTCCTAAAACAAAATTTCTTTCACCTGTAATTTTTAAACCAAATTGTTTTGCTGATTCTATGAAAGACTTAGATTTAGCTTCATCAACTTTTAAAGGTCCAGTAAGAACTAGTATTTTTCTCCATTTTTTCTCTGATAAATATTGAGCCAAACTATCGGATAACATCCTTTCACTTGGAATAGTATGAAATAAATTTTTATTGCATTGCGAAGATCTTAAATCATTATTTTTAGAGGAAACATTTATAGCTGTAATATCAAGATCATTAATTTTATTAGTAATTTTTAATAACTCAGCAACTGGAAAATCTAGTAAAATAAATTTTATATCATTTTCTTTAATATGATTATATAAAACTTCAGCTGCTTCTTCACTAGGTTTTATTCTTCTTTTTACTAGATCAAATTTAACTTTAGACATTCTCTGGAAAGGTTTAATATCTTTTAAACCTAGCTCAGCCCCTGCAATAGGTCTTTTATATAGTTGGTTAGTATTTGAACGAATATCTACAGGATGAACACCCCATATATCGTAACGAATATCTTCTTCTAAATCATAATAACCTATATTAAAAGTTGGATTTTCCTGCGCGCACAAAATATTAATAGGAACGAGGCAAACTAATAATATAGTTACTTTTAATGAAAATAAATTCATTTAATCAATTATCCTAACAGTATGCGGTGTTATACCTACAGCAATAGATTTGATAGAAGCTCTTTTATCAGTATCTATAATTGAAATATCGTCACTATTTCCATTAGTAACAATTAATATTTTGTCATCTGAAGATATTGCAGCTCCCCACACTCTTGAACCCGCCAGAATATAATCAATAACTTCATAATTTTCTGTTTGAACTACAGCAACATGCTTTGATCTACCTAATGTAATATAGGCAAGTTTACCATCATTACTCATAGCAAAATCTACAGGTGTAATTTCTGTACTTCTTATACCTTTTTTTTCAAATTTGATATTATGAATTACTTTATAGCTATTAGTGTCTATTACACTAACTGTACCACCCAGTTCATTTGTAACCCAATATTCTTGACCATTTTTTGAGAATGCGCCTCTTCTAGGCCTGTTGCCAACTAATATTTCTTCTATGACTTTTCCTGCCCAAGGATCTATTATAAGAATAGTATTAGTGCCTTCTGATGTTATATATACCAGTTTACCATCAGGAGAGAAATTTACTCCTTCAGGTTCAATGCCTACATCTTCTATGACCCTTATAATTTTTCCTGAGTTAATGTCTATAACAGTTGCTGCATTATCATCTTCATTAGATACTACTGCTATTTTACCATCAGGGCTTATATCAAAAATTTCAGGATCATCACCTGTTTCTAATTTACCAGTAATCTCATATGTATCTAAGTTTATCCTGTATATAGTATCATCTTCACTTGCTGCTACTAAAAGACTATTTGATTTAGATATGTAATGCATATCTCTGGGACGTTTGCCGCCATTAATTGTAGCAAGAACTTCAAATGATTTTAAATCTATGATAGTTATATTATCGCTTCCTTCATTAGAAACAAGAATAGTTTCTGCATTACTACTAAAAGTAGCTATTAGAAATCCAATAAAGCATAATTTAACAAAATTTTGATAAATAAAATTAATAAATCTCATAGCATTTTTCCTTTTTTAAGAGGTTAAAGATACAAATGCATCATGCAACGTATCTTTATTATATTCCTTAGTGATATTTTGTGGTGTATCTTTTTTAATAATTTCACCTTTATTTAAAACTATAACAGTGTCAGATTTCTCTGCTTCATCAACTAAATGTGTTGCCCAAAGTACTGCCATCTTTCTCTTTTCTTTAAGCTTTATAACATAATCTAATAAGTCTCTTCTACTTTGCGGGTCTAGTCCTACGGTAGGTTCATCTAATAGAAGTAACTTTGGTCTATGTAATAAAGATCTTGCTAATTCTACTCTACGTTTTTGACCACCTGACAAAGATCTAACTTTATCATTAATTCTATCTGCTAGGTTAACTTGCTCTAATTCTACTATGACCCTTTTTTTAAACTCCTTGTCATTAATACCATGCAGATTGCTATGAAATTTTAAATTTTCCATAACTGTTAAATCCATATCTAATGTAATCTGCTGAAATACTACACCAATATGAGCTAAAGCCTTTATTGCATCATTTCTCATATCATAATTATTTATTAAAACATTCCCTTTTTCAGAAACAAATAATCCTGTTAATATTTGAAATAAAGTAGTCTTTCCTGCACCATTAGGACCTAATAAAGAAGTATATTCTCCTTCAGCTAATGAAAAACTTACTTCATTAAGTGCTTTTATTGGACCATACGACTTGGATAACGACTCTATATTTAAAATTTTATTTTCCATTATACGCTCGTTTCCTTAAATTAAATTTTTCCAGATAAAATTTCTGGATGAGTTTTCATTAGATCTGTTCTTATTTTTTCCATTTGATCATCTTCAATTTCCCTTGGTCTATCTATATCTATTTTTAAGTCATGGATGACCCTAGAAGGTCCTTTAGAAAGAAAAAGAATTCTATCACCTAAGAATATTGCCTCTCTTAGATCATGAGTAACGAAAATTATAGTGGTTTTTTGATTTTCCCATAATTTTATTAACATTTTTCTCAGTAAGTTAGCTACTGTCATATCAAGAGAAATAAAAGGTTCATCTAGTAATAATATTTTAGGTTTATTAACAAATGCTCTTGCTATCGCAACTCTTCTTTGCATTCCTCCAGATAATTGAGAAGGAAATGCATTCATATATTTTGTCAAGTCCATTTCATTAATTAAATCTTCACTATGAGATATTTCTTCAGAAGTTTGGTTAGTAACAATGGATACGTTTTGTTTGACGGTTAACCAGGGCATCAACCTAGGTTCTTGAAACATATAACCTATTGGCCAATTGTTTGGAAATGTTCCATCTTGATATTTTATCACACCTTCTAATTTTTTATCAAGACCAGATAGCATATTTAATAGAGTAGTTTTTCCGCACCCTGATGGACCAACTAAACAGCAAAATTCTCCTTGAGGCACAATAAACTGCATATCTTTAATTGCATTATTATAGGTGTTTTGATTTTTATCTTCATATCCTTTTGATATAATATCTACAAATAAATCATGAGGCTTTTTTATTATGCTTTTATTTAGGTGGTTCTCCATTTATTTAGCCTCCTTTCAATTGGACTTATAATAGAATATTCAACAATTATCATTACTGTCACAAAAGATAAAGTATATGCAAATAGAGATGCTATATCAAACAAGTTGAAAAACTCATTTAATTTATATCCAATACCGTTACTTCTTCCTAAAAGCTCTACTACTAGCACTATTTTCCATATAAGTGATATACCACCTCTTGCCGCAGCCATTATAAATGGGTATAACTGAGGTAGAAAAAAGTTAAAAAACTTCTTTTTATAACTAACCTCAAAAACGTCGGCTACCTCTAATATTTTTCTATCAATTGCTCTAGTTCCTTCTCTAATGGTTACTAAAACATTAGGTATTTTATTAAGTGCTACTGCAGTGATTGCAGCAATTTCATTTAGTCCAAACCAAACATAACATAAAATAATAATTACTAAGGCGGGTGTATTAAGTAGTAGAATATGCCATCCATCTAACATAATATTAAGATTCTTTTTTGATCCCATTGCGATACCTAAACCGGTACCAACTAACATAGCAATAGTAAACGCTAATATTACACGCCAAAGCGTTACACCTAGATGATATAGCATTTCACCATATATTATTTCATCATAGAAAATAATTAAGACAGTTTTGGGAGATGGCATTACATTACTATTAATCAGAAATGCTGCTATTTCCCATATTAATAATAATAAGAGGAAAGAAAAAATTCTTACATTTATAGCATTTTTCATGAAGTAATTAATGAAGGTTTTTTTTAAAAATTTATCTAACATTATTTTTCCCAAATTACTCCATCAGATAGTTCTTTACTATTGCCTACCAAATTTTTTCCACCAATTTCAGCTAATATTTTAAAAGCATTTTTTATAGCAGCTTTGTATTCAGCTGAATTACTTGATGGTATACCATTTCTGAAGCCTTCTTTTAAAGCTTCTAATGTACTATCATCTTTTGCTCCAGTAAGCTTTTGTATTCTTTTCCATTCTATATCGCTAGACTTCAATATTTCTCGAGCTTCTTCAGAAGCCGCTATAAAGCTTTTTAAAGTGTCTTTATTTTTATTTGCCCATTTTTCACTAAATACATAACCAATTAAAGGAAGTGATTTTCCTATTCCAAGCTCTGGTAATATTTCTTCTACTGAAATTATTTTTCTAAAATTGAGAGCTTTTAGTCTAGCAGTATAATTCCAATAATTTAATGCGCCATCCAGCTCACCTTTACTAACCATTCCATTTATTAAGGGAGGAGCCGCATAAGCAGGTTCGATATATTTTGCTATATCGTATCCATGTACTTTCATTGTATAAGCTCTCATTAAAATCCAGCTTTTATCAATACTTCCTCCTGCAATGCCTATTTGAGCATCCTTCATATTTTTAATAGAGGTAATAGGACTATCATTTGCAACCATTATTGCACCTGCAGCAGTAGAATAAGGTATTAATGTAAAGTCCTTACCTTTATCTCTTTGTCTACTTACCCATACCCAGTCAGTTACAATGACATCTACGGACTTAGACATTAAGGCAATAGCATTAGCATTCTTGTTAGTTAAATATGTTATATCTAAATTAATACCATATTTAGTATCAAGGTTATGTTTTTTAATGACATTAAGTTCCCAGTTAACTGTCCCGTATTTTAGAACGGCTAATCTAATATCCGCAGCAATTAACTGGCTAATACCAATATAAGTAAGAGCAAATATATAAAATGATATTATAGTAATTTTTTTCATCGTACTTCTCTGCTTTTATGACATGCTAATTATACATATGTAGAAATAAACATATTAGTAAAACAAGTGATCTATAAATTAATTTTATTAGGAAGTAAAATTACAATTTATTAATGTTTTATAATATTTATCCATATACAATGATTAATCTTAAAATAAATAGTTATTATATAATAATTATTATAAAATAAATATAATAAAAAACCCCAGAAAACTCTTATAAATTATAAAAAAATAAGTATTATATATTTTTTTTAAAAAAAAATGAAAAATACCTTTGACAGTTAGTTAAGACAGACGTATACAATCCCTTCACCCGATAAAAAAGTTATATATTCGGATGTTTGTTAAAAAACGGACATAATTTAATATACAATTATGACTGTTTAATTTGCTGTTTGAAATTGTTCATATGAAGAAAGGGATGCGTAGGCGGCGATTTGTCGTGCAAGCGATTTCGACGATACGCATTTTTGAATACTCTTTAAATTAAGACGTTTATACTACAGTATTTATACTGTTGTATTTTAATTTAAAGTTTCGTTATGCATAACGTCGGGTCAGCATTTGTCCTCGCAAGAGGACACAATTCCTCCCTCGTAAGAGGGAATTAGAATCAAACTTGAGAGTTTGATCCTGGCTCAGAGTGAACGCTGGCGGCACGCCTAACACATGCAAGTCGAGCGATAAGCTAACTTCGGTTAGTGGACAGCGGCGGACGGGTGAGTATCGCGTGGGAATTTACCATAGAGTGGGGGACAACTGCTGGAAACGGCAGCTAATACCGCATACGCCCTAAGGGGGAAAGGCTTCGGCCGCTCAATGAGAAGCCCGCGTACGATTAGTTTGTTGGTGGGGTAATGGCCTACCAAGACTACGATCGTTAGCTGGTCTGAGAGGACGATCAGCCACACTGGGACTGAGACACGGCCCAGACTC
>CAJWSU010000037.1:0-12853 GCA_913046335.1 uncultured Pelagibacterales bacterium | reverse complement strand
TGAAAGAAGTTATTAACGCTATTTCTAGAGCCTTATCAAAAAATGATCAAATTTTTTGGGTTTGTCCATTAGTAAAAGATTCTGAAAAATTAGATTTAGCAGCAGCAGAAACTAGAGCAAAATATTTAGAAAATTACTTTCCCAAAAAAGTAGCATTAGTCCACGGTCAAATGTCATCAGAAGAAAAAGAAACAGCTTTATCTGAATTTTCTAGTCAAAATAAACCTATTTTAGTAGCAACTACAGTTATAGAAGTTGGAATTGATATACCCAATGCTACAATAATGATAATAGAACATGCTGAAAGGTTTGGCTTAGCACAACTCCATCAATTGAGAGGAAGAGTAGGAAGAGGAACAAAGGAGTCAATTTGTATACTTTTATACAGCTCAAATATTGGTAATATTGCTAGAGAACGTTTATCGGTTATGCGAGAAACAAATGATGGATTTATAATATCAGAAAAAGATTTAAAATTAAGGGGAGCTGGCGAAGTTCTAGGCACTAAACAATCTGGAGGAGAAATGTTCAAGGTTTTAGATATAAATATTCATGAAAATTTAATTAAAATAGCAAATAAAGAAGCAAAACTAATTATTAATAAAAACCCTACTTTATCTGGTGATACGGGAGATAATTTGAAAATATTATTATATATGTTTGATCAAGATAAGGCGATTAAGTTAATAAATTCAGGCTAATATATAAACTTATTTTTTAGTTTTTATTTTTTTATGTTTAGGGGTAACTATACCACCTGAAATCACCATTTTAATTCCCTCTTCAACATTCATATCTAATATAGTAACCTCTTTACGAGGAATAAATAATAAAAATCCTGAAGTTGGATTAGGCGTTGTCGGTAAGAACACATTAACCATATTTTCTTTAGTAGCATTTTGAACTTCACCTTTTGTATCGCCAGTAATAAATCCAATAGCCCAAACTCCTTTTCTAGGATATTCAATTAAGACAACTTCACGAAATGATTTTGAAGACGATGCTAATACACTTTCAAAAATTTGCTTTAATGCACCATATACAGACCTAATAATTGGTAAACGCGATATAATTCTTTCACCTAATTTTATTATAAATCTACCAATAAGGCCTGCTGTTAAAAATCCAATAAAAGTTAGTAAAACAAACACAAACAAAAGCCCAATACCTGGTATTTCAATTGGTAATAAGTTATCGTAATGATATTTTTCAGGAATAATATTTCTAACTTTGCCATCAATAAAACCTATAAAAAGAATAGCAACATAAAAAGTTAGCCCCACAGGCGCCGTCACAACAATTCCTGTTAGAAAGTAACTTCTAATTTTAGATAAAAAGCTTTTTGACTTATTCATATATGATTTCCATTTTAAATATTATTTTTTAAAAAATTTTATAATTGCATCGTAAGTTTCAATAGGACTTTCCTCTGGTAAGAAATGTCCACAGTCTATACCTTGTCCTTCAACATTTATTGCCCATTCTTTCCATACTTTTACAGGGTCATAAAGCTCTTCTACAGTTGCTTTAGTTCCCCATAAAACTTGTAGAGGACAACTTATTTTCTTATGAAAATCTTCTTCATGATGCTTTAAATCAATGCTAGCTCCTGCTCTATAATCTTCACAAGAAGCATGAATTGTTTCAGGAGTGAAGCATCTAAGATACTCCTGAAGAACATCTTCTGTTAAATACTCATCATTTGCTCCCCACATCTTAAGTTTTGACCTAATATAGTACTCTGGGTCATTACCTATCATAGTTTCAGGGTGTGGAAATGATTGAATAAGAAAAAACCAATGATAATAGCGTCTTGCTAAAAGTGCATTTGTATTTTTAAAAACATGAGATGTTGGTACAATATCTAAAACAGAAATTTTTTTAATATTTTCTTTATAGTCAATTGCCATTCTATGAGCAACTCTACCTCCCCTATCGTGTCCTACTAAAAAATATTCATTAAATCCCAATTTTTTCATTAGTTCATTTTGATCTAATCCCATATATTTTTTAGAATAAGCAAGATGACTTTTATCAGATTCAGGCTTATCACTATCTCCATAACCTCTTAAATCAGAACAAATTACTGTATAATTTTCTGCAAACAATGGTGCTATTTTTCTCCATAAAATATGAGACTGAGGGTAACCATGTAATAGTAATAAGGGTTCTCCTTTCCCTCCAATTTTATAGTTAATATTTATCCCATTAACATTAATTTTATCTTGCTTAAACTGTTCAAACATTAAAACCTCTTATAAATTTTATAGTATTTATATATAATTTAATTATATGTTATAAATATTAATAATAAACAGAAATATTTATATGCCAAAAATTTTAATTTTTTTAATATCTACTCTTTTAATAAGCTCTTGTTTTATTAAGGTTTCTTATGCATACGATGAGAAAGATTTAAAACAATTATTAAAAGATAATATTTGTATAAAATGTGATTTATCTGGAGCAGATTTAAGAAAAAAGAATTTAAGCGGAGCAAATTTAGAAGGTTCTAATCTAAATAAAGTAAATTTATGGAGATCCAACTTAAAAGGGGCGAATCTTAAGGGATGCTCGATAGAAGAAGCTAACTTAAGAAGAGTAAATTTAGAAAATACGAATTTAAACAATGCATCTCTTAGATGGTCTATAATTAGACATGCAAAGATGGATGGAGCTACTGCAATTAATGCAGATTTTAGGAAGGCTGCAATCAGGAAAACAAGTCTAAAGTTTGTTATTTTATGCAATAGCCAAATGAAATATGGTATAGATAATTCGGGATGTGAGACAAATGAATAAGACATTTAAAATTATATATGTATGCGTTTTTATTTTATACAATAGCATTAGCTTTGGTGCGGATATGGTGGGTTATTTATTAGATCAAGCTATCAAACATTATAATGATAAAAATTATAGCGAGGCATATACAGCTTTAAATAATATAGCTCCTACTGGTAATCCTGTTGTAATATACCTTTTAGGCAATATGTATTTAAATGGTAATGGAACAGAAAAAAATATTAAGGTTGCGCATGATATGATATTATATGCATCTGAAAATCTACCTAATACAAATATAGAACTTGCTAAAGATGCTCAAATGATACTTATAGAAATGTATTTAAATGGTGATCCTAGTCTTAAAAATGACATACAAGCATATAAATGGGCTTATATAGTTAACTATGCAAACAATAAACTTGCTTCATCTATCTTAGACAAATTGAGTAATAGACTTTCTGATGAAGAAGTAGCATTAGCATCAAGTAAAGCTGAAAAATTTATTAAAACATTAAAAAAGTAATTATTAACATAAATATTAAATTATCTTTACTACTTCATAATAGATAGATCAGTAGACTTTAAATTTTTTACTATTATTGCATCTCTATCTATTAACTTAGTTACTATAGGAGCAATATCATTAATCCATTCATTGCTTTCATAAACATTTTTATATAATTCATCTTTATGTTCTTGATTTTTAAACCTTCTAATCCATATATATGTTTCTTTCTCTTTATCTACGGTAAAACTTCCATGAATTATCATCCCTTTAGACACTTGAAAAGGAATAATAGTTTTCTCCATAAAATCTATCCACTCATTCATTTTTCCTGGAAATATTTTATATGTTCTCAATTCAAAAAATGCACTCATAATACCCTCCTATTTATTGACACTTAAAATGTTTAACCTCATTGGTTGAATAAATTCATATCTATCTTCATTAAGTATTGATAACCTATCAAATTCTTCATATAAAAAAATTTTATTAGAGTTTATATAATTAGATCTTTTTTTGTCTACACTCATTAAAAAATCAATACACTCATCTTTATCTTTAAAACTTTTTACTTCTTTATATAAAGTCTCTTTGTTTTCATATAAGTTTATTTTTTCACAATTTTTTATTACTTTATATGCACTATTTCTAACGTGGGTTTCATCATCTATATTTTTAACAAAATCATGGAATGTTCCTTTGGCTATTGGTTCTATTATAAAAATTAAGCCATCATCACATAAAGATTTTTTACATTCTAATAAGGTTTGTTCCATTAAATTTTCTGGAACATGATGTAAACTATTAAAGAAAAATATATAATTATATTTAGTATTTAAACTAGTGATAGTTTCTCCACCAGATATTATAAATTTTACTCTCTTCTCATTTTTACTTTTAGCAATTTTAATTTGTGCTTCTGATGGGTCTATAGCATCGGCTATACAGCCATAATCAACACACCAAAAACTAAACCAACCGTCTCCACATCCTACATCAAGCACTTTTTTGTCTATAAATGATATATTATTTAGTATTAATTCCTTTGATTTTAACCAATTAGCCATATTACACCTTTAAATATTTTGTTCTTCTTTTGTTCTTATTGTGTTATTAACATTTATAGGAAAAAATATGAATAATAACAATCAAAACAATCTACCATTTATACATGAAGATACAAAAAATATAATTTCTAAAGGAAAAATATTATTAATAATAGAAAAAAATAAATTTTTGATAGAGCATAATAAACAAAGATATATATGCATATTAAATGCTAAAAATGAAATATATGCCTGTTATAATTTATGGAGCTAAATAATCATGGTGCGGCCAAGAGGACTTGAACCTCCACAGGATTTCTCCTACAACGACCTCAACGTTGCGCGTCTACCAGTTCCGCCATGGCCGCAAAAGTTAAGTGAAACTAACAAAGAAAAAAATACCGTCAACAATTAATATATTTTTCAGCTAAAACAATATCATCAGGTCTATTAATATTAAAAAATGGATCGATGCGATCAAAAGACCAATCAACAACAGATACATTAAATAAACTAGAAAAAGCATCTATTTTTCTTATACCCTCATGTAAACTCTTATCTAGATCACTATCTAAATCTAGAGACCACAGACCAATCACGGGGTATATATTATTATTTGAAGATACCATCACTATATCAGCATTACTCATACTTAAATCTAAAGACATTCTTTTAATAAGGTCATTTGGTAAAAAGGGCGTGTCTACAGGAACAATAGCTACGTGTGTATTAGGTTTTGAAAGAGTTTTTGCCCACTTAATTGCAGAAGAAATTCCTGCAAGCGGTCCGGAGCCGCCATCCTCAACCAAACAATCTTTGATAACAGGAAAATCAAAATCAGAAAAAATTTTAGAATCTCTACTATTTATAGCTAAGTAGTCAACTTGGCTTTTAAAACTTTTGATTGTATGCTGTATTAGTGGAACGCCCGCAATATCTATAAATGCTTTACCATTTCCACCTAACCGTCTAGCACTACCTCCAGCTAAAATTACTCCTGGGTACATTATAAACTCCTTATACAACTCTTAATCATAAATTATTCTATCTAGACCAGATAATGCAACAAACCTTTTTCCTTTAGCTCTTCCTATTAAAGTTAAATTACTTTTTTTTGCTAAATCAACTCCAGCAGCAGTAAAACCAGAACGTGAAATTAAAATTGGAATCTTCATTTGAACTGTTTTTATTACCATCTCACTTGTTAATCTCCCAGTCGTATACAAGATTAAATCATCCATACTTCTTTTATTATACCATAACCAACCAGCAATTTTATCTAGAGCGTTGTGTCTACCAACATCTTCAACATAGATAATTGGCTCATTTTTTTTACATAAAACACAAGCGTGAATTGCGCCAGCTTTTAAGTACAAAGATGGTTGAGTATTAATTATTTTTAATAGATCCACTAACCACGAAGTATGAAATTTAACTTTTTTACTTAGTATAATTTTATCAAAAATATCCATCACATCAGCAAACATAGTTCCAACAGCACAACCTGATGTTCTTATTTTCTTTTTTAATTTATCTTCATAGTTTGTTTCTTTATCTGTCCTAACTACAATAGTTTCTATATCCCAATCTAAATCTACTGAAACTATTTTATCCTTATTTGACAACATGCCTTGATTAATTAAAAACCCAACAGCCATCCATTCAGGATGATCACCTACTGTCATGCTTGTAACTACTTCTTGTCTATTAAGAAAAATTGTTAAAGGACGTTCCATTACTACATTTTGTTTAAAGTTCTTACCAGACTCATCTAGACCTTCAACTTCTTTGATTAATCTCTGATCATTGATATTTGGCTTAATAGATAAATTTTTAATCATATTATCAAGAAGCTCATATAAGAAAAACTTTTATGAGCTTCTAATCTCCATATAAATGTTACTTATCTATAAATCCAGGATGCGTATTTTCTACAAAATGCTTCTTATTTACTGGCTTAATCAATAAATTTGAAAAGAAAGCAATTACTAGTAAAAAAGCCATAGCATACATAGTAGTATTATATAAACTAGGCGTTGGATCTACAGTTCCAACTGGCGCAATTTCCATTAACTTAGAAATTGTTACGGTTTTTGCTTTTACAAGCTCATCTATCTTTTCTATAGGTGCTCCAAATTTTTCTAAAAACAATGTTGGATCTATTTTTACTTTTAAAGCATCCAGCGCATTATTTACAGATAATTGTCTTAATTGTGCAATAGCTAAAGGACCTATTACTCCGGCTGCACTCCAAGCAGTAAGCAATCTACCATGTATACCACCTACATGCATTGTTCCAAACATATCAGCTAAATATGCAGGAATTGTTGCAAAACCTCCGCCATACATAGTAAAAATTATCATAGTTGCTGCATAGAACATTATTAAATACATAATTTTTGGATCTACACTTACAGCATTTGCAGCAAACGGAATAGATAAATATAATAATGTGCCTATAACAAAGAAACAATGGTAAGTGTTTTTTCTACCAATATAGTCAGATAGAGAAGCCCATATAAACCTTCCACACATATTAAACACACTAATCATTAAGACATAGGTACCCGCAAAACCTGCTGTGACCATAGTCGCCATTTCACTTCCTGCAGGTGCTGAACCAAATATTTCTGACATCATTGTCTTTGCTACACCAATAACACCTATACCAGCAGAAACATTAAAACATAGAACTATCCAAAGTTGATAAAATTGTGGTGTTTTAATAGCTTGATTGATGTGAACATTATTAAGTGTTTTCATTTTTGTTGCTGATTCATCTTTTGATGGAGGTGTATATCCATCAGGTTTCCAATCTTTTGCGGGAACCCTATATTGAAAAGCAGCTATAATCATAACAATAAAATATACAATACCTAAAGTTAAAAATGCTCCTGCTGCACCAGTATTGCCTGTACCAACTATATACACACCTGGATCACCTGGAATAGCCATTTTAGCTGCTTCTGACGCTGATGCTACAACTACTTCTACTTTTTCTCCAGCTACTTCAGCAAACCTTCTTCCTCCTTCAGTAATTAGAGAAACTGCATTTTCTAAACCTAAATATTCCGGTGCTTTTGCATAATATTCTAATAAAAACCTTTTTAAGGGAGCACCAATCATAGCGCCTCCTCCAAAACCCATTATAGCCATCCCGGTTGCCATTCCTCTTCTATCAGGAAACCATCTAATAAGTGTTGAAACTGGAGAAACGTAACCTAAACCGAGTCCACATCCACCTAAAACTCCATAACCAAGATAAATTAACCAAAGTTGGTGAGTCATAATACCTAAACCTCCAACTATAAATCCTCCACCCCATAAACATGCCGCTGTTACTCCTACACAGCGAGGACCTACATCTTCTAGCCATTTACCCGCTATAGCTGCAGCTAAGCCTAAACAAACGATAGCAACAGAAAAAATCCATATAACACTACTCAATGTCCAGTCATCCGCTGAACTTCCAACTACTCCTAACTCTTTTATTAAAGCAGGATTAAAAATACTCCATGCATAAACTGAACCTATACACATATGGATAGCTATAGAAGCTGGCGGTACTCTCCATCTATTGAATCCCTCTGGTGCTACAATTCTATCTTTCATTAAAAATGAAAATATATTAGACATACTCTTCTCCCCCTTATAATTAATCACCCCAAAAAATTTGTTATAAAACTAGACTTAGCTTAATAGAAAAGCAACTGGTATATTAATATTATTCTGCTGCAACGTCTAACCTATCAACTTTCGCTGCACAAAATTTAAATTCTGGAATTTTTCCATATGGATCTAATTGCGGATTAGTTAAAATATTAGCTGCTGCTTCATTAAAACAAAAAGGCATAAATATCATACCTTCTGGTAATTGCCAGTCTTGTCTAACCGCAACAGTGATATGCCCTCTCCTAGTTGTGACCTTTACATTTTGAGAAGGTTTGATATTCATTTTTTTCATATCAATTGCATTCATGCATAGGATAGCCGTAGGTTCTATTCCATCTAAGACAGCAGATGTTCTAGTCATTGCTCCTGTATGCCAATGTTCTAATAACCTGCCAGTAGTTAATACTAAAGGAAATTTATCATCAGGTATTTCTGCTGGTGAAACTAGTTGAGCAGGAACAATTTTTCCTCTTCCATCTTCTGTTGGATATCCCTCAATGAATATTATATCTTTACCAGGTTCATCAGGAGACTCACAAGGATAAGTCACACTATTCTCCTTTTCTAGTCTCTCCCATGTTATATTATTTAAGGAAGGCATAATCATACTCATTTCCTTAAAAACATCAGAAATATTAGGGTATTGCCAATTCAAGCCTAATTTATTAGCTAAATCAATAATAATTTTCCAATCTTCTCTTGCTTCTCCCGGAGGAATTAATGCTTTTCTGCCCATTTGAACTTGTCTATTTGTATTAGTAAAAGTTCCATTTTTTTCTGCTGCTGCAGAAGCAGGAAAAATTATATCTGCAAACCATGCGGTTTCTGTCATAAATATATCTTGAACAACCATATGTTCTAACTTAACTAGGCCATCGAGAGTGTGATTTTGATCAGGGTCTGACATTGCAGGATTTTCACCCATTACATACATGCCTTTAATACGATCATCAATTACTTCATTTAGTATTTCAACAACTGTTAACCCCTTTTTTTTGTCTAATTTATGACCCCAGAAACTTTCCATCTTACTATAAATTTCTTTATTCTCAACAGAGTTATAATCAGGATACATCATAGGAATTAATCCTGCATCAGAAGCTCCCTGCACATTATTTTGCCCTCTTAATGGATGCAAACCAGTTCCAGGCCTTCCTATTTGCCCTGTAATTAATGAAAGAGTAATTAAGCATCTTGCGTTATCAGTCCCATGGACATGCTGAGAAATACCCATTCCCCAGAATATAATAGATTTATCCGATGTTGCATAAACTCTAGCTACTTTTCTTAATACTTTAGCTTCTATACCACATTTTTCCGACATTTTTTCTGGTGTAAAACCTTTGATTGATAATTTTAACTCTTCAAAACCACTAGTCATTGATTGAACATACTGCTTATCATATAATTCTTCTTCAATTATTGTATAAATTAAAGCATTTAGCATAGCCACGTCGGTTCCTGGCTTAAACTCTAAATGTTCCCATGAATGACGACTCATATCATTTTTTCTGGGATCCATTATAATAACTTTAGTTCCCTTTTTAATAGCTTGTTTAATATATGTAGCTGCTACTGGATGATTAGTTGTAGGTCTCGCACCTATAATGATAGCGCAGTCAGAATCTTCTGTAGCTGTAAAAGGAGCTGATACCGCTCCTGAACCCACGCACTCTAATAGAGCTGCAACAGAAGATGCATGGCAAAGTCTAGTGCAATGATCAACATTATTTGTATTAAAGCCTGTTCTTACTAATTTTTGAAATAAATAAGCTTCCTCATTAGAACCTTTTGCAGATCCAAAACCACAGAGAGCAGATGGGCCATCTTTTTTTAAAATCTCAGAAAAACCTTTTCCAGCTAATTCAAGTGCTTCTTCCCATGAAGCCTCTCTGAAATAGTCATTGATATTTTTATCTTTTTCCAAGATAAAACGATCTTTTGGAGCATTTTCTTTTCTTATTAATGGTTTTGTTAGCCTTTTTTCACTATGCACATAATCAAAACCAAATCTTCCTTTTACACATAACCTCTGGTTATTAGCAGGTCCATCTCGTCCATCAACATGAAGAATTTTATTATCCTTTACATGAACCTTAGTTTGACAACCTACCCCACAAAATGGACATAAAGAATCTATACTTTTATCACTATAATTAGCTCTAATGCCTTCATCATCAACTAATGATTTTTCAATAAGAGCACCTGTCGGACAAACTTGAACACATTCTCCACAGGCAACACAAGATGAATCTCCCATTTGGTCATCAAAATCAAAAGTTATTTTAGATTTATGACCTCTGTAGGACATCCCTATAACATCATTTACTTGAACCTCTCTACAAGCTCTAACACATAAATTACAATTTATACAAGCATCTAAATTTACATGCATGGCCTTATGAGAAATATCACGTTCAATATTTTTAATTTTTGGATAAGATCCAACCTCAATACCCATATTATCAGCCCACTTCCAAAATTTTGCATCTGGATCTGGATGATTTTCTCTAGCAGGTTGATCTGCTGAAAGCAATTCAAAGACTGTTTTTCTTGCTGTTATAGACTTCTTAGACTCTGTATTTACTTTCATACCCTCAGTAGGCTTCCTTATACATGAAGCCGCCAATGTTCTTTCTCCATCAATTTCTACCATGCAAGCTCTACAATTTCCGTCTGACCTATAGCCTACTTCGTCAGAGTGACATAAATGAGGAATTGTAGTACCTTCACGTTTTGAAATTTGCCAAAGAGTTTCATCATTGCTTGCAATAACTTCTTTGCCATTAAGAATGAATTTAATATTATTTTTTGTCATATACCTCTACCCATATTAACAACTATATACTTTTTAAATCATCTGCAAAATGTTTTATTACTGAAAACAATGGATTGGCCGCAGCTTGTCCTAATCCACAAATAGAAGCGTCAGTCATAACATTACCAACATCTGTTAATAGTTTTAGATCCCAGTTATTTTCATTCATTAATTTTACAGCCATAGTCGTACCATTTCTACAAGGTGTACATTGACCACAACTTTCTTCTTCAAAAAACTTCATTAAATTAATAGCAACATCTTTCATTGGAACTTTATCTGAAATTATTATAACTGCTGCAGAACCTATAAAACATCCATGTTCTTGAAGAGTATCAAAATCTAAAGGTATATTAGATAAAGTACTTGGAAGAATTCCACCAGATGCTCCTCCTGGTAAATAAGCTTTAAACTTATGTCCTTCTAACATTCCATCGCAGTACTCTTCTATAAGTTCTTTAACAGTGATCCCAGCAGGAGCTAGCTTTACGCCTGGTTTTTTTACAAAGCCCGAAACAGAAAATGATCTTAAACCTTTACGATTATTTCTTCCAAAAGATAAAAACCAATCCGCTCCTTTTTCATAAATTTCTCTAATCCAAAAAACAGTTTCAACATTATGAACCAAAGTTGGTAAGCCAAAAACTCCATTTTGTGCTACATAGGGAGGCCTATGTCTAGGAATTCCTCTTTTGCCTTCAACAGATTCAATTAATGCAGACTCTTCACCACAAATATAAGCTCCTGCACCTCTTCTTATTTCTACTAAACCTTTATTAATTAAGCCCTTACTTTCAAGCTTACCCACCTCTTCTCTTAAGATTTTTATTATACCAGGATATTCATCTCTCATATAAATAAAGCATTTATCAGCAGAAACCATATGAGCTGCAATTAATGTGCCTTCTAGAAATCTATGTGGGTCATTATCTAAATAATACTTATCTTTGAATGTGCCTACTTCACCTTCATCTCCATTTATACACATCATCCTTGGCCCTTTATTTGCCCTAACGAATTCCCATTTTTTTGCAGCAGGAAAACCGGCACCGCCTAGCCCTCTTAAATTAGAACTCCCAATTACCTCACTTAATTCTTCAAAAGTAACTTCATTTGATTTTATTTTATTAAAAAGTGTGTAACCACCCTCATCTATATATTTCTCAAAACTAATAAATTCTGCTTTTTTGGGATGAAAATCTTTATTTTTAATAACTGCATCAACTTTATCTAGATTAGCTTTATCAATATGATTATGCTCTATTTCCAAAGCGGGTGCAAAATCACACTTTCCCATACAAGGCGCTTTTAAAACTCTAACTTTACCTTTATGTTTACTCTGTAAATTTTTATATAAATCATCCCCTCCAAACAAACTACAAGTTAAGCTCTCACAAACTCTAATAGTAATTTCAGGTAATTCATCATCATTATCATCAATTATAGTAAAATGTGCGTAAAAGGAAGCTACCTCAAAAACTTCTGCCATGGAAAGCTTCATAATTTCTGAAAGTGCTCTTAAATGCTTAGCATATAAAAATTTATATTCATCTTGTAAAAAATGTAAATATTCTATTAGATGATCTCTTCTAATATTATTAAACGGCACGAGTTTTTTAACATCCTCGAGGGCTAAAAGGTCGACTTGCCTACCTTTGTCAAAAGCAAACTTTTTTCTTCTACCTTCACCTGGTTTGTACCTTCTATTCATAGTACCTCAATTTAAGCTTAAATTTATTTATCTATAATCTTTATAAGGCTTTTACAACATAAAGATATAACTAAAGTAGGATAAAAAAATACCCGCGCCACTATTATGACACGGGTAAATCTTTAGAGTCTAATGTGATGCAGTAACTTTATAGATTCCACCTTCATCAGTAGAAACATATAGCGCTCCATCAGGTCCTAATACCAAACCACGGTATCTGTTAGACATTCCCATAGGCATATGAATTACACTTTTAACTGATAATCCGTTATCAGCAATATCCACTATGTCTATACGGCTACCAGCTGGTGTAT
>CAJWSU010000036.1:0-12921 GCA_913046335.1 uncultured Pelagibacterales bacterium | reverse complement strand
TATAGCATCTTTAATATATTTGTTATTTTTTTTATTTTTAATTTTAATTGAGGCTAGTTCTAAGTTTCCTTTTAATTTAGTTAGAGGTTTTTTTAAGTCATGAGCAATATTACCAGAAATATTTTTAGAGTTATCAACTAATTCATCTATTCTTTTTAACATTCTATTTACATTAATGGAAATTTGTTTGTGCTCATTATTAATATTTTTGTTATTTATTCTTCCAATTAGATCATTATCAGTTATTTTTTGAATAGCTGAATTTAGTATATTTATTTTTGTTAAGCTATATCTACCTAATAGTGCGCTACCAATTATACCTGCTAAAATTATAAATGTAATTGTAAATATAATAAGGTTTATCAATGCGTTCGAAATTAGTATCTCTGGTTGGACATCTCTTCCTACTAAAAGTTTAGTACCATTTTTAAAAATAATTATTTTTGCTCTACTTGAGTGAGTGATAACTTGTGAACCAAGTACACGACTTATTTCAAAGTTAATATAGCCTTCATTATTTTTTTTTTCTTCGGGCCAAGAATTTAAATTGCCAGCCAATTTGTTATATAGTTGATCAGTTGCCAAATATATTGCCGTATTTTGATTTTTTGATCTTTGATTTATTGCCCTTATTAATTCTTGTGGCCCATATTTAATATATGTTTTTATTAAATATTCATGTTCAATATTTATTACTCGATTATTTTCTTTTTCCATTACTTTAAGTGTAAATTCATATACAGCAATTGAGAGGACTATAAGAATAAAAATAAAAAATGTAGAAAATATTAGAACTGTTTTTGCAGTTAATGCTTTAAAATAATTAAAAAACATTAATAATTTATTTACTATTATATTGGATGCTATAACCCGCACCTCTAATTGTTTTTAATAGCTGAGTATCATGACCTTTATCAATTTTTTTTCTTAATCTACTAATATGAACATCAATAATGTTTGTTTGTGGGTCAAAATGTAAATCCCATACTTTTTCAAGTAACATAGTTCTTGTTATTAAATCATTAGAATTTTCCATCAATACTTCCAATAATTTATATTCTTGAGGTTGCAGGTTAATATTAATTGAATTTCTTGTTACTTTTCTATTACGCTTATTTAAAATGAGGTCATGAATTTTTAATATATCAACATGACTTTTAGGATTTTGTCTTCTATTTAAAGCTTCTATTCTTGCTATTAATTCAGAAAAAGAAAAAGGTTTAGATAAGTAATCATCTCCTCCTGCTTTTAAACCTTTTATCCTATCGTTTACTTCACCTAAAGCAGATAAAAATAACACAGGAGTTAAAATTTTATTATTTCTAAGTTTTGTTACTATAGTTAAGCCATCTATTCCTGGTAACATTCTATCTAATATAATTATATCATGTTCATTTAAATAACCTGCATCAAGACCATCATTTCCGTTTGAAAATGAATCAACAGTGTGGTTCATTTCTTTTAATCCTTTTTTAATAAAGGATAAAGTAGATAAATCATCTTCAATTAATAAAATTTTCATAATATATACTTAATCATTAATAATATTTATAAATGTACCATTTTATATAAAACCCAGCAACAGGAGGATTACTAGGTTTTATATTACAAAAAATAAATAATAGAGTTATATGTATAATATGTAGTATCTTATATAATTATAGTTGCAGTATGATTACTAAAAGATTAAAAATTGTTAATAATTTATTATTATATCAATAAAAGGAGTTATTTTTATGAATTTAAAATTTAGTGAGGAAGATTTAAAGTTTAAGGAAGAGGTCAAAAGTTTTATAAATAATAATCTAGATAAAAATACTCAAAAAAAAATTGAACTTGGTCATCATTTACATAAAAAAGATTTAGTAGCTTGGCAAAAAAAGTTAGAGGATAGGGGTTGGTTAGCTCCTAATTGGCCTAAAGAATATGGTGGTACAGGTTGGAGTGTAACACAAAGATATATTTTTGATGAAGAGTGTGGAGCTGCTTCTGCTCCTTCAGCACTTCCTTTTGGAGTAACTATGGTTGCACCAGTAATTATAAAGTTTGGAACAGAGGAACAAAAAAAGCTATATTTACCTAAAATATTGTCTAGTGAGCATTGGTGGTGTCAAGGTTACTCAGAGCCTGGGTCAGGTTCAGATCTTGCTTCTTTATCCACTAAAGCTGAAAAGACAGAAGATGGCTATATCATTAATGGAACAAAAACTTGGACAACATTTGCACAACATGCAGATATGATGTTCATTCTTGTTAGAACTAATGGTGAATGTAAGCCCCAAGAAGGAATATCTTTTATGTTGTTAGATATGAAATCTCCAGGAGTATCGGTGAAACCAATAATAACCTTAGATGGAGGCCATGAAGTTAATATGGTTTACTTAGAAAATGTTAAAGTCCCTAAAGATAATTTAATATTTGAGGAAAATAAAGGTTGGACTGTAGCTAAGTACTTATTAGGGCATGAAAGAACTTCTATTGCTGCAGTATCTAGGTCAAAGAAAGGATTAGCAAAAGTTAAAAATATAGCAAAATTAAATATAAATGGAGATAAAAGCTTAAGAGATGACAATAGGTTTATGGATAAAGTAACAAAATGTGATGTTAGATTGCAAGCATTAGAGTATGCAGAATTAAAATGTATTTCAGATGATGTTAAAGGTATTCCTCCGGGACCAGAAGCATCTATGCTAAAAATAAGAGGTTCTGAGATTCAACAAGAAATTACAGAGCTAGTTTTAGAGGCTAGTGGCTATTATGCGTATGCATACCAACCAAATGCCCTAGAAAAAGGTAATAATGAGCCTTTAATTGGACCTGAATGGAGTTCTTTTGCTGCTCCAAAGTATTTTAATACAAGAAAAACAACTATTTATGGTGGTTCAAATGAAATTCAAAAAAATATTTTAGCTAAAATGTTATTAGAATTATAATAATTAAATAGAGGATATTATCGTGGACTTGTCTTTTACAGAAGATCAAGAGTTAATAAAAAACTCTGTAGATAAATTTATATTAGAAACTTATGATGCGGAGCATAGAAGGAAAACAATAAAAAATAATATTGGTTCTGATCCAAATATATGGAAATATTTTTCTGAATTAGGTTGGCTTTCATTACCTTTCTCTGAAGAAGACGGTGGTTTTGGAGGAAACCTAGTAGATATAATGCTGCTAATGAGGTCTTTTGGCAGAGGTTTAGTTATAGAACCTTTTATTTCTACTGTTATTATGAGTGGTTCTATATTGTCTGGATGCCCAAAAGGCCTAATTAGAAATAATATTATTGAAGAAATTATTGCAGGAAATGCAAAAGTATCTTTTGCTCACGCAGAACCTAATTCAAGGTATAATCTCTCTGATATTACTACAACTGCTACTTTAAATAATAATGAATGGCTTATTAATGGTAATAAATGTGTTGTTTTTGGTGGTGGGCAAGCAGATTATATTTTGTTAGCGGCTAGAACAACAGGTAAGAGATTTGATAAAGATGGAATTTCAATTTTTGTGCTAGAAAAAAATACTTCCGGACTAATTATGCAGGATTATCCTACTGTAGATGGTTTTAAAGCAGCAGAAATTCAAATTGATAATGCAAAAGTTCCAAAAGAAAATCTTATTAGCATAAAGAATAATGCATACACTATTATAGAAGAAGCTGTAAATAAAACCTTAGTAGCTATAGCGGCAGAAGCATCTGGTATAATGGAAAAAATGTACGAGATGACATTAGATTATATTAAAACAAGAAAACAGTTTGGCACAGCAATTGGAAAGTTTCAAGCAATTCAACATAGAGCTGTAGAAATGCTAATACTAAGTGACGAAATGAATTCCTTATCTTCTATGGCTGCGTTAAAAGCTCTTGATAATATTGATGCACTTAAATCTGTATATGCTGCAAAAATTCATATAGGGATAGGTGGAAGAATCTTAGCTCAAGAATCTATCCAAATGCATGGAGGAATGGGCGTAACTGAAGAGATGGAAATCGGACAGTATTTTAAGAGACTTGTGCTGCTGGATACATTTTTAGGTAATTCTGATTATTATTTAAATCTCTATTCAAGTCTAGATTAGTATAAGATTATATGCAGTCTAATAGTAAAAATAAATTTTATGGCTTCCCAATAAATAAAAATATTGGATGTATAGGTATTATTATAGGGCTTTTAGTAATATCAATATTATTAATTTTATTTTTCTTTATTGGTATATGGGTTCTAGGATTTATAGTATTGTTTTATATTTATAGGTATATCAAAAATATATTTAATAAAAAATTTGATATTAATAATAATAAAAAAAGCGATATAAACAATAATGTAACGGAAGCAGAATATTTTGAAGTTAAAAATGATGATCCAGAAAATAGAGATTAATTAATAGGTATAAATATGCTTTTATCATTTGCACCTAATTCAATTATCTTCTTTTTAGTTTCATGCAAAAAATCAGTATTACAATCCATATAGATAAAATGTGAGCTAAGGTCTGGAAAAATTTTATTAATATTTTTTGATATAGTTCCTAATAAAAACTTACTAGAAGCTGAACTTTCTTTTTTTAAAAGAGTTATTTTATATGTAAAATTTTTATATTCAAACTGCAATTTATGCATTTCTTCCATTAGAATAATACTTTTTGGATCTACAAAATTACTTATAAACATAATAGGCTCTTTGAATCCTGTTCGTAAAAGTTGGCGTATTATATTTAATGTTTTAATAACATGTGTATTATTTGATAAAAATAAAGTTGGTAGATTTAAAAATATTGGAATATTCTTATCCAGATAAGGACCTTTTAATGTTATAATTTCGCCAGCAATTAATGTTTTATTTAAATATTTATTAATATTTAAATTTTGACTATGACTTATATAGAGAATTAGCTCTCCTTCATGCTGCAAATTTTCTTTATTATAATTATTGAATATATAATATTTATTATTATCTTCAATACCAGGAATTAATATCTCCATATATGATAAGGTGTTTGGTTTGGTTGCAAACCTTTTTGAAACAGACACATTTATTAATTTGATATCTAAAGTAACTTGCTTTACTGAAAGTATCTCAGAAATGAGTTCTTTAGGTTTGCCAACTTCTACTTGTTTTTTAACTGGAGAAAGTATTTCTAGTTCAAGCAAATCAGATTTTGCTTCTGCTTGGCAGGTCAAAATGATATTATTCTCTTTATCAAATTCTGTTAAAACATGATTTATTTTACTATTTAAAATTACCTCTCCTCTTAAAACCTTAGCTTTACATGTTCCACATACTCCAGATCTACAACTAAAAGGTAATTTAATATTTTTATCTAAAGATGCTTGTATAATGTTTTTATTTCTTTCCACATTATAATTAAGTTTATATTTTGGTATTCTAATATTTGTTAACTGGTTATCCATCATTTCTCCATTTTATAGAGCAACCTAAGCTAGGGTTATTATATGGAACCTTTTTATTTTTTGATATTGCAATCATTGAAAAAAATAATTCACGTTCAATGTTATTAATTTTATTCACATTAGAGTTATCTAATCTTCCTCTAAATTTTAGTTTTAAATTTTTATCAAAACCAAAAAAATCTGGTGTACAAGTAGCATCATAAGACTTTGCAACGTTTTGTGTTTCATCGTATAGATAAGGTATTTTAAGTTTATTTGATATAGAAAAGTCTATCATATTATCAAAGCTATCTTCAGGGTAATAGCTTACATCATTTGGCATTATTGCTACTGAAGAAATACCATATTTTTGCAATTCATTAGTATCAGTAACTAATTTACTAATTATTGCTTTAACGTATGGACAATGATTACATATAAAACAGATTAAAGTACCATTTTTTCCTTTAATATCATTTAATCTAACAAAACTTTTATCAATATTTAATAATTCAAAATTAGGTGCAACAAAATTTGTATCTATATTTTTTGACTCAGTTAACATTTTCTACCTCTATAATAATTATATATATAGTTTAAAAGAATAATTTTTTCATTAAATACTTGAAACTATTGTTTAGGGGGACTATTTATGTTCAGTAATTTTTTAATATGGGGGGTTTCAACTAAATGTCAGTATTGATAGAAGTTGAGAAATTAACAAAAAGTTTTGGTCCTTTCATAGCAGTTGATGATATAAGCTTTACTCTAAAAAGAGGAGAAGTTTTAGGTTTTCTTGGTCCTAATGGAGCAGGAAAAACAACTACTATGCGAATGATAACAGGTTTTTTATCGCCGACAAAAGGTAAAATTTTAGTTTGTGGTAATGATGTAGCTGAAAATCCTATAGAAATTAAAGAAAAGATTGGCTACGTTCCAGAAGGTGCACCTTTATACGGTGAAATGACAGTCATAAATTTTTTGAAATTTATTGCTGATGTAAGAAAAATTCCAAAAAATAAAATTGATAGTGCCATTCATAATGCTATTAAAAAATTAGGATTAGAGCTTGTCCTTTATCAACAAGTAGAAACCCTATCTAAGGGATACAAAAGAAGAGTGGGGCTTTCACAAGCAATAATTCACGACCCTGACGTCTTAATATTAGATGAACCTACAGATGGACTGGATCCAAACCAGAAGCATGAAGTTCGTAAGCTTATAAAAGAGATGGCATCTACAAAAGCTATTATTATTTCTACTCATATTCTTGAAGAAGTAGATGCAGTATGTACAAGAGCTATGATAATTGCAAATGGTAGAATGGTTGTTGATAAAACTCCAAAAGATTTATTATTAGGGGCTCCTAGAGGTGCATCATTAGATGATGTTTTTAGATCTCTTACAATAGGTAATCCAGGAGGAAGTAAATAATGAATACTATGATTTCAATTACTAAAAGAGAAGTATATGGATATTTTGCTACTCCAGTAGCCTATGTTTTTATTGTAATTTTTCTTATAATGTCAGGTTTATTTACTTTTTATATGGGTGGCTTTTTTGAAAGGAGTCAAGCAGATCTTACATCCTTTTTTGACTGGCATCCTTGGTTATATTTATTTTTAATACCTGCCATTTCTATGCGCTTATGGGCTGAAGAGAGAAGAAACGGTACAATTGAGCTGTTAATGACATTGCCTATTAGTGTTACACAAGCAGTTTTAGGTAAATTTTTAGCTGCTTGGATATTTACAGCTATATCTCTGGTTTTAACATTTCCTATGTGGATAACTGTTAATTATTTAGGTAATCCGGATAATGGGACTATTTTAGCAAGTTACTTGGGTAGCTTACTAATGGCAGGCGGTTATCTTGCTATAGGGTCATGTATTTCATCCCTAACAAAAAATCAAGTTATTGCATTTGTAGTAACAATTGCAGTTTGTTTCTTATTTACAGTTAGTGGTATGCCTATAGTATTAAATTTTTTTTCTAGTTGGACACCTCAAGCACTCTTAGACACAATAGCTTCTTTTAGCTTTATTTCAAATTTCACAGATTTAACTAAAGGAGTTATAGATATTAGAAACATTATATATTTCTTATCTTTGATAATTGGAGCATTAACATTAAATGTAATCTCTATTAATTCTAAGAAAGGAATATAGATTATGCTTCTTTCTGATTTTAAGAATAATAAGTCATCTCCTACATTTATAGTTAATATAGTAATTATTGCGGTAATAATTTTATTTATATCTATTAATACATTAAGTAATCAGTTGTTTTCAGGTGCGAGATTAGATTTAACACAAAACAATCTTTATACATTGAATAATGGAACCTTTAAAGTTTTAGAAACAGTTAAAGAACCAATAACTCTGAGGTTGTTTTTCTCAGATAAGCTAAGTAGAGATATAGCTCCAATGAGAGAATATGGACAGAGAGTAAGAGAGCTAGTAGAAGAATATGCAGTAAGATCTAATGGAATGGTTAAGTTAGAAAGAATAGATCCAGAACCTTTTACTAATAATGAAGATCTAGCAATATTATATGGCCTTCAGGGAATGCAAGTGTCACAAGCCGGAGAAAAATTTTACTTCGGTTTAGTTGCAACTAACTCTACTGATGATATGTCAATTATACCATTTTTTGAACAAAATAGAGAAACATATTTAGAATATGATTTAACAAGAATTATAAATGATTTGGCAAACCCTAAGAAAAAGAAATTAGGTTTAATCACTACTCTTCCTATAAATGGAGGTTTAGCATATCCGGATGCGCCAGCTACAGAGTATGTCGCGCCATGGGAAATATATAATAAATTAAGAGAGGTATTCGAAGTTGTAACCATACCAAAAAATTCAAGCAAAATTTCTGATGATATTGATTTATTAATGGTTGTTCATCCAAAAGATATGCCTAGTCAAACAAAATATGCAATAGATCAGTTTGTATTGACAGGTAAAGGCGCATTATTTTTTGTTGATCCTTATTCAGAAGTAGAAAGAAATGCATTACCTATAAAAGATAGAAGAACATATATTCCTGGTTCTAATTTAAATACATTATTTAGTAATTATGGAGCATATGTAGAACCTGGGATGATTGTAGGTGACAGGATATCAGGAAGAAAGGTAACTATAGGAAGGTCTCAAGATTCTAGAGTTGTAAGCTATGTTTTATGGCTTGCCTTAGGCAAAGACTTAATGAATCCAAATAACCCAATTACTAATGAATTAGAATCTGTTTTAACAAATACGGCAGGTGGCATTTCTAGAACAAAAGATGCAAAGTCAAAATTTGAAATACTATACAGCTCTACAGATGATTCTATGTTTATAGAAAGATTTAAAATTCAGTTTAGACCAGATCCAACCTTGCTTTTATCAGAATTTGTTTCTAATAATAAAAATAAAGCATTAGCAGTAAATTTAACAGGCGAATTTAAATCAGCATATCCTGATGGCCCACCAAAATTAGATGATGGTAGTAAAGCAGAAGATAATCCATTACATATAATGTCTTCCAAAAATGGAAATATATTAATATTTGCAGATACAGATATTCTTTCAAATACTATCTGGACACAAAAGCAAGATAATTATGGAAAAGAGGAATTTTCTCCTATTGCTGATAATGGTTCTTTAGTATTAAATTCTGTAGAGTTTTTATCAGGAGGAGGAGAATTAATAAGCTTAAGAACTAGAGGAACATCTAATAGACCATTTATTGTTGTTGAAGAATTACAAAAAAAAGCTGAGACTTCATATAGAGAAACTGAAAAAAGCTTACAAAATGATTTGAAGATAACAGAAGATAAATTGCGTGATCTACAAAGAGGAGCTTCTATAGCTACTCAGGATGGTGCTCCAATTTTATCAAAGGAACAAGCAGATACATTACAACAATTTAAAGAAAAAATTATAAATATAAGAAAAAAATTAAGAGATGTACAGCGAGACTTAAAAGTGGATATAGAAAAATTAGGCTTATTACTCAAGTTATATAATATATGGGTTATGCCAATTCTTGTTTCCATTTCCGCAGTTTTAGTTTTTATTATAAGAAGAAGAAAAAGAATTAATCATTTAGCTAGCATGAGAAATAAATAATAAAGGAAGAAAAATTATGAGGCAGTCCAATGCTTATAAGATAATATTTGTATCTATTATGATGTTGGCCATTACAATTTTGGTTAGTTTTTATAAAGATTCGGAGAATAGAAGGGTAGAAGGAGAAAGGTTTCTTTTTCCTGACTTAAGTGTCTCAACGGATAAGAATAGCTTAGAATTATTAAATAATATTGCTGAAATAAAAGTTGTAAATAATAATAATGAATTTGTAATTAAAAGAAATAAAGATAACTGGTATCTTCCTAATTTAGCAAATTATCCTGTGCCTTTAGATAAAATAAAAAGAGTTATTGTAGGTATTGCACAATTAGAGACTATAGAACCAAAAACAAAAAATCCAATATTACATGGTCAACTTGGTCTTAATGATGAGCGAAGTAAAACTAATAGCTCTAATAAGGTTTCATTAATTAACATTGATAATAAAGAAATTGCTTCTATTTTAGTTGGGAAAGATTCTAAATTAGGTAAAGAGACTCGTTATGTTAGAAAGCCAAATGATGATCAGTCTTGGTTAGTATGGAGAAATTTTGATGTGCCTAAAAGTGAAATTGACTGGTTAGATGATTCACTTTTTTCTATACATAGAGGTAGAGTCGCTGATATCAAAATAATCCATCCTGACGGCCATGAGGTATATATAAAAAGAGATAGTTATGCGGAACAGTATTTTAAAATACAAAATTTGGACGATGATACATTACCAATAAATCCATATATTGGAAATCAATTGGGTAGCGCCTTAGATAATTTACCAATAGGAAATATTAATTTAAAATCAGATATAGCATTTAATAATGCGATTAAAGTTATATATACAACGTTTGATGGTTTAAAATTAATTATCAATAATCAAACTATTGATGGAGTGAATTGGATGTCTTTTGAAGCTAATTCAGATATAAATTTACGTAGAGAATTACCAAAAGATGGCCCAATAAATGTAGGGTTGCCAGAAATGAATACTTTTATTCAAGTTGAAGAAGAAGTTATTAAATTAAATAGTAAATTTGGCAAATGGGTGTTTACTCTAGAAAATACAAAACATGCAATATTAAAGAGTAGAATAGCAGACCTTACTAAAAAGAAAGACTTAGAAAAAAAATAATAGTTATTCTCCGGGAAATTCCATCAAAGAATATACATTATAGTTACTATCTATTAATTTTTTAGCTCCACCTAAATCAGGTAAGTTTATTAAAAAAGTATACTCATATATATTAGCACTAAATTTATTAATTAAGTTTCCAGTGGCAATTGCTGTGCCTCCTGTAGCTATCAGGTCATCTATGACTAGAATATTATCATTTTTCTTAATAGCAGTGATATCTACTTCAAGTATATCTGTTCCATATTCTAATTGATATTCTTCAGAAAAAACCTTACAGGGTAATTTCCCCTTTTTTCTGATTGGTATAAAAGCAATACCAAGTTTTTCAGCTAATATTGCTCCAAATATAAAACCTCTAGCTTCAATAGCTGCAATTCCATTCAAACTAATATCTTTATAGCGGTTATAATAAATTTCTGTTATATATTTTAACGCATTTCCGTTATATAGTAAGGTTGATATATCTCGAAACAATATACCAGGCTTAGGATAATTAGGGACAGTTCTTATGAGGCTTTTTAAATCCATTTTATTTCCATTTATTGTAATGTATACATCATTTAGTTATTCTAATGACCATAATATAATCAATGATATAGTAGGAGTAAACACTTATTATACTACTACAAAAGATGATACATTAATTAGTATAGCTCGAAAATATGATATTTCATTTGCCGATATTCTTTCTGCAAACAACCCTGAAATGGACCCGTGGATACCTGGTGGAAACAAAAAATTATTAATGCCTACATCTCATATTCTACCTTTTAGTAAAAGAGATGGTGTAGTAATTAATATTGGTGATTTAAGGTTATATTATTACAGTGAGGGTATATTAATTGACACTTACCCAATAGGTATAGGAAGAAGTGGCTGGGAAACACCTATGGGAAAAGCTAAAGTAATAAAAAAAAAGAAAGACCCAATATGGATACCTCCAGATTCTATTAGAAAAGAAGATCCAAGCTTACCTAAGGTTGTTGCAGCGGGTATTGATAACCCATTAGGAAATAGGGCTATATACTTATCAATGCCATCCTATTTGATACATGGAACAAATAAACCTTATGGTGTTGGCATGAAAGTATCCCATGGATGTATAAGATTATACCCTGAAGATATAATTAAATTATTTGATTACGTTTCAGAAGGAACTAAGGTTAATATAATAGACCAACCTATAAAAGCAGGATGGAGAAATAATAAACTTTTTATAGAAGTTCATGATTTGCCTGAATATGCTCTAGATAACGCCAATAAAGGTAAAATAAAGAAGTCAGAATTATATCCTATGGCTTATAAAGTTGTTCAAAGGGCTGCCGGTATAAATATCACTACTGTAGACTGGGATAAGGTTAAGAATGCGGTACAGTTATCAAAAGGAATACCTGTAGAAATTATGTTTAATTAAAAAAAAAGACTTCTATAACATAATAGAAGTCTTTTAATTTAATATATAGTTTTGCTTTAATTATTTACGAGAAATAGTTTCAAACATCCTATCAATTTTATCATTTAAAGCTCTTAATGCAGCTTGATTTTGATTAGCCATTTCTACACCACGCTCTGCTACTCTTCTTGCAGTTTGTGCAGCTTGGAAAGCTTCATTTGCTCGTGTATTTGCAGCATCTGCAGCAGATTGAGCAGCAGCAATAGAATCTGCGGTCGCGCTATCTCCAGTTGCACTAGATGCATCTTTAGATGCTAATTGAGTATTTTGGCAAGCTGTAAGAGATATAAAACCTATAGCAAAAACTATTAGTATAAGCGATTTTTTTAAAATTATATTCATTATATTTGTCCCAACATAGTATAATTATTACTATTTAAGTACTACATAAATTATTAAAAAGCAAAAATTAAATTCTTATTATTAAATACTTGATGCTAAGTGTTTAATTAATAAGTTGATCTTCCTCCAGACAAATCAAATGCCGCTGCGGTACTATAAGAGCATTCTTTAGAGCTAAGCCAACAAATTAAGGAAGCTACTTCACTAGGTTGTCCCATTCTACCCATTGGAATTTTAGAAACCATATAGGCTTTATGTTCATCCGATACTTGAGAAAGCATTTCCGTTTCAATAACTGCAGGAGTTATACAGTTTACTAATATTCCAGTTTCTGCCAATTCTTTACCCAAGGACCTAGTAAAGGTAATGACGCCTGATTTAGAAGCGCTATAATGTGCTGCATTTGGATTACCTTCTTTCCCAGCTACAGATGCTATATTTACAATTCTTCCATATTTATTTTTTACCATATCTGATATTA
>CAJWSU010000035.1:0-12982 GCA_913046335.1 uncultured Pelagibacterales bacterium | reverse complement strand
TATATGGTGATTATTATTAGTTTTTACAAGAGTAGAAAATACTATTTATGTTTTAATTTGATATCTTTTTCAATATCTTCATGGTCACCAACTACAATATGGTGCTTGCTTTTAATAACCCATTTTTCTAAAAGAGGAATTATTAAAAGAGGAATTATGCCTCCAATAGCAATTCCATAAACAGCCGATCTAAGATGAGGGTCTATTAAAGATGCGCAAATATCTGCAATAATATGTGATAATGCTGCTCCTATTATTCCTGCAATATAACCATTAGAAATGATTTTAAATAGTCTGTTTATACTCCAGCCACTGTAATAACCTAAAAGCATAATAGAGGAGTGAACAAAACCAAATGCCAAGCCTTTTAAGTGTGCATTTTCATTAAATAGCCATATTTCTAGCAAATGTTCCAAATTTATTACCTTATAAATAATGATATAGTATGTTGTAAATTATTTTAATGTGAGTGTATATATATAGTTATGAAAGAAGCTTTACAAGGACTTAAATTAATAGACTTAACGAGAGTTAGGTCTGGACCATCTGCTGTTAGGCAGTTTGCTGACTGGGGTGCTGATGTAATTAAAATAGAGCCTCCTGATAGTATAGATGGTAGCCAAGATTTAGGTGGAAAAAGAGAGGGTTCAGATTTTCAAAACTTACATAGAAATAAAAGAAGCATAACTCTTAATTTAAAATGTAAAGAAGGAATAAATATACTAAAAAAGTTAATTATTAACTCTGATATATTGGTTGAAAACTTTCGTCCTAAAGTAAAAAAAAGACTTGGTATTGATTACGAAACTTTAGAAAAAATAAATCCTCGTTTGATATATGCTAGTATTTCTGGTTTTGGACAAAGTGGACCGTACGCGGATCTTCCTGGATATGATCAGGTAGCGCAAGGGATGGGTGGTTTAATGTCTGTAACTGGATTTAAGGATAAAGGGCCATTACGAGTCGGGATTCCAGTTGCAGATTTAAGCGCAGGTTTGCATTGTGCATTAGGGATATTAACTGCTTTATACGAGCGCGAAAGATCAGGAATGGGTCAATATGTTAGTGGTTCTTTGCTGGAGTCTCAAGTGGCTATGCTAGACTTCCAAGCGTCTCGCTACTTAGTATCTAGTGAAATTGCCGGACAAACAGGAAATAATCATCCTACAATGACTCCTATGGGAACATATAATACTGCAGATGGATTTATTAATATAGCTTCTAGTGGTGAGGCTATGTGGAGACGTCTATGTAATGTATTAGATATTAGAGATTCTTTAGATGATAAAGATTTTGAGGACGATATAGCTCGAACTAAAAATAGAGAAAAGCTTACAGATATTATTAATAAGGCTTTATTTAAAAATACTAAGGAAGAATGGATAAAGAAATTAAATGAGGTAAGTATACCATGTGGACCAATTAACAATATTAAAGAAGTTTTTGAAGACCCTCAGGTAGTACACTCAAAAATAGCTAAAACAGTTATACATCCAAAATTAGGAAAAATACAATTAGTTGGTCAGGCTATGAATCTCAGTAGAACGCCTAGCACGATTAAAACGGCAGCGCCCAATAAAGGTGAGCATACAAATATAATTTTAAATGAGCTTGGATATAGTAAAGAAAAAATTAAAAAATTTAAAATGGAGAAAATAATATGAGTAGTCAAATTCTAGTTGGAAGTATTCAGTCATATATAGAAAAAAACATAGGTTATATTGTTTTAGATAATCCATCTAAACTAAATGCAATATCATTTTCTATGTGGGAAAAAATTGGATCTACTTTAGAAGAATATAAAAATAATAAAGAAATTAGATGTGTTGTTCTGACAGGCGAGGGAGATAAAGCTTTTTCAGCAGGAGCAGATATATCAGAATTTAATGATAATAGATCACTTAAAGAAGCTGTTTTACTTTATGATAATGTCTCAAAAAAAACGCTTAAAATTTTGCAGGATTTTTCCAAACCTACGATTGCAATTATTAATGGTTATTGTATCGGAGGAGGATTAGCAACAGCACTTTCATGCGATGTTCGTCTAGCATCTGAAAAAAGTACATTTGCTATTCCTGCGGCTAAATTAGGATTAGCTTATGATTATTTAGGAATAAAAAGATTGAGAGATATATTGGGCCCGTCTCGCACTAAATATATTTTTTTTACTGCGAGACAATTTTCTTCAGCTGAAGCAATTCAAATGGGCATTATAGAGGAAATTTTTAAGGAAAAAGATTTTAAAGAAGGTGTTATGAAAGTATTAGATACAATAATAAGTAATGCTCCTTTAACAATTGCCTCTGCAAAGTTAGCCATTGATGCAGATTTAAATGATAAAGATTTATTTGAAAAATGTAAGGAATTTGAAGCAATTTGTTTTGCAAGTAAGGATTATGAAGAGGGCCGTTTAGCTTTTTCAGAGAAAAGAAAACCTATTTTTAAGGGGCATTAAAAAATACACTTACTACTTTGTTTAAGGTTGTTGTGTTTAGTATAATTTATGTTATTAAAAATATAAATTATACGTTTAATAGGGGATAATTATGAGTAAATTAATTTTAGTACGACATGGTCAGAGCACCTGGAATCTTGAAAACCGTTTTACGGGTTGGTATGATGTTGAATTGTCTCAAAACGGATTATTGGAGGCTAAAAAAGCAGGAGAGTTACTCATAGCTGAAAATATTAATATTGACTATGCCTATACGTCTTATCTAAAAAGAGCGAAGAATACTTTAAAAATTATATTGAAAAATATGCTGTTAGAAAATATTAGAATAATTAAGTCATGGGAGTTTAATGAGAGGCATTATGGAAATTTAACTGGATTAAATAAATCAGAGATGAAAGAAAAATTAGGAGAAGATCAAATCAAAATTTATAGAAGGTCTTGGGATATTGCTCCACCAGAGCTAGATTTAAATAATGAATTTAATCCTAGGTCAGACGAAATTTATAAAGATATTGATTCTAATTTTATTCCAAATACTGAGTCATTAAAAGATACTTATGATAGAGTAATACCGTATTTTGATTTAAATATTAAACCAAAGATTATTGATAAAAAAAATATCATAATTGCTGCTCATGGGAACTCATTAAGAGCATTATGTAAAAAACTCTTTAATATTTCCAATGAAAAGATTAATGAATTAGAAATTCCTACTGGCAACCCACTTGTAATAAACTTAGATAAAGAGTTAAAAGTATCAAATGCAGGTTATTTAGATGGTGATAGGAAGCAAAAGCTTATTATTAATCAATAAGTTTTTAAGCATTAACGTCTACAATTATTCTTCCATGAGTTTTTCCTGAAAGCATATCACTTGCTGCGCTTGCAACATCAGAGAGAGTAATTGTTGAAATCATACTATCAAGATGTTCTAAGTTTAGATCTTGTGCCAATCTGTCCCATGCCACTATTCTCTCTTTTACTGGACAATACACACTGTCTACTCCAGCTAAAGTTACATTCCTTAAAATAAAAGGCATTACAGTTGCAGGTAAATCAAAACCTTGAGCTAAACCGCATGCAGCTACAGTTCCTCCATATTTCATAGAAGCGCATATATTAGCTAAAGTATAGCTTCCAACAGAATCTATTGCACCTGCCCAAATTTCTTTGCTTAACGGTCTACCTTTTTCAGACAATTCTTTTCTGTCTATTACTTTTTCAGCTCCTAAGGATTTTAGATACTCACTATGAACGGCTCTGCCTGATGAGGCTGTTACCTGATATCCTAGTTTTGCCAATATTGATATTGCAACGCTTCCTACTCCACCTGTAGCACCAGTCACTAATATATCGCCCTGTTCGGGAGTTACTCCATTTTTTTCTAAAGCTAACACACATAACATTGCGGTATATCCTGCAGTTCCAATTGCCATAGCTTGTTTAGTTGTAAATTTTTCAGGAAGCTTAACTAAGAAATCACCATTCACACGAGCTTTTTGTGCTAATCCTCCCCAAAACTTTTCTCCAACTCCAAAACCATTAAGTATTACTTTATCTCCAGTAGTAAAATTATTGTTTGAACTTTCTTCTACTGTCCCTGCAAAATCAATACCAGGTACCATAGGAAAATTTTTAATTATAGGTGAAGAAGATGTTATCGCTAAAGAATCTTTATAATTAATAGTTGAATAGTCAATTTTAACAAGAACATCTCCCTCTGGTAAATCGGAAATACTTATTTCTTTTACTTCACCAGTTGCCTTTTGATCTTCTATTCTATTTAAAACTAAAGCATTAAACATTTTTATTCTCCCGGATTATTTATAGATATTTTATAAGTATTTATCTTAAATACGTCAAAAAATAATATTATAAGGGATAATCTATTTATCCCTTATAAATTGAAGAGAAGACTAAGTATTCTCAACTAGGGGAAAATTTAAAATTGATCGGATTCAGTTGAGTCACCCATTGCAGTAGTTGCAGATTGCCCTCTAGTAACTGCATTAGACACTGCATCAAAATAAGATACTCCAACTTCTCTTTGGTGTTTAGTTGCTGAGTATCCGTCTTTTTCAGAGCCAAATTCTTTTTGTTGTAACTCCGAATAGGCAGCCATACCATTTTCTTTATATGCTTCTGCTAACTTAAATGTAGAATAATTTAAGTTATGAAATCCAGCTAAGGTAATAAATTGAAATTTATAACCCATGGCAGCAATTTCTTTTTGGAAGACTTTCATTTGAGCCTCATCAAGATGCTTTTTCCAATTAAATGAAGGAGAACAATTATATGCAAGCATTTGATCTGGATGCTCTTTTTTAAGAGCTTCTGCAAATTTTCTTGCTTCTGATAGGTCTGGAGTTGCAGTTTCGCACCATACTAAATCAGCATAAGGAGCGTAGGCTATTCCTCTTGCTATTGCACATTCTATTCCTCCTGTCATTCTATAGAAGCCTTCGGAAGTTCTTTCTCCTGTTAGAAATTTCTGATCTCTCTCATCTATGTCACTAGTAATTAACCTAGCTGCTTCAGCATCTGTTCTTGCCATTATTAATGTTGGCACGCCTAAAACATCTGCGGCTAATCTTGCTGAATTTAATGTTCTCTCAAAAGTAGCAGTAGGCACTAAAACTTTTCCTCCTAAATGACCACATTTTTTTTCTGAGGCTAATTGATCTTCAAAGTGAACTGCAGCAGCGCCAGATTCAATCATATTTTTCATTAATTCAAAACAATTTAATGGACCACCAAAGCCGGCTTCCGCATCAGCAATTATGGGTAAGTAAAAATCTATATTAGTAGTATCGAGGTTATCACATTTTTCCATATGTTGAACTTGATCAGCTCTTTGGAAAGCTAAATTAATTCTTTTAACAATATCTGGAACACTGTTTACTGGATATAAACTTTGGTCAGGATACATTTGCCCTGAACTATTAGCATCCGCTGCAACTTGCCACCCAGACAAATATATTGCTTTTAATCCAGCTCTAGCTTGTTGTACGGCCATATTACCTGTGTATGTACCTAGTGTAGCTACATAATCTTCCTTATGAAGTAATTCCCAAAGTTTTTTTGCACCATTTTCAGCTAATGTATGTTTAATTTTGATAGATCCTTGAAGTTTTTTCACATCTTCTTTGGTGTAATCTCTTTTAATATTTGCCCAACGATTATGTGCCCAAGCTGGAACTTCCCATTCATTATTATCATTTGTTTTAGAAGTAATATTTTCATTACTATGAGGGTTGTATGTAGTATTTGTGCTTGGTGATAAGCCTTCTAAGATTGTATCGTCCATTAATTTTTCCTATTTAAATTGTTAATTTTGTATTATTTGTAAACTATTTACTTTAAAATTCTATGTAAACCAACAATAATCATTGTTTTAAGTTGTAAATATGTTAATATGCATTTGTTATTATATGTAAAATTGTTAACTTTAACAAAAATTAGGATATTTTATGAAGAGAACTAATACAAAAGGTATAAGACTAGGTGCTGCTATTAGACGAATGAGAAGAGAAAGAAGCCTTACTCAGAAAAGGTTGGCATCTATTTTAGGCATCTCAACACCATATTTAAACCTTATTGAGAATAATAGACGAAACGTTACAGGTAAAATACTCATTATTCTGGCACAAGAATTTAATATAGAGCTTGCAGATATTGGAAAAGAGAATGATGCAAATTTATTATCTGATATAATGGAGGTTTTTAGTGATTCAGTTTTTGATGATAATTATTTAAAAAATCATGATGTACAAGATTTAGTTTCTTCACAACCTGAAATAGCTAAAGCCATTATACGTCTTTATGATATTCATAAGACAAACCAAAATCAATTAAGTGGTATAACTAATGTAGATAGTGGCGAATCTAATTTTGAAGGTATGTCAGGTAATATTTCTGCTGAAATAATTTCTGATTTAATTCAAAAAAATTCTAACTACTTTCCAGCTTTAGAAAAAGTAGCCTCTAATATTATAAAGAATTTAAATAAACCTAAAAATATAAATTTATTTGTACCCTTATCAGAATATCTCGCAGAAACTCATAATATTAGAGTTGCTACAATACCTCCTGAAATAAAACATGACACTATACGATATTATGATCCTGTGGCTAAAACACTTGTTATTAGTGATAGGCTTCCGCAAGCAAGTAGAACATTTTTAGTGGCTCAACAAATGGGACTTTTACTTGCGGATATAGAGATTGATACAATATTAGATGATAATAATATTGAAGAAGGAGAAGTTAGAAAATTAGGTAGGTTAGCTTTATCAAATTATTTTGCAGGTGCAATAATTTTACCTTATGAAACCTTTTATGAACAAGCATTATTTACAAAATATGATATAGAAGTTTTAGAAAATAGGTTTCAGGTTAGTTTTGAACAGGTTTGTCATAGACTGACTACTTTAAATAAACCAGGGATGCGAGGCATACCTTTTCATATGATGAGAGTTGATATAGCAGGAAATATTTCTAAAAGATTTTCTGCTTCAGGAATAGCAATTTCAAGGTATAGTGGGGCTTGTCCAAGACTTAATATATATTCTGCATTTACGACACCAGATAGGATTAAAGTTCAAGTTTCTATTATGCCTAATGGCGAAAAATATTTTTGCATCGCAAGAGCATTTCAAAAAAGAAGCGGTGGCTTTGACTCGCCCGAAAGTTTTTATTCTATAGGATTAGGATGCAGTTTAAATGATGCAAGTGAAATGATTTATGGAGAGAGAGTTTTATTAGATTCTTCTGAAAACATTGTTCCAGTAGGGGTTTCATGTCGAAGTTGTCCAAGAATAGATTGTAGGCAAAGGGCATTTCCACCTAGTAATCATCAATTAACATATAACGAAAATGTTAAAGGTTTATCTGCTTATGTAACCCCAAGCTAAAAAACTATATTTTATTTTTTAATATATATAAAGGAAATATCATTATAAACATTAATAAAGCATATAAACTTAATGCAACATTAAAATTATTATAAAGGTCATATATAAGACCTATAAAAAAAGGTCCTAATACTCCTCCAACTTCTATAATAGAAAAAAATAAGCCACCTGCAATACCTATATTATCATAAGAAATATCTTTTGTTTCTGATAGGTGATTTAAAATTATAGCAATTAGAGAACCTGTAGATATTCCTAAAAAGAAAAGCCCTATTATAAAAATCATTAGATTATTTGATTGAAGTAATAATAAGGAAAAAGCAGCATTAATAAATAAGAGAGCAAGTATTTTAATGCGTGTATCATTATTAGTAAATCTAGGAACTGTTAAGGCAGAGATTATTCCTATTACTATTGGAATAGTTGCTAATAAACTAGCAAGACCAATGCTTATACCTTTTGAAAATAAAATTTTTGGGATCCATCCTGGGACACCATGTACGAGAAACATCGCGCTAGTTCCTAGTATCAAGATTATTAAAAATCTTTTTTTTGTAATAATAAGTTTAAATTCAGAAATGCTTCTTGAAATATTTAAAATAGCATCTTTTTGTATATTTAGAATTGGTTTATTATTAATAACAATAAGCCATATAAGTCCTGATAGAAAAGGAATCAGGCTATAAAAGAAATAAACTAATTTCCAATTACTATTTAATAAAGGCATTAATATAGAATTCATAGTTGATAATGAAACTATTCCACCGAACATTGGCCCAGTAAATAAAATTCCCATGGATATTGTCCTTTTTTTTTGACTTTTCCATAGACTAGAAGCCTTAGGAACTCCAACAGAAATTAAAGGTCCACCTATTCCAAATAAAGCAACTGCTAGCCACATTTGGTAAAAATTATTTGATAGTCCTCTTGATACTAAAGATAACGTAATAATCATAGCCGCAATAAATATTGATATTTTGAGACCATATTTATCTAAAATAAATCCTGCTGGTAATGCAAAAAACATATAAGTAAATTGCCAGGCTCCTAGTATTAATCCCATTTGTTTATATGATATATTTAAGTCATTAGTAATATAAGGTACGATTGGGGCAATTGAAGACACTGCATATCCAAAAGAAAAATATATAAGCCATAAGCCAAATATAATATACCAACTTTGATTCTCATTATTTTCAATTGTAGTTTTCATACAAATATATTTCGTTTTTTATAAAACAATGAAGTATATATAACCTAAAAAATAAGAAGAAAAATTTTATTATAATAAAAGGTGGAAGCGTATATGTATTATTATTGTGAAAGAACAGCTCAAGGGCTCCTTTCTGAACCTTTAAATAGTATCACAAATTTAGCATTTATAATAACATCTATTTTTATATTAAAAAGATATAGGGGTGAAAAATATTCTGTAATCTTTGGTTCATTAATAGGATTAATTGGAATAGGAAGTTTTCTTTTCCATACAATTCCTACAGAAATGACTGGGTTTTTGGATATAATAGCTATTTTGTTATTTATATTATTTTATCTCTTTATAATTAATAATTCTGTTTTTAATTTTTCAAAAATTTTTTCATTAGTAATAACTTTAGTATCACCTGTTATTTATTTTTATATAGGAAATCAATTAAAAGGTAGTATTAGCTTTTTAGGAGATTCAAGTTTTTATATTATAATTTTAATGCATTTATTTATAATATATTTATTTGCACTTAAAGAAAAAATTGAAGGCAGCTTCTACATTTTATTAGCTAATATTATATTTGCGATATCTATTTTATTTAGAGCAGTGGATAATCATATATGTAATATTAATTTTTATGGGACTCATTTTTTATGGCATATTCTAAATAGTCTTGTCTTATATACATTAGTATTTTTTATATATAAAAATAAATCATGCAAGACTGCCTCCCCAAAAATACCAACCTAAACCAACAAAAAATAGTGTATTACCATACAAACCATGTTCTATAGAAACTAAAAGTAAAGATCTATGTTTCCTATAAGTATTAGCAAATAAAAATCCTCCAATTAAACTTAATACGGGCGCTATTATATTTAAAAAAAGTATATGAGCTATGCCAAAACATAGTGCGCTTGCTATAGTTAAATTTAAATTACTTTTAAAAATACTTTTATATCGAAAAAAGAAAAATTTACAAAAAATAAATTCTTGAGGTAATGCTGAAAAAATAGGATAAAGCAACATTATTTTCCATAAGATTTCAGGATTATTTTTTTGAATAATAAAAAATTTCTCATTAAAAAAATAATAAGTAATTAATAATAAAATCGCACTAAAAATTATCCAACGAATTATTATTTTTATTAAAACCAGCCTATTTATATTGAAAATATTTTTTAATTTATAATTAATATTATTTTCTTTTATGTAAAAAATTATTATACAATATAAGGTAACTAACCATAAGATGGGTAAAACTAAATTATAAAATTTTAATACCAATACAACATAAGGTAAAATGGAACTGAGAAGGGCTAGTTCAACAATTTTGTATAGATTATTGTTTAATGTTTTTATTAATAAATTCATATATCTTTATTTGATTTATCTTAATATTTATCTGATGTATAATTCACTTTTATCTCTTATTCACAATTTTGAAAAGGAAAGAATATGAAAATAGCTCAATTTTCTTCTGTTGGTCGACCAGACCAAGTTATTGAATGCATAGATGTAAACGATTTAGGTTTGCCTAAAGATAATGAAGTTTTAATTGATATATTAGCTTTCCCTATTAATCCGGCAGATGTTTTGATTTTAGAAGGCAAGTATGGAGTAGAATATAAGTTACCATCCAAATTAGGAGCAGAATCCGTTGGAAAAGTAAATAAAATCGGAAAAAATGTTCAGGGCTTTAATATAGGAGATATAGTTCTTCCTTTAGACCGAGAAAACTGGGTACAGCAAAAAATGGTATTGGCTAGTAATTTAATATTACTTCCAAAAAATATAGATCCATTACAATTATCAATGATGAAAGTTAATCCAGCAACAGCATATTTAATGATAAAAAAATATGTTAAATTAAATAAAAATGATTGGATAATTCAAGATGCAGCTAATTCTGGTGTAGGGCACTCTGTTATAAGTATTGCGAAAGAATTAGGTTTAAATACAGTGAATATCGTTAGAAGGGAAGGTTTAGAAGAAAGTCTTAAAAAAATAGGTGCTGATGCAGTTGTTATAGATAATAATGATTTATCAAAAACTGTTAAGAATATTACTAATAATGCAAATATAAAACTAGCAATAGATGCAGTGGGAGGTGATCAGGTATTACGTATAGGAGATTGCCTAGAAGATGAAGCAACTATATTAAATTATGGTTTATTATCAGGAAAAAATATTCAGATATCTTCACATCAGACTGTTTTTAAGCGCTTATTATTAACAGGGTTTTGGTTAATGCCATGGCTACAAAATATGGATAAAAAAGAAATTATTGAAATGTATTCATACTTATCTAGTCTGATAGAAAAAAATATTATTCATGTGCCTGTAGAAAAAACTTATCCAATTGAAGATATTAAGAAAGCTGTTGCACACGCAGCTAAATATGGAAGAAGTGGAAAAATAATAGTTACTCCCAATGGGGAAAACTTTAATAGTTAATAACCTTTATCAACCATCACTTCTATCAAATATGGTTTTTTGTATTTAAATGCTTTTTTAAATAAGCTTTTTAAGCTTTTTGGCTCTGAAACCTGAGTAGCTTCAACTCCCATGGAATTGGCTATTTTAACAAAATCAATTTTAGGTTTATTAAAATCCATTCCTACAAAGTTAGAATTGTTATGAAATCCTTCTAGTCGTTCTTTGATAATGCGATAACTTTGGTTATTAGCTATGACATATATAATTGGTAAATTATAGTGCGCAGCAGTCCATATAGATTGAATAGCATACATAGAGCTTCCATCTCCTATTATTGCTACTATTGTTTTATTCTTATTAGCTAATGATACTCCTATACATCCTGAAACTGCCCATCCAATTCCTCCGCTTGCTAAACCATAAAAGTCTTTATGGTTTTTAAAAGGAAGAAAGTTTAATAATCTTCTGGAAGATACTAGAGCCTCTTCTACTACTATATTATTATTAGAAATATTTTCAGCTAAAGTCATCATTAACCAGTTTGGAGTAATAGGGATTATATTTTTATCTTTTGATGTTTTAGAAGTAAGGTCTTTTTTATTTTTACTCCAATTATTTTTTTCTATTTTTTTAATTCTAATAACTGCATTATTTTTATATGTTTTATCTAAATTATTAGATAAAATTTTATTAAGATTTATTAGTGTCGTTTTGACGTTTCCTAGGATAGCTTGTTCAGTATGATAATTTTTTGCTAATTCCCAATCTCTAATTCCGATATGTATTATAGACATATTTTTTGGAAGAGGCTCTATAGAGCTCCATACAGACATTCTTAAAACATCACTTCCTACACAAATTAATAAATCATAATTTTCTAATATTTTTTTAACCTGTGATTGACTTCTAGGCATTACACCCACATATGTTTTATGTTCTGAAGGGTAATGGGAGCCATGTGGAACAGTTTGCTGATAAACAGCCGCTCCAATCATCTCTGAAAAATTAGAAATTTCATTAAAGCTAGCTGTTTGAGCTATTTCATGGCCAGAAATGATAACAGGATTATTCGCTTTTAAAATTCTATTTTTTATATCTTCAAGGGTTTCTTTATCTGGAGTTATATTATATTTAATTCTAGATGATTTTCCTAAGTCTATTTCTGCTTCTGCATTTAAAATATCGCCTGGCAGAGATATAAATACAGGACCAGTAGGAGGCGCTAATGCTATTTTTGCAGCTCTTCTTAGTATTCTCGGAAGATCTTCAAGTCTTGTAACTTCTATTGCCCATTTTACAAGAGGTTCCGCCATCTGAACAAGAGGTCCATATAACATTGGTTCCATTAGCCCATGACCTTGTTCTTGCTGTCCTGCAGTAATTATAACTGGGCTGCCTACAAATTTAGCATTATATATTGCACCCATTGCATTTCCTAAACCAGGAGCAACATGAACATTACATACAGATAATTTTCCAGTTGCTCTTGAGTATCCATCTGCCATAGCTACAACTATAGATTCTTGAAGTCCTAAAATATATTGTATTTCTGGGTAATCTTTAAGAGCGTGCATAATAGGAAGTTCAGTAGTACCAGGGTTTCCAAAAAGATGGGTAACACCTTCACTTCTTAAAATAGATAAAAAAGCTGATCTTCCAGTAATTTTTTTCATCAATATTCCTAAATAGCTTCTAATTATTATTTATATGTTTTATGCTATGTGCAATTAATATTTAATTTTTATTTTTAGGTGAAAAATGTTTATTACAAGAATTATTGGAAAATCTATTATTTCAGCCGCTTTATTAGGTGGAGGATTTATATTATTCAAAAGAATAAAAAAAAAGAAAAGATTGTTTGATAACGATAAGGTTAAAAAATAAATTTTTAGTTAAAGAATAGGAACATTATTAATTTTTTCATTAAAATATAAATTACCTGTATTTATTTCTGCTTGGTTGTTCATG
>CAJWSU010000034.1:0-13138 GCA_913046335.1 uncultured Pelagibacterales bacterium | reverse complement strand
AGGTTAGATAAGCCAGGCATTACAACAATTGCGTATGTAAAAATGAAGCCACTTAGCAAACTACAAAGTGTGATGGAAAAGATTAATGAGATATCCAACAAGTCCATTTAATGTTTAACCTTATAGTTGATTTTTAAGTTACAAAAATCCTACCACAACTAGAGCAGTCTCTACAAATCCTGAAGAGTGGTGTAAGAATAGATTCCATATAGCTCATAAATCATTCAGGATTCTGTTTAAGATTCTGGAGTATCATTATAATCAGGAGATTCTAAAGGCACCTAGAAGATTCTTAAAATCAGTCTATATTAGAAGCTGAAGGTAAATTTATCAGCCCAAAGTTCTAAATGTTTTTTTCTTTCTACTAAAGGGTATGCCATTTTATTTTGTAGGTAAGCTGTTTCAGCCATTTTATTATTCCTTTTTTTCTTTTACTTTCTTCAATAAATACTCTTTGTGGTCTTTTTTAGAATCCCTACCTCCATTTAATTGCCTTACCATAGGTTGATCTAATACATTTAGTAACTAAGGTTGTGGTTTCTTATTTTTTTATCTGTTGGTTTCATTTACTCATCTTCTTTTTAACTACTCTATCCTAATAGTGATCGTCCATTATGCTTATGATTAATATTTAACTAAATCTAAATCATAGCAACAATCTTTATCTATCCAAGCTGTTTCACAAACATTAGACTTGCAAAGTACTTCTGCTCTAAATCTAGTTCCATTAGCAACTTTTCGTTTTTCTGTATCTACTCCAATTTCTCCAGCTGCTCCATGACCAGCAACAGATCTATAACATGCTAGGAACCTCTCATAACCAAATACAGTATAAGCTTCAATATTTTCATTTATTTTACTTTTACTAATATTTATTTCAGCATGCCAATTAGATAACATACAACTAAAAAGTTCAGATGAAGAGTCTTTAATTCTATTTTCTTGGGCATTTTTAATTGCTATATCTGCTAGACAACCATCATTTTTTTCACAGTCATTACTGTAACTTATTGATGTAAAGTTAAATAAAAATAAAGAAGAAAATACGAAAAGTATTTTTATCATAAAATGTTTACTCCTGTTAATTCGCAACTTTAATATAACAAACAATAAATATAAGAAAATTAACCTACATCAATTAAAGCAATAATAGAAAAAATATGTAAAAATTATCATCAATTCTAGAATACTAGTATCTTTATATATCTAAACTATCTTTAATTTTCTGGATTTTTAATAAAAATAGTTTGTTAAAAATAATAAAACATAACTTAACTTAAGTTATGTTTTTTTTCAAATTTTGTTTTAAAATATTATCATTTATTGAGGTTTTGATTATGCAAGATAAATCTATAGATGAGCATTATAAGGTACTTATAGCTACTTATTTATCAGCAAAAGAAAAAAAAATAGATGAGTATTCAGCACGAAGAATGGTTACAAACTTATTATTGCATTTTGAAAAAAACTTACAAAAAAAAATAGCCATTAAATATATAGATAAATTAATTAATAATATAGAATTTAATAAATTAACCTCAACATGTACGCCCACAGAAGCTTGTAAAGTCTGCTTTAAAAAAGGCATAGGTTGTTATAAGTAAATTAATTATAGGGAGTAGTTTATGCAATTATATCTTTGGATTGTAATATTAGCTTTTGCGTTATTTATTGGTGTTATGCTTTGGGCATCTTTACTTGATGATTAGCTTATTATATAAAATATGTTAAGTTTTAAATATGTTAAAAACAGTTAATAAATTAGATCGTTGTAAAATTTGCCCAGTTTTAAATGATTGTGTATATGTCGATGAAGGTAAAAATGTAGATATTGAAGCAATAAATTTATACAAAAAGAATGAAATATTTTATAAAAAAAAAGAAATTATATTCTCTAATGGTTCAAAGCTTCATAAAGTAATGACTATTATAAGTGGATGGGTAATGGAATACAGATTATTACCAGATGGTCAGAGAAGTATAGTTAATATCTTTACACCTGGAGATTTTATAGGTTTTAATCTGGATAATAATTTCTTAACGAAGTCAACATTTGCAGCAGTAACAGATTTAAAGTGCTGTACGTATGATAAGGAGTTTTTATTAAGTTTTGTAAATAAAACCCCAACTGTATCTTCTGAAATAATTAAAAAGCTTACTTTAAATATAGAAAATATGTCTAGTTTTTTAACTTCGATAGGTAAAACAAACTCGCAATCAAGAATATGTTTTTTAATTTATAACCTTGCTAAAAAAGTTTATAAATATAACGATTCAAATGTAATAGGAAAAGATATTAAAATTCCATTAAACCAAGAAGATATTGCTGATATATTAGGTTTGACAGCTGTGCATGTATCTAGATCTCTTAAAAGGCTCTGTGAAAAAAATACGATATCAGTAAGTAAAAAGTCATATAAAATTTTATCATTAAATAATATAAATAATTTATTACATTTATAAAATTTTTGTCATATTTATAAATTAATTTTTTTATATATAGCTACCATTTTATTCATTTAATTATTTTTTTTGGGATAAGTTTTATAAGCTAAGTAATAATAAGTTACAGATGCTGACCAAGCTATCAGTATTAACCCTAATAAAGATTCTATGGCTGCTGCTAAACGAGCATCTCCTGTAATAAAAATATCTCCCATACCTAAAGTTGTATAGTTACTGAATGAAAAATAAATAAAATCCATAAAAGTTACGTTAGCTTTATTAATAATAATATTTATATTTGTGCTAGTATTTACTAAGTACTGATAATAAAATGCGTATAATATATTATGAGCGATATGAGATAAAAATAGTATTAAAGTAATTAAAAAAAGATTAACATAATTTAAATTTTTGAATAAAAACTTGATAGACAATATTATTGAGCAATGAAATATAATACAGATTATAGGACAAGAAATAAAAAGAATATAATTAATAATCATGTTGCCTCTTTATCAAAAATTTAAAATATATAATAAAACTCTAACAAATTAAAGAGTCATCTACAATATCTGGAGTTATAGAGATGTGGTGGTGGATATATATGCCTATAGTAATCAGAAACAGGTGTAGAATCCACGTTGAGTCATTGGAACAGCTTGTGTATATGGTTAGATTCTAGGAGCTACTGGTGGAATCATATAGAGCTTTATTTTAAGCCAGATATTACAAACTCTATTTCTTCTTTATTAAAGGGATACATAACAGTTTCAATGGCTGTCATCTTGTCCTCAATTAATACCCCACCCAAAAATATACATGAGAGTAATAATTATCTTTATTGCTCTACTTCTCTTCTATCAACAGGATTATCTTTTAGTAAAGTACATTCTATAGAGCTATAACTAGTAACACATCTAAACACTTGTTTTTTATAATATACAATATGAAACGTAATAACTATTCGTGAGTTAGGATGTTCTTTATAACTGTATATAACATTACCATTACCTAAAATATAAGAAGAACTATCTTCAGCCCAAGACCTTGAGCAGATGGTAAAAAATATTACAAGACTGATGAGTATAAGTTTTTTCATAATATGACTCTACCATATAAGTAATTATCTACAATATCTGAGTGATGGAGAGGATGGTGGTGGAAGAATAGAACTTTTGTGTTACCATAAATTTATGAGAAAACTATTAATAGTATTATTTTTATATACACTTTTTTCTAATGCTTTAGCAAAAGAAGAGATATGGGAATGTGATGTATTTGGTGATGGAGATACAGTATTTAAAATTGATACAGGTATTCCTATGATTTATGTAAGAAAGGTGGAAAAGTGGACTCCTTTTTATCCAGAGCTAACAAATAGTATATACAAGTATTCAAAAGAATATGATTCTATATCTGGATATATGCCTATGACTTGTGGAACATGCAATGGCGCTGGAAAAATTATTAGTAGCCAAGGCTTCTTTATGGAAGATGGAGGAAAAAAAATTAACACATGGGATTTAATACTTAAAAAATTTATCATGCTACCTGAATCAGCAACACTAATATCAACTTACACCTGCAGAGTTATGAAATAATTCCATATAGTCAATAAATGAATCTACAAGGTGGAAGAGATACTAATCTAGTTGATATGTATTTCATATAAGTTCTCCTTTAATTAATATTATGTTACCCTATTTTAAGGATTTTAAAATGAGCGATGATGAGCGAAGTCTATGATTAGAATTGTTTTGATATTAATTTTATTAGTAATATCTATTTATATAATTTATAAATTTTTTCCAAAGCTAAAATTACTTTTAATAAAAATACTAAAGAGCCCATTTATATTTATTCTTATAAAGAATTTAATTAGATTAATACTGAGAAGATTTTAATGCTCTAAAAATATTTGATTTTTGCTGCTAGGTAATTTTTTAAGTGATTAATGTTTTTCTTAAATTGTAGATAAGAAATCTTAGACATGTTATTATGTTTTTATACAAATCCTACATTAACAATTACAGCTCTTGCTATTAGACAAGGCGTATACTTAGCTAATGAATTAAAAAAGGTAATCTTTAGTTAATTATTATAACAATTATGGATAAAAAGAATTCTTCTGATACTATAAATCAGAAGAATTTTATATATATATAGGAGTTATTAATGAGTATACACCATGAGATAGCAGAGGGTTTGTGTGAGGAAGTAGATTTAGAAACGCAATCTTATATATTTAATCAGACTATGTTAAGGATTAAAAATCCACAAACTTCACTAGATTTTTATACTAGAATTTTAGGTATGAAATTATATAGAAAATTAGATTTTCCAGAAATGAAATTTACACTATATTTCCTAGCGATGCCTGGCGATGTAAATAATAATATACCTCAAAATGATAATAAAAGGACCACATGGACTTTCAGTCAAAGAGCAATGCTAGAATTAACTCATAACTGGGGATCTGAAAATGATGATGATTTTAAGTATCATAATGGTAACACAAATCCACAAGGTTATGGACATATAGGGTTTTCAGTTCCAGATGTTTATAAGGCATCAGAACGCTTTGAAAAATTAGGCATAAAGTTTATTAAAAAGCCAGATGACGGAAAGATGAAGGGCTTAGCCTTTATAGAAGACCCTGATGGCTATTGGATAGAAATATTACAAGCAAATATTATAGAAAAAAATAAATAGAATAAAAGAAATATATATATAATAAGATCTGTTTTTTACCTATAAAAGTATACTTTATGGGGGTGTTATGAAATTATTATTTTTAATTATTTTCAATACTATGTTGTTTTTTATAAATGTATCTTATTCGCATGAAAATTTAGAGCAACATGCAATTGCACATGTATATCCTGAATTAGAAGCAAAATATATTGAGGACGAAAAAACTAAGTGTGAGGCTATAATAATTAAAAACTCTAGATGTAATACCAGAGATAATAGTACTTACACTAATAAATAGAATAATAAATATTTAAACTAAAGTTACAAATAGTTTTTATAAATTTATTTTTTGAAAATGTATTCATGGAAGATTTTTTATTATAATTAGTTACATGCAGAGCAAAATTATAATAATACAGTAAATTTAAGAATTAATAAAAGCTTTTAAATTTGTATTTTCATTTTCGTACGTTTCAATCAATCTTTTTACAACATCTCCTATTGATACTATTCCTAACAATTCATCATTATTTATAATAGGAACATGTCTAACTTTGTTTTTATTCATTATTTCCAATAAGTTAGTAGATGAAATAGATAAATCACATGAAATTAATTTATTAGTCATAATATTTTTTATATCATTATAATTTTTACTATAATTTTTAATTACATCTCTTTCAGAGACTATTCCAATAGGTTTGTTATTTTTATCCACTACAATTACTGCTCCTATATCATGTAAGGTTAGTAAATCAGTTAAATTAGAAATTGTTGAATCTACTTTAATTGTAATGCATTTTCTTTTTATCAAGTTTAATACTAATTTTTCTACCATAAAAAATCCTTTATTTATTGAACTTGTAAGAACTCTAGCAGAGAAAATATTGAGTTACAAACCTAAGGACTATTTAGATATAAACATTTGATGAACATGTATTTATTATATAGTATTTAATTAGAGAAAATTAATTAACTCTATTTATTAAGGTCATCTATAATCTTCTTTTCCAGATGACTCATTAAGATTTGCCTCATTGTGTCTGCTCTTGCTCTATCTGTAAAAGAATATTCCCTAATATCTTCGTTATCAATAGTTAAAGAAAATGTATAAAATGCTCCTTTTTTAATAACATTTGATGCACTTCCTCTGGCTATCCTCTTAGGGTCAGCGAGTGTTCCAAAAGATGCTTTCATGATTTTTGACATACTGTATCCAATAAATTTAATTATTTATATTATAATTTATATCACAAAAAAAAAAGTTATTAAATTAAATATTTGACACTATATTTAGAATTACTATTTTACTTAATGAAAACGGGGGTGCTAATTGGCTGAGAATATACCCTTATAACCTGTCAGATAATGCTGACATAGGGAGTGTAATATTTTAATGGATTTATTAATAAATATATTATTTTCTCTTATCAAATGGAGAATAAGATGAACTATATAAAACCAAAAATTACTACAGGTAATTTAGCGGCTTCAAAAAAAATATACGTAAAAGGAAAGATATATAAAGATATTAATGTTCCTATGAGAGAAATATCGCTTCATCCAACTTCTGGTGAAGACCCTGTAGTTGTTTATGATAGCTCTGGTCCTTATACAGATAATAGTATTCAAACAGATATTAATGAAGGATTAAAAAGCATAAGAAAAAATTGGATACTTTCTAGAGGAGATGTGGAAAGTTATGAAGGGAGAGAGATTAAAGATTATGATAATGGCTTTGTATCTAAGAAAAATATTACGCCTGAATTTTCTAGAAAAATCAAACCTTTAAAAGCAAAATCTGATAAAGCTGTAACACAATTATATTATGCTAGAAAAGGTATAATAACGCCTGAAATGGAATATATTGCAATAAGAGAAAACCAGCTAAGAGGAGAGATTATTTCTAGAGACGGAAATGATTGGGGAGCAAATATTCCTAATTACGTTACTCCAGAATTTGTAAGAGATGAAGTTGCTAATGGTAAAGCTATCATTCCAGTAAATATTAATCACCCTGAAGTAGAACCAATGATAATAGGCAGAAACTTTCTTGTAAAGATTAATGCTAATATGGGAACATCAGCAATAACTTCTTCAATGGAAGAGGAGGTAGATAAATTAGTTTGGTCTATAAGATGGGGCGCAGATACTGTAATGGACCTTTCTACAGGAAAAAATATACATAATACTAGAGAATGGATCATAAGAAATTCTCCAGTTCCTATTGGAACAGTTCCCATTTATCAGGCATTAGAAAAAGTAAAAGGAATTGCGGAAGATCTAACATGGGAAATCTTTAGAGATACCCTTATAGAGCAAGCTGAACAGGGCGTTGATTATTTTACAATACATGCTGGAGTAAGACTTCATATGGTCCCTATGACAGTAAATAGAGTCACTGGAATAGTGTCTAGAGGTGGATCAATTATGGCAAAATGGTGTTTATCTCATCATAAAGAAAGTTTTTTATATGAACATTTTGATGAAATATGTGATATCTGCCGTGCTTATGATGTTAGTTTTTCTTTAGGTGATGGACTTCGTCCTGGCTCAATAGCTGATGCAAATGATGAAGCTCAATTTGCAGAATTAGAAACATTAGGAGAGCTTACAAAAATTGCATGGGACAAGGATTGCCAAGTAATGATTGAAGGCCCAGGACATGTTGCAATGCATAAAATTAAAGAGAATATGGATAAGCAGCTTGAATGTTGTCATGAAGCTCCATTTTATACATTGGGCCCATTAACTACTGATATAGCACCTGGGTATGATCATATAACATCAGGGATTGGTGCTGCAATGATAGGTTGGTATGGATGTGCGATGCTATGTTATGTAACACCAAAAGAGCATTTAGGGTTACCTGATAGAGATGATGTTAAAGTAGGAGTAATTACATACAAAATAGCTGCTCATGCAGCAGATTTAGCTAAAGGAATGCCTGGTGCACAAGCTAGAGATGATGCATTATCACGTGCTAGATTTGAATTTCGTTGGGAAGACCAGTTCAATTTATCTTTAGACCCAGATACAGCAAAAAATTTTCATGATCAAACTTTACCAAAAGAGGCTCATAAAGTAGCACATTTTTGTTCTATGTGTGGTCCAAAATTTTGTTCTATGAAGATATCTCACGATATAAGAAGTGAGGCTCAAAAAGAGGGTTTAGAAAAAATGGCTGAAAAGTATAAAGAAAAAGGTAAAATATACATAGATAAATAAAACTATTACTAAGTTTTACTATAGGCATTGTGATTAAATTGTGATACCCAAAGATATATTCTTTAGAGGAGATCAAATGAAAATTATTACCCTAAACCTGCCTCGCGAACTAACAGTTGCAGAATTAGAAGAAATGTTTATAGCTTATGGGGATGTTAAAAGCTGTAATATAGTCACTGATGATGAAACAGGTAAATCAAAAGGATTTGGCTTTGTTGAAATGCCAGTTGAGAGAGAGGCAGAAAAAGCAATTGAAAAATTACATGGTACAAAAGTTCTTAAGGAAAAAATACGTGTTAAACGTTCAAACCAAAACTAATGAGAATATGGGTAGATGCTGATGCTTGTCCTAAGCTAATTAAAGATATATTATTTAGGGCAGCAATTAAAAGAGAAGTCATAACCAATTTTGTAGCCAATAGTTGGCTTTCCTTACCTGAATCAAACTATATTAATTTTATTCTTGTTAATCAAGGTCCAGATATAGCAGATGATAAGATTGTAGAAGATTGCTTAATTGGAGATTTAGTTATAACTGCAGACATACCATTAGCAGTTCGTATAGTTGAGAAGGGTGCATTAGGTCTAGATCCACGTGGAAAAGTATATGATAAGAATAATATAGGAGGTATATCTGATATGAGAGATTTTATGAGTTCTCTTCGTAATGATGGTGTTATAACAGGTGGACCTGATAGTTTCACTAGTAAGGATAGTGGTAAATTTGCTAATGCTTTAGATAAGCTTATAGTAACAAAAGATAAAAAATAGGAATGAGCATGATTAAATTAATTTATCTTGGCGTAGCTTTTATTAATGCAATGATAATTTTTTATCTGTTTTATAGAATTAAAAAAATAAATTTAGAGCTAAAAATAATTAAATCCAAGCTATTAAATTTAGAAAAACCTATTAAAAAACTACCTAATAAGCAAACTGGTTTTGGCACTGGTAGAGCAAAAGATGAGCATACTGTGAGTGACCATGATATTTATCATTATTAATTAAATTAAATATTAATGATTATTTCTTGGTAAATCCTTTTTAATATCTTGAAATTTTATAGAGTCTTCTAAAACAGCCCCTTTATCTATCTGTCCTACATTTTTTCTATAAATTTCTTGCCATGGTGTTTGACTTTCTGGATATGGAGGTACTCCATCTAGTTTTCTTTTCTCTATTTCTTCTTCATCAATTAGCATATCTGCAGTATAATTATTTAAGTCTATTTTAATCATATCTCCAGTTTTTAACCAGGCTAATCCACCGCCAACTGCACTCTCAGGAGAAGCATTAAGAATAGAAGGAGCTGCAGAGGTACCTGACTGTCTTCCATCTCCTATACAAGGTAATTCTTTTATTCCTTTTTTAATAAGATCATCTGAAGGTTGCATGTTAACAACTTCAGCTGAGCCTGGCCAACCAACTGGACCTGCTCCACGTATGACAAGAATTGAATTTTCATTCATGTTAAGATTTTTATCATTAACTCTATTATGGTAGTCTTCCGATCCCTCAAATACTATAGCATTTCCTTCTAAAACCCCCTCTTTTCCAGGTTTTGATAAAAATTTAGACCTAAAGTTGTCAGAAATAACAGAGGTTTTCATTATAGCAGCATCAAATAGGTTACCTTTTAAAACTATAAAACCTGCTCTTTCCATTAAAGGTTTATTATATGGTGTTATTACATCATGGTCTTTAATTTCTATACCTTTTAAGTTTTCAGCTAGTGTTTTTCCCGAAGCAGTTAAAACAGTACCATTTAATTTTTTATGTTTTAAAAGTTCTGACATTATAGCGGCTGTTCCTCCAGCTCTATGATAACTTTCACATAAATATTTTCCTGCAGGTTGTATATTCGCCATTAAAGGAATATCATAGCCAATTTTTTGCCATGCTTCTGTTTCAAGCTCTATTCCCATATGCCTTGCTATTGCTGTTAAGTGCATTTGTGCATTTGTTGATCCACCTATTGCTGTATTAACTATTATTGTATTTTCAATCGCTTCTCGTGTCATAATTTTTGAAGGAGTTAATTCTTCTTTAACCATATCCACTATTCTTAAACCAGTTCTATAGGCCATTTGACCACGCTCTCTATAAGGTGCTGGTATATTTGCATTTCCTGTTAAACTCATGCCGAGGGCCTCTGCCAAAGAATTCATAGTTGAGGCAGTACCCATAGTATTACAATGCCCATCTGAAGGTGCAGATGATGTAACTATGTCTACAAATTCTTTATAATCAATTCTACCTGCTGCCAATTCTACTCGGCTATCCCAAACAGCCATTCCAGAACCTGCTAATTTTCCTTTATGCCAACCATCTAACATTGGTCCACCGTTAAGAACGATAGCCGGTATATTTACCGTAGCTGCTGCCATTAAGCATGCAGGTGTAGTTTTATCGCAGCCCGTTGTTAAGACGACTCCATCAATAGGATAACCATGTAATATTTCCACGAGACCTAAATAAGAGAGATTTCTATCTAATGATGCAGTAGGTCTCTTTAATGTTTCTTGAATTGGGTGAACAGGAAATTCAAAAGCAATTCCTCCAGCTGATCTAATACCTTCCCTAATACGTTCTGCTAATTTAAGGTGTATTCTATTACAAGGAGATATATCAGAACCTGTTTGTGCAATTCCTATTATTGGTTTACCAGAGGTTAATTCTTCAGGAGTATAACCATAATTCATTATGCGTTCTAAATAAATAGAAGTGTTGCCTGGGTCTTCAGGATTATCAAACCATTCTCTACTTCTTAATTTATAATTTGATTTTTTAGAACTCATTATTTAACCTCCCAATAATATCTGTATAAACTTTAACTATAATATCAGAATACATATTAATTGTTAATTTTTAATATTGATTGTTGTTAATAATAAAATTTATAAAGTTTAAATATGGATGATTCAAAAATACCTATTTTAGTTGGTTGCGGCCAAATAACACAAAGAGAAAAAGATCCTAATATTGCACTATCTCCTATGGATTTAACTTCTAAAGCGTGTTTTGAAGCAGCAAATGATACAGAAATAGGGAATATAATTTTAGAAAATCTTGATACTATATTAGTCATTCGGTCTTTTTCAGATACTAGTTGGCGTTTTACATGTCCATTTGGCAAGTATCATAATCCACCTTTATCATTAGCTAACAGAATAAATAGTAAAAATGTAAAACAGTATATTTATACTTATGCTGGAGGAAATATGCCTCAATGGTCTGTTAATAGGATGTGCGAGTTAATAACTAAAGGAGAAGTTAAAACTGCATTAATTGCAGGCGGTGAATCTTTATATACTCAAAAAAAAGCACAACGCCTAGGACTCCAATTAGATTGGAATGAAAACCCTGGAGGTGAATTTAAAGAATGGGGTATTAATAAAAAAGGGTGGTCAAACTTGGAGGATAATCATGGTATGAAAGGGGCTATTTATGCCTATCCTTTAATAGAGAATGCTATCAGAGGTAATGAAAAAAGAACAATTTTAGAACATAATAAGGAAATGGGAAGAATTTTAGCTAAGTTTTCTAATATAGCTAAAAACAATCCTTTAGCTGTCAGACAACAAGGTTATACATCAGAAGAAATATCTACTGTCAATGACTTAAATCCTTACATTGGCTTTCCTTATACAAAATTAATGAATGCAAATGCATTTATTGATCAATCATCAGCAATTATACTTACAAATGTAGAGTATGCCAAAAAAATGGGGATTCCTAAAAATAAATGGGTTTATTTGCATGGATGTGCAGATGCTAATGATCATTGGTATTTAAGTGATAGAATAAATTTTCATAGCTCTCCAGCAATGAATATTTCATGTACAGAAGCTCTAAAAATGGCTGATTGTAATATAAATGATATAGATATTTTTGATATTTATAGCTGCTTTCCTTCTGCTATAAAAATAGCCTGTGATGAAATGGGTATTGATATAAATACTGATAAAAAATTAACTATAACAGGTGGCTTACCTTATTTCGGTGGGCCTGGAAATAATTATGTAACTCACTCAATTTCAGAGATGATGAACAGGGTAAGAAATAAATCTACAAAAGGGCTTATTACTGCTAATGGAAATTATATAACTAAACAGTCAATAGGTATATATTCTTCTGAAGAGCCAATAAAACCATTTTTAGTAAAAAAACCAAATTTATACCAAAAACAAATTGATAAGCTAATTGGACCAAAAATAAATTTAAGTCCAAATGGTAATGCTTCAATCGAAACTTATACTGTGATTAATGATAGAGAAGGACCAAGCTATTCTATCTTATTTGGAAGAATGGAAAATGGTAGTCGTTTTATTGCTAACACTCCAAAATCGAAAGAACTTATGAAGGAAATGATGGTTAGTGACTATCTTGATGCGAAAGGAAAGGTTAGGAGTAAAAATGGTTTAAACATATTTATTCCTAATTAAATTTAATAGTGTATTATTTAATAATTTAAAATATATAAGGAGATTAAAAAAATGATTATTGAGCATAGGACATATAAAATTAAGCCAGGAAAGCTTAATGCATTAATGGAATTATATGAAAAAGAAGGAATGGAAGTTCATAAAAAAATCTTAGGTAATCAAATTGGTTATTTTTATACAGAAATTGGCCCACTAAATGAAATAGTACACCTTTATGGTTATGAAAGCTTAGATGATAGAGCAAAAAGACGAAAAAAGCTTGCTGAAAATAAAATTTGGCAAAAATATATTGCTAAAGCAATTGACTTATTTGAATCTCAAGAAAG
>CAJWSU010000033.1:0-14211 GCA_913046335.1 uncultured Pelagibacterales bacterium | reverse complement strand
TCATTTGGTAGAGCAGTTGATTTGTAATCATCAGGTGGCCAGTTCGATCCCGGCAGTCGGCACCATTAATGAGGAGGCAGTATAAAAATATACTTTTTAAGTTGTGAGGTTAAATATGAAAAATAATTCTTTAGAAGATTATAGCAGTGAAATAAAAAAAATATCTGATCACGGATATTCAGATATTATGCTAAAAGAAATTAAACCTAATTTAGATACAGGTTTTCATACTCATGATTTTGGTGCCTATGCATGCGTAGTAAAAGGTCAATTTATTTTAAATGATACAAAAAAAGACCATATTTTAAATCCTGGTGATTTTCTTGAAGTAGAAATTGAGCAAGAACATTCAGAAAAAACTTCTCCAGAAGGAGCAACAATTTTAATAGGAAAGAAGTATAAGTAATTAAGCCCTCATGATGGAATTGGTAGACATAACGGACTTAAAATCCGTGGCCTCTTTTGGCGTGCAGGTTCAAGTCCTGCTGAGGGCACCATCCTAACAAATAATAATTATTTTACTTTTAACTAGATAATTCATCTAAAATAGGACAATTAGGCTTATCATCTCCGGGACATTTTTTAATTAACCAATCTAATGATTTTTTTAAATCTTGCAATTCTTTAATCTGGTCATTTAACTTACTTCTTTTAATCTTTGCAATTTTAATAACTTCTGAACTATGTCGATTGTTGTCATTAAATAACTTTATTAAAGAAGAACATTCATCAATAGAAAATCCAAGTTTCCTTGCTCTAGATATAAAACTTACTTTAAATAAAGCTTCCTTATCGTAATCTCTATAATTATTACAAAGTCTATCAGACTTAATTAAATTTAGCTCTTCATAATACCTTATAGCCCTAACAGTCAGTCCAGTTTCTTTAGCTATTTCACTAATTTTCATAATAACTCCTTTACAGCTTGACATTAACGTTAGGGTATACATTACAGTATTTTTATTATTTAGAAAGTAAATAAAATATGCTTATAAAAATTTTCCTAATATCTATTTTATTATTTAATAGTGTTTGTTTTGCAAGACCAGTATCTTATCCTGAAGGCTGGACTTTTATGACTAAAAATGATTCTGAAATGAACTCAGCTCATCTTCATTACTCTCCTACTTATAATAAGTCTCTTGGCTATAAAATAGAATATTCTAAATCTAAAAAGTACACAGTGCATACGGCACATTACAATCACTTAATTAAAAGGTGGAATAAGAAACACTCTCAAGCAAATTTTTATACAAAAAAAGGGATAGGAATCTTACATACAGATTTTGAAAATTACGAATCTAAACTTAAGTATGCTGGATATTTTGGGATTAGTGCTGATTGGGAAACAAGAAGATATTTTACTTCCTATGAAAATAGAGTTTTTATTGCAGGAAAAATAGATACACACTTTTCGCAAAAAGCAAAAATTGGAATTGCACCCTATATAGGAAACTATGGAGATATTCATACTTGGTTAATGTTTGAAACATCACATAATCCTAAAAATCAAGATCCTATTAGTTATAGCCCTATGATTAGGTTTTTTTATAAAACTCATCTAATGGAGATAGGTATGAATAATAATAAAAAACTTTCATTCAATTATGTAAAAAGGTTTTAAAAAAAGGAAAAATAATATGAAAAAATTAATTACTATATTCTTAATAGTTATATTTTGGACTAGCATAAATTCTTATGCGCAAGAACATAATCATGACAATAATAAAATGGATCATAGCAAATATGAAATGGATAATGAGAAAATAACACTCCAAGAAGGCTCTATAGATCCTAATGGTGTTTTACTAACTGTCGCAGTAGAAGGCATGGTATGTGACTTTTGTGCCCAAGCTATACAAAAAGTTTTCTTAAAAAAAGAACAAGTGGCTGGTATAACTGTAGATTTAGATAATCAAAATGTAATAATTGCATTAAAAGAAGACACAGATATTACAGATAACATCATAGAAGACCTCTTTATAAATGCAGGCTATAATGTTTCAGAAATTAATAGAAAAAAGCTTTAAAAATGAGGGCAACATCTAAAAAAGATATAATCATACCTTTAATAAGTTTATTTACCAGTTTTGGGACCTTAATTTGCTGCGCCTTACCTGCACTCTTAGTTACCATCGGATCAGGAGCAGTTTTAGCTGGATTAATTTCTAACGTTCCCCAATTGCTCATTTTCTCTAAGTATAAAATTTTTATCTTTAGTATTGCAGGTATACTAATATTGCTTGGAGGCATTGTTAGATGGGTCAACAGGAATGCACCCTGTCCCATTGATCCTATAGAGGCAAAGTTATGTTCAAACTTAAGAATAATAACTAAATATATTTATATAGTTTCATTAATATTGTTTTTAATTGGTGTTTTTTTTGCTTTTATTGCTCCTAAATTATTATAAAATATCATAATTGCATTTAGTTACTATAAAGTTTGACCTAAGAGAGACATTTCTTGATATCTAAGCCTCACAATACCCAGAAAATCATGAGATAATAAACTTAAAATCTGTGGCCTCTTTTGGCGTGCAGGCAGGTTCAAGTCCTGATAAGAGCACCGTCCAAAATTTTGCCTAAAAATTATATATATTTTTTTTAATTAGTAGATTTATTTTAATAAATGCAATAATATTGCAACTATGCAATATAATGTTATTATAAAAATTATTTATAATATTTATTAAAAAAAATTGGTATTAATATGTCTTTTGTTGAAAAAATTGATTTAGCTAATCTTCCTAGTTTTTCCAAAAATAAATCATACCTGGCAATTGTAGAAAGAAAAGCATTAAAAGGATCTAATATATTTTTTAAGAAACTTATACTTGAGCCCTTTAGTGCTAGTGGACAGCTTAGTAAAAAAAGCAGCTTAAGTGATATACAAAACATATTAGATAAAAAAGTCTCTTATAGTCTAAAAAATAATATTTTTTATACTAATTGGATTAAAGATATGAGCAAAGTTTGTAATATATTTTGCGATATTATAGAGAGTAATACCATTAGTTTTTCTCTTGGAACTTCACGTGGTTGCACTCGCTATCATTTAGATAATGTTCCAATACGTTTGCTCGTAACTTATTTTGGTCAAGGAACAGAATGGTTACCTTTTAACGCAGCAAACTATAAAGCTTATTTTAAAGGCCAAAAAAATGAAAGCATTATTAAAAAAACCACAGAGCGTAAATTTATTAAAACGTGGGATATCGCAACATTTAGAGGTGGAACAGAAGGAATTCTCCACCGTACTCCTGATTCTGCGCTTAAATCTCCATCTCTCCAAATGCGTCTTGACCACTCCTCATATTTAAAAAATATAGAAAAATTTTATTTTAATTGAGCTTCATGATCTTTTAAAACTGAAGCCAAGGCATCATTTCTACTTTTTTGTAAATTATTTATTAACTTATTAACTTCTTCTTCATTAAAGCCATGATCTTTTAAAAATTTTGTTTTATCTTCTAAAAAAGCTTTTTCCAGATTAGGATCTCTTTCTAATTTTTCATAAAGAGCTTCTAATTTTTTTAAGTTATCTGGTACGGTATTTGAGTTTGTATTAGACATGTTTCCTCCCAATAGTAAAATGAATTAATTTTCTTCAAATTGTATTTTATATTCAGTTAATTTTTTTAGAATTGCAAGAGATGCTTTATTAATTAAGTTTATATCTAATGACCTTAAGACTATATTTGTACCTACATCTGGCGGCCTAAAATAAGGATATGAACCAATACTCACTTCTTTAAATTGATTTTGAGTATTCTCTAATAAAGATGCGATTTCTCCTTCCGCACTATGTACTATTATATTTTTTGATATCATATTATTTACACCACATATTTTATCTTCTAAACCAGCAAACATAGCTTGTAAAATTTTGGGTACACCTGGCAAAACATATATATTTTTAACAATATATCCTGGAGCTGAGGAAACAGGGTTATCAATCAGTTCTGCACCGATAGGAATTTTTGCCATCTTTATGCGTGATTCGTTTAATTCAACTTTTAATTTTTTATAATGAACCTCTAGCCTTCTAAGCGCTTCCTTATTTACTTCAACCTCAATATTAAAGGCTTTAGCTATACACTCAGTAGTTATATCATCATGCGTAGGCCCGATCCCTCCAGTAGTAAAAATGTAATCAAAATTATTATGGCATTCCATCACTACGTCTTTTATTACTTTATGGTCATCTGGTATAATTCTAACTGCCGCTAAATTAATACCTATTTTATCACATCTCTTTGCTATAAAGTTAATATTTTTATCTTCGGTACGACCAGATAAAACTTCATCTCCTATTACAATTAAACAAGCTGTAGACAAACTATTCATGTTATTTCCTCTAATATTAATTAATTAATCATAGACCCACTACTTTAATATAATATATTATAAAAATATGAAATTCTCTAATACTCTTATCAAAGCTAAGTTTATAAAACGTTATAAACGATTTTTTAGTGACCATATTCTAGAAAATGGCCAAGTAGTTACAGCACATTGCCCAAATACTGGTGCAATGACAGGAGTAGCAAAAGAAGGAATAACTTCCTGGCTCTCTGAAAGTAATGACCCCAAAAGAAAGCTTAAATGGACTTGGGAATTAACTCAAGAAAACGATACAATAGTTGGCGTCAACACACATAACCCGAATAAAATTATACAAGAAGCTATTAATAATAATAAAATAAAAGAGTTATTAAATTATAAAACTTTAAAAAGGGAAGTAAAATATGGAGTTAATTCTAAAATAGATATATTTTTACAAGATGAAAACAAAGTGAATTGCTATGTGGAAATAAAAAATGTTCATTTATCAAGAGAAAAAGGGTTAGCAGAATTTCCGGATGGAATTACTTCAAGAGGGACAAAACATTTAAAAGAATTAGCTATTGTTGCTAAAAATGGCGATAGAGCTGTTATGCTTTATTTAATCCAAAGGAATGACTGCAGTTATTTTAAAATTGCTGAAGATATAGATATTGAATATGGCAAAGCATTTATAGATGCTTTAAATGCAGGAGTTGAAGTTATTTGTATTGACACTATTTTAAATACATCAGAAATAAATATAGGAAAAAAAATTAAATTATTACATAACTAAATTTTTTAATAGGAAAGAAAATGTATATAGACCAAGACTCTGGCATTATGATTCATAATGATGACAATATAAATAGTATGCGTAAAGCCGGGAAACTTGCAGCAGAAGTACTTGATCATATTATACCATTTGTAATACCTGGAGTAACAACAGAGGCACTTGATAAAGAATGCCACGAATTTATTTTAAAAAACAATGCAGTTCCTGCACCACTGAATTATAAAGGGTTTCCAAAATCAATTTGCACCTCAATAAACCATGTAATATGTCATGGAATTCCAGGAGATAAAATTTTAATAAATGGAGACATTCTAAATATTGATATAACAGTAATTCTAGATGGCTGGTATGGTGATACAAGTCGAATGTTTTGGGTAGGACAACCAGGTATAAAAGCAAAAAAGCTAATTGAAACAACTTTTGAAGCAATGTGGAGAGGTATAGAAAAAGTTAAACCAGGAGCAACACTAGGTGATATTGGCTATGCAATTCAAAATTTTGCAGAGAATAAGGGTTATTCAGTAGTAAGAGATTTTTGCGGGCATGGTATAGGAAGAGTATTCCATGATAGTCCTAGTGTTTTACACTATGGGCGCCAAGGAGAAGGGCTAGTAATAAAAGAAGGAATGTTTTTTACCATAGAGCCTATGATTAATGTGGGAAGTTATGAAGTAAAAATTCTTCAAGATGGATGGACAGCCGTATCTAGGGATAAATCCTTGTCAGCTCAATTTGAGCATACACTTTGTGTCACTGCATCTGGTTATGAAGTTTTTACCTTATCTCCAAAAAACTTGTATTATCCACCATTCGAATTATAATTAAATTATAAGAAAAAAAATAAATGAGTATTAAATGAGCTATCATCCAATTATAGGCATCCTAACTTTATTATTATGTGTGTTTCTTGCATATTTTATAGGAAAAGTAATAACAAGGAATAATATTTTAAGTTGGAGAAAAACAAAGAATGATAAGGACAACACTATAGATGCAATAGGTGATGCAAGCTCTCCAGATGCACCTTGGATGGAAAAAGACGATTAGAATTTAAACACTAATGTATATTTTCTTTTTTCAAAATATAATCTCCTCCAATATTATTAAACATAACATCAATTTGAGGATGTAAACATGGTTCTTGACTATCATCTTTTAGTAAATTTTGTTGGGATACATAAGCTATATATGGCCCCTCTTCGCTTTCAGCAAATAAATGGTAAAAAGGTTGGTCTTTTTTAGGCCTCATATCAGCAGGAATAGAGGCATACCACTCCTCAGTATTCATAAATTCAGGATCAACATCAAAAATCACACCTCTAAATGAAAATAAACGGTGTTTTACAATTGCACCTATTTTAAAATCTGCTTGTTTGTGAAAATTTTTATCCATTGTAATTCCTCAACTTATTTATAATTAACTATATTATATACTTATTAAATAGTAATCCAAAATGTATTTTACAATACCTAATTAAATTTATATTAAAAAAGAATTATAATATTACTATTTTAAGGCTAATTTTATAAAATTTAATCTATCTTGACCAAATATCAACTCATTATCTATGATAAAAGTAGGTGCTCCAAAAACACCTTGCTCAACAGCTTCCTTAGTGTTTTGAATTAACATTGTTTTAACTTCATCCGATTGAACTAAATCAAATAATTTTTTAGTATCTATCTTGTTTTTTTCTAAATAATCTTGAAGAACAGAGAAATCTCCTAAATTTAAATCTTTAACCCATATTCCAGTGAATATTGCTTCTGAATACTCTTGAAATATATTCATTGTTTTTGCAGCGATTGCGCCTCGCATTAAATTTAATGTATTTATAGGAAAAAAACTATTTGAATTGAATTCAACATTATAAATTTTTGAATGTTTTTTTAAATCATTATTCATCCACTTGCCTTTAGCAGGAACAGTAGCAGGAGAAGTATTACCTGTTTCCTTAAACACGCCTCCAAGTAGTATAGGAATCATATTAAGGGTTGCATTTGCTTCTTCAATTATAGTCTTTATTTGCGTCCATGCTAAGTATGTAGCAGGACTTCCATAGTCAAAATAAAATGTAACTGTTTTAGTCATAAGTAAATCCTCTGATAAATTATATACGCTCTACTATAACAATTTCTCCAGAATTAACCATAGATAAAGAAGATAATTCTGTGTTAGTATGCCCAATAATATTAGCATTAGTTACTAATCTTATTTCATTATTCTTTGAAATAGGTGTTGGTCCAAAACCTATAGCTATAGAAGAACCTTCTACCCAAAAAGCTATTTCTCCTTTATTTATTATGTCTTTAGCCGTTCTATCTTTTATAGTATTTACCTTAGTTTTAAAATAGATTTCATTACCCCAAGTATTTACAATAGATTTTATAGGACACGATTCCCAAATTAGCGCTGCATTTTTTGTATTATGTAAGTTTACTAAAATAGAAATCTTTAAAAAATTTATTTTTATTTTTTTCATATATAAATACTCTATATTAAATGTTTTAATAATATAAAATTTTATGTTAAAATAATTACCTAAGTAAAGAAATAAAAGAGGTATAAATATGAATAAATTTGGCATAGGTCAACCAGTATTAAGAGATGAAGATATAAAATTTATTTCAGGTAAAGGTTTATATACTGGAGATATATCTCTTGAAAACCAAACATTTATGTATGTTCTTAGATCGAATATTGCCCATGGTGAAATAAAAAATATTGATATTTCTGATGCGCTTAATGCAGAAGGTGTAATAAATATATTTATTGGTAAAGATTTAAGAGATGCCGGAATAAAAGATATGCCTACTAATTTTAAGGCTAAAAATAAAGATAATTCAGATATGTTTGCTCCAGAAAGATCAGCAATTGCAATGGATATAGTTAGACATGTAGGGGATCCAATTGCAATTATAATAGCTAATACAATAGAACAAGCTAAAAATGCATCTGAGTTAATTGATTTAGATATAGAAGAATTACCTTCAGTAACATCTGCGAGTGAAGCAATTAAAGATGATGCGCCTCAAGTTTGGCATAACTCAAAAAACAATATCTGTTTTGATTGGGAAATGGGTGAAAAAGAAAAAGTTGATGAGGCGTTTGAGGTTGCAGAAAGAGTTGTAGAAATTGAATTAATTAATAATAGAATAGTACCAAGTTCTATGGAAACTAGAGGAGCCATTGCCTCTTATAATATAGAGTCTGACAAATACGAGTTACGATGCTCATCTCAAGGAGTTCATAGTATTAGGGATAAAGTTTCTGAATTACTTAATATTGAAGCAAAGGATCTAAGAGTTATTACTACTGATGTCGGCGGTGGCTTCGGAATGAAATTATTTAATTATCCCGAATATATATGCTCTTTATTTGCCGCTAAAAAAATAGGACGCCCGGTTAAATGGGTATCAGAAAGAACTGAAGCTTTTCTTTCTGATACCCATGGAAGAGATCATGTAACAAAAGCTAAAATGGCTTTAGATAAAGATGGAATTTTTTTAGGAATTAAAATAAATACTACAGCAAATTTAGGAGCCTACTTATCTAATTTTGCTATTTTTGTTCCTACATTAGCAGGAACTGCAATGTTAGCAGGATGTTATAAGACTCCAGCAATATATGTGAATGTCCTTGGAGTTTTTACCAATACCCCTGCAATCGATGCATATAGAGGTGCAGGAAGACCTGAAGCATCATATGTCATTGAAAGGTTAGTTGATATAGCTGGAATGAGAACTGGACTAGGTCCTATTGAAATTAGACGTAGAAACTTAATACCTGCGAGTGCAATGCCTTATAAAACTGCTTTAAACCATACATATGATTCTGGAGACTTTATTAGTACTATGGAACTAGCTGTAGAAGACTCTGATTGGAAAGGCTTTAAAGAGAGAGCAGCTAATTCTCTTAATAATAATAAACTAAGAGGAATAGGCCTTTCTACTTATATTGAGGCTTGTTCTGGTGGTGGACCAGAAGAAGCAACTATTATTCTTAAAAAAGATGGAAATATTACCCTCCATATAGGAACCCAATCTAATGGGCAGGGACATGAAACAGCTTATAAACAAATTCTCTGTGAATTCTTGGGTATTGCCCCAGAAAAAATGACTGTGATTCAGGGAGACTCAGACTTAATTGCTTTTGGAGCTGGCACAGGAGGATCAAGGTCGGTACCTGTTGGAGGATCTGCAATAAGAGTTGCATCTGAGAATATTATTGAAGAAACAAAATCATTAGCTGCTATAAAGTTAAATGTTAATAAAGACCTATTAGAATACAAAGAAGGTATGTTCTTAGCAGAAGGAACTAATCTTACTATTAGCTTAGAAGACCTTGCTAAGGAAAGCGATGTTCCGATCCAGGTTTCTAAAAAATGGACACCTCCAAACTTTACTTTTCCAAATGGTTGTCACATTTGCGAATTAGAAGTTGATAAAGATACAGGCCATATTGATATTTTAAAATATACAGTTGTTGATGATTTTGGCTTAGTCATAAACCCTAATATGTTAGCCGGACAAGTACATGGTGGTATTGCGCAAGGTATAGGACAAGCTATATATGAAAATACTGTATATGATGAAGATAATGGGCAACTATTATCAGGGTCATTTATGGATTACGCTATTCCTAGAGCCGAAGATTTAATTAACGTAGATATCCGTTGGAATATGGTACCGTGCAAAACTAATCTTTTACAAATAAAGGGGGCTGGAGAAGCTGGAGCTATAGGAGCTCCACCCGCCGTAATTAACGCTATAGTAAATGCTTTAAATATTGAGCATATTGATATGCCTGCAACCCCTAATAAAGTTTGGTCCAAAATAAATAAAAACTAATTAATTTATGCGAAAGCATCTTCCCATGTACCTTGAGTTGCAGCACGTGAATATTCTGTAGCTCTATTTTCAAAAAAGTTTGTGTGTTCAAGAGAATTAAGCATATCATCCATATAAGGAAGAGGGTTTTTACCTATATTATACAACGGATCCATTTTTAATTGAGCTAATCTATTATCGGCAATATATCTAATATATTTTTTAACATCCTCAGCATTTAAACCTTCCACTCCACCTAACTCAAAAGCTCTGTCAATAAAGGCGTCTTCATGATGAATTACAGTATCACATGCTTTATATAAATCTTTTGCTAGTTCTTCTCTCTTTACATCAGGGTTTTCATCTAAAAATGTATGAAAAAGCTTAATAATAGAGTTTGTATGTAAGGTTTCATCTCTAGCTGACCAGGTTACTATTTGCCCCATCCCCTTCATTTTATTAAACCTAGGAAAGTTTAAAAGTATTGCAAAACTAGCAAACAGTTGCAAACCTTCAGTAAAAGCACCGAACATTGCTAAAGTTTTTGCAATTTCTACGTTCGATTTAACATTAAAACCTTGCATATATTCATATTTATCTCTCATTTCTTTAATATGTAAAAAGGCCTCATATTCTAATTCCGGCATTCCAATTGTATCCAGCAAATATGAATATGCAGCGATATGTATAGTTTCAGTATTAGAAAATGCTGATAACATCATAGTAATTTCTGTTGGCTTAAATACTCTTGAATAATGTGTCATATAACAATTATTTACTTCAACATCTGCTTGAACAAAAAATCTAAATATTTGTGTTAATAAATTTCTTTCTGCATCAGTTAGTGTCTTGCTCCAATCCTTCACATCATCTGCAAGTGGCACCTCTTCTGGCAACCAATGTATTCTTTGTTGTTGAAGCCACGCATCATAGGCCCAAGGATAATGAAAAGGTTTATATACTGGTTTTGCATCTAAAAGTGACATATTCTTACTTACTCCATAAAATTTTATTTATTGACATGATAAACATTCTTCATAATCATTTGTATTTTCTTGATCAGAAATATTATTAGTTGCTTGCCCCATATTAGATACTACATCTGAACGCTGTATTGACATGGACCTTAAGTAATACATACTTTTTATTCCTTTTTTCCAAGCTTGAAAATGAATTTGATGAAGGTCTTTCTTATGCACATCAGCAGCAATGAAAACATTTAAAGATTGAGATTGACATATATAAGGAGTTCGCTGTGCAGCTAAATCTATCAACCAGCGCTGATCTATTTCAAAAGCAGATTTAAAAACATCTTTTTCATGCTGATCTAAAAATTCTAAGTGCTGAACTGACCCTTTATTTGTAGTTATTGAAGACCAAACCTCATCTGTATCTTTATTTTTTTCTGCTAAAAGTTTCTTTAGATGTCGATTCCTAACATTAAACGAACCAGACAACGTTTTTTGCACAAAAGAATTACCAGCAGATGGCTCTATTCCTGGAGAAGCTCCGCCACATATTATAGATATAGAAGCTGTTGGTGCAACAGCTAGCTTATTAGAAAACCTTTCTTCAATTCCAAAATCTGCTGCATCAGGACAAGCCCCTTTTTCTTTTGCTAAAGCTTTAGAACTTAAATCCACTTCCTCTCTAATTTTTTTAAATATTTTTTTGTTCCAAGATAATGCCGTAACAGATTCAATAGGAACATTTCTCATTTGTAAAAAGCTTTGAAATCCCATTACGCCTAAGCCCACACTTCTTTCTCTCATTGCACTGTATTTAGCTTTAGCCATTGAATCAGGAGCTCTATCAATAAAATCTTGTAAAACATTATCTAAAAACCGCATTATGTCTTCAACCATTCCTGGGACATTCTTCCATTCATCATAAGTTTCTAAATTTAATGATGAAAGACAACAAACTGCAGTTCTATCATTTCCAAACCTATCTATACCTGTAGGCAATGTTATTTCACTACATAAATTTGACATCTTTACCCTCATACCTGCAAGCTTTTGATGTTGAGGAATATCTGCATTAACACGATCTATAAATAATAAATAAGGTTCACCAGTCTCTACTCTAGCTGTTAAAATACGTATCCATAAATCTCTAGCTGAAACTGTAGTTTGAACAGCACCATCTTTAGGGCTCTTTAGAGCCCAATCTTCATCTGCTTCAACAGCACGCATAAACGCATCTGGAATAACTATTCCATGATGAAGATTAAGAGCTTTTCTATTGGGGTCTCCACCTGTAGGACGACGCATTTCAATAAACTCTTCTATTTCAGGATGCCATACTGGTAAATAACATGCCGCAGATCCTCGCCTTAAGCTTCCTTGACTAATAGCCAAAGTTAAAGAATCCATAACCCTTATAAAAGGAATAACACCTGAAGTTTTTCCGTTTTTTCCATTTTTACCTACATTTTCCCCTAAAGACCTTAAATTACCCCAATAAGAGCCAATACCTCCCCCTCTTGAAGCCAGCCAAACATTTTCATTCCATAAATCAACAATCCCTTGAAGGCTATCGTCAGACTCATTTAAAAAACAAGAAATAGGAAGACCTCTATCAGTTCCTCCATTAGAAAGTACTGGGGTAGATGGCATAAACCATAATCTTGACATATAATCGTATATACGTTGCGCGTGGGCATCGTCATCAGAAAAATAACTTGCAACCCTAGCAAATAGGTCTTGAGGTGTTTCATTAGGCATTAAATATCTATCTTCAAGTGTAGCTCTACCAAAATCTGTTAAAAGATTATCTCGCTCAGCATTAATTTCTACAGACTTTCCTCTTTCTACCTGTACCACATTAAGCATCTCACCTTGATCTTTACCCTTGTATGAACTTTCTAGACCACTACCATCCATCTATTTTCTCCTAATTAATCTAGTCCCACCAGATTTTTTGTAATTTTTACTCCATTTATCCACAACTGTGGATAATTAAATGGGGATAAACACAATATATAGTTGTTTATATATCTATACTGACCAAATATAGCGTTCGGTCAACTAAAAAATAGCCATAATTACATTTTTATTTAAAATAATATTATTTATAGAACAAATCAAGAACAAAAAGAAGGCGCTTAACCTAATTTAGAATATATATATAAATATTTTGATTTAAACTCGTAAGTAATATTAATTAAGGATATGAAAAAAATATTTTTAATTGTATTAATTACTATTTGTTATTCCCATAATTGTTTTAGTCAGAGTTTCAAAAAAACTATAGCTATGCATGAATCAGCCAATAGACCTAATGGAGAAGCAAGAGATAATAAAGTTAATACTAAAGCTCCAATAACAGAGTTATTAAATTTAGCAAAAATTGGAACCTTTAATAGTCTAAACCCATATATAATAAAAGGAATAGCTCCTCCAGGCATAAAAGGTTTAGTGATAGAATCACTAATGACATGGAGCCCGGACGAACCATTCTCTTTATATCCTGGCATTGCAGAAGGAATAATAACTCCTCAAGATAGATCCTGGGTAGAATTCAAAATTAATCCTCAAGCTCAATTCTCCAACGGGAAAAAAATTACTAATAAAGATATTATTTTCTCATGGGAAACATTAAAAAAATATGGGCGCCCACATACAAGGTCCTATTATTCTCTAGTTAAAGACGCAAAAGAAATAACAAGTAATATAGTTAGATTTACATTTTCTGAAAAAAGTAATTTTGAAATGCCACTTATAATAGGCCTAATGCCAATATTTTCATCTGCATATTGGAAAAAAAGAGATTTTACTAAAACTACTCTTGAACCATTTATTAGCTCAGGACCTTATTTAATAACAGAAATCAAGGCAGGGAGATCAATTACATACACTAAAAATAAGAGTTGGTGGAGAGAAAACAGCCAAGACAGCTTAGGTAGAAATAATTTTAATAAAATTAAATACGATTTTTACAGAGATACAAATGTAAGTTTACAAGCTTTCCTATCTGGTGAATACGACGTAAATATTGAGACTGATGCTGTAAGATGGGCAACAGCATATCATGAGAACCCTAAGAACAAAATTACAAAAAAAACATTTCAAAAACAATCTCCGTCAGGCATAGAAGGTATAATATTAAATTCTAGGCAATTCCCTTTTAAAAATAGAAATGTCAGAAAAGCAATATCAATATTATTTCCTTATAACTTTATAAATGAAATCCTAAACCATGGTTTATTAAAACAAACATATGGACCTTGGGACAATAGTGATTTAGCAGCTACATCAA
>CAJWSU010000032.1:0-14228 GCA_913046335.1 uncultured Pelagibacterales bacterium | reverse complement strand
ACAGCTTCATCTATATCTGCATCTTCAAATACTATAAATGGAGCATGCCCTCCTAGTTCCATAGATACTTTTTTTATAGTTGAAGCAGTCTTAGCAATTAATGATCTCCCCACATTAGTAGAACCTGTAAAAGAAATCTTTCTAACATCCTTATTTGTACATAACTCATCGCCTACTTCTGCGACATTTATTTCAGATACAGAAATAAGGTTTATAACACCCTTTGGTACGCCTGCGCGATGCGCTAACTCTACTAATGCAGTAGCAGAAAAAGGAGTTGTACCAGCAGGTTTTATTACTACAGGACAGCCTGCTGCTAAAGCAGGTGCAACTTTCCTAGTAATCATTGCTGCAGGAAAGTTCCATGGCGTTATGATTCCACAAACTCCAATTGGCTGCTTGATAGTCATAATTCTTCTACCTGCCATAGTCGAAGGAATAGTTTTTCCATATGTTCTTTTAGCTTCCTCAGAAAACCAATCAGTAAACCACGAAGCATAGACAATTTCGCCTCTGGAATCTGCTATAGGTTTACCGTTTTCTAAGGTCATAATAAGAGCTAGATCATCAATATTCTCTAATATCAGTTCATGCCACCGACGAATAATAATAGACCTTTCCTTACCTGTAAGCTTTTTCCAATCACTCCAAGAATTATTTGCAGCATCAATTGCCCGAATAGTTTCTTTTTTTGATGCATTAGGCATAGTACCAACCACACTTAAATCTGATGGATTGATAATATCAAAAGTATCTCCATTATCCGAATTAACCCACTCACCATTAATAAAACATTTTTGCTTAAATAAACTTTGATCTTTTAATTGAAAAACTAAACCACCTGCATCTATATCCATTAGAAACTCCAAATTTGAATTATTTATCCATGAATATACTAGTCAAAAAAAAGTTAAATGCATATATAAATTTATAAAATAATCAATTTATAAAGCAAGCTTGTTAGAATTCAACTTCAACCATTTTTTGTGACTTTTATAATCTTTCATATATTTTTCAACATGCATCCAAAAATATTTGGAATGATTAGGGTGAACGATATGACAAAGTTCATGAATTATTAAATAGTGAATTACTTCTATAGGAGCCATTATAATGCGCCAATCATAAGAAACTCTCTTATTTGAGTTACAACTTCCCCATTTACTTTTATACTCTCCGAACAAAAGATTACTAGTAGTAACCCCTATTAATTTTTCATAATAACTATTTGTTTTAATTAAATATTTTTTTGATTCTACTATGTACCAATTTCTTAGAATAGTTTTTACTTTAGACTTATTATTAATATTATCTGTTGAAAGAACAATATTATTTAACTTTATTTCGACATTAGTAACAGAACTTTCTTTCAATTGTAAAAGGTAATCTTTTCCAAAAAGCATTAACTTTTCACCATTTACAAACCTTTTATGTATTAAAGGTTTATTTAATTTTTCTGAGGTTAATTTTTTATTTATCCAATTTATTTTACTTAGAATTAACTTATCTATTTCTTTCTCTGAAATAAATTTTGGAACAGAAATTATTAATTCTTGATTCTTAACTAAAAAAGATACTGTCCTAATTCTATTAGTTCTTTTTATTATAATGTTAAAATTATATTTCATAAGATAAATCATATATTAATTTAAATAACATTAATTTAAATTTTAGCTTCCCATTCTGGCATTATTTTTATTATAGACTTTGTCAACTTAGTTATTTCTTCATTAGATATAGTAAATGATGGCATTATGTATATTACATCTAAAAAAGGTCTAATCCATACACCTGTCTCAACAAATTTTTTTCTTAACCAATGTAAATCATGCATTTTTTTAACTTGTATAACGCCTAAAGCACCTTTCACTCTAACATCTAATACTGATTTCATATTTTTACATTCTACTAGTTTTTCATTAAGTTCTTTCTCTATATTTTTAACTTGTTCTAATCTGGGTTCAGTTCTAAACAAATCAACTGAAGCGTTAGCTGCTGCGCACGCTAAGGGATTAGCCATATATGTAGGGCCATGCATTAATGCATCTTCATCTTTATCAGAAAGAAAAGCATTATATATACTAGAGGTGGCAACGACAGCTGCTAAAGAAATAGTTCCTCCTGTTAATGCTTTTCCTAAACATATTATATCTGGTGTTATTTTACTTTCTTCAAATGCAAACATAGAACCAGTTCTGCCAAAGCCTGTAGCTATTTCATCTGCAATAAGTAAAATATTATTTTCCTTTGCTAAATCACCTATATATTTTAATGTTTCTTTTGAATAAAACTTAAAACCTCCTGCACATTGCACTAAAGGTTCCAATATTATACCTGCTATCTTATTCTTATTATGAAATAACGTATTTTTAAAATTTTCTTTTTGCAATCCTGTTATTGGTAATTCTATATTGATTTGCTCTGGCAAATAGCCTTTAAACAACTTATGCATACCTTCTGATGGATCACAAACAGACATTGCACCTAAAGTATCACCATGATAACCATCCTTAAAACTTAAAAATTTTCTTTTACTAAATACCTTATTATTTACCCAATATTGAATTGCCATTTTCATAGAAACTTCTACAGCTACTGAACCAGAATCTACAAAAAAAACATGTTCGTATGTGCTCGGCAAAATATTACTTAATTTTGAGGCAAGATCTTCAGCTGGTTTATGAGTTAAACCTCCAAACATTATATGTGGCATCTGTTCTAGCTGCTCTTTCATAGCTTTAAGTATTTTTGGATGATTATAACCATGACATGCAGTCCACCAAGATGATGTGCCATCTACTAGAACTTTATTATTTTCTAGAGTAATCTTAGAACCTAAAGTAAATTTTGCCTTAGGAACGTAATCCAAATGACTCATTTGAGAATAAGGATGCCATAAATTAGGATGAGGTTTACTCAAGTTATTAAGAAACTATTTTAATTTCATCTTTGAAAGAAATTTTTGCTTCACCTTTTAAACCAAAATTATCAAGCATATTATTATCTTTGTCAGTGCCAGGATTATCTGCTGTAAGCAATACATCCCCTAAGAATATAGAACTTGCCCCCGCTAAAAAGCATAAAGCTTGCGTTGAGTTAGACATTTCTGATCTACCAGCAGAAAGTCTTACCGTAGACATAGGCATCATAATTCTAGCTAAAGCTATAGTTCTTACTAACTCAATATGATCCAATGGCTCTACATTTCCTAATGGTGTACCTGGAATTCTAATTAACATATTTATTGGAACACTCTCAGGATGTTCCTCTAAATTAGATAACGTTCTTAGCATTTCCGCTCTATCCGTACGAGATTCACCCATACCAATTATACCTCCAGAACATACTTTTACACCTGCACTTCTTACTTTTTGAAGAGTATCCAAACGATCTGAAAATTTTCTAGTTCTAATAATAGAATTATAAAATTCTTCAGAGGTATCTATATTATGATTGTAATAATTTAAACCTGAATCAGCTAATTTTTCTGCATGTCCTTCTTTTAACATGCCTAAAGTAACGCAACTTTCTAAACCTAAATCATTAACTGCCTCAACCATATCACAGACTTGATCAATATTTTTATCTGTTGGCCCTCTCCAAGCTGCTCCCATACAAAACCTAGTAGCTCCTTCTTGAACTGCAGTTTCTGCTGCCTTTATAACCTCATTTAATGATATTAAAGGCTCTTTTTTTAAATCTACATTATGATGAGCACTTTGTGAACAATAAGAACAATCTTCTGGACAAGAACCAGTCTTTATACTGAGTAATTTACTTTTTTGTATTTCATTTTTTGGAAAATTACTTCTATGTATTGTTTGAGCTTGATATACTAAATCTAATAATGGTTGATCTATTAAAGATTTTGCTTCATCACTAGCCCAATCATGCCTTAGAGTATTATTAATTTTATATATTTTATTCATAAGGACATAATATAGTAATAAATAATTTTTGAGCAAGTAAGAAATGATATGAATAACAAAATAATTTCAATATATAAAAAAAAGTTATTAGATATAGAGAACCTGTCACAAAAAAGGCATATAGTTAATACTATTAGAAAAAATAATTCTTTTGTTACTCGTAATAAAAAAAAACTTATCTCATTTAGCTGTAATGACTATTTAGGATTGAGTCAGAATTCAGAAGTGATAGAGGCAGGTATTAAAGCTATCAAAGAATATGGTGCAGGATCTGGAGCATCAAGATTAGTTTCAGGAAATAATTTTTTATATGAAAAATTAGAGCAGCTATTAGCAAGCTTTAAGAATGGAGAGGCTGCATGTGTTTTTGGAAGTGGTTACCTTACAAATACTGGAGTGATTCCAGCTTTAACAACAAATAAAGATTTATTAATATTTGATGAGTTAAGCCATTCTTCTACAAATATTGGTATTAAATTATCTAGATCTAAAGCTATTAAATTTAAACATAATGATATGAATCATGTTGAAGAGCTATTAAAACAGCATAGAAAGAAATATATATCCTGCTTTCTACTAAGTGAAGGTGTATTTAGTATGGATGGTAATAGAGGAAAAATAAAAGAATTAGCATATTTAGCTAATAAATATGATTCCTCAATTATCTTAGATGATGCACATGGATTTGGTGTTTTAGGAAAAGGTAGAGGTTCTCAATATGAATTAAATCCAATTCCAGAAATACTTATACAAATAGGGACTTTATCAAAAGCTGTTGGTAGTTATGGTGGCTTTGTAGTAGCACCAAAAGCTATAATTGAATTATTACAGAACAAAGCACGAAGTTTAATTTATACAACTGCTTTACCTCCCAGCATCCTTGCCTCAGCGATTAAGTCTTTAGAAATAATTAAAAGAAAAAAAACTTTAGTTAATAAACCACTTGATAATGCAAAATTATTTTGTAAATTAGCAGGTTTACCAGAACCAGAATCATCAATTATTACAATAATATTAAAATCTGAAAATAAAGCTATTGAAGCCTCTGAGCTATTAGAAAAATATGGTTATTATATTAGTGCAATAAGGCCTCCTACAGTTCCTGTAAACACGTCCCGTCTAAGGCTTACATTTTCTGCATCTCATCAAAAGAAAGATATTAAAAACCTCTCTAAACTAATAAAAAATTTAAGTTTCTAATAAGGAATACGTATTTTGATTAAACCTATTTTTATTACTAGCACAGGAACAAATATTGGAAAAACCTATTTAACAAATTTACTTATTAAAAGAGCTATAAATCTAAATTATAAAATTAAAGCTATAAAACCTGTAATTAGTGGTTTTAATATCGATAATATAGAGCAATCTGATAGTGGAATTATATTGAAAGCCTTAGGCAAGAATAAAAGTCATATTGATGCAATTTCTCCATGGAGATTTGAAGCTCCTTTATCACCGGATATGGCAGCAAATTTAGAAAACAAACAAATAAACTTTAAAGAACTTATTAGTTTTTGTAAATCTCATATAAAGTCTAAAGAAGATGACATACTTGTTATAGAAGGAGTTGGTGGTACTATGGTGCCCATTAATGATCAATATACCATATTAGACCTAATGAAAAACCTTAACATACCAATAATTTTAACTATAGGCTCCTACTTAGGCACTATAAGCCATACGCTTAATGCATACGAAATTTTAATTAAAAATAATATTAGTATTAATTCTGTCGTGCTTAATCAAAGCAATAAAGATGAAGTAGACATGGAATTAACTAAAAATTCATTATTAAATTATATAAAAAATATTCCAATACATATCGTAAAAAGAAATCATAAAAATAATAATGTAATAGATAATATTATAGAAAATTTGTAAATTATATTAAAATATATTTTATTTGGAGCTATCAATATATGAATACCATTTCCATCATATCTTTTTATAAATTTGTGCCTGTATTAGATTTAGAGGCATTCAAGAATCAATTAGAAAATATATGCGAGAGATTACATACTAAGGGAACTATTTTAATTGCTCCTGAGGGAATCAATGGAACGATAGAAGGATCTCAAGATAGTATAAATAATTTTATAAAAGAAATTAAGTTAGATAAAAGGTTTTCTGACTTAGAACCAAAAAAATCTTACAATACAAAAGATGCTTTTCACAGAATGAAAGTTAGAATAAAAAAAGAAATTGTTACTATAGGTAATACAAATATTAATCCAAATAAAGAAATTGGGAAATATATTGATCCTATGGAATGGAACCAATTAATAGAAGATCCAAATACTATAGTAATAGATACTAGGAATGAATATGAAGTATCCATAGGAACATTTAAAGGCTCAATTAATCCAAAAACTAAGAGTTTTAGAGATATACCAAAATGGGTTGAAAATAATTTAAAATCAAATGATGCTAAATATAAAAATAAAAAAATAGCAATGTTTTGCACTGGTGGAATAAGATGTGAGAAAGCAACATCCTATTTAGTTAATCAAGGATTTAAAGATGTTTCTCATTTAAACGGCGGTATATTAAAATATTTAGAAAAGATTCCTAAAGAAGAGAGTCTTTGGGAAGGTGAATGTTTTGTATTTGACCAAAGAGTATCAGTTGCAGATGAACTAAAACCTGGTAGCTATTTAATGTGCCATGGCTGCAGAATGCCCATAAAAAAAGAAGACACATTACTTAAAAATTATATTCATGGTATATCCTGTAAGTACTGTCATGATAAAAAAAGCCCAGAAAGCAAAAAGCGCTATGCAGATAGGCAAAAACAAATTGATCTTGCAGTAAAAAGAGGTGAGAAACATATTGGAAAAAAAATTACTCATAAAGCTAAATTATAGGAATTATTAATGGATAAGCTGCCAATATTTTATTCATTTAGAAGATGTCCTTACGCAATGAGGGCAAGACTTTTTATTAAGTTATGTCAGATTAATGTGGAAATAAGAGAAGTCCACTTAAAAAGTATTCCTTTAGAAATGATAAAGATATCACCCAAGGCTACAGTTCCTGTTTTACATCTATTTGATGGAACAGTATTAGAAGAAAGTTTACATATCATAGACTGGGCTATAGAGATTAATGATCAACATGATTTAAAAAAATCTAAGCTTCAAAATCACGAAAAAACGCAAAAAATATTAATTATGATGGATAGCTCTTTCAAGGATAATTTAGATAAGTACAAATATAACAGCCGATATAAAAATATACAATCCCCCGAACATTATAGGGATAAAGCAACAGAGCTTTTATATATAATAGAAAAAGAATTGAGTAGTAAAAGATCATGGATATTTACTAACAAACCAAGCTACTTAGATTTATCTATATTGCCTTTTATTAGGCAATTTAGAATTGCTGATAAGCATTGGTTCGATAATGAAATGCCCTTAAAACATGTGCGCGATTGGCTTATGCATTTTTTAGAGTGTTCTACTTTTCAAGATATTATGAAAAAAAATAAAATTTGGGAAACAAAAGATAGACCAATTTATTTTGGAAAATAATTTATAGTTTATATGAAAAACAATCAAAAATTAATATTTAAATCAAAATTTGGTAATATAAAATTAACTAGTGAAGACGAAAGAATAATACATATAGAGTTTACAGATAAAAGATTGGTAAAATCAAAATCTAATATTTTAAATAGAACAAAAAATCAAATTGAAGAATATTTTTTAAATACCAGAAAAATATTTTCAATCAATACGTCTATTAGTGGCACAGATTTTCAACAAAGAGTATGGTATCAAATACAACAAATTCCATATGGCACCTTCACCACCTATTTAAATATAGCAAAATTATTAAACACTTCTCCTAGGGCCGTTGGAAATGCATGCGGGAAAAACTCCATATTATTAATAATTCCTTGTCATAGAGTAATTGCAAGTAATGGAAACCTTACAGGATTTTCTGCTTTAGGCGGCATAAATACAAAAAAACTATTATTAGACCATGAAAAATTATAATTTAAACATTTTATCTCTAATACTTGCTATAATTACGAACCAATAAAATCTTATTTTGCCAATAAAATTCTTGTGATTTTTAAGTTCTTCATACTTATTTAAACCACATTCAGTTTTAATAAATTTATTCATATTTTAACATACCATTTATTTTTTATATTTTGAAGGAGGTTGAGGATTTTTATCGGGATTAGTATCATGTTTAGAAATTCTTAATAAAGAAACCTTATCAATTATGAGCTTTAAAGATTTTTCTAAACTGTCCGCTTTTTCTTTGGAATAGACTTCTTCATTATCTATATATACAGTATAAGAGGTGCGATACTTTTTTGTTTTACTACCATTTTCTAAACAATCTTTAGTCCACTGATATAAAGGGTAATTATCTGTACCATTTTTTTCTGCCTCTAATACGTAACCCATAAACCCATCGTATTGGCTTAATAACTCCGCATTATTTTCTTTCAATATATTTAATAATTTAATTTTTAAATCTGATGTTTTATTACTATTGTACAATTCAACAAATTCTGCAGAAAAATATACTCTGATCTGATAAAACCAAACATTATTCATTTATAAATTACTCACGTTTATAGTTATAAAAATATAATAATTAGATAAAGTTATATTTTAATAAAACAATTAAAATTATTTAATTCTAGCCTCTTTATGATTGATGTCGTACCAGTTATATGCTTCTTTTAAACCTTGCTCTAAATCTATCTTATGCCTCCATCCTAGTTTATGTATTTTACTCACATCCATGACTTTCCTAGGCATCCCATCAGGAAAGCTATCATCAAATTCAATTTTTCCAACCCAACCAGAAATAAATTTAATAATATTAGAAAAATCTTTTATAGAAATCTCTTTTCCTGTTCCAATATTTATATGCTTATCCTGACTATAATTTTCCATCAAAAATATTAAACCAGAAGCCAAATCATCAACATGCATAAATTCTCTCAAAGGTTTTCCAGAACCCCATAAAACAATATTTTTCTTATTCAGCTTTTTCGCTTCATGAAACCTCGATATTAAGGCAGCTACTACATGACTATTTTGAGGATGAAAGTTATCACCTGGCCCATATAAGTTTGTTGGCATTACAGAAATATAATCTACTCCATACTGTTTTCTATAGAATTCACATAATTTAATTCCTGCTATTTTAGCTATTGCATAAGCTTCGTTAGTAGGTTCTAGCTCACCAGTAAGTAAGCTACTTTCCTTTAAAGGCTGTTCTGCATCTCTTGGGTAGATACAACTTGAACCTAGAAACATTAATTTCTTCACATTATATTTGTATGAAGCAGCAATTACTGAGTTTTGAATGGCTAAATTATCGTATAAAAAATTTGCAGGATAATTACTATTCGCTAATATTCCTCCGACTTTAGCTGCTGCAAGAAATACAGTGTCTGGCTTGTTATCTTTAAACCATTTATCCACTTTTATGGAATCTTTAAGGTCTAATTCATTAGAATTTTGTGTTAATATTTCACATTTTATAGCTTTTAAAGCTCTAATTAATGCACTTCCTACCATGCCTTTATGGCCAGCAACAAAAACTCTTTTTCCCGCTAGCAAATATCTTTCTTGGATATTATTCTTCAACCATCAATTCCAAATCGTCTGGTTTTTTGTTCTAAATCAACAAGCTTCAAGTCTTCTTTAACCATCTCTCTAACTAAATCAGAAAATTTTACTTTTGCTTCCCAACCTAATATTTTTTTAGCTTTTGAAGCATCTCCTAGTAAGTAATTTACTTCTGTAGGCCTGAAATACCTTTTATCTACTTCTATTAAAGTTTTATTAGTATTTTTACTAACTCCTATTTCATTCTCTCCTTTACCATGCCATATAATGGTTTCATTAATTTCTGTAAAAGCGTTTTCAATAAAATCTCTTACTGTGTGAGCCTCTCCAGTAGCTAAAACATAATCATCTGGATTATCTTGCTGTAACATAAGCCACATCCCTTCTACATAATCCTTAGCATGTCCCCAATCTCTTTTAGCATCCAAATTACCTATATATAATTTTTCTTGAAGCCCAAGTTTAATTGCTGCTACAGCCCTAGTAATCTTTCGTGTTACAAATGTTTCGCCTCTAAGTGGGCTTTCATGATTAAATAGTATGCCATTACAAGCAAAAATATTGTAGGCCAGCCTATAATTAACAGTTATCCAATATGCATATAACTTTGCTGCAGCATATGGAGACCTAGGCGAAAATGAAGTATTTTCATCTTGAGGAATAACTGTTGAATTACCATATAACTCAGATGTAGATGCCTGATAGAATTTAACAGTTTTTGTCATATTAAGTAACCTTATAGCCTCTAAAAGTCTTAAAGCTCCAATGCCATCTGCATTAGCAGTATATTCTGGAGTTTCAAAACTAACTTGAACATGACTTTGCGCTGCTAAATTATACACTTCATCTGGATTAATTTTTTGCATTAACCCAATTAAATTCGTTGCATCCGTCATATCTCCATAATGTAAATGAAACTTAACATCTTCTGAATGAGGGTCTTGATATAAGTTATCAAGCCTACTTGTATTAAAAGATGAAGATCTTCTTTTTATACCATGGACTTCATAACCTTTATTGAGTAAAAACTCAGCTAAATAAGCTCCGTCTTGCCCTGTAATACCAGTAATTAGTGCTATTTTATTTTTCATATTTAAGACTATATAGACTATATAAACATATGTGAAGGCAATATATTATTACTTTAATATATAATAATAAAAATATTAGTTTATTTTTTCTAAGTAAAAATTAAGGAATAAGGTAATTTTTTTCTCCTAAAGCAATGATTGCATCTATATTATCAGGTTGAATTTCTAACCATTTAATAAAACAAGAATTACTCCCTAATAAGACATACCAATCAGTTTGTTCATAGTTAGGCCAAATAACTATAGTGTCAACTTTTAAATATTCCCTTGCATTCTCATCTGGCATTTTTAATAAATAACCATTAATAAAATTTGAAAATGTTTTATTAATTATCTTAAAAGGTGTTATGTGAGGTTGCTCTATTTTTCCTCTCTTCAAAGTACCTTCAAAGGAAATACATTCTTGATCATCTTTAATTTCATAATCATTATTTATTAGTGGCATAGTATCCCATGTAGCAACATAACCTGCTGGAACTTTTTCTGCATAAACAAAAAAACTATAAAATAAAAAGAAAATTACTTTAGCTATAAAATTTATATTAAAGACTCTATAGGAACAATTGTTTAACATTATTCAACAATCTTTAAATGATCATATTTTGTTATTTTTGATTGATTCGAATCACTTGAATCAGTTAACTTAATTTTATTCTCTTTAATTTTATCTTTTTTTACTTTTTCTGATAAATTTTTCCAAACATTTCCTGTTCTTTTTAGGTGAATAAATACACTAGTATTGTCCCTTAATTTATTAGAAAAATCTTCAATATCCTTATCTATAGCCATTATCACATCACTATCTTCTAAGTTTTTATCTTTTTCATTTATTTCAATTGTATATATTTTTTTCATATTAACCCTGATATTAATTGAGAATGATTATCATTCTCATTGACTTTATTTCTAAGTTACCTTATAAAATAGATATAAGGCTTATTAATTTCCTCCCAAGAAATAAATACTTCCTTATATAATTTAGAGAGTAAGTGAGTACCTCCATTTACTCTCTTTTTTTGTTACCTTCCTAAATCTAAATCATCATAATCTACATCTTCAACTATATCTCCCTGAACTACATAAACACTATCAAAAGCTTCCTCGTCAGGCGGTTTAATAGTAACAATACCAGTTACTCCTATAGGTTGATACATATGTCTAATTTCTACTGGCTCCTTTAATTTAACTAGAAGCATTTGATTAGGAGGTGGAGGAGGAACATGCATGCACATTCCTGCAGATGGAACTAAAACGAATTCACTAACTGATTCAGCCTCTCCATAATCAACATCTAAAGGAACCATAAAGCCAGTAAGCCTTATATTAGACCCATCTAAACCCTCAACTGTAGCAAAACCTGCTTTTTCTACAGCTAATAGAAAGTTAGGATCTCGCCACATTTCATCAGTTACGCCACCTTCTGGAACAAAATCAAAAGCATCTCTGGGTAATAAATCTGTCCAAGTAATAGGCAATAATATTATTTCATCATTTATCTCAATATTATCATTAGAATATAAGATAGAAGAAGATAGCATAAGTAAAACTAAGAAATTTATAAACACAGAGACGGCATACTTCATTATGTTCTCCTGACATTAAATAATAGTATTATTTATTTTTTTTATTAATACTATTAAAATAGTAACAATTACATAACTTACAACTAATATCGGTCCAGCCGGCAAATCAAATATTACAGATAGTAAAATTCCTAATAAAACTGAAATTAAACCACTTAACCATGCTACTTTATATGGATTAGTTGCTTTTAAAGCTGCTAAAGCGGGTAAAATTAAACTAGCAAAAACTACATAAACACCAACTAACTGGACTGAAGATGTAATTGCAAGTGAAAATAGTATATAAAAACCAATTCCATTTAAATTTATTGGTAAAAACCATAATACCAATATTAGTATATAAATCGGTATATGTAATAAAACATCTTGCCATGTAATAAAAAGCATTTGTCCTGATAGTAAATGACGAATTTCATCGCCTCCGCTTGGGTGGTCCGCTAGAATTAAAATAGATAATGAAGCGGCAAGTACAAAACTAACTCCGATAATTGCTTCTTGTTGAGATTTAATTTTTTTTTCTATTATTTTGAAAAAAAATGCTGCCACCATAGCAAAGGTTAAAGCTATAATTTGTGACAACCAAGGCAAATCTTTACTAAAATATAAGTTTGATATTAATAATCCTAAACCTGCAATCTGCGCAACTGCTAAGTCAATGAAGATAATACCCCTTTTTAATACCTCAATCCCTAAAGGCGCATGTGTAATTGTTATAATTAGGCCAGCAAGTAAAGCCGGCCCAATTATACTTATCAACTCATTACTTATCATATAATCCATTTTGCATAATTTTAATTGAACTATCAAATAGTGCAAATAAATTTATACTTTCTTCATTACCACCTATAGTATAAGGAAGAGTTACATATGGTATTTTAGTTTTTTTTGACATCCATAAAGCACCATCACTTGGGTCGTATGGTGAAATAACTATAATATCAGCTGGATCGTTATTCATATTTTGTAACATATTTTTAAGATGTGAGGCTGTAGGAGGAATTCCTGGCTTAACCTCAAGTGAAGCAACTTCATCTAGTTTCATCCAATGGAATAAATAATCGAAGGATTGATGATGTATAATTATTCTTTTTCCCTTTAAATTTTCTATATTTTTTTCCCAGAGTAAAATAGATTTTTTCCATTTATTCGTGAATTTGTTATAATTATCTTGATAATAAGTTTTATTTTTAGAATCAATTGCTGCTAATCTTCTATTTAATTCTTTTGCAACCAAAAGGATATTGTGAGGATCCAAATGAATATGAGGGTTTCCTTCTGGATGCACATCGCCATGACTTCTATCCACTGTCTCTGGTATATCTATTAAGGGAGTATAATTTGATGCTATAAAATGCCCTAATTTCCCAGGCTGCACCTTACTAGTAGCTTTCTGTAATAATATTGGCATCCAACCTACCTCTAAACCCGCACCTGAGCAAAAAATTAGATCAGCTCTCCTTATTTTTGCGATTAAACTGGGCCTAGCTCGAATATGATGAGGATCTTGTTTTGCATGAGTAGCTGAAATAGCTTTTACTTTATCTCCGCCAATTTCTTCCGCTAGAGACTTCCATTCTGGCTCACAAGCAAATATATTGATTTGGTCACTTGCAAAGGACGAAGTAGAAAATAAAAATTTGATTAATAATAATATTGTTATTATTTTTAACATATTGGCTCCACTAATATTTTAGAAATGAATTAAAAGTATCACATATGCAACATTATTGCATATGTGATACTTTATATCAAATGATTACTAGTAGCAACTATATATTAAAATTTATGGGCTCCATGAGCACCAATACTTATAATATACTGTATAGTAAATTGATTATCGACTGAACCAGAGCCACTAGCTAGTTTATCTTGATTAAATTGCCAACGAACCCGACTAAACTCACTATTAGTCCAATCAGTCATAACTGCAATAGAAGTAGGGTCAAAACCTTGACCATCCATATTTGTGCCAATTAAGCCTGTAGGTACGCCTGCAGTCTCCATTTGACTATAGCGTAC
>CAJWSU010000031.1:0-15303 GCA_913046335.1 uncultured Pelagibacterales bacterium | reverse complement strand
TTTTCTTCCTACAGCAACGAGTACTTTATTAAAAGAATACTTTTTTTTGGTATCTTGTTTTAGCTCTATACAGCTCAACTCTACATTTCCATTTTTAATATCTGCACTTTCTACTTTAGTACTTAAAGAGAATTTGATTCCTTGTTTTTCTAAAGTCTTATGAAAAATATTAGCTACGTCTGAGTCCATAGAAGGAACCAAAGTATCTGTAAATTCTAGTACAGTAACTTCAGACCCAAGTCTATTCCAAACTGAACCTAATTCTAAGCCTATATAACCACCGCCAATAACTGCAAGCTTTTTAGGAACTTTTGTAAAATCTAAAGCACCTGTTGATGAAACTATATTGGTTTCATCTATATTAATATTAGGAATAGTTGCTGGTTCAGAGCCAGTAGCAATAAGAATTTTATCAGATATAAATTTTTTTTTATTTACCTCTATTGTATTTTTATCTAAAAATTTTCCTTCTCCAATTTCATACTCTACTTTATTTTTTTTAAATAACCCTGCTATACCTAATGTTAACTTATCAACGGCATTATATTTATTTTTCATCATTTTCTCTAAGTCTAATGAAATTTCTCCATTTATATTAATGCCAAAACTACTTAATTTCTTACTTTGTTCAAATAAATGTGATGAATGTAATAATGTTTTAGAAGGTATACATCCCACATTTAGACAAGTCCCTCCAAAAGTTTTTCTTTTTTCTATACATAAAACTTTTAGTCCTAACTGAGCTGCTCTTATAGAAGCTACATAGCCACCTGGCCCACCTCCGATTACTATTAAATCATATTTTATTTCTTTGGTCATATATCAAACATTAGTTCTTCTGGGTTTTCTATAATTTGCTTTAATCTTACTAAAAAAGTAACTGCTTGTTTGCCATCAATAATTCTATGGTCATATGTAAGAGCTACATACATAATAGGTCTTACTGTTATCTCATCATTTACTACTACTGGCCTTTTCACTATATTATGCAAACCTAGTATTCCAGATTGTGGAGAATTTAATATTGGTGTAGATAGCATAGAGCCATAGACACCACCATTTGATATAGTAAATGTTCCATCTTTCATATGGTCTAGTGATATTTTATTTTGTTTAGCAAGACCTCCATATTCTATTATTTTTTTCTCTATTTCTGCAAAAGACATCTTATCTGCATCTCTAACTACTGGAACAAACAAACCCTTTTCTGTTCCGACAGCAACTCCTATATCATATCTATTTTTATAAATTATATCATCGCCTCTAATCTCTGCATTAACCTCAGGAATTTCTTTTAAAGCAACAATGCTTGCTTTAGTAAAAAAAGACATAAACCCAAGTTTGACATCATATTTTTTTATAAAATAATCCTTATATTTTTTTCGAAGCTGTATTACATTCTGCATATCAATTTCATTAAATGTAGTTAACATAGCTGCCGTATTTTGCGCCGTTTTAAGCCTTTTTGCTATGCTTTGTCTAACTTTACTTAAAGGTCTAATCTCATCACTAAGATTTTTAGGAAGTTCTTCTATTGAAGTGTTATCACTTATATTGTTTGTACTTTTATTTTCAATAAAATCTGCTTTAGCTAACCTTCCTGTATTAGTAAGTTCAGTATAGTTAGAAAACTCTATATCATTTTCATTAATATACCTTCTAGCTGATGGAGAAAAAGACACATCACCAATAAATTCCTTTAAGTCATTAAGGTTTATTTTATTATCTCTTCCTGACCTTTTAATTGTAGATGGATCTAAATCTGTTGTTGCTTTTATTTCTTTTTTTTCACTTTCTATATTTGGGCTAATTTCAATTTTTTTCTGTGCAAGCTGACCAATTTCTATTATACCAATTGTCTCTCCTATCTTCACTTCCTCCTCATCTTTAAAAAATATCTTTTTTAATGTCCCTTGCTTTTCTGCATACAGTTCTTGGGTTACTTTATCTGTTTCAATCTCAACAACAGGCTCTCCCTTATTTACATTATCTCCTTCATTTTTAATCCACTTTCCTATAGTAGCTTCAGTAATAGATTCTCCTAAAGCAGGAATAATAATTTTAAACTCCTCACTGGAACTATTTAAATCTTGGTTAGACTCTTTGGTTTGGTTTAAACCACTTACATCTTGGTTAGATTTTTTAGTTTCCTCTAAACTCTCAATTTTAGCAATTATTTGTCCTACTTTCACATCCTGATCTTCTTGAAAAAGTATTTCAGTAATAGAACCTTTGCTCGGAGCATAAATTTCTTGAGTAACCTTATCTGTTTCTAATTCGACTATTACTTCATCTTTTTCTACAACCTCACCTTCTGACTTAAGCCACTTAGCGATTGTAGCCTCTGTTATAGACTCTCCTAAAGCAGGTACCTTTATTTCTATATAACTCATAACTAATCTTCAATAAATAAACTATTAATTAATTCTTCTTGTTCTATGACATGTCTCTTAAACAATCCTGTAGCAGTAGATGCAGACTCTTTTCTTCCTGCATAAAATATTTTTTTATTTTTAAAACTTCCATCATCTAGAATTTTTTTAATATATGGCTTAATAAAAGTCCAAGCTCCCATATTTTTAGGTTCTTCTTGGCACCAAATAAATTTTGCATTTATAAAATTACTAATACTTTCAAATATTAATTTTTGGGGGAAAGGGTATATTTGTTCCAAACGTATAATAACATATTTAGATTCTTCATCTTTATTAATTTTTTCTTTAATATCATAATAAACTTTTCCTGAGCAAAAAATTACTTTTTCTATTTGATCATTTTTAGTTTTTTTACTGTCTATAATTATTTTCAAAAACTTCGAGTCTTCTATAAAATCGTCTAAACCTGATACAGCTTCTTTATGTCTTAGTAAAGATTTTGGTGTAAATATTATAAGAGGCTTCCTAAACTTTCTTAGCATTTGTCTTCTCAGCACATGAAAATAGTTTGCTGGTGTTGTACAGTTAACTATTTGAATATTATCTTCTGCAGCTGTTTGTAAAAATCTCTCTATTCTTGCAGAAGAGTGTTCTGGGCCTTGCCCTTCATATCCATGTGGCAATAACATTGTAAGACCTGACATTCTCAACCATTTAGACTCTCCAGAAACTATGAACTGATCTATGATTAGTTGTGCTCCATTTACAAAATCACCAAATTGTGCTTCCCATAAAACTAATGTATTTGGTTCTGCCAAAGTATAACCATACTCAAAACCTAGCACAGCCGCTTCAGATAATGGACTATCTACTATTTCTATTTTACTTCCCTTATTAACAACACTATTTAATGTAGAATATTTTTCCTCAGTCTTTTGATCAATAATAATTGCGTGCCTTTGAGAAAAAGTACCTCTTCCACAATCTTGTCCTGATAATCTTACACTTATACCTTGATCAAGAAGGCCGGCAAAAGCCAAAGCTTCAGCACATGCCCAATCTATAGACTTACCTTCTGATATATTTTTATTTCTTTTTTGAAGTTGCCTTAAAACTTTTTTATTAATATCAAAAGTATCTGGCACCTCAGTTATTTTTTTTCCTAAATCATTAAGTATTTTTTTAGAAAGTCCTGTAATAGTAACAGGTTTAACTTCACCTTTTTTTTCTAGTCCCGCCCAGGAACCCTCTAACCAATCTGCTTTATTAGGTTTAAAGTTTTTTCCAGCTTCTAAATCTTTTTCTAATGTTTCTGACCACGTATTTAATAAACTATCAACTCCTTCTTGATCTATGACGTTTTCACTAAGTAATTTATCTGCGTATATTTTTCTAGTAGTTTGATGTTGTTTTATCTTTTTATACATAAGTGGTTGAGTAAAAGCAGGCTCATCACTTTCATTGTGTCCTTGTCTTCTATAACAAAACATATCTATAACTACGTCTTTATAAAACTTTTGCCTAAACTCTGTAGCTATTCTAGAGGCATATACTACTGCTTCTGGGTCATCTCCATTTACATGAAAGATAGGAGCTTCGACCATTAAAGCTACATCAGAACAGTAAGGTCCAGATCTCGAGTTTGTAGGGCTAGTAGTAAAACCAATTTGATTATTTACTATAAAGTGTATTGTACCTCCAGTCTTATAACCCTTTAAACCTGATAAATCAAGAGTCTCCGGAACTAAACCTTGTCCTGAAAAAGCAGCGTCTCCATGCATCAGTAAGCCCACAACTTTTTTTCTATCTATATCTTTTTTCTGGTCTTGTTTGGCTCTAACTTTTCCAACCACTACTGGGTTAACAGCCTCTAAATGTGACGGGTTAGCAGTCAAAGAAAGATGTACTTTTATATTATCAAAATGTCTATCAGAAGAAGTTCCTAGATGATACTTAACATCTCCTGAGCCTTGAACATCATCTGGATTAGAAGCATTTCCTTGAAACTCTGAAAAAATAGCTGAAAAAGGTTTTTTCATAAAGTTGGCTAAAACATTTAACCTTCCTCTATGGGGCATACCTAAAATAACCTCTTCAATCCCATTCTTTCCGCCATATTTAAGTATTTGTTCTAAAGCCGGTATTAAAGACTCTGCTCCCTCTAAGCCAAACCTTTTTGTTCCTGTATATTTTTTATCGAGAAAGGTTTCAAAAAATTCTGCTGCAGTTAACCTTTCTAAAATAGCTTGTTTTCCTTTATCTGTAAAAATGTCCTTAGGCTTTACATTTTCAATTTTATCCATGATCCAATCCCTTTGCTCTTTGTCTTGAATATGCATAAATTGAATTCCAATTTTTCCACAATAGTTTTTTTCTAATATTTCAATTAATTTTCTTATTGAAATAGTATTTATACCGAAAACTCCATCAATAAAAACTTCCTTGTCTAAATCATCTTTCTCTATTCCATAAGTCTTTGGATCTAAATCAGGAATATATTTTTTTTCTGCTAAGCCTAAAGGATCTAAGTCTGCTTTAAGGTGTCCCGCAATACGGTAAGCTCTAATTAATAATCTAGCTCTTAATGAATTAGCAGTATATTCATTATCATGTAATTCATTAGGTTTACTTGAGTTAATTTTATTTTTATTATTACTTAAATTATTGTTTGTGATAAAGGTTAAGGATTCATCATCTAAGTCACTAAAGAATTTTTTCCAAGCAGGATCTAAAGTATTTTTATTAGTCTCAAATTCTTGGTAAAGTTCTTTTATTTTATTGAAGTTAGATAGACTATCCATACTTTTAAATCACCTTATTAATTCATAAAGTGTTTTTCCCATTAATGCTGGGGACTCTGATATTGTTACATCTGCTGACTTTAGAGCTTCAATCTTATCTTCAGCTGTACCTTTGCCACCAGCAATGATAGCTCCTGCATGTCCCATTCTTTTTCCTTTTGGAGCAGTAAGCCCTGCTATAAAAGACACTATAGGCTTTTTTATCTTTGAACTTTTAATAAAGGCAGCTGCCTCCTCTTCAGCATTACCACCAATTTCACCAATCATAATGATTGACTCTGTATTATCATCTCTCAAAAACATATCTAATACGTCTATAAAATTTGTTCCAGGTATAGGATCTCCTCCTATACCTACACATGTAGACTGACCAAACCCTACTTGAGAAGTTTGATAAACTGCTTCATAAGTTAACGTTCCTGACTTAGAAACTATACCTACATTACCTTTTTTATGAATATGTCCAGGCATTATTCCAATTTTACATTCTTCAGGTGTAATAATTCCTGGGCAGTTAGGTCCAATTAATCTACTACTAGTCCCATCTAGCTTTCTTTTTACTTTACTCATATCATGCTGAGGAATACCTTCTGTTATACATACTATTAATTTAATATTAGCGTCTATTGCTTCCAATATTGCATCAGCTGCAAAAGCAGGAGGCACATAAATCACAGAAGCATCACATTGAGTTTTTTTCTTAGCGTCTAACACTGTATTGAAAACTGGCAGGTCTAAATGCTTATCTCCTCCTCTTCCTGGAGTAACTCCACCTACCATGTTTGTTCCATACTTTAGAGCTTGTTCTGAATGAAACGTTCCTTGAGACCCAGTAAAACCTTGACATATAACTTTAGTATCTTTGTTTACTATGATTGACATTATTTTTTCCCTATTACTGAAACAACTCTATCAGCTGCCTCCTCTAAATCAATAGCTGTAATTATTTCCAACCCAGACTTCTTTAAAATTTCTTTTCCTTTTTCTACATTAGTTCCCTCTAACCTTACTATCAAAGGTTTATCTAAACTAATTTCTTTTACTGCTTCTACGATACCTTGAGCTATAATATCACATCTCATAATACCGCCAAATATATTGATTAATATTGCTTCTACATTTTTATCAGAAATAATAATTTTAAGTGCTCCTGTTACTTTTTCTTTAGATGCTCCTCCTCCTACGTCTAAAAAATTAGCAGGAGAAGAACCTTTTAATTTTATAATATCCATTGTTGCCATAGCAAGACCTGCACCATTTACCATACAACCTATTTTTCCATCTAATTTTACATAACTTAAATCGTATTTTTCAGCTTCTAACTCTTTAGGATCAATTTCTGATTCGTCTACCAAACTTTTAAGCTCTTTATTTCTAAATAGGGCATTATCATCTATATTTATTTTTGCGTCTAAAGCAATGACTTGATTGTCCTCTGTTAAAATTAAAGGATTAATTTCTACTAGAGTAAAGTCTTTCTCTACAGAAATTTTTGATAATAGTTTTATTTGTTTCAAAAAATCTTTTAGGGCTTGGTTAGGGATATTCAAAGAAAAAGCAATTTGTCTCGCCTGAAAATCATTAATTCCCATTAAAGGGTCTATATCAACTTTAAATATTTTTTCTGGTGTTTCAGCAGCTACTTTTTCTATATCCATTCCTCCTTCTGTAGAGGCCATCATAACAAACTTACCTTTAGCCCTATCTAAAACTATTCCTAAATAAAATTCTTTTTTTATTTTACAAGCTTCTTCTATATAAACCTTTAAAACTTTTTTTCCTTGAGGTCCAGTTTGTGGTGTTATTAAATTCATTCCTATAATTTGATTAGAGTAGCTTTCTACTTCTTCAATAGAGTGAGCTATTTTAACTCCTCCGCCTTTTCCTCTTCCTCCTGCGTGAATTTGAGCTTTTACAACCCACTTATCTGAGTCTAAGCTTTTTGCAATTCCTACGGCTTCTTCAGATGAAAAAGCTATTTTGCCTTTTAAAGTTTTTATACCAAAATCTTTAAATAGTTCCTTAGATTGATACTCATGAATATTCATTTTTAATCCATCTTCTTTTTTATTTTTTTTACAACTTCTACTAACTTTTTTACTGCAACAGTAGATTTTTTAAACATTTTTTTTTCTACTGAGTCTAACTTTATTTCTAACACTTTTTCTACACCCTTACTACCAATTATTACAGGTACTCCAACGTATAAATCTTTTACTCCATACTCTCCTTTTAAATATGCTGCACAAGGCAAAATTCTTTTTTTATCTTTTATATATGACTCTGCCATAGCTAAAGCCGAAGAAGCTGGTGCATAATATGCAGAGCCTGACTTTAATAAACTAACTATTTCTCCACCACCAGATCTTGTTCTAGAAACTATTTTTTCAACTTTATCCTTACTAATCATTTTCATTTTTATTAAATCTGGAATTGGCACACCAGCAACATTAGAAAACCTAACTAAAGGAACCATAGTGTCACCATGACCACCTAGTACAAATGCTGATACATCTTCAACAGAAACATTCATCTCATCAGCTAAAAAATATCTAAACCTAGCACTATCTAATACTCCAGCCATACCTACTACTTTAGTATATGGTAGACCTGAAAATTCTCTTAAAGCCCATACCATTGCATCAAGCGGATTAGTAATACAAATTACAAATGCTTTAGGGCTATATTTTTTAATCGCTGCACCTACTGACTTCATTACCTTTAAATTTATTTCTATTAAATCATCCCTAGTCATTCCTGGTTTCCTTGGAGACCCAGCAGTTACTATAATTACATCAGAGTTTTTAATTCCAGAAAAGTTTGTAGAGCCTTTTATCTTAGCGTCAAAACCCTCTACTGGAGCAGATTGGGAGATATCTAAACTTTTACCCTGCGGGATTCCCTGTGCAATATCTACTATAAAAACATCAGCTAACTCTTTTAATCCTATTAAATGAGCTAAAGTTCCTCCAATATTTCCTGCTCCAATTAAGCTTATTTTTTTTCTAGACATAGTATGCTCCTTTTTAATTTTGATTCCATTCAGATGAAGTCATTTCAGAAATTCTTGACATAGTTCTTTTGAATGGGATTAGTGAATTTTTCATAGATACCATATCCGATAATTTTTTTTCTGATCTAATGATAATATATTTCTTTTTTTCATACAAAATATCTATCAATATTATAAACCTTCTAATTTCATTCATCTTATTTCTACCTAATAATGGAATTTTATCAATAAAAAAAGTATTATATGTATTTGATATTTTTATATAATCATTAGGTGAAAATTTATAGGAACAAATAAAACTAAAGTCTAAAAAAACTATAAATTTAATAGTTTTTTTAAAAATTAACTCTCTACCCATCGAAAATATTCTTTGCTCTTTAGGCTTTTCTTTTTTACATAAACGTAAAAATAAATAATTTATTTTTTTTTGTGTTAAGGAGTTTAATGGATATAAAAAATTATTTGCATTCTTTATTTTTTCTATAAACCTTAGATCTATATCATTCTTTATTTCTATTACATTCATTCTATCATTTATAAGTTCTATAAAAGGTTCAAACTGACTTCTTTGCAAACCATTTTTATATAGATCATTAGGTTTGTAATTTGAAGTTATAATAAAAGAAACACCCTTATCTATAAGTAAATTAAATAAATTAGAAACTATCATAGCATCAGCTATGTCTAGTATTTCTAACTCATCAAATATTACTAATTTATATTTTTTTGCTAAATCTCGAGCCACTCTTTCTAAAGGCTTTGATTTTTTCTTTTTTCTTTTGCTATTTACATCATCATGAACCATTGACATAAACTCCTGAAAATGGAATCTAATAGTTTTCGTAGTTAGTTTATTTTTTTTAATTAAAGAAAAAAATAAATTAACTATAAATGTTTTTCCTCCTCCAGGAGGCCCAGAAATATAAATACTATTACTTTTTTTTCTTTTAAAAAATAAAAATAATACAGAATAATCTTTACAAATGATTTGGTAAGTCTTATCTAGTAAATCAACTAAATCTTGTTGAAAAGAATGATACTTGATTTTTTTTTTTTTACCTGATCATTATACAAATTCTTTAATGGACTACACAAATTCATTTTAACTTAATATAGGCATTTTAAATTCTGCTCCTTCTCTAATACCCTTGGGCCACTTAGTAGTAATAGTCTTAATATTTGTATAAAACTTAATGCCTTCCATACCATACGCATTATGCCCACCAAAAATAGAATTTTTCCACCCACCAAAACTAAAGTAAGCTACAGGAACTGGAATAGGAATATTTACACCTATCATACCTACATTTGCTTCATTAGAAAAATTTCTAGCAGTATCTCCATCTCTTGTAAATATAGAACATCCATTTCCATAAGGGTTTTCTTTGACTAACTTGAGACCTTCTTCATAAGTTTTAGCTCTAACAATACTCAATACTGGTCCGAATATTTCCTCTTTATATATTCTCATATTATCTTTAACATTATCAAAAAGGCATGGCCCCACAAAATAACCATTCTCATATCCTTGTAAATCTACATTCCTTCTATCTACAACTAAGTTAGCTCCTTCTTCTACTCCACTCTTAATTAACCCATTAATTCTTTCAAAGGCCTCCTTGCTAACTACAGGACCCATATCAGATGCCTCATCATTATAAGGACCTACTTTAATATTATTAATTTTAGGCGTTATATTTTCTATTAATTTATCTGCAGAATCACCAATAGCTACTGCAACTGAAATCGCCATGCACCTTTCTCCAGCAGAACCATAGGCTGCTCCAATTAATGCATCTGAAGCTTGCTCTATATCAGCATCTGGCATAATGAGCATATGATTTTTTGCACTTCCTAATGCTTGAACTCTTTTATTAAAAGATGCAGATTTTTGATAAATATATGATGCTACTTTACTAGAACCTACAAAACTTATCGCTTTAATTTTTTCATGCTCAATGATTGCATCTACAACTTCTTTGTCACCATTAACTAAGTTTACTAACCCTGGAGGAGCACCTGCTTTCTCAAAGAGCCTTACTAGTTCAATTGTACTTGACGGGTCTCTCTCTGAAGGCTTAAGTATAAATGTATTACCACATGCTACTGCTAACGGAAACATCCATAATGCAATCATCACTGGAAAATTAAAGGGAGTAATGCCTGCACATATACCTAACTCTTGTTTCATAGAGAATGTATCAATACCTGAACCTACTTGATTTGAGTACTCTCCCTTTAAAAGATTTGGTATTCCACAAGCATACTCTACAACTTCTATTCCTCTTTGAAGTGATCCTTTAGCATCTTCAATTGTTTTACCGTGTTCTCTTGACACAAGCTCTGCTATCTTAGCTGAATTATTATCAAGTAAGTTTTTATAACGGAACATTATACTTGCTCTTTTTGCTGGTGTAGTATATTTCCACTTTTCCAAAGCTTGGCTAGAAGAATCAACGGCTTGTTGAACTAGTGAACCATCGCCTAAAGAGACTTCTGAAATAATTTCACCTGTAGCAGGATTAAAAACATTTCCTTTCCTGCTTCCCCCTTCAACTTCTTTTCCGCCAATATAATGTTTTATCAAATTCATTTAATTCTCCTAGGTCATTCTAATATAAATAAATAGAACATAAATAATATAAGAAATCAATATAAGTGATACTAGCTTTTTGTTTAGAAATTTTGTGTAAAAAGCTATTAAAGTAAATATTATTGTAGATAATATAAGATAAATAATATCAATATTATTTAGGGTATTTTCAGCAGAGATTCTAGTTATTATAGAAGCTACACCTGTTACTGCTAATAAGTTAAAAAAATTTGATCCAAGGATAGCTCCCAATATAAAGCCAGTCTGTCCTCTATATGCCGCTATCATCGAAGTCACAACTTCTGGAATAGAGGTACCTATTGCAACAATAGTCAGACCAATAATAGTTTGGCTAATCCCAAATAAACTTGCTGTCATAGTTGCTCCTTTTACTAAAATATCTGCACCAACTACAACACCAACCAACCCTATAAATAAAAAAAACATTGATTTTTTAAGAGAAAAACTTGTTGTTATATCTTCTGTACTAATTGCTCTTTTTCCCTTAACAGCTTCAAAAATTACATATGCTAAATAAGTAAGAAGCATTAAAATCATTAATACCCCTGAATGAAAGCTAAAAAATTGAACCTTTAAAAATACGAAAATAAAAAAAACTGTTGCTAATACTAAATATAAACAATCAATTTTTTTAATATCTGAACTTTTAGGTATTTTTATAAGGAAAGCTAGTGGTATTGCAAATAAAACATTAGCAATATTAGAACCAACTATATTACCAATTGTTATTCCTGAGTAACCCTTTAATGCAGAGTTTACTGAGATAGCTAATTCAGGAGCTGAAGTTCCAAACGCTACTAAAGTAAGAGCTATAATAAAAGGCTGAACATTTAAGTGTTTAGCTAAAGAAGTTGAACCGGAAACCAACCAATTTCCAGTAAAATAAAGTATTAATATTCCTAAAAAAAGGTATATTATTCCTATCAATTCTTAGCCAATATTTTTTGTTTGATTTTTGAAATAGCCTTTGCAGGGTTTAACCCTTTAGGGCACGTTTTTGTACAGTTCATTATTGTATGACATCTATACAATTTAAATGAGTCCTCTAATTTGTCTAACCTGTCATCAGTAGCCTCATCTCTACTATCAGCTATCCATCTCCAAGCCTGAAGTAAAATAGCTGGACCTAAATATTTATCTCCATTCCACCAATAGCTAGGACAGCTAGTTGAACAACAAAAACACATAATACATTCATATAATCCATCAAGCTCTTTTCTTTCTTCTGGAGATTGTTCTATCTCTCTATCAGGTTTTTTTGAAGTTTTGAGCCAAGGCTCAATTGAGCTATATTGTTCGTAGACATGCTTGAGATCTGGTACTAAATCTTTAATCACCGGCATATGAGGCAAAGGGTAAATATTAATAGTACCTTTTACATCATTTGTATACTTGGTACAAGCTAGAGTATTTGTTCCATCTATATTCATTGAACAGCTTCCACAAACTCCTTCTCTACATGATCTTCTAAAAGTCAGCGTAGGGTCTATATCATTTTTAATTTTGATCAAAGCATCTAAGACCATTGGTCCAGTTTGGCTAAGGTCAACATCGTAACTATCTATTCTTGGTTGATCATTACTATCTGGATCATACCTATAAATTGCAAAAGTTTTGACTTTTTTATTGCTTGTTTCAGCTTTATATTTTTTCCCCTTAACAACTCTAGAATTTTTCGGAAGTAATAACTCAACCATTAATATACCCTCGCTTTCGGAGGAAAAGATTGAACCTCATTAGACATGGCTCTTAATGTCACAGGTCTACTACCCATTTTTACTTCATTATTTTGTAGCCAAGTCAGAGAGTGAAACAACCAATCTTTATCATTTCTCTCCTGAAAATCACCTCTAGCGTGAGCCCCTCTACTCTCTTTTCTATTTTCAGCTGACTTCATAGTTACAACTGCCTGTTGTAATAAGTTTTGTAATTCCAATGTTTCGAGAAGATCTGTATTCCAAACTAAAGACTTATCTTTTGTTCCTACTTTATCAAACTGCTCCATTAAGTTTAACATTTCTTTATTTCCTTTATTAAGTCCTTCTCCTGTTCTAAAAACAGCACAATAGGTTTGCATTGATTTTTGCATTTTAAGTCTAATATCTGCAACAGGGGTATCACCGTTTGAAAACCTTATTTCATCAAATCTCTCCAATGACTTTGTCTCAGAGTTCTTTTTACTAGGAGGTGCTTTTCCATTAGCTTTTAACTCTTTTGAAATATGTTTTGCAACACTCCGTCCAAACACCACTAAGTCCAACAAAGAGTTAGACCCTAATCTGTTAGCTCCATGAACAGATACACAAGCAGCTTCTCCTATCGCATATAAATTAGGAACAATTTCGTCATTTTTCCCATCTAAATTAGTTACTACTTCTCCAGTAAATTTTGCTGGAATTCCTCCCATATTATAATGACAAGTAGGAATTACAGGAATAGGCTCTTTAGTAACATCTACGCCTGCAAATATTTTTGCTGTTTCTGAAATTCCAGGAAGCCTATCATTAATTACCTTGGGGTCTAAGTGATTTAGATTTAAATGAATATGATCTGAGCTTTGCCCTACTCCCCTTCCCTCATTAATTTCGATTGTCATAGATCTAGCAACTACGTCTCTTGATGCAAGGTCTTTTGCATTAGGGGCATATCTTTCCATAAACCTTTCGCCCTCTGAGTTTGTTAAATATCCACCTTCACCTCTAGTTCCCTCTGTAATTAAACAACCTGCTCCGTAAATACCTGTGGGGTGAAATTGAACAAATTCCATATCTTGCAAGGGTACACCGGCTCTTAAAGCCATTGCATTACCGTCTCCTGTACATGTATGAGCTGAAGTAGCTGAAAAGTATACTCGTCCGTATCCACCAGTAGCTAATATCACTTTATGCGCATTAAACTTATGCATAGTACCATCTTCTAAGCACCATGCCATAACACCAGTACAACCATTTGCTCCATCCATAATTAAATCTAATGCTATGTACTCAATAAAAAATTCAGCTTTATTTTTAATAGACTGCTGATAAAGAGTATGCAAAATGGCATGTCCCGTTCTATCTGCTGCAGAACAAGTTCTGTTTGCAGGGGGGCCATCACCTAATTCTGTAGTCATCCCTCCAAAAGGCCTTTGATATATTTTTCCTTCGGGTGTTCTAGAAAAAGGAACTCCATAATGTTCTAATTCAACTACTGCTGGTATAGCTTCTCTGCACATATATTCTATAGCATCTTGATCACCTAACCAGTCTGATCCTTTTACTGTGTCATACATATGCCAATGCCATTTATCATCTCCCATATTACCTAAAGCAGCACTAATACCCCCTTGTGCAGCTACTGTATGACTTCTAGTAGGAAAAACTTTTGTAATACATGCTACCTTAAGGTCATTTTCTACTAGGCCTAATGTAGCCCTTAATCCTGCTCCACCAGCACCTACAACTATTACGTCGTAATTATGTTCTATAATATCGTATGATTTTTTCATCTTATGCACCTACATTTTTGCCTAAACACAATAGCAATGTTATTAAAATAGTACTAAACACTAATACGGATATAAAGATACTTAAGATTTTTTTTAAACTATCATTGTGTATATAATCTTCAATTACAACCGTAAGCCCTAATTTCATATGATAACTTGAAACTATAAAGAAAAAGGATAACAAATAACAGTTCGGTTTATTATACAGCCAGTTAAACTTTTCTTGGTAACTTAAGCTCATAAAACTAGGAAAACTATTAATAAACCAAACCGTTATTGGTAACAATAATATAGCAGTGAGCTTTTGCTGCCACCAATGACTAAGACCTGAGCTTTTTTTACTTTTAATCTCTTGTTGCTTATTACCAGTAATCATAAAACCCATACTAAAATATTTAAAATAAGAGCTATAGCTATAGTAAAATAACCACTGATGTAGACATTCTTTAATTCAAAACCATACCCTAAATCCCAAACCAGATGTCTAATACCATTACAAGCATGATAGCATAAAGAAAAGATATATAAGAAAGTAAAAACTATTCCTAAATAACTATTAAAAAAAAACATAGCTAAATTATAATATTTTTCCTCTACCAAAATTAAAATAAAAAACAAAAAAATCATTACATTTCCAAAAGATTGAAATATACCTGACAGCCTATGAGATATAGACATTATAGAAGTGATTTGAGGTTTATATATAGATAGGTGTGGTGAAAGAGGTTTAATTTTTTTATTCATATGTATCAGACCATTTTCTTTTTTATTAAGGCTTCACCTATTTGAACAGAATTTAATGCTGCACCTTTTAGTAGGTTATCAGAAACTATCCATAAATTAAAAGCATTTTCTTTTTTTAAATCTCTTCTTAACCTAGAAACATATACAGCATCCTGACCAATACTATCTAAAGGTGTATGGTAATCAGATGAAGAATATATAACTCCTTCTCCATTATTTAAAGCATTCTTTAAAGAAGTTAAATCAATATCATTTTCTAGTTCAACATA
>CAJWSU010000030.1:0-15887 GCA_913046335.1 uncultured Pelagibacterales bacterium | reverse complement strand
AAAAACTATATATAAAACTTTAGATGATGTTTCAAAAATATTTCAGAAAATTATAATCGTAGATGCTAATTCAAAAGATCTTACAAAAAATATTTGTGATAAGTTTGCTATTCAATTTTTTACTTCTAAAAAAAACAGAGGCCTACAGTTAAATATAGGAGGAGACAAATGTGATAGTGATTGGATTTTTTTTCTCCATGCTGACTCTATTTTAGATAGTGATGCTATCAATGAGATCAATAAATTTATTTCTAATGCTAAAAATAACTATAAGGCTGCTGCTTTAAAACTAAAGTTCAATCAAAAAAATATATATTCATTCTTATTGTCTAAAATTGTTTTTTTTCGATCTAAGTACCTTAAATTGCCTTATGGTGATCAAGGCCTCATAATATCAAAAGTTTTTTATACAAAAATAGGCGGCTTCAAACCATTGCCTATCATGGAAGATGTTGAAATTGTTAAAAATATTGGATTTAAAAATATTATATTATTAGACAGCTATATTACAACTGATTCAATTCGCTATAAAGATCAGGGCTGGCTATTTAGACCGCTTATTAATCTATATTGCTTAAGCTTATATTTTTTAGGTTTTAATATAAATTTAATTAATAAAATATATCAAAGAAAATAGTATGGAAAAGGTTAATCTTATAATTTTTGTTAGAAGGCCCGAAATATCACTAGGAAAAACTCGCTTAAAAAAAAGAATAGGGAAAATACTAGGAGCTAATTTTTATTATTACAATCTTATACAAACAATAAAAAGATTGAACGCTGATAAAAGAATAAATTTAACAATTTGCACTACGCCAGATTCATCAATAAGAAATTGGCCCAAAAATATCTTTAAAACACTTCCAAGAATAGCTCAAGGGTCAGGAGATATTGGAAAAAAAATGTGGAATATTTTATCTGATAATTCTAGTAAAAAAATTGTAATAGGAAGTGATATTCCTAATATTACAAGCAAAATAATAATAAAAGCATGGAAAAAATTATATTCTTCCCAGATAGTATTGGGGCCTTCAGAAGATGGTGGGTTTTGGCTTATAGGATTATCTCAAAATCATAGAATAAAAAATCTATTTTATAATATTGATTGGAACAAAAATAATACTTTAGAACAAGTTGAATATAATATTAATTCTTCAGTAAAAATTTCTTATGTAGATACATTAGTAGATATAGATTAATCTATTAAAAGCCTCATAATTTTCATACTTACTTTAAAAATAAAAGGCTCCCCCATAAAGGAGAGCCTATAAAAGTTTAGCTATTTCAAAAGGCTTCTCACAGCATCTATAGCGGCTTGAGCGCATTCTTCATCTTGATCTGAGCTTGCACCACTTACACCTATAGCACCTAATAATTGACCACTCTCAGTTCTAATTGGTAATCCTCCTGCAAATGGTACTAAAAAATCAACTGTTGCTACGCCCGGACGCGGTCCTAAATCTCCATTTTCTCCGTATGCTAATTCCCCTACTTTTCTAGTAGACCGAGGAATCATTGCTGAAGAAATTGCTTTCTTTATAGCTATATCTATACTTCCTAAAAAAGCGTTATCTTGCCTCCTAAATAAAATAAGATCTGCTCCTGCATCAACTATAGCAATATTTATAGGGTTCCAATCTTTAGTTGCTTTCTTAGCCTCACACGCATCTGCCATTTTTTTAGCTAGCTCTAAACTTATGACTGGTTTCATTTCTAATGAATAAGCTGACTTTGCTATAGTAATTACTGAACAAAGAGCCAAAATTATTAAATAAAAATATTTCATGTCTACCTCCTAATAAAATTAATACTTTTTCAATCATACTAGAAATTTTTATATTATTTGAAATTATTTTTTATATAGTTATATTTTACATATGGACACTTTATGGATTATGATTATTGCGTGCGGATTCTTTGTATTTGGTTTCCTTGCAACACTAATGGCAGTTGATAATTATAATGGTTTGAAGCAAAGAGCCGTTGTTGCTGGCCTTTTATCTAGCATTTTATTTTTTCTTATTATGGATATTTTTAATAGATTATAATCTATGTATTTTAGGAATTAATATTCATGAAAACAATAATATTTATAATAACACTAATATTTCCTTTTCATTCTATGGCAATGGCTAAAACATTTGTATGGAATTGCCAAGTTTCACATATTAATGATAAAAAACAAACTAATGGTAAAGTAAGCAAGTATAAAATTGATGTGACAACTCCTATGGTATGGTTTAAAAATGAGACTAGGTGGTCAGGTTTCGTAAATACTGAATATAAGTATGATACTAAAAATAATAATTTATATTCTATAAGCATACCTTGGAATGGAGTTTATGAATTAGAGACTCGTACAATTATATTTACTAATAAAGATTCAAATTTAAAAGTTCTCTATCAATGTAAAGAATTAGAGTAAAGATAATTTTTATGTTAGCTTTTTCGTATGCACTATTTATCTATAATATTTATAACTTTATTATTATTTGGATGTGGAGAAAACTCAAATACTGATTCTGATAATAACCTATCTAATGAGATAAATTCAGAATATTAAATAATGTACTTGAACTATAACTTATATGAATTAGTTAATAAATATGATTAAAGTTTTTTTTGATGGAAAGTGTAATTTATGTTCTAAGGAAATTAATTATTATATTAAAATAGCTCCCTCTGGAATATTTGATTGGCAAGATATAAATTCATTAAATGATGATTTTCTTAATACAGGTATAAAAGTTTCTGAAGCATTAAAAATCCTTCATGTAATTGATACTAATAATAAATTACATTTAGGTATAGATGCATTTATCGTAATTTGGAACAACCTTGATTATTGGAAAATTTTAGCAAAAGTATTTTCAATTCCTATTATTAGGCAAATTGCAAATATAGTTTATAAAAAATTTGCAAATTGGCGCTTTAATAGGCTGCCTCATTGTATATTAGCAAAAAATAATGATGATCAAATATAAAACTAGTTCTCTGATATTATTTGTTATTAGCTTTTGAAGTAAAAGTGTAATCAAATCTTGTGAAATCTTGCTTTCTTTTTGAATTAAATTATAATGATATTACAAAGTTTGACTAGCTAACTTTGAAGCTCCAATTAACAAACGAATACAGGGACAACTATGAATTTGTATAAAGCTTATTTAGATGAGATTTCAAATCGAAAAGAACAGGGGCTTCAGCCTAAACCTATAGACAATGGAGCACTAGTCAAAGAACTGGTTTTACAAATCAAAGATAGTAAAAATAAACATAGAAAGGATTCCTTAGAGTTTCTTATCTATAATATCATACCCGGAACAACGAGTGCTGCTAGTGAAAAATCAAAGTTTTTAAAAGATATTATTCTAGGTGATATTATTATAGAAGAAATTCCTACCTCCTTTGCCTTTGAGTTATTATCTCATATGAAAGGTGGTCCTTCTATTGGCGTACTTCTCGATTTAGCATTAAGCTCTGATATAGCAATTGCTCATGAAGCTGCAGATATTCTGAAAACACAGGTTTTCCTATATGAGGCAGATACCGAACGCCTTAAAGTTGCTTATACTAAAGGAAATGTTATAGCTAAAGGTATCATAGAAAGTTATGCCAAAGCAGAATTTTTTACAAACCTTCCAGATATAGAAGAAGAAATTAAGGTGGTTACTTATATCGCAGGAGAAGGAGATATCTCCACTGATTTATTGTCTCCAGGAAACCAGGCTCATTCCAGATCGGATAGAGAACTTCATGGAAAGTGCATGATTTCAGAGGCTGCACAGGCAGAAATCAAGGAGCTTCAAAAACTAAACCCCGGCAAACGTGTAATGTTAATAGCAGAGAAGGGAACAATGGGAGTAGGATCTTCTCGAATGTCTGGTGTAAATAACGTGGCATTATGGACTGGAAAGAAAGCTAGCCCATATGTGCCTTTCATCAATAATGCACCGATAGTTGCAGGTACAAACGGTATTTCTCCTATCTTTTTAACGACTGTAGGAGTAACTGGAGGCATCGGAATAGACCTAAAAAACTGGATAAAAAAACTAGATCAGAATGGTAATCCTATTATCAATAATGATGATAGTCCAATTCTTGAGCAGAAATATTCAGTCGAAACAGGCACTGTTCTTACAATTAATACAAAAGATAAAAAACTATATAATGAAAAAGGAGATGAAGAGCTGGTTGATGTATCTTCATCATTTAGCTCACAAAAAGTAGAATTCATAAAAGCTGGAGGATCTTATGCTATTGTCTTCGGAAAAAAACTGCAAAGTTTTGCATGTAAAACTTTAGATATTGATCTAAAATCTGCGTTTGCAGCTTCTAAAATAATTTCACATGAAGGCCAAGGTCTAACAGCTGTTGAAAAGATCTTCAATGCTAATGCTGTTGGAACCAAACAGGACTCTATTCTGCACGCAGGATCCGACGCCAGAGTAAAAGTTAATATTGTTGGGTCACAAGATACGACCGGTTTAATGACGGCTCAAGAACTAGAATCTATGGCTGCAACTACTATTTCACCAACTGTAGACGGAGCTTATCAGTCCGGCTGTCATACTGCTTCAGTCTGGGACTTAAAAGCACAAGAAAATACTCCAAAACTTATGAAATTCATGCATAATTTTGGCCTCATTACAGGTAGAGACCCCAAAGGTATCTATCATTCTATGACTGATGTCATTCATAAAGTTTTAAATGACATAACAGTAGATGATTGGGCTATAATAATTGGTGGAGACTCTCATACTAGAATGTCTAAAGGTGTTGCATTTGGTGCAGACTCCGGAACAGTTGCACTAGCTCTTGCGACCGGAGAAGCGACGATGCCAATACCTGAATCTGTAAAGGTCACTTTTAAAGGAAAAATGGCAGAACATGTAGATTTCCGTGATGTTGTCCATGCAACGCAAGCTCAAATGTTGAAAAAATTTGGTGATAATGTCTTCCAGGGAAGAGTTATTGAGGTGCATACTGGGACCTTGCTGGCGGATCAAGCTTTTACTTTTACAGACTGGACAGCGGAAATGAAAGCAAAAGCCTCTATCTGTATTTCTGAAGATAACACACTTGTTGAATCACTTGAGATTGCTAAGGATCGAATTCAGGTCATGATTGACCAAGGCATGGAAAACGGTAGCCAAATGCTTCATAGGTTAGTTAATATTGCTGAAAAGCGAATTTTAGAAATTAAATCCGGAGAGAAACCCGCCTTATCTCCTGATGAAAATGCTAAGTATTTTGCAAATGTAGTTATAGAACTGGATCAAATAGATGAGCCGATGATTGCTGACCCTGATGTGAACAATATAGATATATCCAAGCGCTATACCCATGATACAATAAGACCAATCTCTTACTACGGAGCTGAAAAGATAATAGATTTAGGATTTGTTGGGTCTTGTATGGTCCATAAAGGTGATATAAAAATAGTTGCTCATATGCTTCGCAACCTTGAAAAAGAGTCTGGGAGTGTTAAATTTAAAGCGCCTTTAGTTGTCGCTGCACCAACTTATAATATAATTAATGAGCTAAAGGCAGAAGGTGACTGGAGTATCTTGCAAAAATATTCTGGATTTGAATTCAGTGATACCTCACCCAAGAGTTCTGCCCGCGTAGAATATGAGAATATTTTATATCTAGAGAGGCCTGGCTGTAACCTTTGTATGGGAAATCAAGAAAAAGCTGCTAAAGGAGATACTGTTATGGCTACATCAACAAGACTCTTTGAAGGAAGGGTGGTTGAAAATTCTTCAGAAAAAAAAGGGGAATCATTGCTAGCATCAACGCCAGTCGTCGTACTTTCAGCAATCCTTGGAAGAACCCCAACAATTGAAGAATACAAAACAGCCGTTGAAGGAATTGATCTTACTAATTTTACACCACCACTACAAAAGCCTCTAGATCCATTGTCAGTTCATTTCTAAACTATTTTAACAAAATTAAAATAGATTGATTATATACTTCTGATAATCTACATATACATATTTAGAAGTCATTTATTTAATAAATATTATTTTGGTCCTTATGCTACTAATATTATACAGTTCTTTATTAAGCTATATGTTGTTTTTTACAATATGTGTAGCTCCTGTTTCAAATAAAATATTAAATGAAAGTAATAAATCTATATTTTTAAGAAATATTTTTCCAAGAAATTTCATTTTTGGTTTGATCCTTGCTTCATTAGCATTTATTTTTTCATTTATACTTAAAGACCATTGGTCTATTATAATTTCATTTATTATCTCTTTAGGCTTTATATTAAATTTGTTTATAATTATGCCTAAAATAAATTATATCTCAGATAATGAAAATTTAAATAAAGAGAAAAAAAAGAAACAATTTAGAAATTGGCATTTCTTATCTGTTTTTATTTATTTAATTCAGATTATAATATCTAGTATCGGTATTTATTTAAGTATCTAGACACTATTATACTAGTATTTATATGCAATTCTTTTGTCTAATAAAGTTTTTATGGCTAAAAATTATGAGAATATAGAATTTTTAAATAAATATAAATAAAATATTTAATAATGTTCCTCCACCTACTCAAGTCTTTGTAGATAATTATATATATGGTAATATAAAATATTAATAGGAGAATAATAAATGAGATATTTAATTGGAATATTACTGACAATATTTATGTTTACCAATTTTTGTTCTGCAGAGGATTTTATAGGTATTGAAGAGTATATAGATAAAGATGGCTTAAAAAATAGATATGATGAAGGTTTTATCCATTTAAGATGTAGTGGCTTAATTATGGCATTAATAAAATTTAAGCCTTCAGAAGAGAGGTTTATGCTTTATGCTGAAGATCAATTTACAAAGGCTGGAGTTGCATACCTTGACTGGGGACAAACTAAACCTAATGAAGTAATGAAAAAAATTGGAAGCTCTTTAGTTTCCATAGTTGATCATTACTATAATGAAATAAAAGAAAAACAAGAAAATGAAGGAGATATTTTCACAGGTCGATTAGCTCGCGAATTTAAATTTTGTTTAGAATTCTAGACATTACTTTTAGTGACATTAACTATTTTATGTATTATTTAATGCTAAATAGTCTCAATCGGTAACATGAATAGCCTTATCATGTTACCTTAATCAAAATATTAATATCACCACCTACTCCTGTATTTGTAACTTACAAAAACCAGTACTTACAAATCCTCCAGAGTTTGTAAAAAGTGTATCCATATAACTAGAAGTTTCTAAATCTTCATTTAATAGGCTGATTACTATAAATCCACTAGCCCAATCATCTTCATAACTAATATATATATGATTTTCAGGCCTTAGACTAGTTTCTGTAATTTTCATGATATAATCATTATCTGTTCTTCGTATAAGAGTATTTGACCTCAAATCAATAGCAATCTTTACTTTTTTTATAAAAGGTTCCTTATTAAAGTTATCCTTACATATTCCCATATAACAATGTTCGTACCAAGAGGACATACATGCAAATTTCATTTGGGATTGTGCAAATAATGTCCGAGGTAAAAATAAGAAAAGTATTACTAATAATATTTTAGTACTTCTACTATCTAACATATATTTTTCCCATCAATAGAAGTACAAAAGATAACTTATTTTAACATAGAGCAACCTTCGTGAAAAGCAAATACCTATTCGCCTACTCCATTATTTGTGGAGAACTCTCTATTCTGATAGAATCTTTTAATAGGAGAAAATTATGCAATCAAATATCTGGACTCTACTTACTTTTATTATTTTACCAAATGGTGAGCTAGAGGGAAACCACCTGACCTATTTATTTGATAGTAAAACTGAGTGTACAGAATATTTACAATCTAAATATCAATCTAGTGCTAATAATGGTAAAACTGTTGAATTGAAATTTAATTCTTCTGATAGTAAATACTTAGTTACAGTTGAGAACAACAAAATAAAATATTCTACATGTAGAATGTCTATTAATTGGAAATAAATATAAATATTATTTTAGTTCACAGGACCATTTACTATTTGATTTATTATCATCCTGAAATTTAATAATTAGATCTCTAGCTACTAAGTCAAATAGTATTTCTTTCTTATCTTGTTCAATATTATAAATAATTCTAATATTTTTATGATTGGGATCATAAATTATATTTTCTACTTCAGACCTTTGAGCAGGCGTCCATAATTTTTTCCAATTCTTATTTATTCTTTGAGAAATATTTAATGGCTCAGTGGTATCTAATTTATATACATCAATACCATACATGCTATTACACAACCATATTTCCATTTTTGCTAAAGCACTGCTAGAAAATGACAACAATAATATAGTTAATAAGAATTTTTTCATAAATTTATAATAACATAATCATACACCTACTCCAGTATCTTATTGAATGCTTTATAAATTTATGATCTATAGGAATTAATTATACCATCTAGTTTTGTGACACTTTCTGATTTTTTGTTATCTTCTATTATTGTTAATGCTTCATTTCCTGACTCTAAACAATACTTATCAATAAAGCTTTTAAGCTCTTCTTTGGTCCATCCTTTGTCATGTAAATAAATAGCATTATCTATCATATCTGATAGTTTTTTTAGACCTTTATGATGATTAGTAAGAAGTGCCTCTTTATTTTTTTCAGTCATGTTTATTCCTTTTATAGAGTTGATTGAAAATTATTCTATAAACCACTTATGAAATTAATCTTTGGAATATATGAAGATTTTATAAAGATTACTTTATCTTTCTACCACCTACTCAAGTATTTGTGAGATTGACACATCCTTGCTCTCCATATAAATAATCTAAAGCACTTAGTATATTTCTTGTTTGATCAATAGCTATCAAGAGGCAAAACTAAAACTCCTTTAGTTAAATTAATCTGTTATTGTTTTCTCCTATTTAGTTTGTTATGGTTTAATTATGTGGGTTTTAATTATGGTAATAATGTTGGGTAATACTGAGCCTATTGATAGTCCTGTTAAAACTTTTGAAACAGAAAAACAATGCTATAATCATTTGAGTAAACTAGAGTTATCATACAAAAATTCTCAATTTGACCCTCCTGTACTTAGATGTGAGACTGCCAGTGTAAAAGCTCCTTAGTATTTCACTAGCTAAATTAATCTGTCATTTGTATCTCTCTTTATATTTGTTAAGGTTAACTATGGATTGGTATTGGTAATTAATTACTGAATTAATTGTCTTCTGTGTTGGAGGTCTAGCAAGATATTTGACTCATAAAATAGTTGTTTGTAGATACCCATATTTTATTGGTAGTGGTTCTATTGCAGTAGCTGTTTATTTAGTAATTCTTTATATAATTAAAGCATTAATATTTATCCGATAACCGGCGCATAAGGCTTTAGACGTCTTCCTCATGCTCTCTTAATCTATATATTATATAAATATTTTTAGTAAACGACTTTATATATGAAAGTAAATAATAAAATTTTTATTATCTATAACTTCTTCTGTTTTTAATTTGAAGCCTACTCTTTCAGCTAATAATATAGAATTTTTATTTCCTTCCACTATATGACTTGCTAAACTTGTGAGTTTAAAATTATTAATAGCATAATCTTTAACAGCTATAGCTGCCTCATAAGCATACCCCATACCCTCATAAGCTTCAAATACCTGCCAAGCCAAATCTGGCTCTTTAAACATTGCAGGTTTTATAATTCCAACTCTTCCAATATATTCATTATTATCTTTTATTCTTAATGACCATAAGCCATACCCATAAAGAGACCAATGCCCAATATTTGCCATGTAATCATTCCATGATGTAAAGCTTCTGTATGGACCACCTACGAATTTACTTCTTTCACTTTTTAAAAATAATTCAAGAATTTTAAAATCATTCGCTAAAGGATAGTTTAGTATTAATCTTTCAGTCTCAATTATAGGTATATTTAGATAGTTTTTTTCTAATTTGTTCATAATTTCTCTAAATAAATTATTAACCTAGAAAATACCTCATGAATCCTTCAGCTACAAGAAATATTCCTATTGCTAAGATTATATAGGATAGAAAACGAGCTAATGTTTTTAGATTTTTCATAAATATAGACTAGCATAGATATTTATATACAGCACCTACTCCAGTATTTATAAATATTTACCAAAAGTAATAGTAATAAGTTAAATTCGTTACATTTTTACACTTTATGTTAAACTAGTTAAGTAAATAGTATATATTGTTATATTAAGGAAAAAAAATGAGTTTATTTGAAGGAATATTTTCTAAATTATTTGAAAATAAATATATAAGTCCAAGAAATCTATTTTCTGATTTTAAAACAAAAGATTCAATAACTGAATTATTAGATAAAGTCATAAATTGCAAAGGTGAAGCCTCAGCTTTAGCATATTCTGAAACATTGATGCTAAAAATAGAAAATCTTAATAATAAAAAGTTATTAGATTTTTTCTTAACACTAAGTAAAGACTATGATTTTGATAATCAAGAATTGTTAAAATCAGTAAGTAGCTATGCAGATAATAATTCTACTCAAAATTATAGATCTATGACTTCAAAATTTAATTCAAAAAGAATGGAAATTTTTAAAAATTTAAATTCTATAGAAAGAGGAACTATAAGGTTAGTAAATATTAGAGAAAGATTATTAAATTTAATAAAAGAAAATATAGAATTAAAAAAAGTTGATATAGATTTATCTAATTTATTTAAAAATTGGTTCAATAGAGGTTTTTTAGTTACGCATCCAATTACATGGGATACTTCAGCTAAAATTTTAGAAAAAATAATAAAGTATGAAGCTGTACATGAAATATCCTCATGGTTAGATTTGAGAAATAGATTAAAGCCTGAAGATAGAAGATGTTATTCATTCTTCCACCCTACAATGGAAGATGAACCTCTAATATTTGTTGAAGTAGCATTAACATCAGAAGTACCATCAAAAATAGACGATATATTAGATTTAAATAGAAATAAAACTAACCCTAAAAATTTTAAAACTGCTGTTTTTTACTCAATATCAAATTGTCAAAAAGGGCTTAAAGGTATTTCTTTTGGTAATTTTCTTTTAAAGCAAGTGGTAATGGACTTAAAAAAAGAGTTCCCTAGTTTAGAAAATTTTGTAACCTTATCTCCAGTACCTGGTTTTAATAAATGGCTAAAGCAAAATAACTCTACTTTATATGATAAAATTATTGATAAGAATTCAATATTAAGTAATGAGAAAGAAATTTTAAATAACTCTATAGGATATTTCTTTGAAGCTAAACATAAAGATGGTCTTCCATTAGATCCAGTTCAAAGATTTCACTTAAGTAATGGGGCCTCTTTAGATAAAATTCATTTTATGGGTAATCCATCAAAAAAAGGGATAGCTAATTCAGTAGGATTGATGGTGAATTATAAATATCAAATGAACAATTTGGAAAAGAATCATGAACAGTACTTTTCAAGAGAGACAATTGCTTCATCTAAATCTTTATTATCAAAATTTAATAAAGTTAAAAAGTTTTAGACAAGTTTTTTAAACAAGGTTATCTAATTTAACCCTCAATTATTGTCGGGTACCCAGCACAAGGCTTTAAACGTCTTTCTCGTGTTCGCTTAATCAAAACATTATATAAAAAAAATTAGTGTGTTTTTAATATACTAATTAATGTTTTAGATTAGATCAATATAGTTAATAGAAATTAAATTAAATAGTAGTTAATAAAAATTATCAATATTAAAAACTAAATGTATTATATTAAGTCTGCTCTAATATTTGTAAAAGTATCTCTAGTTGTGTAGAGTTTTATAGAGAGGAATAAAATGAAAAAAATAGATAAAAAAAATAAGAAAACACATCCTGAGTTACTAAGGGTATTAGATCAACCTATGTTAAGCCAATTAAATGGAGGTAGGGATTCTAAAAAAGACCACAAAGAGTATTTATTGAAGAAAGCAAAAGAAAAAAAAGAATAATAAAATAAAACAATTACTGTTTATAATTATAACCTTCATGTTTGTTAGTGATTATATAAAAAGTATTAAATTTATACTATGATGCTTATAACTATTAAAAATTAAGGAGATTTTTCATGCATTTTGCTATATCTGCTAGTTGGGGCCCAACAGATCCAACAAGAGCTATGTTACCATTTATTTTTTCTGCTTCAGCTTTACAAGCAAATGATGAAGTTACAATAATGTTATTTCATGATGCAGTTCATTTAGCATCAAAAGGAGTTGCTAAATATATTTTGCCAGTAGGTCCACCTCCTAGATTTGAAGAAGTTTATAATCATAAAAATGCAAAAATTATAGTCTGTAAACCTTGTGCAGAAGTAAGAAATATTTTTAAAGAAAGCTGTCTAGAAAAAATTATATTTGCAGGAATGAATGACTTTCATATTGCGTCATCTTTACCTAATACTAGAATAATTACGTATTAACATATTATAAGTTTATATATTATTGCCACCACCTACTCCAGATATTTATATATAATTATTTATATGGTAGAGTCATAGAATGAATAAACTTATACTCATTAGTCTCGTAATATTCCTTGCTATCTGCTCAAGGTCTTGGGCTGAAGATAATATTCCTAAGTATGAACCAAATGATTTTACTAATAAAAAAGTAAACTTTAAATCAATAAATATTAATAATGATACAAATTTTTTAGAAGTAAATATTTCCTCTTATTTGTCCAAGCCAAACATTACTGAAACTATGCCAGCTGTAATATTATTACATGGTTGTGATGGATTGCAAAAGAACAGTTATAAACATTCTTGGAACAGCTTAAAGCAGCATGCAGAGATATTAAATGAAAATCAATACGTAACATTAATCGTAGATTCTCATGGAAGTAGAAAAATAAGTTATGAAAAAGCTCTAAGGAGATCTTGTAGTTGGCCACTTTTAGGTTTTTATGAAAGAACAGGAGATGTGTATGGCGCTGTTAAGTTTTTGCAAAGTAAAGATTATATCAATAAAGAAAAAATTATAGTTTTTGGACAATCACAAGGAGCTATGGTTGTTTTAAATTCTCTGAATAGTAATAATTATAATGACCAATACAAAATTGCTGCTGGAATAGCCTATTATCCTCATTGTGCTTATCCTAATATTCCAGATTCATTATATGCTCCCATTATTTTATTTACTGGAGGAAAAGACAACATCACGCCAGAAAAATTATGTATTAACTATATTAATAATATAAAAAATAAAAGTGATAGTATTTTTATTCCAAAAATTATTAGCTATGAAAATGGTCATCATGCTTTTGATTATTTATCTTTAGGTCAGCTCTACGAAACATCTATTGGAACTGTTGCACCTAATAGAAAAATTACAAAAAAGACTAGAGAAGAATATTTTACATTTTTAAATAATTTATTTACTAATTAAAAATATTTATAGGTCTTATTAATCCACCATCACCTCCAGTATTTGTAGAGTGCTCTTTAATTTGGAAGATTTTTTGTAAGAAAAAAAATGATAGGAAAATAAAATGGAAGCTATAGAAAAAAAAATAAGAAGCTTTTAACATGTATGTTCTAATCAGTTATTCAAATTTAACAGATACGCTGCCCATTCCACTTAAATTAATTTGAACTTTATCCCCTCTATCTATCCAAAAAGTTTCTACAAGGCTACCTAGTAAAATTATTGAATTCTTACTAAGGTGAGATCCAATAATCTCTTTCTGACTCGCCAACCATTTTAGAGCGTTAAAAGGATTACCTAAAATATTATTACCTCTACCTGTACCAATTTTATTATTATTTATATACATTGAACCTTCTGTAATGCCTATATCTTCAAATTTTTCTTGGTACCTATCTAACCCTAAAACGCAGCCTGCATTAAAGAAATCATCAGCAATTAAATGACTTACTGAAAAATTTTTCCAATTACTATATCTATCTTCTACAATTTCAATAGCTGGAAAAAAATATTCAATACTATTATGAATATCATATATGTTTGGATCAGTATTAAAAATAAGATTATTTGACAATTTTACAGCTAATTCGCACTCAACACCTACTCTATTAAAATTATCAAAATTTAAATATACACCTGAATTGTAACAATTTTTTTCTCTCAATGTCCCTGCACATGGGTGTTCTATACCCAAATAACTTTGCATAACATCAGTAGTACATCCAATCTTTCTTCCAATAGTCTTATCTTTTGTTTTATCTAATTCTACATGCACTTTATTTTGAATTAGATAAGCATCTTTTATATTATTGGGTATTAAGTCTATATTATCATTTGAAATATAGTGATTTGTACTACGAGCTTTTAAGAGACTTTTTACTATAGAGTCAATATTGTTGTTCATATATCTAAGTTTCTCCTCACTTAATAGTAGCACAATAATTTATAAAAGCTATTCTTCCACCACCTACTCCAGTATTTGTAGAAAAAAAAAGAAATATATATAAAAAAGGAAAATATATAATACAATATGTATAAAAAGATCTTTATATTTTATTAACAATTATTAATTAACAAAGGAAAATACAATGAAATTATTTATGATATTTATAATGACCTTATTTATTTCAAGTTTCGCTTCTGCTGACTATGATTTTGAAAATGTTTATAGGTTCGATAATATAGACATGATTAAAAATAATGATGATTCTAATGTGGCAAATATGACTGTAAATGGTTTTTCTAGTGATTCAAATGGAAATAAAGCAACCTCTAAATGTCTCATTAGTTTAAGAAATGGGATTGTTAAAGGAAATTGCCAAGGAACTGATCAAGATGGTGATATTGAGTATACTACTGTTGAACGTGACATAACTAAAGGAAATATAGGCCAGATTATGAGAACTGGTGGAACAGGTAAGTACGCTGATAAAACATCTTCATGCGAATACACTGTAATTCTTAGTGATTTTAAAGTAGGAGTAGGGTACTTAACTGGAAGTTGTAAAGAGTAAATATTAGATATAAATGGTATATCATCTTGATATACCATTTATAATAATTTTTAATTATACATGATCTAAATAATTTTATTTACAGTAAAACCTTGTAGATTCCTTATTAGTATATCTGAACCAATTATGGAGTTTCTGAATCTATTTAAAAATTACCTTTCGTACATGTCCATGTTTCTTTAGTACCTTCCATGCACCTATAAAGTATTCATTCTATTAACTTACATGTTGTTTCTAACTCATAGTTACCATTATTTATTGCAAGAAATTCTTTTGTAAATAAATCCATGACTCCAATATTTTCTTTTGTATCAGGGTTAATCCAGTATACATCTTCATACTTGCTAGAATATTCAAAAATCACGTGATCAAAATCATCCTCTTGAGGTTCTCCAAAAGCATCTAATAATTCTGAAGCATTTGAAATATCTATCCATCTTGAATTTTTTCTTATATAAACTGTAGGAATATCAGTATCTATTTTATAATAATCCCATGTAGAATAATCTCCATCACATTCCCACATCTCTACTTTTGCTAAAGCATTAGAAGTAAGTGTAAATAAAAATAGTATTAATAATAGTTTTCTCATAAAATTATGGTAACACAAAAGTTCTATTCTTCCACCACATACTCCAGTATTTGTATAGATAGTTCTATGTCTGTCTTGGTATGGGTATAAGGATACAAATTGGTCACTTATGTTGGTCACTTTTGCACCATAAATAATTTACTGCATAACTAGATATAGGTATAAAAATCATATAAAACAATAGGTTGTATATGTTTTATCAGATTTACTGGTCTACTTCATGCTCTCTTAATCTTGGCATAAGCTCAACTAAGTTACATGGTCTATGACGATAATCTAATTGATAGACTAAAATATCATCCCAAGCATCCTTACATGCACCTACTGAACCAGGTAATGAAAATAAATATGTACCTTTAG
>CAJWSU010000029.1:0-16075 GCA_913046335.1 uncultured Pelagibacterales bacterium | reverse complement strand
GCGAATAAATTACTTTCCACATTTCTTTTCTTAACTCTATATCTACTCCAGCTGAAGGCTCATCTAAAAATAGTATTTTAGGACTATGAGATAATGCTTTAGCAATTAAAACTCTTCTTTTCATGCCTCCAGATAATTGCATTAAAAGGCTAAATTTTTTATCTTCTAAATTTAATTTTTTTAAAAGAGTATTGGTAAAATTAATATCATTAGCTTTTCCCCATAAACCTCTAGAGTAGTTAACATTGTCAAATACAGTCTCAAATGATTCTAAATGAAGCTCTTGGGGCACTAAACCTATTAAAGTTTTGATTTTTTTTCTATTTTTTACTAAATCTAAACCGTCTACTGTAATACTTCCTGACGAATGATGGGTTAGACCACAAATTATATTTATAAGAGTAGATTTTCCTGCTCCATTAGGTCCTAAAAGAGCAAAAATTTCGCCTTCTTTTATATTCAAATCAACTTTCTTTAAAGCTGCAAAACCATTTTTATATGTTTTATTTAGCTTTTCTATAGATATTAAATTTTTGATCATATTTTCTTTATAATTATATTTAACTAACACTTAAATAATAAAATCAACTTTATTATTATTTTCTTTTATCTCTGCTTTCTAAGAGTTTATCTTCTATTGCTGGATCATACGAGGTTATTCCAGGTTGAGCCGCTTCTTTTTCAGGAAGGGGCTTGGCAGGAGAAGAATAGATAAGAGTTTTCTTTTCTTCTGAATTAGTAGGATAAAAAGGGTTAGTTATTTTTACTTCTTCACCACTTTCGCGTCCTTTTTCAAGCATTTCATCATATTCTTGTGCTTGAGAAGCATTCCAAGGAAATTTATAAAGTCTTGGTTCTTTTAAATCATCTAATTGGACAAGTAAATAGATAGCTTCACCTTCAACCCAATTAACATGTAATAACGTTAATTCATTTGCGTATTTATTAAGTAACTCTAAATTTTTCGGTTTAGGTCTACTTAAAATTTCTAGCATAGAACCATAACTTATTATAAAGCAAAATGTACCAAGTATTAAAGATAAAACTTTATATTTTACTTCTTTTCTAGACCATACTGTTATAGATAATATACATGCTATTAGAATGGTAAGAATAGTAAAAAACCAATTTAAAAATTCCATTAAATTCCTCCTATTAAGCTTTTTCTAAGACTGTTTACAGAGCCTGAAACAAGCTTAAAATTATTATCGAGTTTAAATCTCAGCACTGTTTTTTCTTTTCCTTCTTTGCTTAAAAGAACAGTTTTTTCAAGTATTTGCTTTCTATAATTTCTATCAGGGGTAACTAAACTCGCAGAAATCATAGCTTGAATTTTAGATTTGCTTTTATTGTGCCTAAATAAATGAACATTAGCTTGATATTCACCAGCTACTATTCCTCTAGTAAAACTAATTTCATAATTAAGAGGCGTATAATCACCTGTTAAACCTCTATCATCTCTTAATAAATTAAATACTAGGCCTGAAGGTTTTGAATAACCAACCGGTCCATCATTAGGACCTTTTACCCATAAATCTAAATCAGCATCAATATCATCGTTCCAAAATAATTCTATTATGACACTTCCAACAGGTTCTTTTATAACTTCACTTTTAGTTTTCAAATTTAACCAGGGTAAAAGTAATAATACAATTGCCACAAAACCTGATAGAGCCAAAAGAGTTACGTCTCTAAAAACTGTATTTGATTGATCTTCATCTAACGGATTAAATTGATCAAAAGATTCAAGCATTTATTTTTTTTCTCCAATTTCTATTATTCTTGATAACAACTTATTAGATCCAGTTGATAAGATTTGAAAACAAATATTCAACCAAACACTACATATAGAACCTACTAGTGTAGTGTAAAGAGCTACAGACATACCTTGAATAAGTGTAGAAACCATTTTACTTACCTCTTCAGGATTGCTGGAAACACTACCATCAACTCCTGACAAAGCAATTATAAAACCTATAACAGTCCCAATGAGCCCTAATATTACCAAGGTGTTAGAAATAAACTTTATTAAATTAATTTTAGTTGCTAGCTTCAATCTTAATGAAATTGCTAAATTATTTCTAGAACTAGCATCTAATTTTTTTGTATTTGATACATACTCGCTTGCTAAAGACAAAGCAGGTAATTTTATTTTCATAGCATAGTTTAATTCTTTACTTATCCAAAAAGTCCTATAGGTGGCAAGGACATAGCCTATAGAAAAAACTCCTATAATTACTATTACCATATTAGTAATATCAGCTTTAATCGCTTTAGAAAGATACCCTTGAGTTATTAAAACAAATAAAAAGGTTAAACCTACTAAGTTTATTAATGAGTATCTGAGAATAAGTAAATATTTATAGTTCATATTGCTTCCTTTAAAAATTAATTATTGTTTTCTTACTCCAATTGGAGTTGGCCTTCTGAATCTTTATTTCCTGATCTTAATTTTACATAGTTATTAGTGATAGTATCTTTATTAAGTTTTCCTTTTTTATCTAATTCAAAATGAAAAACTGTAATTTCTTCACCAACTACATCTAGTTTTTTAGTTGTTCTTAATATTTGGCTTCTTTTATTAGTATCTGGATCAACTACTGAGACTAACATTTCTGCTATTATAGGGACAAAAGGAGCTTTATCTTCTCTGTAAAGGTGAAGATTGGCGGTATACTTGCCTCTACTTATTCCTCTAGAATAAGATACCTCATAATTTACAGGTGAATTATCTTTATAAATTCCAAGGTCATCTCTAAGCAAATTAAAAAAAATACCTCCTTTGTTTGAGTATCCTACGGGTATATCGTCAGGTGCCTTTACCCATAAATCAATATCTACATCTCTCTTATTATCCCAAAACAACTCTATAATTACATTTCCAGGAGGAGTAGTGCTTGATTCTTCTTCAGTTGGAGGATTCACAAAAGGTAAAAGCAAAATTACCATAGAAATAAAACCTGTTAAAGCTAGCAAAATGACATCTCTAAAGACTACATCATTTTCGTTATAGTTATCTAGATTATTCAAAGTAACTCCAAAAAAATGAAGAGTAACATATAATTAAAAAAAAAAAATTTATTTATATCTATTTGTAAAGATTGCGCTAAATTATTTTAAGCCTTGACCTATAACTAATACCTATTATCATTATTGTAATATTTAATATAACACAACTAGGGAGGTTTAATGATTAAGTATTTAATTACTACTTTGATTGCATTATCTTTTTCCTTTAGTACATTCGCAGACAATGTTACTAGCTGGAATGATATAGTCAATGCAAAGAAAACTCCAGAAAACTGGTTAACCCATCACGGATCTTTAGATGGTCATAGATTTTCTGGATTAAAGAAAATTAATAAAAAAAATGTGAAGAAACTTAAAGTTGCATTTACTAATGTTATTGGAGGACTCGAAGGTGGCGGAATATGGGACCACGCAGGATTAGAAGGTACGCCAATAGTTGAAGATGGTTTTATTTATGTAACAGATGGTTGGGGATCTATTTATAAGTTTGATGTTAGACAAAATGGAAAAATGGTTTGGAAAATGAATCCAGACACCGATCATGATTTTCCAGGTGCTATTACATGTTGTGGAATTGACAACAGAGGCGCAGCATTTTGGCAGGATAAGATAGTTTCACATACATTAGATGGTAGATTAATTGTAACTAATAAAGAAACTGGTGCTATAGAGCAAGAAGTACAATTAGCGGATGCTAGTGTAGCAGAAGTTTTAACTTCAGCTCCTTTAGTTGTAAAAGATTCTGCAATTACTGGTGTTTCTGGTGCTGAATACGGTATCAGAGGTTGGTTACATGCCACAAATCTTAAAGACGGTTCCAAAAATTGGAGAACTTATACTATTCCAGCTCCTGGCGAGCCTGGATCTGAAACTTGGAAACAAGGACCAGAGTCACATAGTAAAGATGCTTGGATGCACGGTGGTGGATCTACATGGGTAGTTGGTTCTTATGATCCAGACCTTAATGTTATTTATTGGGGTGTAGGTAATCCAGGACCAGATTGGGATAATGAGTATAGACCAGGAGATAACTTATATAGTAACAGTGTATTAGCATTAGATGCTGATTCTGGAAAAATTAAGTGGTATTTTCAGTATACTCCAAATGACCCGTATGATTTTGATGGAGTAAATGAGCAAACTCTTGTTGACGCAAAGGTTTTCGGTAAGAAAACTAAAGCAGTTCTTCATGCAGATAGAAATGGTTTTGCTTATGCTTTAGATAGAGAATCAGGTAAATTTCTTTGGGGATCACCTTTTGTTAAAAAACTTGATTGGACTGCTGGTTTAGATAAGTATACAGGTAGACCAATGGACTATGATCCAAATAAAGATGTACAAAGATATGTTCCATCTACTAGTGCTTTTAGAGCTCAGCCAGAAGGAACTTCATGTCCTGGTAATATGGGTGGTAAAAACTGGCCACCAACTGCATATGACCCAGACAGAAATATGTACTATATTCCGGTTATAGAAAGCTGTGCTATGCACGTTAATGTTCCACAAGAAAAAGAGTGGGTAGCTAGAGAATTCTGGTTAGGTGGCGGACCAAAAATGGGTCCAATCATTACAGGTAGTGTAACAGCAATGGATGTTAACTCAGGTAAAGTGGTTGCTAAATATGACATGGATTATCCTAATTTAGGTGGTCTTGTTGCTACAAAAGGTGGACTTATATTCACTGGTAGACCTGAAGGTACAGTAGTTGCATTAGATTCTGATAACCTAAAAGAATTATGGTCATTTGATACTAATACTGGTATTAATGCCCCTCCAATTACTTTTGCAGTAGATGGTAAGCAGTATGTTGCTATCTTAGCTGGATTAGGTGGAGCATGGCCTAAATGGTTTATTGGTTCAACACCAGGCTTAGAAAAAGTGCCTGCTGGACAAATGCTATTTGTATTTAGTCTATAATAAACTAAAACTATGGAGCTTTTAATTAAATAAAAGCTCCATTTTTTTTAATATGAAATTTCTAATATCTATTATAAAAATTCTGGTTGTTATGTTTTTAATACAACCAACTTTAATAGCAGAAGACATAAGAGATCTCTATGTCGGCGCTAAAATTACAAATATTGCTGAGAGAGGTTATACCAATTTTGCATGCTTTAGTAATAACAAAAGTATAAAGAGCTGGAAAGACTTTAATCAGTGCCAAAAAGAAGAAAATAATTTATATATAGTAAAATTTGAATACGATGAAAGATTTGCTTTAAATGAAAATTTTGAAGGAACTCAAGTATCTGGTCATCCAGTATTAATTAATATAGCCATTGATACAAAGGGTACTTTACAAGAAATTAATATTAGAACAGATCCCAAAGCTCCATTTTATTTTAGAAAGCAAGCACACTTAATGTGGCTTAGAATTTATAATAAATATGGATCAAATGATTGGAAGTGTGATGAAGCTTTAAAAAGAAAAAATCATATTAAAATCGGAAAAAAATATATTAATAAAGTTTGTGTAAAGAATATAAAAAATAAAGCCATTAAAGTACATTCAGAGTTTTATTTCCTAAATGATAAATCTAAAAAAGAAAATTTAGTTAGTAGAACTTATTTGCAAATTAAAAGTAATAATTTATAGGAGAGGGTATGAAGTTTAAGTTAATTATAATTAATTTATTTTTATATTTTACTATATCAGGTTATTTAGTTGCTGGTGCTCCAGAGGGAGGAGTTGCACCTAAATTTGACTATGGACTTTCTACCTTTAAAAAAGGTAATTGTATGGGGTGTCATAAATGGCATGGTGATGGAGGCCCTGGTTATGGAGGTGCTGCTTTATCATTAAGAGAGACTGAACTAGACAAAGAACAGTTAATAACAATTATTGCTTGTGGAAGGCCTGGGACTAATATGCCTTATTTTGACAAAAAGGCTTATACAGATGAGAGATGTTTTGGTATGAAGTTTGCTGATTTTGAGGGAGATGATAAGAATAGGCCTTTAAAAGCCAAGGGGTATTTAAATAAAAGACAAATAGAAGCAGTAGTTAATTTTATTGTAAATGACTTACAAGGAAAAAAAATTTCAAAAGACTATTGTCTTAAATTTTTTGGAAAACCCACTAGATCATGCGATGGCTTATAACTTACTTAGATAAAGTAAAACTTTCTCCACAACTTTTTCTTTGCACTATTACTTTACATATATCTAAGTTATCTTTTTCTAATTTATTAAAAACCCAATAACCAATATTTTCTAAAGTAGGATACTCAAGCCCTTCAATATCATTCAAAAAAGAATGATCTAATGTATTTTTAATTTTATCAATTTTTTTTTTAAATATACTAAAGTCTAATATAAGACCTTTTGATTTTATATTATTATTCTTATCAGGTATAAAAACTTCTACAGAAAAGGAATGACCATGAATATTATTATTTACATTATTCTTTGTGTTAGATAACTTATGGGCTGCTTCAAATGTAAAACTTTTTGAAATCATACTAAACATTATTGTACACCAATATACTTATGTGATTGGACGCTTAACTTCCATGAAGGGTTGTTTAATATAAACTCTATAGCTTTTTTATTATTTTCTTTCAAATTTTTATTATATAAAGGCTGAATATAAAAGTGATCAAAATTTAGTTTCTCATATTTTTTGGGATCTAAGTTTTCTTGTGGATAAACTACTTTTATTTCGTTTGCTTTTTTTAAAATAAAATTACTTTTTACCTTTGGACTGACACAAATCCAATCAATTCTTAATGGTGGCAATATTGTTCCATTAGTTTCTACGGCTACTTTAAAGTTATTATTTTTTAGTCTATCTATTAATAATTGATCTAATTGTAATAATGGCTCTCCTCCGGTAAAAACGACAAATTTATTCTTTTTATATTGTGGCCATAACTTTGTTATTTTATTAACTAAGTTTTCTAATGAGTACTGACCACCTAAAGCGCCGTCAGTACCAAGGAAGTCAGTATCACAAAAAGAGCAAACAGATTTTTTTCTATCTTTTTCTTTGCCATTCCATAAATTACAGCCAGTAAATCTACAAAAGATAGCAGCTTTGCCAGCATTATAACCTTCACCTTGTAAGGTATAAAATATTTCTTTTACTGTATATTTTTTCATTTTACTTTTTCTTATTGACAAAACTTTCCCATCCCTTTGATCTTAGCATACAAGCAGGGCAATTATTACAACCATATCCCCAATCATAAAATATATCTCTTTTTCCTTTATAACATGTATGAGTATGTTTTTTTATTAAATTTAGATATTTATTACCACCTAGTTCATAGGCCATTTTCCAAATATCAGATTTATTCTTCCACATCAAAGGAGTATGAAACTTATAGTTTTTTTCCATACCCAAATTAATAGAATCTTCTAATGATTTAATTGTTTCATCTCTACAATCTGGATAACCTGAGTAATCTGTTTGGCAAACACCTGAAACTATATTTTTAATATTTTTATCATATGCATAGGAGGCTCCTAATGTATAAAATAAAATATTTCTACCAGGAACAAAAGTATTAGGTAATTTATTTGTAGTCTTAATTGCTATATTAGAAGTTAAAGAGTTTTTATTAAACTTATTAAAATTATTGATCTTATAAATATAACTACTTTTTATCTTACTTTTCCATGCTGAAAAATCTGAGTTAATTTTTTTTATTATTTCAAGTGCTGTTTTTATTTCAATAATATGTCGTTGACCATAATCAAATGATATTAAATGAACTTCATCAAACTTTTTTAAACTCCAAGCTAATGCAGTTGTACTATCTTGTCCTCCAGAAAATAATAGTAATGATTTTTTCATATTAAAATTCTTTATAATATTTAGTTTTTATAATAACTTTTCCAATTGACTTTCTATCTTTAATTAATTCTAAACCTTTTTTTAAATTTTTAAAACTTAGAGTTTTATATTTTTTAGTTGTACAGATATTTTTTTTAGATAATTCAAATACTTTTTTTATTATGGAAGCTTTTTTTTTGTAGTTAATTCTATTTAAATATTCACCAGCTCTAACTCCAAAAACCTGTAAGCCTTTAATTAAAATATAATTTGTTTTTACTTTTGCTATATTATTATTTGTAAAGCCAACAATTAAATACTTTCCTCTCCATTTAAGACAACTTAATAAATTATAGTCTTTTAAAAGCCCATTTATATCTAAAACTATATCGGCTTTTTTATTTTTAGTATATTTCATTACTAAACCATAAATATCTTCATTATTTTTTATAACAATATTAGCTCCAAGAGTTTTTGTAATTAATCTTTTTTTATTATTGCTTACAATAGAAATTATATTTGCGCCTTTAGACTTAGCTAACTCTATACTAGCTTGTCCTATTCCACCTGATGCTCCAGAAATAATTATAGTTTGGTTTTTTTTAATTTTTGCTATTTCTACTAATGATATGTAAGAAGTTAAGGCTGATATAAAAAAAGAAGCTGCCTTTAATGAGCTTAAGTTATTTTTGACTAGATAAATATTTTTAATATTAACTACTGCTTCTTCACTGAAACAACTATTTTTAGCATTAATAATAACTCTTTTATTTATAAGTTTTTTATTATTACAGTTTTCTTCTACTACAATTCCACATGCCTCTGTGCCAGGCACAAAAGGAATGTCGTTTTTATGTTGATAATCTCCTTTTATCATTAAATAATCTATATAATTTAAGCCAATGGCATAAATTTTAACGCGTATATAGTTTTTTTTTAAGTTACTTCTTTTTGCTTTGCTATAAACTAAATCCTGGATTCTACCTACTTTTTTGCAAACGTAATTATCATATTGGTTCAATTTTTTTATCCTAAATAAATATAGTAATTTATAAAAAGTAACTTATAATTTCAAATAATAAAGAGGTATATTTATGATTATAAATAATTTATTTAATGTTGAAGGTAAAGTTGTGCTCATTACAGGAGGATCAAGGGGTATAGGTGAAATGATAGCAACTGGTTTTATTTCCAATGGAGCTAAAGTATATATTAGCTCAAGAAAAGAAAATGATTGTATTGCAACTGCCAGGAGATTGTCTGATGAGTATGACAACAAGGTAACAGCAATTCCTGCAGATGTTTCTGATGTCAATGGTATAAATACTTTATTTAATGAATATAAAAAACATGAAAGTTCATTAGATGTTTTGATAAATAATGCCGGTGCAGTTTGGTCAGAGCCTTTTGAAAAGTTTAGTGAAATAGGTTGGGACAAAGTTATGGATCTAAATGTTAAATCTATTTTTTTTATGATGCAGAAATTTCTTAAATTATTAAAAAATAATAATAATAAGGAAAACCCATCTAGAGTTATAAACATTGGTTCTATTGACGGAATAAATACTCCATTCTATGAAAATTATTCATACAGTATTGCTAAGTCGGCTGTACATAAGTTAACTTCAGTAATGGCAGCAAAATTAATTAAAGAAAATATTATTTGTAATGCAATCGCTCCAGGCCCTTTTCCAAGTAAAATGTTAGGCACTGCATTAGATCACGACTATACTATTGTATCTAAAAAAAATCCTAGTGGTAGAGTCGGTAGAGCAGAAGATATTGCCGGATTAGCTATATTTCTTGCTTCTAAGGCAGGACAGTACACTGTTGGAGAAACAATTACTTGTGATGGTGGTTTAGTTGCTTCTGCAGGACACGATTTAACTAATGAATAGGAAAAATTTTATATAAATTTCAATAGTTTTCTATAATATTAATTTACTTGCTTATCAGAGTCCTTCCAAAAAGGTTTTCTTAGTTCAGTTTTGAGTATTTTTCCAGCCCCTGAAACAGGCATGGGTTCATTTCTAAATGAAACTGATTTAGGACATTTAAAACCTGCTATATTCTTATGGCAATGATCTATGATTGTTTTTTCTTCAATTTTTTTATTATCTTTAACCCTAATTACAGCATGAACAACCTCTCCCCACTTTGGATCAGGTATTCCAATTACTGCACATTCTAAAACTTCTTTTATTTGGTAAATAGCATTTTCAACCTCTGTAGAGTAAATATTCTCTCCACCAGAAATAATCATATCTTTAACTCTATCTACAATAAAAATATAACCCTCATCATCCATCTTTGCACCATCACCAGTTTTCATCCAGCCATTTACTATAGCTTTATCAGTTAGTTCTTTTTGTCTCCAATAACCTAACATAATATTTGGTCCTCTGGCATGAATTTCACCAACTTCTCCTCTCGGTACTTCATTTCCATGATCATCAGCAATTTTTAACTCTACTCCAGCAACTGCTCTTCCACAAGATTTAAACTTATAAGCTAAAGGACCTTCAAAAACATGTGCTTCAGGTCCAGAACAAGTAAGAAGTGGAGCACATTCTGTTTGCCCATAAGCGTGGTAAAAAGTACAATTTGGAAGCATTTCCATAGCTTTTACTATTACTGGTTCAGGCATAGGAGAAGCCCCATACATTATTTTTTTAAGACTATTTAAGTCATAATTTTTAATTTCTGTATCATGAACTGCCATATTCACCATAGTAGGAACTAAAATAGTTTCAGTTATTTTATGTTTGCTTACTGCTTCAAAAAATAAATTAGGAACAAATCCTGGTATGAAATAATGGCTTCCTCCAACTTGACTGATTGCAAACAGTCCAGCACAATCTGCAATATGAAACATTGGAGCAGCATGTAACCATTTTGCTTCTTCATTCATATCAGCCATAACAGCACAGTTTAAAGCATCAATTACCATATTAGTATGTGATAACATAACCCCTTTTGATCGACCTGTAGTACCTCCTGTATAAAATAAGCCAGCTAAGTCATTGTATCCTTTTAAAGCGTCATCAGCAGTATCATTAGAAATTAAACTTTCATAGTTAATCATACCATCTGGAGTGTCATCATCAGATAGATATATAATTTCTTTGACGCTAGGAATTTTGTTTTCTTTTGATAAATTTTTAACAATTTCTGCAAAGCTTTTATCAACAAAAATTACTTTGCTTTCACTGTCATTTATCCAAAATTGTATTTCAGGTGGGGCTAATCTTGTATTTATAGGAACAAAAACTCCTCCTGCCCACGAAACAGAGTACAAAAACTCAAAGTATCTATCGCTGTTATGAGCAAGAATAGCTACTCTATCACCATCTAAGACATTCATTTTTTTAATACTAAATGCTAATTTACTTACTCTTTCTAGTGTTTCTTTCCATGTAAACTTTCTATCCATATAAGAGGTAGCAGTTTTATTAGGAAAAAGTTGAACGTTTCTTTTTAATGCTTGAGTAATATACATAATTAATTCCTATATTCTTTTTTAATTTTAAGCTTATAATTATATAATTCAATAGAAAATTAAGGGCTTTACTAAAATATTATATTTGTTAATTTGATTTATGGATATTAGCAAAGTGAGAGCTTTAACCTTTGATACTGGTGGCACTATATTAGATTGGTACTCAGGTTTTAAGTCTGGATTTGAGGAAGTAGCAAACAAAAATGGTCTATCATTAAATGCTAATGAATTATCTAAAGAATTCAGGAAGAAATCATTAGGTACTATCACTCAGCAGGATCACAACAATTTAATAAACTTTGATGAAGCTCATAAAAAAGCAGTGGAAGAAATATGTAAAGAAGAGTCTATTATAATTAATCGATCTGATAAAGAGTACTTATATTACCAAACACCAGCTAATTTAAATGTATGGCCAGATTTTTTAGAACCATTCAATTTATTAAAGAAGAGATTTCTTTGTGTTTCTTTTACACTGCTAAGTAATAGGTTAGTTTTTTTAAATTCTAAAAATAATGCTATAAATTGGGATTTAATTTTGTCCTGTGAAACATTAGAAGTTTACAAACCAAACTTAGAAGCTTACAAAAAAACTGCTAAACTACTTCAATTAGATCCAAACCAATGTGCAATGGTTGCATGCCATAGTTTTGATTTAAATGCTGCTCAAAAAGCTGGATTTAAGACCATTTTTGTAAAAAGAGATAAAGAATGGGGGCCAGATACAGATGTTTCTGTAGATGGAGATTATGATATGGTAGTTTCAGACTTCAGTGAACTAACAGCTTTGGTTAATAACTAACTTTTTTAAATATATTAAGTAACTAAATTATTTATAAAAATAGGTTACAAGATTATAAAATTACTCTATATATATAATTATAAACCACTCACACTTGATTAGTTATGAATCTTATTGAATATTTTCCAATTTTTGTTTTTGCAATTATAGCTTTTGGTATGTCATTAGGTTTTGCTTTCTTATCAGGTATAGTAGGTCCTCATAAACCTGATAAAGAAAAGCTTTCAGCGTACGAATGTGGATTTACTCCTTTTGAAGATGCAAGAGTTCAATTTGATGTGAGGTTTTATTTAGTTGCTATATTATTCATAATTTTTGATTTAGAAGTGGCTTTCTTGTTTCCTTGGGCAATATCTTTATCCTATATAGGAATAGAAGGATACTTATCAATGATGGTCTTTTTAATGATCTTAACTGTTGGTTTTATTTATGAATGGAAGAAAGGAGCTTTAGATTGGGAATAGAAGATAGTTTTTATAATGACAATTTATTTAAAGGCGAAAAAGCTAATAATAAAGGTTATGTTTTAACAAAATTTAAGGACTTGTTAAGCTGGGCTAGGGCAGGTTCTTTATGGCCAATGTCTTTTGGTCTTGCATGTTGTGCTGTTGAAATGATGCAAACAGGAGCTTCACGTTATGATTTAGATAGGTTTGGAGTTGTTTTTAGACCAAGTCCTAGACAGTCAGATGTAATGATAGTAGCTGGAACTCTTACAAATAAAATGGCACCAGCTCTAAGAAAGGTTTATGACCAAATGCCAGAGCCTAGATGGGTAATTTCAATGGGAAGTTGTGCTAATGGTGGAGGTTATTACCATTACTCTTATTCTGTTGTAAGAGGGTGTGATAAAATTGTTCCAGTTGATATTTACGTGCCAGGTTGTCCTCCTTCTGCAGAAGCTTTATTATATGGAGTTTTACAATTACAAAAGAAAATTAAAAGAGAAGGTAGATACAGCATTTAATTTGTATCTTAATTTATATTAAATTGTTAAATAATAAAAAAAATAATAAAAACAGTATTTTAGAAGAAATAGTTTCTTGTGTTTCTAATGTTATAGACCTTAATGATTTTAACGCTTGTCAAGTTAATGGTAATTATGAGTTACATATTAATGTAAAGCATCTTTTAAAAATATCTAAAGTTATTAAAGATTTTGAAAAACTTAGATTTAACCAATTAATGGATATTACTGCTGTAGATTTTCCTGATAAAGAAAATAGATTTGAGATGGTTTATATTTTTCTTTCCATTAATTTAAAAGCAAGATTGATAATAAAGTTTTCAATTGATGAAGAAATTAGTATTGATAGCTTGTCGTCTGTCTTTCCTTCATCAAATTGGTATGAAAGAGAGATATGGGATCTTTTTGGTATAAGCTTTTCAAATCATCCAGATTTAAGAAGAATACTTACAGACTATGGGTTTGTTGGTCATCCACTTAGAAAAGACTTCCCTTTATCTGGTAATGTGCAAGTTAAATATGATATTACAACTAAGAAAGTTGTATATGAGCCTGTTAAACTTACACAATCTTTTAGAACTTTTGATTTTGAAAGCCCTTGGGAAGGTGATTTAAGTAAGGAAAATAATGAGTGAAAAACAAATAAAGAATTTAATGCTTAATTTTGGTCCTCAGCATCCTGCTGCCCACGGTGTATTAAGATTAGTATTAGAGATGGATGGGGAAGTTGTAGAAAGAGCTGATCCTCATATAGGCTTGCTTCATAGAGGAACAGAAAAATTAATAGAAAATAAGACATACTTACAGGCTATGCCTTATTTTGATAGATTAGATTATGTTTCTCCAATGGTTCAAGAACACGCTTTTGTTTTAGCTGCTGAAGAGTTGCTATCCTTAAATATACCTGAGAGAGCATTATGGATAAGAGTGCTGTTTGATGAAATTACGAGAATTTTAAATCATACTATGCAGATAGGCGCACAAGGTTTAGATTTAGGTGCGACTACTCCATTCTTATGGTTATTTGAAGAAAGAGAAAAACTAATGGCATTTTATGAGGCTGTTTCAGGAGCAAGACTGCATGCTGCTTATTATAGAGTAGGTGGAGTTCATCAAGATATTTCCGAGGAAACACTAGATGAAATTTCATTGTGGAGTAGGGGTTTTTTAAAAGTTTTAGAAGACATAGAGTCTCTCTTAGATGAGAATAGAATTTTTAAACAGAGAACTGTTGATATAGGTGTAGTTTCTAAGAAACAAGCTTTAGATTGGGGGTTTAGTGGCCCTATGCTTAGGGGTTCTGGGGTGGTTTGGGACTTAAGAAAGCATGAACCTTATGCTATTTATGATAAAGTTGACTTTGATATTCCAGTAGGAAAAAATGGAGATTGCTATGATAGGTATTTAATAAGAATGGAAGAAATGAAACAAAGCTTAAGTATAATCAATCAAGTTTTAAATATGATGCCAAAGGGAGAAGTGTTAGTTGATAACCCAAGAATAGCACCGCCCAAAAGAGATAATATGAAATCATCTATGGAAAGTTTAATAAGTCATTTTAAGTTATACACCGAAGGTGTTAGAGTTCCGAAAGGAAGCATATATAAAGCAGTAGAAGCTCCAAAGGGTGAGTTTGGAGTATATTTAGTTTCTGATGGTTCAAGTAAACCCTACAGGTGTAAAATTAGAGCTCCTGGTTTTGCCCATTTACAAGGACTTGATTTCATGACTAAAGGTCATCAGTTAGCTGACCTTGTAGCATGTATTGCGACTTTAGATGTTGTTTTTGGTGAAATTGATAGATAAGATAATATGAAAAATAATATAGAAGAAAACAAATATTTCTCTTTTACACCGGAAAACTTAAAAATAGTTAGTGCTATTCTATTAAGATATCCTGAAGAGCAAAAGGCTAGTGCCGTGATGCCATTATTAGATTTGGCAATGAGGCAAATTGGAGGTTGGCTTACGGAAAGTGCTATGAAGGAGGTAAGTAAAATTATTAATATTCCTTACATAAGAGTGTTAGAGGTAGCTTCTTTTTATTCTATGTATAACTTGAAACCAATTGGAAAATACTTTGTACAGGTTTGTACTACTACGTCTTGCTGGTTAAAAGGTAGTGATGAAATACTAAATGTATGTAAAAAACATTTAAAAATTGATAATAATCAAACTACATCAGATGGAATGTTTACTTTAAAAGAAGTAGAATGTCTTGGTGCATGTGTTAATGCGCCTATGATGCAAATTAATGATGATTATTATGAAGACTTAACTAATGAAGGTATTTTAGGTATTTTAGAAAACCTAAAGAAAGGACTAAAAGTTAAGGTAGGAACTCAAAGCATGTTTAGAGTTGGATCTGAGCCTTTCTCAGATAATAAAAAGGTGAATTAATATGTTGAATGAAAAGGATAAAATTTTTAAAAATTTGTATGGCCTTAAGGGTAAGGGACTTGATGTAGCTAAGAGTTTAGGGGATTGGAAAAATACTAAAGATTTTATACAAAAAGGAAAGCAATGGATCTTAGATGAGGTAAAAAAATCAGGGTTAAGAGGTCGTGGAGGAGCTGGCTTTCCAACTGCTCTTAAATGGTCATTTATGCCTCCTAGTTCAGAAAATAGACCTAACTATTTTGTAGTAAATGCTGATGAAAGCGAACCTGGTACTTGTAAAGATAGGGAGATTATTAGAAATGAACCTTATAAGCTTTTAGAAGGAATACTTTATGCTTGTATTGCTATGGAAGCAAAAACATCTTACATTTATATAAGAGGTGAATTCTATAATGAATACAAAGCTTTAGAGGAAGCAATTAATCAATGTTATGAAAAGAACCTTTTAGGTGAAAATATATTAAATACAGGTTTTAATTTAGATGTTTTTATTCATAGAGGGGCAGGCGCTTACATTTGTGGAGAAGAGTCAGCATTATTAGAAAGTCTTGAAGGTAAAAAGGGTCAACCAAGATTAAAACCACCTTTTCCTGCTAATGT
>CAJWSU010000028.1:0-16395 GCA_913046335.1 uncultured Pelagibacterales bacterium | reverse complement strand
TATCATTTAAAGCTCTTAATGCAGCTTGATTTTGATTAGCCATTTCTACACCACGTTCAGCGACTCTTCTGGCAGTTTGTGCAGCTTGAAAAGCCTCATTTGCTCTAGTATTTGCAGCATCTGCTGCAGATTGAGCCGCAGCTATAGATTCTGCAGTTGTACTATCTCCAGTAGCACTAGATGCATCTTTAGATGCTAATTGAGTATTTTGGCAGGCTGTAAGAGATATAAAACCTAAGGCAAAAACCATTAGTATAAGAGATTTTTTTAACATTATATTCATTATATTTGTCCCAACATAGTAATATTAATAATATTATTTACTACATATATTATGAAAAAGCAAAAATTAAATACTTATTAGTTAAATACTAAATGTTAAGTATTCAAAGTTAATAAGTTGATCTACCTCCAGATAAATCAAATGCAGCTGCAGTACTATAAGAACACTCTCTAGAGCTAAGCCAACAAATCAAGGATGCTACTTCACTTGGTTGACCCATTCTACCCATTGGAATTTTTGAAACCATATACGCTTTATGTTCATCTGATACTTGGGAAAGCATTTCTGTTTCAATAACTGCAGGTGTTATACAGTTTACTAATATGCCAGTTTCTGCTAATTCTTTACCCAATGACCTAGTAAAGGTTATGACGCCTGATTTTGAAGCACTATAATGCGCTGCATTTGGATTACCTTCTTTCCCAGCCACAGATGCTATATTTACAATTCTTCCATATTTATTTTTTACCATATCTGATATTATTTCTCTGCAGCATAAAAATGTTCCTGTTAAATTAATATTTATTACTCGTCTCCACTCATCCGGTTCAGTGTTCTCAATAGTAGCGTTTATTCCTGCCACACCTGCACAATTTACTAAAATAGAAGGTGATCCAAGTTTTTCTCTAACTTTATCTGCTGCTTTTTTTACAGACTGCTCATCTGAAACATCTACATTTACAGCTATGGCACTATTTCCTAATTTAGCTTGTATTTCTTCTAATGTATTTTGGTTATAATCCCATAAAGCAACTTTAGCTCCATTATCAATCATTCTTTGCGCAGTTTCTTTTCCGATGCCGCTTCCAGCTCCAGTAATTATTACAACTTTATTATTAAAATCTTCTGAATAATTAATCATTTCTATTTCCCATAATTTATATGTATAATAATACTTCAGATATTATAGGATTTACTATATATGAAAAAATTAAATAAAAATAGAAAAGTTAAACATAACATTGCTGTCATACCTGGTGATGGTATTGGTCCTGAAGTAATTTTAGCCAGCATAAAAGTTATAAATAAAGCATTAGAGTTAGATAACATCTATATAAAGCTAAAGTATTATCAATGGGGGAGTGCTTATTTTAAAAAATATAATAAAATGATGCCAAGTGATGGTTTAGATAAATTAAAAATGCATGATGCAATTTTCTTTGGTGCTGTAGGTGATAAAAATATTGATGACGATATAACCCTATGGGGACTTAGATTAGAAATTTGTCAGAAACTTGATCAATTTGCAAATGTCCGACCATCTAAATATATGGAAGGAATTAAGACACCATTAAATGAAAATTTAGCAAAAAATATAGATTGGATAATAGTCAGAGAAAATAGTGAGGGTGAATATGCTGGCTCTGGAGGTATTGTTCATGAAGGACTTTCTTTAGAAGTAGGAAGCGAATTAGCAATATTCACTAGAGAAGGATGCAGAAGAATTCATGAATATGCTTTTAAATTAGCTTTAAAAAGACCCCAAAAGCATTTAACATTAATTACAAAATCTAATGCACAAAGGCATGGTATGAAGCTTTGGGACAAGGTTTTTTATGAGGTTAGCAAAAAATACCCTTCAATTAAGACAAGTAAGTTGTTAGTAGATGCAGCTACAGCAGTAATGGTTAATAGCCCAGAGAAAATTGACGTCATAGTTGCTACAAATTTACATGCAGATATTTTATCAGACCTTGCATCTGCATTAACAGGTAGTTTAGGAATAGGAGCTACTGCAAATATTAATACTAATAAAATATATCCATCTATGTTTGAGCCTATTCATGGTTCTGCATTTGACATTGTAGGTAAGGGAATTGCAAACCCTATAGGTGCTATATGGAGCGGGGTTCTTATGTTAAATTATTTAGGAGAATATAAGTCTGCTAATAGAATTAATAATGCTATAAAAAAATATGCTAAAGATGGGGGGCCTTTTACTCCAGATTTAGGAGGTAAAGCGAAAACTAAAGACGTTATAAATAAATTATTATCAATTTTAGGATAATACTATTAAGAATATATATTATATGTAAGTATAATTGCAGACTTCAATTTTGTTAATTTGTATTTTAAGGAAGATATTATGAGTATTAAGCCATATACAGCAGTTGGATTGATCCCTACTGTAAGAGGAATAAGGCATAGGTCTGATATTAAGGAAAACTTAACCCATATTAAGCACTTAACAAAAGCAGCTTCTTGGTTATCAAGCTTATCTTTGCCTGTAAGACTAATAGCTATACCTGAAGGAGCATTGCAGGGTTTTAATGATGAAGTCCTAGATGCTGATCACGAAGATTTTGCAAAAACATGTTGTATTGATATTCCTGGATGGGAAACAGATATGCTTGGAGGCTTAGCTCGAGAATATGATACTTATATTATAGCTCAGGCTAAAGCAAGACATCCAGATTGGCCAAATAGATTTTTTAATTGTGGTTTTATTATAGATCCTTCAGGAGAAGTAATATTAATTCATTATAAAGTTTCTCCTTTATTTCCAGTTGAACACTCAGTATGTCCTCACGATATTTATGATTGGTGGGTAGATAAATATGGAAATAATTTAGATGCTTTTTGGCCTGTAGTTGAGACAGATATAGGTAGACTTGGTATCATGATGGCTAATGAAGGTTCTTATCCTGAAAATGCGAGAGCTCTTGCATTAAATGGAGCAGAGGTTGTTTATAGAGCTTCTTATCCTCATCCTGCAACTGGAAATGAGATATTCGAAATACAAAGCCGTGCCCGAGCATTAGATAATAATATGTATGTTTTAGCCCCAAATATGGGTACATACTATTTACAAAAAGAAAGTAATATTCCAATAGATACTTTTGGAGGACGGTCTTCTCTTATTGATTATAAAGGAAAAATAGTTGGTAAACAAGATTATGGAGGTTCTTCAACCTATGTTTCTGGGGTGGTAGATATAGAAGCCCTTAGATACCATAGGGAAAATGCTCAATGGGATAACTGGATGAAAGATATTAGAAGTGAATTATATCAATTATTATATAAAGATCCTATATATCCAAAAAATTTATATTTAAATAATAAACCAATGAAACATAAAGAATACAAATCAAAAATTATTGATAAACAAATCAAATTAATGCATGATAGAGGAATATGGGTTAAGTCAAAAAAATAGTTATTAAAGGGGTGTTATATGTTTAAAAAAGGTGAACAAGATGTGCTTTCAGCACTAGATCAAACAAATTATGAAAATGAAAGAGTAAAAATTCATTTAAATGAGTATGAGATGCCAACTCATTGGTATAATATAGCTTCAGATTTAAAAACCCCACTTGCTCCTCCTTTGAATCCTGGAACACAAGAACCTATCGGACCAGCTGATTTAGCCCCATTATTTCCTATGGAATTAATAATGCAAGAAGTGAGTACTGATAGAGAAATAGAAATACCAGATCAAGTTAGAGATATTTACAGGCAGTGGCGCCCAAGCCCTTTATATAGAGCAAGAAAATTAGAAAAAGCTTTAGATACACCTGCAAAAATTTATTATAAGTATGAGGGAGTAAGTCCTTCTGGAAGTCATAAACCCAATACAGCAATTCCTCAAGCTTATTATAATAAGCAAGAAGGTATAAAAAGATTAACTACTGAAACAGGAGCGGGTCAGTGGGGATCATCTTTAGCCTATGCAGGGGCTATTTTTGGTCTAGAAGTAGATGTTTATATGGTTAAAGTAAGTTATGGTCAAAAACCTTATAGACGAGCTTTAATGGAAAGTTTTGGAGCGAGATGTGTGGCTAGTCCAAGTAATGAGACAGAATCGGGAAGAGCTATACTAGCAGATAGTCCAGACAGTACAGGTAGTCTAGGAATAGCTATATCAGAAGCAGTGGAGATGGCAGCACAGAGAGATGATACAAAGTATGCATTAGGAAGTGTTCTAAATCATGTTTTATTACACCAAACAATCATTGGGCAAGAAAGTATTAAACAATTAGAAATTGCGGGTGATGAACCAGACGTTATAGTTGGATGTACTGGTGGAGGGTCTAATTTTGCAGGAATATCATTTCCATACATAGGAAGAAACTTAAGAGGAGAAAGTAAAACAAGAATTGTTGCTGTAGAACCTGCAAATTGCCCAACTTTAACAAAAGGTAAATTTGCATATGACTTTGGTGATACTGGTCATTTAACGCCTTTAGTAAAAATGCATACTTTAGGCTCCTCTTTTGTGCCACCTGGATTTCATGCTGGTGGATTAAGATATCATGGAATGTCACCATTAGTTAGTCATCTGGCAAATGAAGAGCATATTGAATGTACATCTTATAAACAATTAGAGTGTTTTGAAGCAGGTGTAACATTTGCTAAAGCAGAGGGTATATTGCCAGCTCCTGAAGCCAATCATGCAGTTAAAGGTGCTATTGTTGAGGCCTTAAAGGCAAAAGAAGAAGGAGAGAGCAAGACAATTTTATTTAATCTATGTGGTCATGGTCATTTTGATATGCAAGCATACATGGATTATTTTGGTGGTAAATTAAAAGACCAAGCCTATGATGAAAGTGAAGTTGCTATGGCGTTATCAAATTTACCGTCAATTTAAGTTAAATTATAAGATAAAAAATATTTTATCTTATTTATAATTTCTTTAGGGTATTGAGAGTGAGGACTGTGACCACAGTCTTCTATCTCTATCCTGTAGGTTTTATTAATAACATTTTTATCTATACTATCTAATTGTTTTAAAGTTCCGTACTCATCATTTAGACCTTGTATCAACATGATTGGTAAATTAATATTTTTTAAGTAGCTTTCAATATTCCATTTTCTAAACTCTTTTGATAACCATGCATTACACCACCCATTAAATGCCCCACTAACATCTTTATGATATTTAGAAAGTTTATTCTTTAAGTCATTGCTATGCCACATTTTTTTTGCATATTCTATTCCTTTTATTGAAATATCTTCTACAAACACATGTGGAGCTTCCAAAATAAGAGATTTTACTTTAAAACCACTGCCTGCATATATTAAGGCAATTGAAGCTCCATCAGAGTGACCAAATAAAATTACTTCAGATAGGTTTAAACTTTTGATGATTTGAGGTAAATATATATTTGCCTCATCGTGCATGTAGGTTGATTTTCTATTTTCTCTTATAGGAGATGACTTTCCCATACCTATTCGAGAATATAATATTACATCTCTATTTGTAGCTTTTGAAACTTTTAATGGAAAATCTTTCCATAATGAAACGCTACCTAAACCTTCGTGCAAGAAAATAATAGGTTCCAAATTAGAATTTTGTGAAATAACTTTAATTTCTATTTTAAAACCATTTATATAAATAAAATCATCATCTTCATCCATTTTTACCTCTTAGTTTAAACCTTTGAATCTTACCTGTGGCAGTTTTAGGTAAATTTTCCACAAATTCATACCATCTTGGATATTTAAAGGGTGTTAATTGATTTTTTACATGGTTTGTTAGTTCTAATTCTAAATCTTTAGATGCTAAAATATTATTATTTAAAACGATAAAGGCTTTTGGCTTAATTAAATTATTATCATCTTTTTCGGCAACCACGGCAGCTTCTAAGACGCCTTTATGACTTTGTAATGCCCCTTCCACTTCAAAGGGCGAAACGTATTGACCCGATACTTTCATCATATCATCAGCTCTTCCACAGTATGTATATATACCATTTTTACTTCTAATGTACTTATCACCAGTTTTTACCCAATTTTCTTTAAAGGTTATTTGAGATTTTTCTGGTTTTTTCCAATAAGATATAGCGCTTGAAGGTCCTTGAATTTCTAATTCAGCAATTTCATCGTCTAAAGCTTTTGTGCCATCATCCTTAATAAGTCTTGCTTTATATCCTTCTACTGGTCTACCAGAAGCTCCTGGAATAGTTTCTTCAACTGTATTAGATATAAAAATATGTAACATTTCAGTAGAACCTATTCCATCTAAAATGCTTATACCTAATATTTCGCTCCATTTTTTACATAGATGAGCAGGTAATGCTTCTCCAGCAGACACTGAAAGCCTTAAGGATATATAATCCTCTATATTTATATTGGAGTTTAAAAGTGCAGCATATAAGGTTGGTACGCCAAAAAACAATGTAACAGAGTATTTTTTAATAATATTAGAAACAGATTCTGCGGTTGGTCTATCTGCCATCAATATAGATGTAGCTCCAACGCTCATAGGAAAGGTAAGTGCATTTCCTAAACCATAAGCAAAAAAAAGTTTGGCCGCAGAAAAACAGATATCATTTTTATTTATCTTAATTACTTTTTTTGCATAGGTATTTGCCGTGGCTATTAAGCTTTTATGTATATGCAATGTACCTTTAGGAGTCCCTGTAGAGCCTGAAGAATACAGCCAAAAGGCAACATCATCTCCATTAGTATCATAGGGGTTTTGTATATAATTATCTGTTTGATTTATAAGCATATTAAGGCTGTTTAATTTATCATCCTCATTAATAATTAGTAATGGTTTATTCTTTAATTTTTTAATTATTGATAAAAAACAATCTTTTAAATTAGAAGAAGTAATAACAGCTTTAGCCTCTGAATCTTCGAGCATATATTCATAGTCTTTTTGTGGAAGCATTGTATTTATACATATGGGAATTATACCCGCCCATATTAATCCTAAAAATACAATTGGATACTCAATAGAATCATGCATACATAAAATAATTCTATCATTTTCTTTTATTTGATGTTTTTTTATAGAATATGAAAAGGCTTTTATTCTATCAAATAATTCTTTATAGGTAATCGAATTGTTATTATCTATAAAGGCAATTTTTTCGGGATTTTTATCAATATTTCTCTTTAACAAATCATATGCAGCATTATATTTTATGTTCATTATTAGCTCTACTTAACTTTTTATTAATTGCATTATATTATCTTTAAACCAATCAACAGCTATTTCTTCAGGTAATGTTCCGTCTGAGGCATCATGATAAAAAGGTTCTCCTAAAGAGTTTGCACCTAAAGATTTTAACAAGTCAAAGAACTTTTTACCACCATAAGCAAATGTATCTCTATAAGTCATATCGCCTAAACCAAAAACACTATATTTTACATTAGATAGATCTGGGGCTGCCTTTTTTAATTCATTATAGAATTCTTGGGATCCATCAGGAACATCGCCTTGTCCATAGGTAGAAGAACAAATTAAAACAGGGCTATTAACGTTTATTATTTCACTAATTTGAAGATCATCCATTTCATGAATTGTTGTTTTTATATCATTATTTTCACAATATTCAGCTATATCTTCAGCTGCCATAAGTGCTGTGCCAGTCATTGTAGCAACTAATATTAGTAAATTGTTAGAACTCATATTTTTATCCAAAGTTAAATAAGTTTACATTTGTTAAATAAATGCACTATAATGCATTTATTAGATATCATTAGTAATGAAAGTTGTAAATGAATAAAATATTAGATCAAGAAAATAATCTTTTATCATTAAAAGCTATAGAAGAAGAAAGTATCAGATTAAATAATTTAGGTTTGATGGTAAAAAAATATAGATCTAAAAGAGGAATAACAAGAAAACTTTTAGCAAGTTTATCTGGGACTTCGATTAGGTATTTAGCTCAATTAGAAGGTGGTAAAGCAAATCCTTCCATATCTATTTTAAAAAATATTGCTTATGCACTCAACATGTCGCTTTCTGATATGCTTTTTGAAAATGACTATAATCAATTAGAGCTAGGAACTCTTGATAATAAACTTAGTGAGTTTTCCCCTGAACAATTAAAAAAAGTTTATAGTTTAATAGAGAACATTTATAGAGATAACACACTTAAAAAGAATAAAAATAAAATTGCATTTATTGGTCTAAGAGGTGCGGGGAAATCTACATTAGGTAATATGCTTCATAAAGAGTTTAATACTCCTGTATTTGAAGTATCTAATGAAATTGAAATTTTAGGTGGTATGAATATTAATGAAATAATAGAACTTGGTGGTCAAGGCATGTATAGGAGATTTGAATACGATATAGTTAGTTCTTTTCATAAAAATCATAAAAATTTAATACTTCTAACTGGAGGAAGTATTGTTTCTGAAAAAGAAACATACAATTATCTGTTAAATAATTATTTTACTGTTTGGATTAAGGCAAGTCCTAAAGAACATATGTCTAGAGTTTTAATGCAAGGAGATTCCAGGCCAATGAATTCTAATCCTAGAGCAATGGAAGATTTAAATAACATTTTAAATGAGAGGGTGTCCTTATATTCAAAAGCTGATTTAATAATTGATACAGAAAATGCTTCAGTTAAACAATCTTATTCAAAACTTAAATTAAAATTATTTAAAACTTGAGATTATTGCTTAATGCATTATATTGCACATTATGGGAGATAGATTTTGATTACATTTGACAAAGAGTGGGGTAATTATAAACATTGGACTGTAGAAGTAACTGACAATAAAGCGACTCTTTATTTAGATGTTTCTGAGAAAGATGGAATTAAACCTGGTTATGACTTAAAGCTAAATTCTTATGATTTAGGAGTAGATATAGAGCTAAATGATATTGTTCAAAGAATACGTTTTGAACAACCAACAGTAAAAGTAGTTGTAATTACTTCTAAACAAGAAAAGAATTTTTCAGCAGGAGCAAATATTTACATGCTGGGACAATCAGAACATACTTGGAAAGTTAATTTTTGTAAATTTACTAATGAAACAAGAAATGGTTTTGAGGATTCTAGTAACTCTGGATCTATCAAATTTATTGCTGCAGTAAATGGTATTTGTGCAGGTGGAGGTTATGAAGTAGCGCTTGCCTGTGATGAAATACTTTTAGTAGATGATAGGTCAAGTACAGTTAGTTTACCAGAAGTTCCATTGTTAGGAGTTCTTCCAGGAACAGGAGGGGTTACAAGGTTAATAGACAAAAGAAAAGTAAGAAAAGATTTAGCTGATATTTTTTGCACTAATGCTGATGGTATTAGAGGGAAAAAGGCGGTTGAATGGAAATTAGTAGATTATATTGCTCCGCCTTCAAAATTTGACGATTTGACAGAATCCAGAGTTTCTGAATTATCTAATACTGTTAAATTAAGAAATGGTAAAACAGGAGTTACATTATCTAAATTAAATAGAGCAGTTAATGATAATGAAATTAATTATGAAACAGTCTTGTGTAAAATAGATAAAGAAAGCCGCATAGCTAATATTCATATTATAGGACCTAAAGAGGACCAATTAATATCTCTAGATGATGCAGAAGAATTAGGATGTAATTGGTGGCCATTAAAATTTGCAAGGGAACTTGAGGATTTAATACTTTTACTAAGAACAAATGAGTTAGAAGTAGGAGTGTTTACTATTACATCTGAAGGCAATACAGAAAATATTATTAAACTTACTACTATTATTGAAGAAAATAAAAATAATTGGTTGGTTAATGAAATTATTGGTTTTCTTAGAAGGACTTTATCCCGATTAGATTTGTCTTCAAGGTCTATATTTACGATAGTTGACAATGATAGTTGTTTTTCAGGTATTTTAGCTGAGTTACTATTTTGTGCAGATAGAACTTACATGCTTAATAATGCTTTAGAAGCAAATTCTCTTAAAGGCCCTTACATATCATTAAGTAAAATAAATTTTGAATCATTAGAGATGGTAAATGGTCTTACGAGATTATCAACAAGATTTAATAGTGATGAACTAAAATTAAATAATTTACGTAAAATAATAAATAAAGAGATTAATGCTGAAGAAGCTTACGATGAAGGATTAATCACGATTATTCCGGATGACCTTGATTGGAAAGAAGAAATTAGATTAAGTGTTGAGGAAAGAACAAGTTTCTCACCTGATGCTTTGACAGGTTTAGAAGCTAATTTGCGTTTTCCAGGAAAAGAAACTTGTGAAACAAAAATATTTGGAAGACTTTCAGCATGGCAAAACTGGATATTTAATAGACCAAATGCAGTAAGCGAAAAAGGTGCATTAAAATTATTTGGCACAGGAACAAGAGCAAAATTTGATAATAAAAGGGTGTAAATTATGACTAACTTAAACTACCAAGAAAAAATACCTAACAATGTTGACTTAAGTAATGATTTATCTCTACAGAGAGCTCTAGAACATTGGCAGCCGAAATTCAAAAGCTGGTGGACAGAAATGGGTCCAGAGGGTTTTCAAGCTTCTGATGTCTACCTCAGAACAGCAACATCTGTAGATGCAGAAGGATGGGCCACTTATGGTAAAGTAAAAATGCCTGAATATAGGTGGGGCATTTTTTTAAATGATAAAGTAACAGATAGAAAAATTCATTTTGGAGATAATATTGGTAAGCCTGTTTGGCAACAAGTTCCTGGTGACTATCGTTCAATATTGAGAAGATTAATAGTTACTCAAGGAGATACGGAGCCCGCATCTGTTGAACAACAAAGAGAACTTGGTAAGACGTGCCCCTCTTTGTATGATTTAAGAAATTTATTTCAGGTTAATGTGGAAGAAGGTAGGCACTTATGGGCAATGGTTTATCTATTGCATGCCTATTTTGGAAGAGATGGAAGAGAGGAAGCTGAAGGTCTATTAGAAAGAAATTCTGGAGATATTGACAATCCTAGAATACTAGGAACATTTAATGAGCCAATTACAGATTGGGTTAGTTTCTTTATGTTTACATATTTTACAGATAGAGATGGTAAGTACCAATTAAAATCTTTGGCAGAAAGTAGTTTTGATCCTTTAGCAAGAACATGTCAATTTATGTTGACGGAGGAAGCTCATCACATGCAAGTAGGGGAGTCAGGTATTACACGGATGATACAAAGAACATTAGAAGTCATGAATGAGCTAAAAACAGACTCTGTAGAGGCTATAAGAAATGCAGGTGTAGTAGATTTACAAACTATACAAAAATATATAAATTTTTGGTTTTCTTCATCTTTAGATTTGTTTGGGTCTGAGATATCTTCAAACTCAGCCACAGCCTTTGCTAATGGGTTGAAAGGCAGGCCTGATGAAATGAGATATGAGGATCATTCAGAGAAAAATAGTACATATACATTTGAAGGGTTATCAATAAAAAATGCTTTAGAAGAGCAAACTATTCCCATGAGAAATGCTATGAATGAAATTACAAGGTTATCTTATGTTGCAGATTGTGAAATTGGTTTAAAGAGATGGAATAGATTAATTAAAAAATCTGGACAAGATATAGTATTAGCATTGCCTTCAACGAGGTTCAGAAGAAGTATTGGAATATGGGCGGGTATAGAAACTAACCCTGGAGGCAAAATAATATCAAAAAGTGAATTTGACACTAACATAAGTTCATGGTTACCATCAGAAAATGATAGAGAATATATTAAAAGCTTGATGGTACAAGTAACAGAAGTAAATAAAACTGCAGGTTGGATTGCTGCCCCTAGTAGAGGCATAAATAAACTTGATACTGGCTATGAATATGTTGAATTAGGTAAGTAATTTTTTTATATACCAATCCATTCCTTATGTTTTTGTATATCTTTTAAAAATTTATCTTTGCTACCTTTCCATTTTGTCTCGCCTTTGCCGATTATAGCTACGTCATTTGCAATTTTTAGAGCCATATTAACATTTTGCTCTACTATTACGATGGATATACCTTCTTTAATTATCGCTTTTAATGTTTCTGTAAGTTGAATTACGATATTAGGTGCTAATCCCTGAGTTGGTTCGTCTAATAATATAAGTTTTGGATTAGTTAATAATGCTTTTCCAATTGCGAGCATCTGCTGTTCTCCGCCGGATAAACTTGCAGAGTTATTTTTTAGTTTTAATTTTAGCTGTGGAAAAGTATTTAAGACTCTTTCTTTAGTCCATTCAATATTATCAAAATGGCTATTTACTATATTTAAGCTTTCTTCTACGCTTAATGATGAAAACATTCCTCTATTTTCAGGCACCAAAGTAAGACCTAATTTTGCAATTTTATAAGTAGATAAATTTATTAAACTATTGTTATTAAATAATATTTTACCAGAAAAAGGTTTAGTTAAATTTACAACTGATCTAAGTGTAGTTGTTTTTCCTGCTCCATTTCTTCCTAAAAGTGCTAAACATCCTGGTTTTTTTAAATCAAAGGTTATTCCTTGTAAGATATGACTTTTTCCATAAAATGTATTTACATTATCAAGGCTAAGAATTGACATAAGTTATATTCCTAAATATTTATTTTGTACTAATTCTGAACTTTTTACAGCTTTTGCGTCACCTTCAAAAATTAATGAACCTCTATCTAAAACATATATCCTATTAGCTAATTCATAAATAACATCCATATCATGTTCAACTAAAATGATAGAATATTTGCCAGATAGATTTTTTATTAATTTAATAATCTCCTTAGTTTCTGCTGGACTCATACCGGCTGTAGGTTCATCTAACAATAACAATTTTGGCCTACAAGATATTGCTATTCCTAATTCTAACTGCCTCTGTAAACCATATGATAAATTATCAGATTTTGTATCAAAATAATCATAAAGCCCTGTATCTTTTGCAATTTCTATAGCATCATTATTTATTGCTTTATTACTAATTAATGAATTTAGCATTTTGAATGTAATTTTATATTTATGGGAAAGTGCAAGCATTATACTTTCTTTTACGGTCATTTCTAAAAATAATGAATTTTTTTGAAAGCTTTGAGCTATACCTAGTCTTGCTCTTTTGTTAATATTTAAATTATTTATATTAAGATTATTAAAATAAATATCACCTTTATCTTGTTTTAGGCTCCCAGAAATTACTTTAAATAAAGTGCTTTTACCTGCTCCATTAGGTCCTATTATGCCAAGGCATTCTCTACCATGAGATTGAATATTTACATTATTTAAAACTTTTATATTTCCAAAACTTTTACTAATATTATTTAGAGATAATGACATATTTTACCTTATCTTTTTTTGTATTTGCTCAAGTAAGCCCCATAATCCATCTTTCATAAAGAGCACAATAAATATAAAACCAAAGCCTATGACTAGCATCCACCAATTTATTATACTTGATAATTCATGCTGGATAATATGTACTACAGTAGCTCCCAAAATAGCACCTGAAATTGAGCCAATTCCGCCAACTATTATCATAATTAAACCTTCACCAGAAACTGTCCAATGCGTTAATTCAGGAGAGATAAACCCATTTAATTGTACATATAACGAGCCTGCAATAGACGCTATTCCTGCTGATAAAGAAAATGCAATTGCTTTGTACGCTTTAGTGTGCCCTCCAATTGCAGATATTCTATTTGAGTTTTGTCTTATCGCATCTAAGTTTTTTCCAAGTGGAGAATCTGTAATTTTTATTAATAAAACATAAATACTTATTAACCATAAAAGGACATAAAATGTGAAAATAAGAGGATTATTAGTATCTATTCCTATAAAGGCTAAATCAGGACGCATAATACCTGAAATACCATCAGAACCTCCTAAATAATCACTTGTAAAGACCCAAGAATTGAACATTTCTCCCAATGCTAATGTCACCATTATAAAAAATATTCCATCTAATAACACTATAAAATATGCTATAATAAGGCCTATTAAAGATGCAATAATAAATGTTAAAAAAGTTGATACAAAAGGACTTATGCCATAATTAAGCGTTAATATAGCAGTTGCATATGCCCCAATTCCTAAAAACATAGCATGACCTAAAGAAACCATTCCTCCTCTAGAGGCTATAAAATCTAAGCTTATTGCAAAAATAGAAAGTATTACTATTTCAGCCACAAAAAACCTTGTAAAATATCCACCAAATATATTTGCTATAATTGCAGACATTAATAATACAAAAAATAATTGTAATCTTAATTGTGGATTATTATTTACAGCATGCATTATCTTTTATACAACCCATCTGGCTTAAATAATATAGTTAAAGCCATAACTGCATAAATTATGATTTGCGCTAGCTGAGGTATGTAGACTTTGCCAAAACTATCTACAAAACCAATTAATAAAGAACCAATGATAGCGCCTTTTAGACTGCCAGGCCCTCCGACGACAACAACAATAAGAGTTAAGACTAGAACCTCCATATCCATTCCTGGTTCTACTCCTAATATAGGAGCTACAGTTATACCTGCTAAACCAGCTAAGCCACATCCTAATGCAAAAGTATAAAATAGTATTTTATCTGTATTTATCTTAAGTAACTGTGCTGTTTCTGGATCATCCACAGAAGCTCTTACTTTTGCTCCAATTTTTGTTTTTTCTAAAATAATATATAATATAAAAAGGACTATTAATCCTATAGCAATAACAAATAATCTATAAGATGGATAAGGTTCATTAATTAATAATATTGAATTTGATAATATATTAGGCGCTGAGATAGAATGACTCATTGTTCCCCATAATAATCTTACAGAATCTAAAGCTATATAGATGAGGCCAAAAGTTAATAATACCTGTTTCATAGGGTCTGCATTTTGAATACGTTTAAAGAGAAGGGAATACAATATAGCTCCTATTGATGCTGTAAGAATAGGTGCAATTACTAATGCTAACCAAAAAGAATCTGTATAGTTAGTAATTGATAAGCCTAAATAAGCTCCTATCATATATAAACTACCGTGTGCTAAGTTAACTATTTTCATTAATCCAAATATAATAGTCAGCCCTACAGCTAATAGAAATAATGTCATTGAAAACTGAAGGGCATTAAGAAATTGTATAAGAAGCATAGTAATTCCTAAAGTTTACAACCTGGTCCCGGAGCTTTTACAGCTTCAATTGTATCCAATACTTTCAGCTCTGGGCCATTTTTATCTTTTACTACTTCAAATATATATATATTTTGAATTACATTATTAGTTTCAGGATCAATAGTTAATGGGCCACGAGGGCCAGTAATAGATACGGCGTTAATTGCTTCCGCTAACTTATCTTTATCTGTTATGTTTCCGGATAGCGCCTCAATTGCTTTAATTATAACTTTAGCAGAGTCATAGCCTTGAACAGCAAATTCAGATGGAGACCTACCAAATCTATCTTTATATGCTTTTATAAAATTATTATTTTCTTCTGTATCTATTGAAGGTACATAATTTAAACTACCTATAAATCCAATAGCAGCATCTTTTTGTGCAGGCAAGAAAAGAGGAGATGTTGTCCAGCCAGCTCCTGTTAATTTCATTACATCTCCTAGTCCAAATGAATGCGCTTGTTTAATAAAATTAATTGCTTCACCTCCAGCATAGAAAACGTAAACAGCATCTGCACCACTATTTTTTACTCTTGCTAGATATGGTCCAAAATCTTTTGTTTTTCTAAAAGGTGTATATTCCTCACCAAATATTTCTCCTCCAGCTTCTTCAAACTTAGTTTTAAATGCATACATCATTTCTTTTCCAGCAGCATAATCAGGGGCTAAAAGAAATGCAGATTTTATACCACTTTCAGCAAGCCATGTCCCCATAGGAGCATTTATTTGATAGTTAGAAAAAGATATTCTTGTTATAAACTTAGAACACTTTTCTCCAGTCAGAACATTTGCACCAGCATTAGGTATAATGAGTGGTGTTTTAGATTGTACTACTACGTTTCTAATTGCTAATGCAACTGATGATGAAACTGGACCAACAAGGATATCAACTTTATCTGATGAAACTAATTTTCTAGCTTTTTGAAGTGCTATATTTGGTTTAACTTCAGTGTCACCTTTTATTAGTTCAATTGTTTTACCAAGTATGGAATTATCTACTTCCTCAAAGGCCAAAATCATTGCATTTGTAATTTCTTCTCCAAGAACTGTATAAACTCCTGAGTATGGTAATAAAGTGCCAATTTTAATAGTGTCTTTTGCATTAGCAAATACAATGGTATTAAAAATTATTATAGTTATCAAAGAAATTTTTATACTAATGCTTTTAATGTACATTGAAGTCCCCCAAAATATTATTACCTAATTAGTAATACATACTTTATTTGGGATTGTGAGTAAATTTTTTAAATGTTTAATTTGCTAAAAGTATTGACTAGTTTTAATACTACTTATATATCATTTACCATGTGTCCCCTTCGTCTATCGGTTAGGACACCAGGTTTTCATCCTGGAAAGAGGAG
>CAJWSU010000027.1:0-16498 GCA_913046335.1 uncultured Pelagibacterales bacterium | reverse complement strand
AATATTAGAACCAGATAAAATAGCAATGATAGTTTTGTTTTTTAGAGATGTTTTGTTATTTAGTATTGCAGCTAAGGCAACTGCTCCGCCAGGTTCAACAATTAAGCCCAAATTTTTATAGGCATAGTTTATAGCTTTTAAAACTTGATTATCAGAGACTGTAATTCCTCTTTTTAATAATGCACTATTTATTTTAAAAGTCATTCTTCCTGGTTCTGAAGCTAGAAGGGAGTCACAAATAGAAATATTATTCATATTATTTCTTACTATCTTCATATTTTTTAAGGATTTAGAATAGTCTGAGAATTTACTAGGTTCTACACAATATATATGACTATTTTTATATTTTTTTTTAATTGCAGTAGCTATTCCAGCAACTAAGCCACCTCCTCCAGTAGGAACTAAAATTTTGTCAGGTAATAAATTATACTTTCTTAATTGTTCAATTATTTCTAAGCCAATAGTACCTTGTCCAGATATTATAAATTTGTCATCATAAGGAGGTACAATTAATAGATTGTTATTTTTTGCTATTTTTTGTCCAATCTTTTCTCTATCTTCTGTTTTTCTATTATAAAATATAATCTTTGCACCTTTAGATTTGGTTCCTTGAATTTTAATACTAGGCGCATCTTCAGGCATGACTATTGTTGCTTTTAAGTTAAATATATTAGCTGCCTCAGCAACACCTTGGGCATGATTTCCAGAAGACCAAGCTAAAATCCCACTAGCTTTATTATTACTTATAGACCTATATATTTTGTTATAAGCGCCCCTAAACTTAAAAGACCCTGTCCTTTGTATATTTTCAGCTTTAAAAAATATATTGGCATTAAGTTTTTTACTTAAATAATGGTCATATATTAAAGGTGTTTCTATTATATGTGAGGATAGATTGTTTTTAGCATCTACTATATCTTTATATTTTACTATATTATTGTAATTCATCTTGCATTAATTCATTTATATTTTTAATATTTTTTATTTTAATATCTATAATAACCTTCTGATAAACTACATAATTTTCTATTACTCTTTGTACATAATTTCTAGTTTCTTTAAAAGGTATGGATTCTATCCAATCAATAAAATTAATAGATTTATCTCTTGGGTCACCATATATTTTAATCCATTTATTAACATTTGTAGGACCGGCATTATATCCAGCAATTGCTAATACTATTGATCCTTTATAATAATTAATTAATGATGATAGATAGTTAGAACCTATTAAAAGGTTATATTCTGTATCATTTAATAATTTTTTCTTATCATATTTTACACCAATGTTTTTAGCTGTTATTTTTGCTGTATTTGGCATTACTTGAACTAAACCTAATGCACCGGATCTACTTTTTGCATTTATAAAAAATTCACTTTCTTGCTTTGCAATAGCTAAAATAAACGATGTATTTACATTATTATTTATTGCGTTTAATTTTATGTTGAATGGAAAAGGAAACAAACATTTTTGAAAGTATACATCTATTCTAATAGCTTTTTTACAAGTACGAAGATATAAATCTGTTCTCTTTTCCTTTTTTAATATATCTAAAGCTAATAATATTTCTGTATTATTTAATTGATTATTAAACAAGCCATTTATAAACCTTAGACTATATTCTTGTTCGTCAGCTCTGCTTAATAATTTCAAAACATTTAATTTTTTAATGAATGTATTAGAAATATTATTACTTACTTCAGTTATTTTAATTGGTTCAAAATCTGTTTTTTTACTCATTTTAATATTTGCTAATAATCCATAGTATGTAGAATTATATAGTCCTGCTTGTTTATAATATGACTTAGATTCTTCCATATTCATTAAAGTTTCTTCTGTAACACCTAACCAATAATTTACTCTTGATATAGAAATAGGCATTTTCACTATATTTTTCATTAGCAGAAAATGTCTTTTAGCTTGTTCTGGATTATTTAGATATTTTAAAGATAGCCAACCTAAAAACCACTCAGCATTTGCAATATTTGCTACTTTTTCTTGTTTATGTTGTGACATTAATTGGTAGGACTCTTTATATTTTTGATTTTTAAATAAATTTCGTGAATGCCAATTGATTTCATTCCACCATATATTAGATTTTTTAAATTGAATGTTTTTATCTAGATAGCTAGATAGAAGCTCATAAGATTTATCTGTTAAACCAGAATTTCTTCGCCATTTTACTCTTTCATAAACAAGTGCTTCATCATTGATAAATTCTTTAGGAACATTTTGGACGGCATTATCAACTCCGTACTGTCTTCTTGAAAGCTTGATTTTAGCAACAGCAAGAAGTTTATCTTTCTTGTTAACTCTTTTTAATTGTCTATTAGCGCTACTCCATTTTTTGTTCCAGATTAAATTATTTAATCTTTTAGTATTAATATCATTATTAAATAAATGGGAATTTTTTGAATAAATATATGTCTCATCTTCCTTATTAAAGATGCCATTTATCCAGTTATGAATTATAGCTTCATTCTGCTCTATATTTTTAAAATTAATAAGTTTTGTTTTTCCTAGCAATGTCAAAGGAGTTTCATCATTTAAAAAAGTATAATATTGTTTGTTATAATTCTCCCATAAAATATTTTTTTCTATTTTTTTTATTATATTTTTTGAATTTGGCCAATCACGATATTCATAATATAAATCAATTAATTCCTCATTTTTAAAGTTATTAATTGAGGAGATTTTTAACCAATTTACTAGGTCATTTAATGCATTAGAATTATTATTTTTTATAAATTTTTGAACTTTAGTCCATTGATTATTATTAATTAATGTAATTATTGAACGAATAGATTTTTTATTAATTTCTGTATTAATATTATCAGCTAATAAATATTTTGAATGGAGTATAAAATATAATATAAATATGCTAGTAATTAGTAGGATTTTTTTTATAAATATATTAGCTGGATTATGCATAACAATATAAGTATAATTATTTTTTTTATAATTGATATAAAATATTAAGGTTATTAATTGATGAATAATATTTACAAAGGCTCTTTTGTAGCACTCATAACTCCTTTTTTAGATAATAATTTAGATGAAGATGTTTTTCAAAAATTTATAGATTGGCAAATATCAGAAGGTACATCAGGTTTAGTGCCGTGTGGTACTACGGGAGAATCTCCTACATTAAATCATAGTGAACATGAAAAAATTATAGCATTAACTATTGAGGTTTCTAATGGACGAGTTCCAGTAATGGCTGGTACTGGATCTAATTCTACTGAAGAAGCAATAAATTTAACGAGGTATGCAAAAAAAGCAGGAGCAGATTCTGCTTTAATAGTGATGCCTTATTATAATAAGCCTACGCAAGACGGGATGTATGCCCATTTTAAAGCAATCAATGATGCTGTTGATTTACCATTATTTATATATAATATTCCGGGTAGGTCAGTAGTTGATATGACTGTAGAGACAATGGTAAAACTTGCTAAATTAGAAAACATTATTGGTGTTAAAGATGCTAGTAATGACCCAATTAGACCAACCTTGTTAAAAAACGCATTAGAAGGACAAGAGTTTATTCAACTTTCTGGAGAAGATCCTTCACAATTACCCTTCATGGCTGCGGGAGGCGATGGAATAATTTCTGTTACAGCTAATGTAGCTCCTAATTTAATGGCAAAATTTCATAAATTGTGGAATGAAGGCGAAGTAGTCGAAGCAAGAATTCTTCAAGAAAATATGATGCCTTTACATACTTCATTATTTTTAGAGAGCAATCCTGCGCCTGTAAAATATGCTACCTCTCTAAGAGGCGTTGGGAATAGTAGTGTAAGACTTCCATTAGTTGAAATCACTAATCAAACAAAAGCTGCAGTTATTAGTGCATTGGAGAAACTTCAGCTTAATAGCATAATTACCTAATGAGTTTTGTCTTAATAAATAAGAAGGCAAAAAGAGAATATGAAATTCTTGATACCTATGTGGCTGGAATAGTTTTATCAGGTCCTGAAGTTAAATCATTACGACTTGGTAGAGCAAATATTGGAGATGCATATGCAGACCCAAGGGAAGGAGAAATATGGCTTATAAATTGTCACATATCTGAATATTTTAATGCACAAAAAGAATTTCAGTTTTCTCCAACTCGTCCTAGAAAATTATTGCTTCATAAAAAAGAAATTCGAAAATTACAAGGAAGTGTTCAGAAACAAGGACTAACTCTTATAGTATTAAAGATATTTTTTAATAATAAAGGTATTGCTAAAATAGATTTAGGACTTGGTAGAGGTAAGAAAGATAGAGATAAAAGAGCTGATGAAAAAAGTAGAGATTGGCAAAGGCAAAAACAACGTTTACTAAAAGTTAAGAATTAATATGATCTATATATTTATATATAACGTATTTTAAATATGATAAACTTCGTTAAATATATAATTATGGCGCTATTTTCATTCTTTTCTTTTAGTCAAGTAGCTTTTTCTAAAAATCTATCTATAGATAAGATGGTATTTGAAGATATTGATGGGAAGGATTTTAAATTAAGTAATTTAAAAGGTAAAATTATACTCATTGTAAATACAGCTAGTCATTGCGGTTTCACAAGACAATATAAAGAATTACAGGATCTAACCAGTAGGTTCGCATCAGATGAATTATCGATTATAGCAATTCCATCAAATGATTTTGGAGGTCAGGAACCAGGCAGTAATGAAGAAATAAAAGACTTTTGTGAATCAAAATACGGAATAACATTTCCAGTTATGAGTAAACAAAAAGTTATAGGTAGAAATAAGCATGCATTTTATAAATGGGTTGAAGAAAATTATGGAACTAAAAAATTACCTAATTGGAATTTTCATAAATATATTATAAATAGGGATGGAAAGTTATTACATTCTATGTCAAGCCGTATTTCACCTAGTTCTGAGAAATTTATTAGTAATATAGAAGCAAGCTTAGAATAACTATATTATTTCAGTCATAGAAAAAATTACATCGTCAAACATTTTCTTAGTTAGCCTTTTAGTTTGAGTATTGTATCTTGAGCAATGATAGCTATCAAACAGTAATATGTTATTAATATTATGGACATTGCCATGTTTAAATTTATATAACGATAGCTTTTTGTTAAAAATTTTTAATAACTCTTCATGTGCTATTGTTCCTAGAGCTAATATTATCTTTAAGTTTTTCATATTATGAATTTCAGAAGCTAAAAACTTTTGGCAAGTTTTCTTTTCTAAAGTATTAGGTTTGTTATTAGGAGGAACACATCGTACACTATTAGTTATTCTGGTATTTATCATCTTTAATCCATCACTAATATCTTCATTATAAATTCCTGAAGCTAGTTTATATTTTATTAAACTGTTATACAAAAGTTTACCGGCATGATCTCCTGTAAAAGGTCGACCAGTCTTATTAGCACCTTTCAATCCTGGAGCAAGACCAACAATCAGGATCCTTGAATCTAAATTTCCAAAAGATTCTACTGGCGAATTATACCATTCAGGTTTAATTATTTTATATTTATCTCTATATTTTTTTAAACGAGGACACAAAGAACAGTTTTTATTTGGAGTAATCATTAGAAATCTTGTCTCAATATTAATATTTTAATATATACAATAATATAGTATTTATATTTAAAATAAATAAGAAAGATTATTTATCTCCATGAAACATAATAATATTATTATATCTATTGGCTCAAATTTAAATGGACATATGAACACTTCTAAAAATGTAATGGATACTGTTTTTAATTATTTGAGTAAGTATAATATGAGAGTTAGAAAAGCTTCTAAAATTTATGTAAGTAAACCTTTTCCTTCAGGCTTGGGGCCTCTATTTTATAATAGAGTTATTTTGGTTAACTCAGAAATGAATCCTTTAGAAGTTTTAAGGCGTTTAAAGATTATAGAAAAAGCTTTTGGTAGAAGGTCTAAAGTAAGAAATTCTCCAAGAGTTTTAGATTTAGATATAATAGATTACAGAGGAGAAGTCATAAATTATAAATTTCATCTTAATGTACCGCATCCCAAGCTTCATAATAGAGATTTTGTATTAAAGCCATTATATGAAATTTACCCCAATTGGATTGACCCTAGTTCAGGAAAAACAATTAAAAGCTTATTGTACAATTATAAAAGATCTAATATTTCATTTGCTAAATTAATATAATAGGTGGTATTTGGAACTCATATAGTTTATTAATAATTCATACTTTAAAAATTAAATATAATAAGGATTAAAAATGGCAAGAGTTACCGTTGAGGATTGTATACTAAAAGTTGATAATAGATTTGAATTAATAGTATTAGCTTCACATAGAGGAAGAGAAATTACTGCAGGTGCTGAACTAACTCTTCCAAGAGATAATGATAAGAATCCGGTGGTTTCGCTGCGTGAAATAGCAGATGAAACTATTGCTGTAGAGGATATTAAAGAAAGTATGATTACTGCAATGCAAACTCAGATTGTCGATGATGAGGTTACTAAAGATACAGAAAGTGAATCAGAAGAGTTAGAACAGACAAAGAGTGCTGAGGATGCAATACCTGAAAACAGCATTGGTAAGTTTGGTATGCAAATACAAGATAGGTATGAAGATATTTAAACAAATGTATGGCTTAAAATATGGAGTTAACAAAGCTAGATTCAAAAGTAGAAAATAGGGACCTTTATTACTATCAAGGTATTATTGATAAAGTAAGTAGTTACGACCCTAGTATAAAAAAAGATGTTCTTATAAATGCAGTAAAATTCTCTAGAGATAGGCATAGTGGTCAAACAAGAGATTCTGGAGATCCCTATTTTTTTCATCCATTAGCTGTTGCTAATATATTAGCAGATTATAAATTAGACTGGATAAGTGTTACAACTGCATTATTACATGATACTGTTGAAGATGGTGTAGCTACAAGAGCTGAAATTAGAAAAATATTTGGGGCAGAAATAGCTAGGCTTGTAGACGGTGTAACAAAGCTATCTAAAATTGAAGCTCCACAAATTGAGTTGAGAGAAGCTGAAAATTTTAGAAAATTTTTATTAGCTATGTCTAAAGATATAAGAGTTTTATTAGTTAAATTGGCAGATCGGCTTCATAATATGAGAACAATTACTCATATTGGGTCTGAAGATAGAAGATTAAGGATTTCAAAAGAAACTTTAGATGTTTATGCGCCACTCGCTGCTAGAATTGGTATGCAGAATATGCGAGAAGAGCTAGAAGATATTGCATTTTCTCAAACTAACTCTTCAATTAGAAAATCATTAGATAAGAGAATTGAATTCTTAAGAAGTCAGGATACTGAATTAGTAAAAAAAATAATTAAAGAAATTAGAAGTAAGTTTAGACGAAATAATAAATATGTTGAAATTCAAGGTAGAGAAAAAAGTATATATTCTGTATGGAAAAAGATGCAAAAATCTTCCATCCCATTTGAAAATATTTCCGATGTATATGCATTTAGGATTATTTGTGCAAATAGAGCTGATTGCTATATTGCTTTAGGCATTATACATAATATTTGGCCAATGATACCAGGCAGGTTTAAAGATTATATTTCAATACCAAAATCTAATGGGTATTCTTCAATTCATACCAATGTAATAGGGCCATTAGGAAGACCTATAGAAATACAAATTAGAACAGAAAAGATGCATGAATTAAATGAATATGGAGTTGCTGCTCATTGGTATTACAAAGAAAAAGGAAGTATGCCGATAAAACCTAACAAAGTAAGCTTAAATTTATTTAAAGAGTTTTCTGAAATTATTGGAAACTCATCAGGAGCAGCTGACTTATTATCTCATACAAAAATGGAAATGTATTCAGATCAAGTGTTTTGTTTTACTCCAAAAGGGGAAGTAATAACTATGCCTAAGGGCGCAACTCCTATTGATTTTGCTTTTGCAGTCCATTCTATGCTTGGTGAAACATGTGTTGGCTGTAAAATTAATGGACGTTTGGCGCCTTTGCAAACAATATTATCTAATGGTGATCAAGTTGAGATATTAAGTACTAAAGAACAAAGACCACAGGCTATCTGGCTAAATTATACAGTAACGGGTAAGGCTAGGTCTTATATAAATAAATTTATCAGAGAGAATGATAAAATAGAATTTATACAGCTAGGTAAGTCCATTTTAGAAAATAATTTTACCGTAATGAATAAACAGTTTTATGATAAATTACTTGATCCAATATTGAAACAAGTTGGATTTAAAAGTAAAAGGTCATTATTTATGGCCTTAGGTAAAGGAGAAATTAATAGTGATGAAATATTAAATCTTTTAATGCCAAATAAAACAAAGCCTAAAGAGTATTTAAGTTCAATAAACAATAAAAAAAATAAAGGAATTTCATTAAAAGGTCTAAAATCAGGCGTAGCAATTCATATGGGAGAATGCTGTTATCCATTATTTGGAGAAAGAATAGTAGGTCTGATGACAGAAGGTAAAGGGGTAACAATTCATACCCTAGATTGCGCTACTTTAGAAAGGTTTACTGATAACCCTGAATTATGGGTAGATTTAACTTGGAATAAGAAAAATTCTGAAAATAATATTGGTAGACTTAATATTATAATAACAAATCAAAAAGGAAGTTTAAATACTTTAACCCAAATAATTGCTGAATTTGGAGGTAATATTACTAACTTATTAGTAAATCAAAGGTCAAATGATTTCTTCGAATTGTCTTTAGATATAGAAGTAAATAATGCAAAACATTTAAACGAGATTATTACGGGTCTTAGAACTAACTTAAGTGTATATAAAGTAAATAGAGCTAAAGAAAGTTATAACCAATAAAGGGTATTAAATATGAATATTATGAGTGAAATGGAAGTTCTAAATGTATATAAATCAGTTGGAGCTCTATTAGAGGGTCACTTTGTGTTGTCTTCGGGTTTGCATAGTAGAATGTATTTACAGTCAGCTTTGATATTTTCTAATACAAGTGTTGCAGAAAAATTATGTGGAAATTTAGCAAATAAGATTAATAATAGTATAGATTTAGATGATATTGATATGATAGTATCACCCGCAATGGGAGGGGTAATTGTAGGTTATGAACTTTCAAGACATGTAAAAAAACCTAATATTTTTGCAGAAAGAAAAGAAGGAAAATTTTCTATAAGAAGAGGTTTCAAAATAAATAAAGGGCAAAAAATATTAGTGGTAGAAGATATAGTAACAACAGGTAAATCTTCCTTGGAGTGTTTTGAATGTATAAGACAGTTAGGAGGAAAAGTTATTGCAGAAGCTGCTTTGATAAATAGAGGAGGAGATTCAGTAGATTTAGGAGTACCTCTAATAACATTAGCAAATTTAAATATTCCTAATTTTAATTCTAATAATCTGCCTGAAGACCTTAAAAATATACCTGCAATAAAACCTGGTAGTAGGCCAGGTAAGTAATGTTATTTAAAACGCGAAAAAAATCTAATATTTCATCTAAAATTTGTAATATTTTATGGCCTAAAAAAGGCTGGAAAAGAATTATTAAATATACCTCTTTAAGGTTAAAGAGATTACCTGGAAGTCCGCATAGCATAGCTTTAGGTTTTACATTTGGGGTCTCGGCCGCATTAACACCTTTATTTGGCTTACATTTTTTAATAGGAATATTTTTGGCTTGGTTGTTCCGTGTTAATATAATTGCGTCGCTAATAGGAAATTGTGTAGGTAATCCTTGGACATTTCCATTCATATGTATAATCAACTTTAAAGTAGGTAAGCTTTTTTATAGTACTAGTGATAATATAGAAATTAATACAAAATTATTATCGAATGAATTATACTTATTATGGAATAGTGTTTATAAGTTTTTTATAGATTTTAACTATATTGAGTCATTAAATTATATTAATCAGCTTAAATTAATACCTCCCATGTTGATTGGTTGCTTTTTTACTATAATGATAATTGGATTACCATGTTATTTTGTATCTAGATTTTTAATAACTAATTATAGAAATAAAATTAAACTATTTAAAAAAAATATTAAGGTATAATATATAATGAGACTCGGAATTAATATAGATCATGTGGCCACCATAAGAAATGCTAGGGGTGGCTTGCATCCAGATCCTATAAAAGCTGCAGCAATTGCGGCTAGTGCAGGCGCAGATGGAATTACCGCTCATCTTAGAGAGGATAGAAGGCATATATCTGATAAAGATATAAAAAATTTAAAAAAATCTATTAAGTTACCTTTAAATTTAGAAATGGCACCTACTGAGGAAATGTTAGCAATAGCTTTAGAGGCAGTACCTGAAAGAGTCTGCTTAGTGCCTGAGAAAAGGTTAGAGCTTACTACAGAGGGTGGTCTAGAAATTGTAAAATTAGAAAATAAAAAAAAATATATTATTCAAAATATTATTAAGGAATGTAAAAATTATAATATTGATGTATCTCTGTTTATCGATCCTAATATTGATCAAATTATGTCTGCAATAGATTTAGGAGTTAATATAATTGAGTTGCATACTGGTGAGTATTGCAATTCTAGTAATTCTAATAAACAGTTAATTAGAATTAATAAGTCCGCTAAATTTGCTACTGAAAATAATATTGAGGTTCATGCTGGGCATGGTTTAAATTTTAATAATGTCATTGATATAGCTAAAATTAGCTATATAAAGGAATTAAATATTGGTCACTTTATAATAGGAGAATCAATATTTATGGGCTTAGAAGGTGTAGTAAAGAAAATGAGAAAAATTATAGATGATAACAAATGATAATAGGTATTGGACAAGATATATGTGATGTTAAAAGAATAGAATCTACAATTAACAGATTTGGAGATCGTTTCAAAAATAGAATTTATTCAATAAGAGAAATTAAAAAATGTGAATCTAGATTTAATTCTATAGATTCTTATGCAAGAAGATTTGCAGCAAAAGAAGCTTGTTCAAAAGCATTAGGAACTGGTTTTAAAAAAGGTGTTTTTTATAAAGATATAGAGGTAATTAATTTGAAATCTGGCAAACCTACAATTGAGCTCAAAGGAGGCGCTTTAGATCAATTTAAAAAAATTACGATCAATAATAAAGATGCATCAATAGAAATTAGTTTAACAGATGATAAAAAACTAGCTTTAGCTATAGTTATAATATCAAATTAATGATCGGAGTATGTTTTAATGAAATTTAATTTATTTAAAAATAAAATAAAAAAAGATGATACTACTTCTATTAAAAAAAACTATTGGCTAGAGAATTTTAAAACTTTTTTTATTGCTATTTTAATTGCCTTAACTCTTAGAACTTTTGCCTTTGAACCATTTAGTATTCCCTCTGGTTCTATGAAGCCGACTCTATTGGAAGGAGATTATTTATTTGTTTCAAAGTACTCTTTTGGCTACAGTAAACATTCTTTTCCAATGAGTTTTCCTAATTTTTCAGGTAGAATTTTTGGCAAATATCCTGAAAGAGGTGATGTAGCTGTTTTTAAGTTTACTCAAAATACAAGAATTGATTATATAAAAAGAATTATAGGTTTACCAGGTGATACGGTACAAGTAAAAGAAGGTATATTATATTTAAATAATGTTGAAATTGATAGAGTTTCAAAAGGTACTTGGAGCGCCAAAGATAGAAATAATATAATGCAAACTTATGATATATTTGAGGAGCAATTGTCTAATGACTTTAAATATAATGTTTTAGACGCTACTCCTAATGGTATGCTAGATAATACGGATGTGTATACTGTGCCCGAAGGACATATATTTGCAATGGGTGATAATAGAGATCAATCTTCAGATAGTAGAATTCTTAGTCAATTAGGTTTTATTCCTTTCGATCATTTAGTAGGTAGAGCACAAATAATATTTTATTCTAGGGATAGGTCAGAACCTTTATGGAAGCTATGGCTATGGCCATCATCTGTAAGAGCGGAGCGTATTTTTAAAAAAATACAATAGATATGATTAATATTAAAAAAATACAATTAAATTTAAATTATAAATTTCATAATGAATATTTGTTGCTGGATGCCTTAACCCATACAAGTTTTTTAAATAAAAAAAAAGAAATTAAGTTTGAAAGGTTAGAGTTTCTAGGAGATAGAGTTTTAGGATTGACAATATCAGATACTCTTTATGAAATGTTTCCTAATGAATCTGAAGGTGACTTAGCAAAAAGATTGGCTGTATTAGTTAGTGGTAAAACATTGGCAGAAATAGCCATAAAAATTAAATTACAAAACTTCATATTAGTCGCAGATAACATAACTTTTACAAGTGGTGAAAACAATTCTATTTTATCTGATTCTATGGAAGCTATTATTGGAGCTGTATTTCTTGATAGTGATTATAAAACAGCCTTAATTTTTATTCAAAATATATGGAAGGAAATAATATTAAAATATAGTATTCCTCCTCAAGACCCTAAATCTTTATTACAAGAATTAGCAATGGCTAAAAAATATAGTATGCCACTTTATAGTGATTATAAAAGAGAAGGATCCGATCACGCCCCTATATATAAAGTTTTAGTGAGTATAAATAATATAGGAACATCTTCTGGTAAAGGTTTTTCTAAAAAGGAGGCTGAAAGAATGGCCGCAATTTCATTATTAAAATTAATAGAAAGTAGATAGTATTATATGGATAATTTCATTAAAAAATTTGGTTTTGTAAATATAATTGGAGCAACAAATGTTGGTAAATCTACTTTAATAAATAGATTAGTTGGACAAAAAGTATCAATTGTTACGAGAAAAGTTCAAACAACTAGAAATAATATTATTGGTATTTTTTGTTCATCTTCATCGCAAGTAGTTTTAATAGATACACCCGGAATATTTGTTCCTAAACGAAAATTCGATAGAGCCATGATTAATTCAGCATGGAAAAGTGTAAAAGATTCCGATGTAACTTTATTAATGCTTGAGGCCAACAGACCTCTTGATAGCAACTCATTATTAATTTCTGAAGCATTTAAAAGTAAAAAAGTTAAGCACTCTAAACAACTTATATGTGTAATTAATAAAATTGATTTAGTGCAAACTGAAGTTTTATTAGAGTTAGTTGATAAAGTAAAAAAGCATTTTACATGTAAAGAGTTTTTTTTTATTTCTGCATTAAATGGAGATGGTGTTTTAGAGCTAAAACATTATTTAGCAAACAATGTTCCTGAGGGAGAGTGGCATTATCCAGAAGATTACATAACAGATATTCCTTATAGATTATTAGTAGCTGAGATTATTAGAGAAAAATTAATGGATAGGTTTCATCATGAGTTACCTTATGGAATGGCCGTTGAAACAGAAGATTGGAATCAACTTCATGATGGCTCTATTAGAATTGACGTATTAATATATGTCCATAAAAAAGGACAAAAAAAGATTGTCATAGGGTCAGATGGAGATAATCTAAAACATATTGGAACTGAAAGTAGAAAAGAATTAAAAAAGATGTTAAATAAAGAAATTCACTTGTTTTTATTCGTTAAAGTTAAAGAAAATTGGGATACATCGCCAGATTATTATAAAGATTTGGGTTTAGATTATAATGTTTAATTAAGATGAGGTGGAATGATAAAGGTTTAGTTATCTCTGTAAAAAAATATGGAGAAAATTCACTAATACTACATTTGTTTACTATAAACCATGGTGTCCATGCTGGTCTAGTGAGACATAATTCTACAAAAAGTAATTATATTTATGAATTAGGAAATATTCTTTCTGTTGAGTGGACTGGAAGGTTAGAAGATCAATTAGGTTTTTATAAAGCTGAACTAGATAAATCATATTTATATACTATTATAAATAATTCTTTAACATTAGAGGCGTTAAATACTATATGTTCAATGTTAAAAATATTTTTAGCTGAAAGACAAGTTAATAGTATTTTATATCATGAAACTATAAAAATTATCAAATATCTTAATGATAAAGACATGAAATGGGTTTGTAAATATATTCACTGGGAGTTATTTTTATTATCAGAATTGGGGTATGGTTTAGATTTATCAAAATGTGCAGTAACTGGGGAAATTGAAGATTTAAAATATGTATCACCAAAATCGGGCAGAGCTGTATCTAGAAAAGGTTCAGGAAAATGGGTAAATAAATTATTTATTTTGCCTGAATTTGTTCAAAAATTTAATACTAATATTATTGATAATAATGATTTATCCGATGCTATCAAAATAACAACTTTTTTTCTAAATAGATATATTTCATCTATAGGAATACAGTTGCCAGCATCAAGAGATAGGTTTACAAATAAGTTAAAAAAAGTAGAGTTTAATATTGAATAAATTGTACTTATATATGATATAATTAGCAGGATTATCAAATGTCGGATTCCAAAAATAATAATAAACAAGTAATAAAAGATCTAACTTTTTCAGAAGCACTAGGAGATAGATATGTATCTTATGCTATGTCAACTATTATGTCTCGGTCATTACCAGATGTGCGTGATGGTTTAAAACCAGTTCATAGAAGGTTATTATATGCGATGCTTGAGCTAAAAATGTCTCCAAAAACAGGGTTTAAAAAATGTGCAAGAGTTGTTGGAGATGTTATAGGTAAGTTTCATCCACATGGTGATCAAGCAGTATATGATGCAATGGTAAGGCTAGCACAAGAATTTTCTGTTAGATACCCTCTAGTTGATGGTCAGGGAAACTTTGGAAGTATAGATGGTGATAGAGCGGCAGCAATGAGGTATACAGAAGCGAGACTAACAGAAATAGCAGAATTATTACTCCAAGATATAGATAAAGACACAGTTGACTTTACAAGTACTTATGATGGAGAGTATGACGAGCCAACTGTATTGCCAGCACTATTTCCTAACTTATTAGCAAATGGAGCAACTGGAATAGCAGTAGGAATGGCAACTAATATTCCTTCTCATAATATAATTGAATTATTAGCAGCAATTAGACATTTAATTAAAAGTCCTAATGCAAGTATAAATTCTATACTTAAGTATATACAAGGCCCTGATTTTGCAACTGGCGGTATTTTAATAGATAGCCCAGAACAAATTGCAAGGTCTTATGAATCAGGAAAAGGGACTTTTACATTAAGAGCTAAATGGTCCATAGAAAAAAAATCTCATGGACAATATGTTATAGTTATAAACGAAATTCCTTGGAGTGTTACTAAGACAAGAATTATAGAAAAAATTGAAGAGCTAATAGTTACAAAAAAAATATTATTACTAGCTGATATAATTGATGAATCTACTGATGATATCAGAGTTTTAATTGTTCCTAAAAATAGAGATGTCGACCCCAATCAATTAATGCTGAGATTATTTAAATTTTCAGACTTAGAAGTTAAAATAAGTTTAAATATGAATGTAATTGATGCTTATAAGAACCCTAGAGTTATGAGCATAAAAGAAGTTTTATTAGCTTTTATAGATCATAGAAAAGAAGTTGTAATCAGGTATAGTCAAAAGAGACTAGAAATAGCAAGTAATAGGAAAGAAGTTTTAGAAGGCTATTTAATAGTTTTTGATAATCTGGATGATATAATTGAAATTATTCGTGAAGATGATAATCCAAAAAATACTATTATGAATAAATGGAAGTTAACTGATTTACAAACTGAGTCTATTTTAAATTTACGGCTAAGGTTCTTAAGACGCTTAGAAGAAGAGTTAATTACAAATGAAAAAAATAATTTAGAATTAGAAATTAATGAAATTAATGTATTATTAAAATCAGAGTCAAAATTACTAAATAGAATTGATCAAGAAGTTAAAAGTTTAAATGAAACTTTAAAAAACAATAAAAATTTATCTAATAGAAGAACCTTAGTTAAATATACACCTACTGAAACATATGAAGATATAGAAGCTTCAATTGATGAGGCGCCTTTTACATTTGTACTCTCTAAAAATAATTGGATACAATTAGTTAAAGGTCATGAAAACACTTCTTCAATAAAGTATAAGGAAGGAGATGAAAAAAAGTTTATTTTATTAGTAAAAAATACTGATAGGTTATTATTGGCTTCTAACTCAGGAAGAGTATTCACTTTATCTCTTATTAATTTAGATATAAGCAAAGGCTTTGGTTCTCCAATTAGACTTTTGATAGATTTGCCTTCCGAAGATATTATAGTTGCTATTAATGTTTATAATGATAACAAAAAGTTACTAGTAGCAGCTACAAATAATAAAGGCTTTTTAATTCCTAATATGAAATCTTTATTGGCGCATACTAAGTTAGGTAAAAATGTATTAGAAATAAGTAAAAATGATAATTTAATAGTTTTTAAAGTTATAGAGAATAATGATGATTATATAGCAATAATAGGTGAGAATCATAAGTTATTAATATTTAGTTTGTCTGAATTACCGCTTCAAACTAAGGGTAAAGGAGTAATTTTACAAAAAGTAAAACAAGGAGAGTTATCTGATGCTAAGACCTTTAAATATGATGAAGGCTTAACATATGTATCTGGAAATTCAAAAAAAGTATTTAAAGATTTAAAATTATGGCTTGGAAAAAGAGCTCAATCTGGTAGATTAGCTCCTAGAGGTTTTCC
>CAJWSU010000026.1:0-16740 GCA_913046335.1 uncultured Pelagibacterales bacterium | reverse complement strand
CTCCAGAATTTAGGAATAGATTAGATGCTATTATTAAATTTAAAAACCTTAATGAAGGTGTAATAGAAAAGATTGTTGATAAGTTTATTGATCAGTTAGAAGCTCAACTAGAAGAAAGAAAAGTAACTATAGAATTAAATAAAGAAGCAAAAGTTTTATTAGCTGAGAAAGGTTTTGACCCTGTATACGGAGCTAGACCTTTAGCAAGAGTAATACAAGAAAAAATAAAAAAACCTTTAGCAGATAAAATTTTATTTGGAGACTTGGCAAATGGTGGACATATAAAGGTATCCATAAAGGAAGGAGTTTTTGTATTTAATGTTAAGCTAGATGAGAAAGTTAAAGAAAAAATACTTTAGAAGTATTATTTCTTTTTAAATGGTGTATATTTTTTTTTAATTAGTTCAATATCATTATTTATTATTTTTACTTCTTCTAATAAAAATGTTTTCACAGCTTTTCTAAAATTAACATCTGCAATATAATGAGAGCTATATGTTTTTTCAGGCAAATAACCTCTTTGTATTTTGTGCGGTCCTTGTGCTCCACCCTCAACAAATTTATATTTATGATTTATAGCCCAATCAATAGCTTGGTAATAGCATAATTCAAAATGCAAATATTTGACTTCAGTACAGGAACCCCAATATCTTCCAAAAAGTGTGTTATGGCCAATCACATGCATAGCTCCTGCAATTTTTATATCGTTATCTTCAGCAAACACAATTAATATTTTATCCGAAAAATTTTTTGCTAGTAAATCAAAAAATTTTTTATTTAAGTATGCCTGTCCCCATTTTTTATCTGACGTATTAAGATAAAAATTATACATGGTCTCCCAGTCAGTATTAGTAATATTTTTTCCTGTTTTATGAGTAATCTTAATAGTACTATTATTAATATTCCTTCTTTCCTTAGATATAGCCTTGCGTTTTCTAGAGTTTAAAGAATTTAAAAAATCATCAAAGCAATTATAATTATCATTTTTCCAATGAAATTGCTCGCCAACTCTAGTAAGAAAATTTTTATTTTCTAAAATTTTGCATTCATAGTTAGTACAAAAAGTAATATGCGATGAGGAATAATTAGCATCAGTTAACTCTATTAAGTATTCAGCAAAAGCCTCAATTATAATATTAGATTCTGTTTCATTAATATTATTATTTATCAAAATTCTGTTACCAGCTACTGGTGTAAAAGGCACCGATAACTGAATTTTTGGGTAGTAATTTCCTCCTGCATTATAATATGCATTTGCCCATGAATGATCGAAAATATACTCTCCTTGGCTATCCAATTTAATATACATTGGACATACAGCTACAATTATATTTTTACTCTTGATAAGAACATAATTTGGTAGCCATGATGTTCCTGATCCAATTGATTTAGAATCTTCAAGATTTTTTAGGAATATATATGACAAAAAAGGGTTATCATTTCCTGCACATTTATCCCATTCTTTCTTACCAATATTTTTAATACTTTTGCTTATTGAAAATGAATACATTATTAAAAAGCTAATTACTTAATTTCAAATACTGCATCTACTTCTACAGGAACATTTTTTGGAAGACTATTAGTTCCTACTGCAAATCTAGCATGTTTTCCTTTGTTACCAAATATTTCCACCATTAAGTCAGATGCGCCATTTGCAACTTCGGGTTGTTGATGAAAATCATTAGTACAAGAAACAAAAATACCTAATTTTACACATTGATTTACTTTTGATAAGTCGCCATTAAGAGCATTTTTTAAAACAGAAATTATATTTAAGGCACAGATTCTAGCTATTAATTTAGCTAGATCAACATCAATATCTTTACCAACTTTTCCTGTATGCTTGATTTCACCATTTTCAAATGGAACTTGTCCTGAAATAAAGACTAATTTACCTGTAATGACATATGGGATATAATTAGCGGCAGGCATAGGTGCATTTGGAAGAGTAATACCTAGATCTTGTAATTTTTTATCTATATCATTCATATTAATTCCTTTATAATTTATATTATAAGAATATTTATTAGTTAAAGTTTAATGTAGCAAGTTTTTTAATTTAAATGAGTTTTTACTATGTGCATAAAGAAAATTTTAGTTATTTTATATGGTATTTTATTTTGTAGTAATATTGCTGTTGCAGAACAGAAAAGTTGGAATAAATTTAAACCGCATGAGGCGATCTATCATTTGAGTATAGGAAAAGTTTCAAACTCTTCAAAAGTACATAATATTATGGGAGAAATGCATTTAACAACAAAATTTTCTTGCGATGGTTGGGTAGTTAATCAGAATACAACCGTAGATATGACTGATAAAAATGGTTCACAGATGAGAAATATTTTTAGATATTCTATTTGGGAATCTAAAAACCATGATGCTTTTAGGTTTATGTCTAAAACGATAGTAAATAACACAGAGGTTTCTTCATATGAGGGAGAAGCTTATATAAAAGGAGATATAGGAAAAATTATTTACATATCTCCTCATAATAAAGTTATAAATATACCATCCAATACATTATTTCCTATGAAACATTTTTTATTAAGTCTTTATGATATAGGTGATGAAAATTTTGCTAATTATACAGTTTTTACTGGAGAAGATTATGACTCTTTAAATAATGTTAGCTCTTTTTCTAAGAGTACTCTCATTAAAGGAAATCTTTACAAGGTAATTAGGTCTGCAAGTTATAATTATTTTAAAAATACGATAAGACCGGAAAATGAAATTGAAATTATAGTAGATTCTGAAACGGGTGTAGTTAATAAAGTAATTTTTGACTATTTAGAGTATCAAGTTATTGGAGACCTACAGGCAATAAAATACTATGAAAAGCCAAAATGCTAAATATTTTTATAAATAAATTTTAGTACTGATTCCCAATTATCTGTTTTGAAATCGCAATCATTTACATTAGGTATTATCTTAAGTAGCTTTTTATTTTGTAGAAAATGTATAGTAGTTATATTAGTACAGTTTTCTCTGACAGAATATATTTGATTAGGTAGGTCATCTATAAAAAAAACTTTTTTATTAGTAAGTTTTTGTAACTCTAAGCATTTAATGTTTTTGGTTCCCTCATTACTAATAAATGCATAGTTCATATTGTTATCTTTAAAACATTGTATTCTATCAGCAGCATATTTTTGAGGAATATTAGATAATATAACAACATTCATGATCTTACTTAATTTTTCTAATGCACTTTTAGCTCCTTTAATTAAAGGCATCTTAATGGCATATTCTTGAAAAAAATCAGATATAATTATCGGTATACTAGTACTATCTATTGGGTTATTAGTTTTCTTTTTATGAATGTTCCCATTTAGCTTAAATGATTTATAGGAAAAATACATATTGTTGGACAGCAGGTACTTTTCAAAGCTTTTCATAAACTCAAATATAACTTCATCTGCATCAGAAATTAAGAGAGGAAGATTAGGATTAATATTTAAAGATGTATTCATTAGAAGAATATTATTAAATTATATTTATTTAATTTTATCTTCTTTAAACAAAACATGCTTTCTAGCAACAGGGTCGTATTTTTTTACTTCCATTTTTTCTGTCATTGTTCTGCTATTTTTTTTAGTTACGTAAAAAAAACCAGATTCTGTACTTTTAAGTCTTATTTTTATTGTAGTTGGTTTAGCCATTTGATAACCCTTTATTTTGTTGCGAGAATAAACAAACTAATGATTGTGTCAAGATTTGTATGTTAATATTGTATAATAACACTACTTTTTTAATTTTTTCCTGGTAAATCTTCTTTTTGAGGGAGGTTTACTTTCTTTTTCTACTATTAAATCTACAGCTCTATTAATACCTATGGTAAGAATATCTTCATTATCATCTTTTACGCTAGCAAATGTATTCTCATGCTTCACATATGGTCCAAATCTTCCATTATTAGCTGTTATCATTTTTCCCGTCACAGGATGCGGCCCAATTTCTCTAGGTAATGCCAGCATAGATAATGCTGTTTCAAGAGTTATGCTTTCATAGTCAATATTTTTGGGTATAGAGGCCCTTTTAGGTTTTGGTGCTTTTTTGTCTTCTTTTTTAGGAGTTTCTCCCAATTGTACGTATGGTCCGTATGGTCCAACTCTCAAAGTTATAGATAACTCATCTTTGTTTTCACCTAATTTAATGGGTTCTATTTTGCTTGATTCTTTGCCTTTACCAACAACTAATTTCGCAGTATGATCACATTCTGGATGGGTTGAACAGCCTATAAAACCGCCACTTCTGCCATACCTAATATTTAAGATGCCTTCCTTACATTTTGGACATTTTCTTGGATCACTTCCATCTTCCATGGGAGGAAAGAAATGAGGTCCTAAGTCTTTATCTATTTGTTTTTCTACATCTCTTACCCTTAATGAAGATGCGCTATCTATTGTTTCTTTAAATGGAAGCCACCAATTTTCTAGGGTTTTTTTCCATTTCATTTTTCCATTAGAAACGTCATCAAGTTGTGCCTCTAGCTTAGCCGTAAAGTTTTCTTCAATATAATTACTAAAATTACCATGTAAAAATGCCGTGACTATTCGTCCCTTTGTTTCTGGTTCAAACCGTTTCTTTTCATACCTTACATAGCCTTTGTCTTTAATAACAGAAACAATAGATGCGTATGTTGAAGGCCTACCAATACCTAATTCTTCTAGCTTTTTTACTAAGGAAGCTTCTGTATATCTAGGTGGAGGTTCAGTAAAATGTTGAAATGACTTTACTTCAAATGATTTTAAGATTTCTCCTTCTGAAACATTAGGTATATTACTATTGTTTTTATCTTCATCATCGATATCATCTTTATCCTCTGTGTATATTTTCTTATAACCATCAAAAACTATAATAGAACCTGTAGTTTTAAATTGTATTTCGCTATTCTCAGATCCAATATTTATGCTAACTTGATCTATGTCAGCACTTTCCATTTGAGAAGATATTGTTCTTTTCCAAATTAATTCATATAAAAGTCTTTGTCTTTCATCTAGATAATTATTAATAGTTTCTGGAGTTCTGTTTACGTCTGTTGGTCTTATAGCTTCATGAGCTTCCTGAGCATTATTTAATTTTTTATTATGTATTCTATGTGTTTCTGGCAAATAATTTTTTCCGAATTTCACAGTTATTAAGTTTCTTATTTGCTCAATTGCAGTATCGGATAGATGAATTGAGTCAGTTCTCATATAAGATATTAGCCCTACTGTTTCTCCATTAATTTCAATTCCTTCATATAAACTCTGGGCAATCCTCATTGTATTTTTTGCACCTATACCTAGTTTTCGAGATGCTTCTTGCTGTAAAGTAGAAGTTATAAAAGGCGCAGTGGGATGGTTTTTCACACGCTTTTTTTTAATTTCTATAACAGTATAGTTATTAACATTATTAATTTTTTCTAAAGCTTTATCTGCTTCAACTTTTGAATGTATATCAAATTTTTTTAATTTATTGCTATCAAGAATATTTAAGTTAGCAATAAAAGACTCTCCATTATTATTTTTGAAGCCTGAATTAATGGTCCAATATTCTTTAGGTTTGAATTTTTCTCTTTCTGTTTCTCTATCACAAACTAACTTAAGAGCAACAGATTGGACACGGCCTGCCGATTTTGCTCTTGGAAGTGTTTTCCATAAGACGGGCGATAAAGTGAATCCCATAAGGTAGTCCAAAGCTCTTCTTGCTTGATAAGCATCTACCATATTTATATCTATTTCACTTGGTTTTTTAAAAGCTTCTAATATTGCATTCTTAGTAATTTCATTAAAAACAACTCTTTTTATTTCTACATCACTTAATTTATTCTTTTCATTTAAATAAGTATGTATATGCCAGGCAATGGCTTCGCCTTCTCTATCAGCATCAGTGGCTAACCATAAAGTGTCACCTTTAGATATTGATTTTACTATTGCTGTTGCGTGCTTACTTTTGTCTGATTGCACTTCATACTTCATCAAAAATTCTTCTTCTGGCACTACGGACCCTTTCTTGTTAGGTAGGTCTCTAATATGTCCATAAGATGCTAGAACTTTATAATCATTTCCTAAGTATTGATTAATAGTTTTGGCTTTTGCAGGAGATTCAACAATAACAATATTCATAAATATCTCTTATATAAATTTTAATATAAATTCACCATTAATAATCTTTTATAATTTTAGCAAATTATTTTTTTTTTAATTATTGCATTATCTTTATATTTTTGATTCTGTTCCTTTAAATATTCTTTTAATATTAGGAATATGTTTAGTCCATATTAGTACTGTTATTATAAATACAATATATATTTCTATATTATTAATATTTAAGCTATTTGGCAGTAATTCTATTTCAACGAGTTTACTTATTATCCAAAATAACACAGGAGCGCTTATACTCGCTGACAATGCCCCTAAAGAGGAAGTTTTAAAAATTAAAGCAAATAAAAGCCATATTGACATAGCAAGTAAAGCGCAAGGCCAGCTTAAGAATAACAAAATACCAGCTGAGGTTGCAATTCCTTTCCCCCCTTTAAATAATAAAAAAGGGCTAAACATATGACCTAATATAGATAATAAGCTCAAACTTAAAAGAAGAGTTACTAAAAGGCTTTCATTAAGTATTGGTTTAAAAATAATTTGGGCCAGATATAGTATTATAAAACTTTTTGATACATCGAATATTAATGTTAATACTGCTATAAATTTATTTCCAGTCCTTAAAACATTTGTTGCTCCAATATTTCCTGATCCTATTTTTCTTATATCTCCATAACCAGAAATTTTCACAATGATTAGACCAAAGGGAATAGAACCAATTATAAAGCCAAATAATAAAAATATAATAATATTTTGATATTTAATGAGTTGAACAAAGTTTTCTATAAATATAAACATATTTTTACTATTTCACTTTAGAGGATTCAAAAACTATTCTGCCATCTACTATTGTATATAAGATTTTTCCCTTATAATTGTATTGATCAAAAAGAGAGTTCTTAGATTTACTTTTCATGTCTTCTAAATTAATTATATTAGAATTATTTATGTCAATAACTGTTAAATCTGCAGGAGAGTTTACTTTAAGCTTTCCTGCATTTATATTTAGTAATTCTGCTGGTTGGTTTGTTAACTTATCAATTAAATCAATTAATTTAATGTTTCCATTAAAATGTAAGTCTAATGAAATAGGTAATAATGTTTCCATGCCTGATATTCCAAATTCAGCCTGTTCAAAAGGTAATCTTTTACTATCTTGGTCCTGTGGAGAGTGATGGCTAGAAATTATATCTATTTGATTTTCAAGTAATGCATTATATATTGCTTCTCTATCATTTTCTTCTCTTAAAGGAGGAAAAACTTTAGCAAAAGTTTTCCACTCATCAACTGCTCTCTCATTTAAAGTAAAATAATGTGGAGCTGTTGAGCAAGTTACATTGAATCCTGAATTTTTTGCTTTTTCAATAGCAAGTATAGATTCATGGGTTGTTATATTTGAAAAATGTAGTCTTCCCCCCGTATTCTCTAATAATCTAAGGTCTCTTTCTACTTGGATAATCTCTGCTACTTTAGATATTCCAGGTAATCCTAGCTTACTAGCTAAAGCACCTCCATTCATTACCCCATTTAAAGAAAGGTCATAATCTTGAGGTGATACCATGATTAATAAATCAAAATTTTTGGCATATGTAAGTGCTTGTTTCATTACTTTTGTACTTTTAATAGTTTTATCAGCATCAGTAAATAATATTGCTCCAGCTTCCATTAATAAGCCCATTTCAGTTAATTGTTTTCCTTCTATATTTTTTGTTATGGAAGCTGCTGGAAATATTTTTACACCGTTAGTTTCTCTAGCTCTTTTTTTTATGAACTCTATAATAGGAATTTGATCTATAACTGGCTGAGTATCAGGCATACATACTAAACTAGTTATACCTCCGGCCAAAGCAGATGCTGAAGCAGTATTTATATTTTCTTTATGCTCTTCGCCGGGTTCTCGTAAATGGGTATTTATATCTATAAACCCTGGACATAAAACATTACCTTTACAGTTTATTTTTAATATATTTTCAGGAGTACCATCAGGAAATAAATTTTTTCCAATAGCTTTAATTTGTTTACCCTCAGTTATTAGATCGCCAAGTGCATCTAACCCTGAATGAGGATCAATTAATCGAGCATTAGTAAAAGCTATATTATTTTTTAAATCATTTTTCATTTATTATATCAAATTTTTTATTATCTAAATTATTAATTAAATGTTCTATTACAGACATTCTTATAGCTACACCAAGCTCAACTTGTTCTAAAATTAGAGTCCTGTTTATATCGTCTGCTAGCTCGCTATCTATCTCTACACCTCTATTAATAGGGCCAGGGTGCATAACTAATGCATTTTCTTTAGCGAAACTTAATTTTGTTCTATCTAACCCATAAAATTTAAAATATTCTTTAGCGGATGGTATATGAGCTCCTTGCATTCTTTCATGTTGTAATCTTAATATCATAACTATATCTGTATTTTTTAAACCTTCCTTCATATTATTATAAGTTTTTGCTCCATATTCCTCTAAGCCTTGAGGCATAAGTGTTGTAGGTGCTATCACTTTAACCTTTGCTCCCATAGTCATAAGTAATTTTATATTAGACCTTGCTACACGGCTATGAGCTATATCGCCACATATTGCTATTTCTAGTCCTGAAATTTTCTTTTTTCTTCTTCTAATTGCTAGAGCATCTAACAAGGCTTGTGTAGGATGTTCGTGCTGTCCATCTCCTGCATTAATTACGGCGCAATTTACTTTATTAGCTAATAGATGTGGAGTTCCGCTTAAAGAATGTCTAATTACTAAAATATCTGGTTTCATTGCATTTAATGTCATGGCAGTATCTAGAAGACTTTCCCCTTTTCTTATAGAGGAGGTTTCTATTTGCATATTAATTACATCCATGCCTAAACGTTTGGCTGCTAACTCAAAGGATGTTTTCGTTCGAGTTGAATCTTCAAAAAATAAGTTAACTAGTGTTCTACCTTTATACTTGTGGTTAATAATAGGCTCTATTCTATTATCTTTAATGATATCATCTGCTCTGTCTAACAAAGATGTTATTTCTGAAGATTCTAAACCTTCTATTCCTAATAAATGATCTTGATTATATTTGTTATAAGCTATGTTTTGAATTTTTGTAGCATAGAAATTGCTTGGATTAACATTGCCATCTGTTGTGGCAATAATTTTTTGCATAATAGATTGTTTAGGTATTCTGTCTCCAGATAAATACCGTGAAAGTGTGGCTAAAGATATATCTAAAGTTTTTGCTAATTGCGCTCTGCTAATTGATTTTTCTTTAATCCATTTATCTAAAGCATGCATTTTAAAACCTATAATTTAACAATAAATAATTACCGTTTTGGTAATTATTTGTCAACATTAATATTTTTAAGTGTTTTAATTGCTCCATCAAGTATCCAGCAAGCTGCAGAAGAATCTATAATTTTTTGTCTCTTTTTTCTAGATAGATTTAATTCACTTATTAAAATTTTTTCAACTGCATGTGTAGAAAACCTTTCATCCCATAGTAACAATGGAAGATTAAGACTTTTATTAATTTCTTCAGATAGTCTTCTTATTGATTGAGATTTTTTTCCTGGTTTACCATCTAAGTTAACAGGTCTTCCGACTACTATAGACGTTATATTGTTATCTAATATGATGTTTTTAATAAGGCTTATATCATTTAATAGTTTGCCTCTATCTAAAGTTTTTAAGCTAGTAGAAATAGACCTAGTATCATTACAGATTGCTAGTCCAATTCTCTTATCACCTAAATCTAAACCCAGAATGCTACCAGAAAGTGGAATCATGTTGGAAAATTCTTTTATATCTAAGGTAATAAGTTTTCTAAGTTGCTTGCTGTTAGTCATTTAGAGTGCTAATCAATCCTAAAAGTTACTGTTATTATTTAAAATATTATATATATATAAGTATTATCAGTATTTTAAATTTTTTAGATAGGGTTTTTATAAATGTCTTTGGATAAAGCAACTTTAGAACGTGTAGCATATTTAGCGAGAATAAAGATTAATAATTCTGAAATAGATAAAATGACAGAAGAATTAAATAATATTATGAAATGGATAGAAGAATTAAATGAGGTAGATATTAGTGATGTGGAACCCATGACAGGAGTCTCTAATATGACCTTGCGTGAAAGAGAAGATAAAGTTACGGATGGAGGATATCAAGATAAAATTGTAAGTAATGCTCCAGAAAAATTAGATACTTCATTCACTGTACCGAAGGTAATAGAATAAAATGACAAAAATTACAGATTTAGGAGTCGTTGAAACACTAGATGGCTTAAATAAAAAAGATTTTTCATCTGAAGAAGTTGTTTCAGAATACTTAAAAATTATAGAAAGCGATACAAAGCTAAATGCGTATATTCATTTTAATAGAGAGAAATCTCTATCAGAGGCAAAAAAGTCTGATCAAAGAAGGTCAAATAACAACTCTTTACCCTTAGAAGGTTTGCCTATCGCTATAAAAGATATTTTTTGTGTTGAAGGTGAAAAAACTTCAGCTTGCTCTAAAATGTTAGAGAGTTTTATTCCCAATTATGAGTCTACTGTGACTTCTAAGTTATGGCAGTCTGGTGGTATTTATATCGGAAAAACTAGTATGGATGAATTTGCAATGGGTTCATCTAATGAAACAAGTTATTTTGGAACAGTAACTAATCCTTGGAGTTCTGATGGGAATGCACTAGTACCTGGAGGTTCTTCAGGAGGGTCAGCTTCTGCTGTCGCTGCTAAAATGGCTCCAGTAGCATTAGGTACAGATACAGGTGGCTCTATTAGGCAACCTGCTTCTTTTTGCGGAACCGTAGGAATAAAGCCCACTTACGGAAGATGTTCTAGGTGGGGTATAATTGCATTTGCATCATCTTTAGATCAGGCTGGTCCTATAACAAGGTCTGTAAAGGATAGTGCTGTAATATTACAAAATATGTCAGGTTTTGATAACATGGATTCCACATCTGCAAATATTAATGTTCCAGATTTTGTCAATGCATGTTCAAAATCTATTAAAGGAATGAAAATTGGAATACCAAAGGAATATAGACTAGATAGTTTATCGAATGATGTACAAAATGTATGGGAATTGGGAGTTAAGTGGTTAAAAAATGCTGGTGCTGAGGTTATTGATGTAACTCTTCCTCATACCAAATATGCTTTACCTACCTATTATATAGTCGCTCCAGCAGAAGCTTCAGCTAATTTATCTCGTTATGATGGTGTTAAATATGGACATAGATCTGAAGATATAAAAGATCTGGAAGATATGTATTCACAAACTAGAGCGGAAGGTTTTGGAGAGGAAGTTAAAAGAAGAATTTTAATTGGTACTTATGTATTGTCTGCAGGTTACTATGATGCCTATTATTTAAGAGCTCAAAAAGTAAGAACTAAAATCGTAGAGGATTTTAATTTGGCTTTTAATAAATGTGATGCAATTTTAACTCCAACTGCTCCAACTGGTGCTTTTAAAATTGGAGAAAAAAATATTGACCCGGTAACTATGTATATGAATGATGTATTTACTGTTCCATCTAGTCTTGCAGGGCTACCTGCAATTTCAATACCATCAGGTTTGGATGCTAAAGGCTGTCCATTAGGTCTTCAGCTTATTGGAAAAGGGTTTGATGAAGAAACTATCTTTAGTATTGGCAGTATTATTGAAGAAGCAGCGAATTTTAAATATATATAAACGATGAGGATTATATAACATGAGAGAGCCAATAAAATTACAAGGTGAAACAGGAACTTGGGAGATGGTTTTAGGTCTAGAAATTCATGCCCAAGTAAAATGTAATTCAAAATTATTCTCAGGGTCTGCTACAGATTTTGGAGCTAGTCCTAACTCACAAGTTAGTTATGTTGATGCGGCCATGCCGGGAATGTTACCGGTAATTAATAGTGAAGCTATAAACCAAGCAATTAAAACAGGACATGCTTTAAACGCAAAAATTAATAATATTTCAATTTTTGATAGGAAAAATTATTTTTATCCTGACTTACCGCAAGGTTATCAGATTTCTCAGTTTACATCACCAATAGTAGGGGAAGGTTGGATAAATATAGACTTAGAAAACGGAGAAACTAAAAAAATTGGTATTGAGCGTCTTCATTTAGAGCAAGATGCTGGAAAATTAATGCATGATCAACATCCAAAATTATCGTTGGTAGATTTAAATAGATCTGGTGTTCCATTGATGGAAATTGTTTCTATGCCTGATATGAGAGATTGGGAAGAAGCAGGTGCTTACCTCAGAAAAGTGCGTTCAATAGTAAGATATATAGGGTCATGTGATGGTAATATGGATGAGGGTTCGTTAAGGTGTGATGCTAATATATCTGTTAGAAGACCGGGTGAAGGGTTTGGTACAAGATGTGAATTAAAAAATATTAATTCAGTTAAAAATATGATGAAAGCAGTTGAGTATGAGGCACATAGGCAAATTGAATTAATAGAAGGTGGAGGTAAAGTGATTCAACAAACACGTTTATATGACACTGTTAAAAATGAAACCAGATCTATGAGATCAAAGGAGGAGGCCCATGATTATCGTTATTTTCCGGATCCTGATTTATTACCTTTAAATATAAGTTCGGAAAGAATTGAAAAATATAGACAAGAACTTCCTGAATTACCTGACCAAAAGAGAGAGCGTTTTCAAGCAGAATACGGATTAAGCTTTTATGATGCAGATGTTTTAACTGCAGATAAAAAGCATGCTGATTTTTTTGAAGTAGTTTCTAAAAATAGAGATGCTAAATTTGTAGCTAATTGGATAATTACTAATTTCTTTGGTATGTTGAATGAAGTAGAAAAAAGTATAGAAGATAGCCCTGTTAAAGCTGATAAATTAGGAGAGCTGTTTGACCTAATTCAAGATGGAACTATTTCTGGAAGGACAGCGAAAGAAGTTTTTGAAGAAATGTTTACAAAAGGAGGGTCGGCTTTAGAAATTGTAGAATCTAAAGGCCTTAAACAAATAAGTAATACAGATGAATTAGAGGAAATGGTTCAGAAAATTATTAATGATAATGAAGAGCAAGTTAATAAATATAGAGGTGGTAATGAAAAGCTTTTTGGATGGTTTGTTGGGCAAACCATGAAAATTACAGGAGGTACTGCTAATCCTAAAGTTGTAAATGAAATATTATCTAAGTTACTGAATGCATGATTGTTGGAGTAATGAATGTTTTATGATACTAAAAAAAATGATCATGGTTTAAAATATAACCCTTTTAAATCTTGTATTGTACCCAGACCTATAGCTTGGATTACAACTAAAAGTGAAGAAGGTATTCATAATTGTGCTCCTTATAGTTTTTTTAATGGAATTGCTGCAGACCCCCCTATGATAATGTACGCTACTAATGGAAAACAGCCTATGGGAGGGCATAAAGATACTATAACTAATATAAGGGATAGTGGTGAGTTTGTAGTGAATATAGTTTCATATGCTGCAAAAGACAAAATGAATGAAACAACAGCTCCTTTCAATCCAAATGAAAGTGAAGTAGATATTGCTAAATTAGAAATTTTAGAATCAAATTTAGTTTCTCCAGCACGACTTGCTATATCTCCAATACACATGGAATGTAGGTTATATAAAATTATTGACCTTCCTACTTTAGAAGATAATGAATATAATGGTATGGTTCTAGGTCATGTGGTTGGTATACATATTAATGATGAAGTATTAAAGGATGGTAAAGTTAATTTAAAGAAAATTAAACCTTTATCTCGTCTTGGTTATTTAGATTATTCTATAGTAGATAATATTTTTGAGATGGATAGGCCAGAAGGTTCACCGCGTCCTGATCAAGTTAAAAAATAGAAAGGTATATTATGATAGATTTTTATAGTTGGAGCACACCTAATGGAAGAAAAGTTTCTATTATGTTGGAAGAGGCAAAGCTAGAATATACATTATTTCCTATTAATATTATGAAAGACGATCAGTTTGAGAAGAATTTTTTAGAAATAAGTCCTAATAACAAAATTCCTGCAATATATGATCATGATAATAAAGTTTCTATGATGGAATCAGGATCTATATTAATGTATTTATCTGAAAAAACAGGGATTTTTAAACCTAGTAATAATGAAGAACGTTGGAAAAGAGATGAGTGGTTAATGTTTCAAATGGCTTCTCTGGGTCCTATGCTTGGACAAGTACATCATTTTATTAAATTTAATAGTGGAAAATCTGCTTATGCAGAGGATAGATATTCAAAAGAAGCTTTAAGAATATATGGAGTTTTAAACACTCGCTTAGGCATTAGTCAATATGTGGCAGGTAATGATTATGGTATTGCTGACATATCTATTTGGCCTTGGATAGCTAGGTTTGAATGGCAAAATATAGACCTAAATCAATTCCCAAATGTTTTAAGATGGTATAAAGAAATTGCATCAAGAGATGCTGTTATTAAAGGCTATGATATACCTAGTATTGGTACAGAAATACCAATTCCTTAAATACAATTTAAATTTATTGAAAATAATTAATATCTAGTTTGACACATTGCTCGGGAAATTTTACAAGCATATTGGACACGTGGCCGAGCGGTCGAAGGCGCGCCCCTGCTAAGGGTGTAAACAGGCAACTGTTTCGAGGGTTCGAATCCCTTCGTGTCCGCCAGTACCATGTTTGTAGATAACAAAAGTAAATGACAAGAATGAAGTAATTATATGAAATTTATTTTTTTAACAATATTTATTTTTTTTCTGTCAAATCAAAGCTCTTCCAATGAAATAGACTCTAACGGGATAGTATGTGAGAATGCTGTTCAAAAATCTAAAAGAGCGCCTGCAAAGAATTTAATTTATTATTTTAATGATAATAACGTTTATGGAATAAAAGTTATTAAACAAAGATCTCCTATAGAAATAAGTAAGTTCTTAATTTCTAAATATTCCCATGATGATAAGGAAATTAAATGGGAAGGGGAGAATTCATCTAAAGTTATGAAGTATTATGCTTCTATTAATAGAAATAATTTTACCTTAAATCTTAAGTTTTTTTATACAACTGGTTCTAAGGCAAAGAATAATACTGAAGTAAACTTTTATTGTAAATGGATGCCTTGGTCACAAATTAAAGAGTCTTTAATAAAATAATTTTAAACTAAGTGGTTTTACTTCTTATGAAATAATTAAATACTATAAGTATTTAATTGTTGACTACAAGTTTGTTTAAATATAGCATTTTGAAATGAGAATGATTCTTAAAAATAATATTTATATATTAAATTTCTGGGGGGAATAATTTAATGACTAAAATATCAAATATAATAATAACATTTGTGGCGTCTTTTTTTATAATGAATGCTGCTTTAGCTGATGGACATAAAGGTTCATTTGATTTTCATACTGGATGGGCTGCTGGACCTGTAACTGTAATTCCAGTTGGAGAAGGACATATAATGGGAACAGGCGTTTATAAAGGGGCTACTTTTAATGATAGCGGTTCTGGTTATCTCCATAATGGAGAAGCTCAATGTTTTGCAGCTTTTGAAGTAAATAATGGTGTTGGAGAAAACAAAGGATGGTGCGCTTGGGGTGATGCTGATGGAGATAGATTATATACTAGTTTCGTTGGAGACACACAAAAGGGTGTTAACACTATTATTGGTGGAACAGGGAAATATGCTGGGTGGACAGGAAGTGGTCCATGGGCGTGCTACGATCTAGGAGCTAATGGGTCTAATCGCTGTAAACAATCACTTAATTATACTAAACCATAATTTTAAATAGGAAATAAAAATGAAATTAATTAAGATAATAATTCTAACAATTTTTACTGCTGTAATATTTGTTAAAACTTCTACTGCTGGTCATCATGAAATGACTATGAAATATGGTGGTGACTTCACAAATATGAACATAGTTAATAACGGAGATCATTTTTCTGTATCAGGTGCTTTTATTGGAACAAATATGATGACTATGGAAAATGGTGATGTTATCCAAACTAACTTTATGTGTCCTGCTTTATTTATTAATGGAGATGGCAACGGAACATGTAAAATGAAAGATGCTAAATCAGAGGATTTCTGGGTACTAGTTTGGCATTGCGGAACAGATGGCCAATGTACAGGTGATGCTGTAAATGGTACTGGACGATTTGAAGGAGTTACAGGTAAAATGACTTGGTGGAATGATAGCGGTTGGGGCGAAGGTTCTGGCACATTTATAATGCAGAAATAACTAGTAAATATTATTTCGAAAGGCCTTTATTTATTTAATAGAGGCCTTTTTTTATTTTACAGTAATAATAATTTTGATATAATTTTTTACTATGGGATATGGTTCTGAAGAAATTGATATGCAAAATTATCTTAAGGCAGGTGAGAAGCGTGCTTTAAATCTTTCTAATCGGGGCCCTATAAAGTTTAATAAAGATGGAACTCTTCACAAAAAAATAATTGATTCTTATTCAAAAAATGGTTTTTACATATTTGAAAAAGTTTTTTCTGATCAAGAATTAAATGATTGGGAAAAAGATTATTTAAATGTATTAGAAAGATTTCCTGTAAATAGAACTTCAAAAATTGATATCAAAGGAAGACCCGCTATAGCTTCAAATTGCAAAGCCAATATTTTATACTGGTCTAAACCCTTGGCAGATCCTTTTGGTGGAACGGATTTAGCAAATGGTAGACATCCAGTTAAAATGA
>CAJWSU010000025.1:0-18200 GCA_913046335.1 uncultured Pelagibacterales bacterium | reverse complement strand
TGGACTCAGGTTGAGACAGGTTCTGCAATAACGTGGAAATACCCTTCTGTCCTATTACAGGGAGATAATTCAGTAGGAGAGTTTTATTCAGTTGCTATTTCCAATAAGAAACAGCAGGCTGATACGGGAACAAAGATGATTCATATAGGAAAAAATACAAAGTCTACTATTATTTCAAAAGGAATTTCCGCAGGCCATGGACAGCAAACTTATAGAGGCTTGGTCAGGATGCAAGCAGGCGCTGATAATTCAACTAATTTTACGCAGTGCGATTCTTTATTAATTGGAAATAATTGTGGAGGGCATACAGTTCCCTACATTGATTCTAAGAATGCTAGTGCAGAAGTAGCACATGAAGCTACGACTTCAAAAATTAGTGATGAACAGCTTTTCTATTGTCAACAAAGAGGTTTAGACCCTGAAGAAGCAGTTGCGCTTATAGTAAATGGATTCTGTAAGGAAGTTTTAAAAAAGCTACCTATGGAATTTGCAGTTGAAGCACAAAAACTCTTAGGAGTAAGTCTCGAAGGTTCAGTTGGTTAACAATAATTTAGAAGAGGTACAAAATATTGACAATTGCATTAGAAATAAAAGATTTACATGTTGAAGTTAGTAACAAAAAAATCCTTAAAGGTTTATCTTTAAACATAGAACATGGAGAAATGGCTGCAATTATGGGTCCAAATGGAGCTGGAAAATCAACTTTAGCTTCTGTATTGGCGGGTAAGGAAGGATATAATGTCATAAGTGGCTCTGTTAAATATTTAGGTAAAAACCTTTTAGATATGCCAACAGATGAAAGAGCAGCAGCAGGAGTATTTTTAGCATTTCAATACCCTGTTGAGATACCTGGTGTGGCAACTTCAACTTTTGTCAGGACTGCTTTAAATGCCCAAAGGAGACATAGAGGAGAAGTTGAGTTAGATGCAATTGAGTTTCTTAAATTAGCAAGAGCAAGAGCTAAAGAACTAGAAATGAGCGAAGATTTTTTTAAAAGAGAGGTAAATGTCGGATTCTCAGGTGGAGAAAAAAAACGTGCAGAAGTTTTTCAAATGTCTATGTTGTCTCCTATTCTAGCTATTCTAGACGAAACAGATTCTGGCTTAGATATAGATGCTCTGAAAATAGTTGCTGAAGGAGTTAATAAACTTCGAAGCGATAAATTATGTGGAATAGTTATTACCCATTATCAAAGGCTACTTGAGTATTTAAAACCTGACACTATTCATATATTAGCAGATGGAAAAATAGTTAAAACAGGAGATAAATCGTTAGCATTGGTTTTAGAAGAAAAAGGCTATCAAGGTATTATTGAGGCTGCATAGATAATGAAAAATATTTCCGATATAAAAAATAGATATTATAAATCTTATAATGACATTCTTCCAAATCTTCCAGGTTTAGGTTTGGATTGGATGAAGAGATTAAGAGATGATGCAATAAAACAATTTCATCAAGACGGTTTCCCAGATAAAAGTGTTGAGGAATGGAACGTAAATTCATTTAAAGGCTTAACAGATACCTTTTATATGACTCAACAAGAAGATAGTTATGAAGTAGATTATCCTTCAATAGAAAAAAAAGATGCAGAATGTTTGGTAAGAGTAATATTTCATAATGGTAAAATTATAAGCATAGATCATGATGAGCTACCTAAAGGAGTTCAAGTTAATTCCTTAAAATTTTTTATTAAAAATAATTCAGATTTTCTTAAAGAAAAAATAAAACCAGCTAATGAATATTCTGAAGCACGATTGTCTAATATTATTGACAGTAGACCTCAAAGTATTGTTGCACTTAATGCAGCATTCCATGAAGATGGAGCAATAATTCATATAGATAAAAACATAGAGGTTCCTGGTTATATTGAGTTAATGCATATAGGAGACTATTCAGAAAACTCTATGAAGCATATAAGGTCTGTTATTTTCTTAGATAAAGGTTCTAAGTGTGAAGTTATAGAAAATATACAAGGACACAAAAACAATAATACGGTATTTACTTCTGATGTAACAGATATTCATTTATCTCAAGGATCTTCATTATCATACAATAGATTTATAAGAGGTAATAGTAAAAATATTCATGTTAATAATGTGCATGCACAACTAGATAAAGGGTCTGAATTTATTTGCAATTCATTAATAAATTGTGATGGTCAAGCTAGAAACGAAGTTAGGATAAATTTACTAGGAGAGCATGCTATATCTAATGTTAATGTATTAATGATGGGTAAAAATAAATCGCTGCATGAAACTCTAACAAAAGTAAAACATGCGACTAAGAATACAAAAAGTGTACAGGTTATTAGAACAATTTTAGATGAAAATTCTAGAGGGTCCTTTCAAGGGAAGATTAGAGTAGAGGAAGGAGCTGATGGAACATTAGCAGAAATGTCGGGAAAAAGTCTATTATTAAGCGATCAAGCTAGGGTAAACGCTAAACCTGAGCTAGAGATACTAGCTGATGATGTTAAATGTTCTCACGGTGTAACAGTTGGAACATTAAGTAAAGAGCAACTTTTCTATTTACAGTCCAGAGGCATCCCAGAACATGAAGCTAGAAAACTTTTAATTAATTCTTTTAGTAATACAATTATTAGTAATTTTAGTAATATTTTAATAAAAAGAGCTGAAAATTTTATTTTAGAAAATTATAATGAAAATGATTAAACCTCAAATATATAATTTAAATGATATAAAAAGTGAATTTCCTATTTTAAATGATAAAAAATTGGTTTATTTAGATAGTGCTGCAAGCGCACAGAAGCCAAGTTTTGTCATAAACTCTATAGATGATACTTATTCTAATCATTATGCAAATATTCACAGAGGGCTTTATACGCTAAGTCAAATTGCTACGGACAAGCATGAAGATGCTAGAGAAATTGTTAAAGAATTTATTAATGCAGAGTCTTCTAAAGAAATTATTTTTTTAAGAGGCGCAACTGAGGCGATTAATTTAGTTGCTTCATCTGTCTCTGACTTAAAGCTTGTAAAGGATGATGAAATAATTCTTTCTAGATTAGAACACCATTCAAACATAGTGCCATGGCAAATAGCTGCTAAAAAATATGGCGCAAAAATAAAAGTTGCTGAATCAGATGAAAATGGAAATGTCAGTGTGGATTCTGTTTTAAAAGAAGTTAGTTCTAAAACAAAATTTATATGTATTACCCATGTTTCTAATGCTTTAGGAACTATTTTGCCTGTTAAGCAAATATGTAAGGAAGCTAAATTACGAGGTATTTATACACTTATAGATGGTTGTCAGGCTGTACCACAATTTGAAATAGATGTACAAGATTTAGGTTGTGATTTTTATGTTTTTTCTGGCCACAAAACTTATGGGCCAACAGGAATTGGAGTCTTGTATGGTAGGAAAGAAATTTTATCTGAGGCTCCACCCTATCAAGGCGGAGGAGATATGATTGATAAAGTAACTTTTGAAGAGACAACCTACGCCGATATTCCTAGCAAATTTGAAGCAGGAACTCCTAACATTGTAGGAGCAATTGGTCTAGGCGAGGCATTGAAATGGATGAAGAAGATAGGTATGAAAAATATTTATGAGCATTCTCAAAAAGTAGTTAATGAAGGTTTAGATATTTTAGAAAGTATAAAAGGAATTAGAATAATTGGTAAGCCAGATAACAGGGCTGGCGTTATCTCGTTTCTATATAAGGATATTCATCCTCATGATATGGGAACACTTTTAAACTCTTATAATATTGCAGTTAGAACAGGTCATCATTGTGCTCAACCTACAATGGAGCGTTATAGTGTACCCTCTACTGTAAGGGCATCAATTGGTTGTTATAATGATAGGAGTGATTTTGAGGCTTTAGCTGAAGGCATTTATAAAGTAGGTAAAGTTTTTGAAAAGGTATAACATAATTAGTATATAGTTCTATTAAAGCAAAGGGATGACCATTGGATACAAAAGTTAAAGAATCAAATAATAGTCTTAAAGATTTAATAATTGAGGCTTTAGGCACAGTATATGATCCTGAAATACCAGTTAGTATATGGGAATTAGGGTTAGTTTATAATATAGATATTGATGAGAAGTTTAATGTGTTGATTACAATGACTTTGACTACTCCAAATTGTCCAGAAGCTGAAACTATTCCAGATAGAGTTGCAGAGGCAGTATCAAAATGTAAAGATGTGGGAGATGTCAGAGTGGAGATTGTTTGGGAGCCAACTTGGACTCAAGATAATATGAGCGAAGCAGCTAGATTAGAATTAGGTTTTTTTTAAAGGAATAAAAAATGAACAAATTATCCAAGCCACGTCCAGAAATAATAACTATAACAGATAGAGCGTTAGCGCGAATGAAGTATATTTTAGAAAAAGCTCCAAAAAATACCTTAGGTATTAGGTTTGGTATAAAGACTGGTGGCTGCTCTGGTATGACATATGATGTGAATTATGCTTCAGAAGAGAAGTTAACTGATGAAAAAGTTGTTAAGGATAATATAAATATTTATATAGATGCTTCGGCTACTCTATTTTTAATTGGCTCTGAGGTAGATTGGAAGCAAGACAAACTTGAATCCAGTTTTTCTTTTAATAACCCTAATGAGTCAGCCAGATGTGGCTGTGGAGAGTCATTTACAGTTTAGACTATATTTTTTTTGAAAGAAATATAGCGAGCTTTGTTATACCTTTAATACCCTGAGTCATAACTTTATACCCCCTAATATCTTCTGCATTATGTTCTAGTGCTGTATTCCTGTGCTCAATCTCTTCATCTCTGAATTTTTTAATTAATTTAAAAAGGTTCTTTTCTGTATCATTATTTTGGAGTTCTGCTTGCTGAGATTTATAATGATCATCAATCACTTCTTCTACTGCAACTGTACAAGCCATTGCTGCTTTTCTATCAATTAAAGCAGTAGTCATTCCTAATAAATAACCACCTAGATTCCACAATGGAGATAAGGCTGTAGGCCTTATTCCTCTTTCTAATAAAATTTTATTAAATGCTTTTAAATGCTCTGCTTCTTGTTCTGCCATTTCTATTATAGTTTTATCATTTTTTAAAACAGCTAATTGACCCTCATATATACGTTTTGCACCAAATTCACCGGCTTGATTCACACGAATCATATCATCAGTAATAGTATTTTTTAATTTTTTAGTTATTAAGTTTTTTGGCATATTCTTTTTAATCTCTTATATTTCTAATAGTTAATATAGTTAAGATAATAAATAAAGCGAGGCCATAGATGAAACTCCATTGAACAAGTGTTATACCCATAATTTTTGGAGAGACTTGGTCGCAGGTAGCAATTGCTGGACTGTTTAGTGCTTTTTTTAATTCTTCTTGTAAAGTTCCTATATTTTCAGTCATACCAGAGCATTCTAAAGAAGCTGCCCACCATTGTAACTCTACTCCGATATGCCAAAAGCTGATTCCTATAATATATAATGAGCAGAAGCATAATAAAATAGATATAATATTTTTATTATAAAATATAAGTCCAAATAGGCTTATAAAAAGCATTACTGCAAAGCCATATCTTTGTAGCATGCATAAATAGCAAGGCTGAAGGCCAAATACAAATTGTAAGAAAAAAGCAATTATAAGCGCTAATATAGAAAATATTAAAGCAATAGAAATCGGTTGAGTAAAACAATTTTTAATTTGTAAGTTCATCTTTAAAAATATAACCAACTAAATATAATGATAATAATCAACCCTAAAATTAATGTAAGAATGTTAAAATATTTATCAATAAGCTTTTTAGCGGCATCTCCAAATAATCTAATTATGCCAGTCAATATAAAAAAACGTGCTCCCCTTGATATAAAGGAAGCTATTATAAATGTAATTAAGTCTAAATGCATTCCTCCAGATGATATTGTAATTAGTTTGTAAGGTATAGGGGTAAAACCTGCTATAAAAACTATTAGCGCACCCTTCTCATTATAATTTTTTTTAAACAAATCAAATTGATTTTCTAAATGATAAAATTCAATAATCGATTGACCTATTGTATCCCACAAAAACACACCTATAAAATAACCAAATATTCCTCCAAGCACTGAAAAAATAGTAGTAATTATAGCTAGTCTCAACCACTTTAACGGCCTTGCTAAGGCCATAGGTAATAGAAGCAAATCTGGAGGAATAGGAAAAAAAGAACTTTCTGTAAAGGCTATAGTGCCTAAAAATACTTCTGCTTTAGGTTTAGCAGATATTAATAAAATTTTATTATATAGTTTCTTTAATATCATATTAAATTTTATGCCATTCATTATTTAAGCTGGCTAGTTTTATAAATATATAGTATCCAAAATTAAAAAATATATATATAATGAGCTATAACATAAAAAATATGGTTTTTGGGGAATAATTTGTTTAAAGTAATTTTTTTAGTAATCTTTTTTCTATATTCTAAATTTGCCTATTCTGGTCCGTTTTCTGATTTTAAAGCAGGTGCAGATTTATCAGAAGAGCTGTCTTCTAGCCCTACTGAAAGAAGAAATAAACCTAGTTCTGATAGTATTGTTCAATCAAAAGAATCTCTTGATCCTAAAAATTCAGCAGTGTGGGAAGATTTGCAAAACGAACTGTTAGGTGAAAATGCAAATGTTTTCTTTGTTGATGATATTAAGCTTATAATGCAGGACTATATTGAAGAAGCTCATAAAGTTCCTTTAATAGTTACTCTGCCTAAAAAGATACAAAATTTTAAAAAATTTATTTTATTGATAGAAAATAATCCAATCCAGCAAGTAATTTCATTAACACCTTACAGAGATATAGAAGCATTAGGAATGAACGTTAGATTAGAGGATGACTCACCAATAAGAGCAGCAATATTAGATCACAAAGGAAATTGGTATATAGGTTCTAAAATGGTATTTGTTGCTAGCGCAGGAGGTTGTTCTACTCCTGCTTGTGACCCAGCTATAGAGGTATGTGAAACAGGAACAGTTGGTAAAATAGCTGTGAAAGAATATAAAAGAGAAGCTGGAGCTCAAAGAATTAAACTTAAAATTACACATCCTATGGAAACAGGTTTTGTAGTAGATTTAGATGGTGAAGTTATACCTGAGTATTTTATTAAAAAAATACATGTTGATGACAAAGATGGACCAATAGCAGATATTACTACATATGCAGCTTTATCTACTGATCCAGTTATATTATTAGATCTGCCTGAGAAAGGTCAGAGTGTCCGAGTTCATGTTATGGATTCTCGCGGCCTAGAATTTTTTTCATATAAAAATGATAATACTATGTAATGCAATATTTTAAAAATATTGTATTTTTACTAGTTCTTTTTAATTCTTTTCAAGCTTTCTCTGAAAGTATTTATAATATAACTCCAATTGAAGTATCAAAAAATGTTTATGTATTTTTTGGAGATGTAAATAATTTAAATAATGTAAATGGAGGTGCTATAAGTAATACGGGATTCATAATAGGGAAAAAAAGTATATTAGTAATAGATGCTGGCCCAAGTTATTTGTATGCTTCAAGAGTTATAGAAATTATTAAATCGTATTCTTCACTTCCAATAAAGCACCTAATTGTAACTCATCACCATCCAGACCATTCATTTGGTATTTCAAAATTTATAGAAATAGGGGCTAATGTTATTATGTCTCAAGCTGAAATTAACATGTATTTCAAATATGGTAACAGACTATTAAGACAGGTAAAAAAATCAATTGGTGATAATTGGTTTATCAAGACTAAAATAGTTAAGTTTGGCAATAATGAGGAGTTTCCATTAAATCTTGATTTAGGAGGTCGTAAGGTAAGTATAGAGTTATATAGTCAGGGCCATTCAGAGGGAGATTTAGTTATAGAAGACCTGCTTAGTAAAATTATATTTGTGGGAGACTTAGTTTTTACTGAAAGAGCGCCAACCATTCCACATGCTAATATTACTAACTGGAATAAATATATTTCTGATATAAAAAATCGTAAATGGGATTATATAATTCCTGGACATGGAGAATTGATTAAAATCCAAGAGCAACTTTTATTAACAAAGTATTGGATCAATTATATAGATAAAACTGCTAAGCAGGCCGTCCTAAATGGAACAAGTCCAGCTGAAATATTTAACGAAGGTATACCAGCTTCGTTAAGAAAATATAAATTAGCTAAAGAAACATGGATTAGGGATTTGCCATTATTAATAAATAAGTATGAATCCGAATAGATTTTTATTGCTGAATTTTTCATAATATATTAATGATAACCTTAGTATTCAGGCCACTGTGGCGAAACTGGTAGACGCGATGGATTCAAAATCCATTTGAGGCAACTCAGTGTCGGTTCGAGTCCGACCAGTGGTACCATGAAAATAATATTTTATATTTTGACATTGTAAATTTTATGTGTATTTTCCATAAGCTTTTTGATAATATCAGATAATGGGGAAAATTTTTTTCATGGACTTAGGTTTTAAAAACAGTAATAAATTAAATATAGCTTCTGATCATTTTGTGGAAGAAAATGGATGTTTATATGCTGGAAACCATTATTTAATTGATATGTGGGGTTGCCTATTTTTAGAAAATGATAAAAAAATTAAAGAATTATTAATTAGTGCAGCAGAAGTTGCTGGAGCAACTATACTTCATGCACATACGCATCATTTTGGAGAAGGACAAGGAGTCTCCGGCGTAGTTGTATTAGCAGAATCTCATATTAGTGTACATACTTGGCCAGAAAGAAATTTTGTAGCATTTGATATTTTTATGTGCGGAGATACTGATCCTGATTTATCTTTAGAGCTTCTAAAAAATAGATTTAAACCTAACAAAATTAGAGTAAAAAAAGTAAAAAGAGGCTTGGTTAACGAAGAAGTATGACAATTTCCAATATAAATGATTTTCTAGATCAGTCTAGCTTAGAAACTCCTTGCTTAGTAATAGATTTATCGGTAGTTAGAAATTCTTACATAAAACTTAAAAAGTTTTTTCCTAATAGTCTTATATATTATGCTGTTAAAGCTAATCCAGCTATTGATATAATAAATTGTTTAAATAGTGCTAACTCGAACTTTGATGTCTCTAGTAAAAAAGAAATTGAGTTATGTCTTGCTCAGTCTGTTGATCCAGCTAAATTATCTTATGGAAGTACAGTAAAAAAGGATAAAGATATCTTCTGGGCTTATAATAACGGTGTAAGATTATTTGCATTCGATTCATTACAAGAGCTTAATAAAATTGAGACACACGCTACAAACTCTAAAGTTTTTTGTCGTTTACAAGTAGAAAATAAAGGAGCTAATTGGCCTTTATCAAAAAAATTTGGATGCTCTATAGGTATGGCAAAAGAATTAATGTTAGAGGCTAAAAATAAAGGCTTAATTCCAGCAGGAATTTCTTTTCATGTAGGGTCTCAACAAACTAATATAAAGAGATGGGAAGAAGCATTAGAATCTTGTTTTGAAGTCTATTCATTCTTAAAACTTCAAAATATTAAACTAGAATTTATTAATATAGGAGGAGGTATTCCCGTAGATTATAAAGATTATTATTTTAATTTAGAACTTTTTTCAAAAGAATTAAATAATAAAATTAAAAATATTTTTAATGATGACTTACCTAAAATTATGATAGAGCCGGGTAGGTTTTTAGTAGCTGAATCTGGTGTTATAGAATCAGAAGTAGTTTTAGTTTCAAAAAAAGATTATCAAGATAATAGAAGGTGGATTTATTTAGATATAGGTAGGTTTGGAGGCTTAGCTGAAACAGAGGCTGAGGCAATAAAGTATAAAATTATACCAGTAAATAAAGAACAATTTAAAACGGGGCCAGTTATAATTGCCGGGCCATCATGTGATGGAGCTGATATTTTATATGAGAAATATAATTATGAACTTCCTTTAAATATTGTATCTGGAGATAAAGTAAGAATATACTCTACAGGTGCATATACATCTGTTTACTCATCAGATTTTAACGGTCTGCAGAGGTTGAAAGAATACTTCATTAATATTAATTAGTGATTAATATCTTCTTTATCCAGTTAGGAAGTATGAATGATGATTTATGTATTTCTCTTGTATAATATTTAGTATCTAATTTTTTATTAATATTTCTATTTTTAGCCATGTCTGTTTGTTTTGATGCCCATGTTAAAGCCATATAACCACCTATATATGTTGGAACAACTGTAAGGTAAGTTCCCGAAAATTTGAAAATATTTTTTAAATATAGGTTCGTTTTTTTAAGCTCTTTTTTTTGAAAAAAAGGAACCCCAGTTTGAAATACAACAATACCTTTTTCAGAAAGTATATTTTTAATACTTTCATAAAATTTTATAGTAAATAAATTTTTTCCTGGCCCTATTGGGTCAGGCCTATCAGTTATGATTAAATCAAAATAATTTTTTAATTCTTCATTTGCTATCAGCTTAGAGGCATCTTGAATTATAATATTAACTCTAGAATTATTTAAACATCCTTTATTTATTTTCTTTAAATAGATTTTACTCAGACCTATCACTTCTTCATCTATTTCACATATTAATATTTCTTCTATTTCTTTATGCTTAACGACCTCTGCAGCAATAGCACCATCTCCACCACCTATGATAAGCACTTTTTTTATTTTACCATGAGATAATATAGGAACATGTGAAAGCATTTCGGAATAACCATGATGATCATATTCAGTAATTTGAATTACTTTATCCAGAGTCATTACTCTGCCAAAATATTTTGAATCAAATATTAAGATATTTTGATACAGGCTTTTTTTTTCTACAATTTTTTTCTCAATTGCAATATTTTGGCTATATTTTTTATATAAGTTTTCTGTAAATATATTCATTTATTATCTATAAATAATTTATTTTCTCGTAATCCATTGTTTTCCCATTTTCCATGTAAACATTGGACGACTATCTAACATTTTTTTAATTTTTGATATATCTCCATCAAAAGTTAAAAGTTCATTAATCATAAATTCTGTTACATCTGCCATTGGAAGCTTAGTAGCTTTTTCTAAAGGTATCCATTTAATTTCAACTAATTCACTAGTAGTTTTTATTTTTCCAGTGAGATGTTTAGCATCTGCGATAAAAAATCTTGCATGAAAACGTATAGGACTAAAAGTAGGAGTGATTGCTCTTCCTAAATAAAAAAGCTTAGAAATATCTGGTTCTAATCCTAATTTAGACATTATACTTATGCCGTTAGTATCTTCTTCAAAATCAGTATTTTCAGTGTTTTTAAGCTTTGCCCCAAGAATTAAGCCCGTTTCTTCAACAGTTTCCCTTATAGAGGCAACCGCTAATGCCTTAGCTGTTCTTGCATTATTAGATACTGCTAGTCTTTTTATTATATTTTTATTTAAGGATGAATTAAGTGATATAGTATGATCCGTTTTATCAACAACACCTCCTGGAAACACCCAAGCTCCGGGCATAAAACGTGTTTTATCAGACCTTTTTCCTAGCAGCACTTTGACATTTTTATCAGTTTTTTTCAGGAGTACTAAGCTTGAAGCGTCTCTTGGTCTCGGAATCTTTGTGTCTTTTTCTCTTTTAGGAGTGAACTTTAATTCTTTTTTTTCCATGCTTCTTGCTATATATTTTTTTTGCTGCATTATTTTATGTTTTTTCAATTAAAGAAGGTTATAATCTAATATATTTTATATATTTTTATAGAGCAAAGGTACAATCATTTATAAGAAAAATTAGGAGTAGATCTTTGAAAGACCATATAAACAATCAGTCTTCTATTCAAGACTTATTAACGCATGAATTAGAATTTAAATATGCTGAAGCCCAAGAAGTTTTGCCTGGTATTAGAAGAATTGTGGCTCCAAACCCAAGTCCTTATACTTTACATGGTACAGGCACTTACATTATTGGAAAAAATGAAGTAGCAATTATTGATCCTGGTCCCAATATAGACTCGCATATTGAAGCTATTATAAAGGCAACTAATGGAGAAAAAATAACACATATTTTAGTAACACATACTCATGCGGACCATTCTCCTGCTGCCAAGCCTTTATCTAAGATTACTGGAGCTAAAGTTATGGGATATGGGCCTCATGGTGAATCGGGAGGTGAAGAAGGGGCTGATCTAAGTTTTATCCCAGATTATATCTTAAAAGATAATGAGATTATTAAAGGTAGTAATTGGGGTTTAGAATGCATACATACGCCGGGGCACACTTCCAATCATATATGCTATGGTGTAGTTGGAACGGAAGCTGTTTTAACTGGAGACCATATAATGGGCTGGTCTACTACTTTAGTGTCTCCTCCAGATGGTAATATGCAAGACTATTTTAATAGCTTAGAAAAAATGTTATTAAGGAATGATAAGTATTATATTCCGGCTCATGGAAAAATGATCAAGAATCCTAGAAGATTTGTGAAAGCTTTAATAGGTCATAGAAAGATGAGAAAAAAACAGATAATTAAAAATTTAAATAGCAAACAATTATCCTATATACCTAATTTAGTAAGTAAAATGTACCCTCATTTAGATAAGCGTTTAATAAAGGCTGCAGGGAGGTCTGTTTTAGCACATTTGCTACATATAGAAGAGTTGGGTGGAGCAAAGTCAGTAAAAAGCCCTAAGGGGTTAGGATGGGTTTTGTTAAAATGAATTATGTTAGAACCTAAATATGATTTCATTATTTAGAAACTTTAAAGATATAAAAAACCATACTAATAAATCTATTGTAGCGATAGGTAATTTTGATGGCTTGCATCATGGACATAAAGCTATTGTAAATCAGGCCAAACTTCTTAAGAGAAAATACGGTGGCAAATTTATTATATTAACATTTCATCCTCACCCGTTAAAAGTATTGAGGCCTGGAAATGAGCCTAAAAATATTTTATCTTTTAGAAATAAAGTAATTAAAATGAGAGAGTTGGGAGTGGATATGTTGCTAGCTCAGCGTTTTAATATAGCTTTTTCAAAGCTCACACCATTAGATTTTATACAGAAAGTTTTAATCGATGGGCTTAATGTAAGTGATATTATTATAGGAGATGATTTTCATTTTGGATATAAAAGACAAGGAAATGTTGATTACTTAATGTCTGCAGAGTTCAGAAAGCATTTTAATGTACATATAATCAATGAAGTGTCAGGAAAAACTGGAAGATATTCCTCCAGCTTAGCTAGAGATATGATAGCTTCTGGAAAAATGATGGAAGTAAAAGAGGTGTTAGGATATTTTTATGAAGTTGAAGGACATGTTGTAAAAGGAGAGCAATTAGGTAATACATTAGGTTTCCCAACTGCTAATATTAATTATTTAAATACTGTAATTCCAGAGGATGGTATTTATGCAGGATGGGTAAAGATTAAGGATAAATTTCATATGGGGGCAATTTCTACAGGTTATAGGCCCCAATTTAAAGGGAAAAAAAGATTTTTAGAGGCTCATTTACTAAATTTTAGTGGAGATATTTATGGAACACGTATAAAAGTTTCTTTGGTAAAGAAGATTCGTGATGAACAGGTTTTTTCTGATATAGAGGAACTAAAAAAGCAAATGACTTTGGATTGTAAGAAGGCAATTAATATATTAACAGAAAATAATATTTAGATATTTTTTAAGGCTATTTAGGGAAGTATTAAATGGATTATAAAGACACAGTATTTTTACCAAAATCCAGTTTTGGAATGAGAGGTGGTTTACCTCAGCGCGAGCCAGAAATGATAGAAAGATGGAACAGAATAGATTTATGGGGAAAGCTAAGAGAGCAGTCTAAAAATAAAGAAAAATTCACACTTCATGATGGTCCCCCTTATGCAAACGGGCCTATACATATTGGTACATCTATGAATAAAATATTGAAAGATATTATTAATAGAAGTAAGCAAATGAGTGGGTATAATTCACATTATATACCAGGATGGGATTGTCACGGCTTACCTATAGAATGGCAAGTAGAGCAAATATATAAGAAAAAAGGAATCAACAAGGATGACATTCCAATAGCAGAATTCAGAGCAGAGTGTAGAGCTTTTGCGGATAAATGGATTGGTGCACAAATGGATGATTTTAGAAGATTATTTATTTTGGCAGACTGGGAGGATCGTTATTTAACGATGAGTTTTAAAGCTGAAGCTCAGATAGTTAGAGAAATTGGCAAATTTATAGAAAATGGAAGCTTGTATAAAGGATCAAAACCTGTGATGTGGTCGCCAGTGGAAAAAACAGCTTTAGCGGAAGCAGAAGTAGAATATAAGGATATAGAATCTACAGCTATTACAGTTGGGTTTCAAATTAAAAGTTCTAATGAATCAATATTACATAATGTATTTGTTCCTATATGGACTACTACGCCTTGGACTATTCCTGCAAATAGAGCAATAGCATATGGAAAAGATCTGGATTATATTATAATAGAGGTTTTAGATAATCATGAAAACAAACAATTTTTTGTTGGGCAAAAAATTTTAATAGCAAAAGAAAGATTAGAAAAATTCATACTAGATACGAATATTGAAAAATATAATTTAGAAAAAGAATTAAAAGGAAACCTTTTACAAGGCTCTATTTCTATGCATCCTTTAAGTGAAGAAGGCTATGATTTTGATGTGCCATTACTTCATGGAGATTTTGTTTCTACAAAACAAGGAACTGGTTTTGTTCACGTAGCACCAGGACATGGAGAAGATGATTTTGAGCTTGCAATGAAATATAATATTCCTGTTCCAGATGTAGTTGAAGATGGAGGTACATATTTTCCAAATATTCCTCTTTTTGCAGGAATACATGTTTTTAAGGCATTAGAACCTGTTTGTGATGCTTTAACAAAACAATCTTCTTTATTTACCTCAGAAAAATATATTCATAGTTACCCTCATTCCTGGAGATCTAAAAAACCTATAATATATAGAGCTACACAACAATGGTTTATTTCTATGGAAAAAAATAACTTAAAAGATATTGCATTAGAAGCTATAGAAGACACATTATGGGTTCCCTCCATATCTAAAAATAGAATAAAATCTATGGTTAAGGATAGACCAGATTGGTGTGTATCTAGACAGCGTGTCTGGGGAGTTCCTATTACAGCATTTTTAAATAAAAGTACTGGTGAGATTTTAAGAGACCCTGAAGTAATAGAAAGAATAGCTCATGAAGTAGAAAAAAAAGGAGCAGATGTTTGGTTTATAGAGGATCCCCAAATATTTTTAGGAGATAAATACAATTCTGAAGAGTATGAGTGTGTACAAGATATATTAGATGTTTGGTTTGATTCTGGCTCAACGCATTCATTTGTTTTAAATAGTGAAAAACAAAAATGGCCTGCAGATCTATATCTAGAAGGTTCTGACCAACATAGAGGATGGTTTCAATCTTCTCTCCTAGAATCTTGTGGTACTAGAGGAAGAGCTCCTTTTAATGCTGTATTAACCCATGGCTTTGTTTTGGATGGGCAAGGTAGAAAGATGTCTAAAAGTATTGGCAATGTAATCTCTCCACAAGAAATAATGAAGCAATCTGGCGCTGATATTTTAAGGCTCTGGGTTGCCATGACCGATGTTACTGAAGATGTAAGAATTAGTCCGGAAGTATTAAAAGGTGTAAGTGAATCATATAGGCGTTTAAGGAATACTATTAGGTTTACTATAGGAGCACTAAATGATTATGAGGAAACAGAGTCTGTTGATACAGATATGATGCCGGAATTAGAAAAATGGGTTTTACACCGGTTGAAGGAACTAGATTTGTCACTAAAAAAAGCGATTGATAGTTATACCTTTCAGGCTTTTTATAGTGAACTAAATATTTTTTGCTCCTCAGACCTTTCCGCTTTTTATTTTGATATAAGAAAAGATTCTCTTTACTGTGATAATGCACAGAATAAAGTAAGAAGATCAGCAAGAACCGTCTTATATGAAGTTTTTAAATGTTTAACAGCATGGTTAGCACCTGTGATATGTTATACCGCCGAAGAAGCGTGGTTAGCTCATAATGGTAATGAAAACAAAGATAGTATACATCTAAAGCAATTTCCTGATATTTCTAAAAATTGGATAAATAATGTAATAAATGATAAGTGGCAAAAAATTAGAAAAATTAGAAAATTTATTAATGCCGCCTTAGAACTTGCTAGGCAAGAAAAGGTTATAGGATCTAGTTTAGAAGCAAAGATAGTGATTTATGTGCAAGATAGTAAATACAATTCTTTATTAGAGTCTATAGATATAGAAGAAATAAGTATAGTTTCAAAAGTTGAAATTATAAAAGGAAATATTATAGAAGAAGCTTATAAAGAGGATAATATGGAAGGATTAGGAGTTCTAGTTTCTGCGGCAGCAGGCAAGAAATGTGCTAGGTGCTGGAAGATAGATGAAAAAATTGACAATAGTCTAGAAGACCCTTTATGTAATAGATGTTTAGAAATTGTAAAATAAATATGAAAAAAATTACCTATTTTATATTATTTATAATCGTAATTATTTCTCTAGATCAATACACCAAGATAAAGATATTGCAATATATGTTACAGCATTCAGAAGAATTGAACTTACTGCCTTTTTTAAACCTTACTTTAGTATTTAATTCAGGTGTTGCATTTGGTATTTTTAAAAGTTTTGGACAGTTAGTTCCACATGTATTTTCCTTTATAGGAGTAACTTTTGGTTTAGGCCTAATTATATGGGCTTTTTTAAATAAGAAACATTATTTTGCTATGTCATTAATATCTGCTGGGGCATTAGGTAATGCTATTGATAGGATTAGGTTAGGGGTAGTAATAGATTTTATCGATATCTATTGGCAAAATATACATTGGCCAGCCTTTAATATTGCTGATATTAGTATATGCCTAGGAGCTTGTATATTTTTGTATACTGAAGTGTTTAAGAATAAAAAAAGAAAGGTTTGATTTGTTATGAGTGCTTTACTAAAGATATATTTTATACCTACATGTATTATACTTCTTTTATATGGCTGTGGTGGAGTAAAAGAAAAAATAGGAATAATTAAAAAGGCACCTGATGAATTTCAAGTTTATGAAAGTAAGCCTTTATCAGTGCCTCCTAATTTTGAGTTAAGGCCTCCAGCAGAGGGTGAGATATTGAATAATGAAAAAGATGAAAATATTATTTTTAGTAATGAAAATAATATAGATGAAAATCTAACATTAAGTGATGAAATACTTTTAATTTCATTAGGTGAAAAAGAGACAGAAAAAAATATTAGAAAAATAATTAACGATGAGAATTCTATTCAAGAAGTTGATAAATCTCTATTAGATAAGATTATAAATTTTGAACCTATATTTGAAGGGGAAAAAAATAAAGAATCTAAAATTATTAATGCTGAAGAGGAAAAAAAGAGAATTGACGATTTAAAATCTGATATAAACAGTATAGAAACTAACTTAGAGGATACAGAAAATAATAATGAAACGGATGAGGAAAAATCATTTTTAGATGATATTTTTGATTTTGACTTATTTGGTCATGAAGATGAAGATGAAGAATTAGAATCTACAAATCAAAGAGATCGTATTTTTTTTAATAAGAAAAAAAATACAAGTGTTGTTGGTAATAATGAAATTGATATAATCGATGAAAAAGAGAAGGTAAATTCTTCAAATGAAGAAAAAAAAATAATTGATGCAGTAATTTCTGAAAAAGAAGGAAGCCTAGATTAAAAAAATGTATAAAGATAAAAAATATATTTTTAATTCTTCAGGGTGGAAAGTTAGTGAGGATTTACAAAAGAAAGCTCATAATATTCTCTCTGCCTTAAGAAGGAAAAGAGAAGCAAAAGAAATACCAATTTTTTCTATTATAGATTCTGATCTAGACTTAAAAAAAATTGTTCATGATTCAAAGTTTTTTACAAATAAAAAATTAAAAGATTTTATATTAATAGGAACGGGCGGCTCTAGTCTAGGTGCAGATTCTTTTATACAAGCTCATAAATATCGACATGCTCAACAAAGCATTAGTTTTCATATATTAGATAATTTAGACCCTAATTCAGTTGATACAGTTTTTAATTTAATAGAACCTTCTACAGCTAAATTTTTAGCTGTTTCTAAATCCGGAAAAACAACTGAAACTATTGCTTTATTACAAATCGTAATTCATTGGCTATTATCAAAAAAAATTAATGTTGAAGAATCTATAATGGTTATGTGTGAAGAAAATGATGATGAATTCCAAGAATTAATAGAAATAGCAAAAGAGTATAATTTACAAATAGTGCAGCATGAAA
>CAJWSU010000024.1:0-19672 GCA_913046335.1 uncultured Pelagibacterales bacterium | reverse complement strand
TCGACCCCCTGTTCCCAAAACAGGTGCGCTACCAGGCTGCGCTACGCCCCGACACATATTAACTTCAGATACTACTTATCATTAAGTAAAGAAGGCTTCAAGCTATTAGGCAATAAAGAAGTAATTAATTTAAATATATTAATTACAAAGCTATTCCATTAAATAAATTAGCATTCCATAGAAAATGTACAAGTATACTTGCTGCATAACCTAATACAATTACGGGAGTCCATTTTAAATGGAAGAAAAAAGTATAAATCCCCTTAGTTTGTCCCATAAGAGCCACTCCTGCAGCTGAACCTATAGATAACATACTTCCACCAACCCCAGCTGTTAATGTTACTAGGAGCCACTGTCCTAAGTCCATTTCAGGAAGCATAGTTAATACTGCAAACATTACTGGAATGTTATCCACAATAGCTGATAATATTCCAACTAAAATATTAGCTGTAGTTGCTCCTAAATCTCCATACATATATGCAGCAGTTAAGGACATATAACCAAAGGCAGATAATCCACCCACACACATTAATACTCCATAAAAGAAAAAGAGTGTATCCCATTCCGCCTTAGAAACCTTATTAAATATATCAAAAGCTTTAGTATTAGATTTATCTTTATGATCTTTTTTCTTCAAAAAATAACCATATATAGAGAGCACTCCTAAACCTGTCATCATACCAAATACTGGTGGTAAATGTAAAAATTGATGCTGAATAACTGTAAATGTAATAGTACCTAAAAACAGACCTATAATTGTATAACCACCCTTTTTAACTATGACTTTTTCCTTACTAGCAGCTGGCTTATCATTACTTATAGCAAAATGCATTATTACAGCTGGTATTATAGCGTTCACTACAGAAGGAACAAATATATAAAAGAATTGACTAAATGAAACTACTCCTTTTTGCCATACCATCAAAGTTGTTATATCTCCAAAAGGAGAGAATGCTCCTCCTGCATTGGCACAAACAACAATATTTATGCAAGCTAAACCAATAAATTTACTATTATTTTTGCCTACTGCCATTACTACAGCGCACATAATTAACGCTGTTGTAAGATTATCTGCAATAGGAGAAATAAAGAAAGATAGTATACCTGTAATCCAAAATATTTTTCTAAAAGTAAAGCCTTGACCGACTAGCCAAGATCGTAATGCTTCAAATATATTTCTTTCCGTCATAGAATTTATAAAAGTCATTGCTACTAATAAAAAGGTAAATAGTTCCGCAAATTCTAAGAATGTATGTTTAAAGGCATATGAGGCTGAATGATTATCCTGTCCCATTTTCATAGCCATATAAGCTACTATACCCCATATAACTCCTGCAGCAACAATTACAGGTTTTGATTTCCGTAAATGAGTATATTCTTCTGCCATTACCAGGAGATAAGCTAATATAAAAACAATAACTGCTATAATAGCAGGAAAGCTATCTGTAATATCTAAATTCAACAACTTATCATCCGCTCCTAATGCAGATGGTATATAAAACATAAAAACACAAAAAAGAGCGCTTATAGGTTTTAAAATTATATTTATAAACATTCTGACCTCCCTAATAACTAAGTTTATTTATTTACTAAATTGTTTATATAGATAATCTATGTAGACTTTATTATAAAGAGGAAAATTGTATAAATGAACCATTTATTAGATAGTTTAGATCATGTAACAATTATCACTAAAAATTTAACTGAAACAATAAATTTTTATATAAATATACTAGGTATGGAAATTGATAATAATAGACCCCCATTTAATTTTGAGGGAGCATGGCTATCTCTTAATAAAAGACCAATAGTACATATTATATTAAAGGACAACCATATTAATTCTTCTGAACAGCCAACACTTGATCATATAGCATTTAGAGCTATTAATATAAAAAAAATAAAAATACACCTAGAAAATTCAAATATATCCTATGAGGAAAAATTTACCCCGGACAATAAAGTCCATCAAATTTTTACTTTAGACCCTAATGGGATAAAAATAGAATTATCAAAAAACCTTAAATAAAAAAAAACGGCCCTCCGAAGAGGACCGTCTAATTTCATATATCTAACAAGTAGACTTATGCGCCTTTTTGAGCTGCTTTAATTTTTTCAGCTGTAATTGGCCATGAACGAACTCTTGCTCCTGATGCATTAAATATAGCATTTGCAATCGCTGGTCCTACACAAGTAACTACTGGCTCACCACAACCTGCAGGATAATGACCATTTTGAATAATAGTCACATCTACTTCAGGTGCTTGGTGAATACGCAGTGGTGTCCAAGTATCAAAGTTTTGCTGATCAATTGAACCGTTAGTCATAGTTACATTTTCATGTAAAACACGACTTGATCCAAATAATGCAGAACCTTCCATCTGTGCTAGTGCACCGTTTGGATTAACTGCAGTACCAATATCCATAGCTACTGTTAGTTTTTTAAGAGTTGGCTCTCCTGAACTTGGGTCAACATGTACTTCAGCAACTACTGATGTCCATGATGGTGAACCACGTTCTTGAGAAGCAACAGCTGCTATACCCATTGCAGTATTTGCAGGCATCGGCTTAACACCGTAACCAGCTTTACCAGCAGCAACTACTAAAGCATTTCTAAGTCTGTTAGCACCACCTACAGTATTTGGAGGAGTACCAGCATTCTTACCTGTTGCACTTAGCATTGAAAGTCTCATATCTAGAGGATCTTTACCTATCTTATGAGCTACCTCATCGATAAAGCTTTCATTTGCCCACCAAGTCCAAGTAGGTGCAACTGCACGTAATTGTCCTGGAGGAGTTGCAGCCATAGCTGTTGTATTTTCTACAGATCTTACATAGTGATTAGGTATATCGTACCAGTGATCAGAACCATTAGTTGAGAACTGGTCAATTTTACCTTTTTTATCCACTGATTCAGCTAAGAAACCTGGAGCCATACGTTTTGTTGCCCAACCTGAAGCTACTACATGTGACATAGAATCAATTTTTCCCGCAGCATTCACACCAGCTTTAACTTTTTGCACTGTATGTGTTTGATGGAAATCAAATGATAAATCATGTTCACGTGTGTATATCAATTTCACAGGTCTGCCAATTTGTTGAGCAGCAAGAGCAGAAATAACAGCTCCATCTGGCTCTAATCTACGGCCAAAACCTGTTCCACAATATTGCTGATGTAAAACTACGTTTTTAGCATCAACACCAAGAGCTGCTGCAGTCATAGCAGTAAAACGACCTTGGAACTGTGAACCAGTATATAAATGCCATACGCCGTTAGACTCAGCAGCAACACAATTAATTGGTTCCATTAGGCCATGATAACCTAATGATGTTTCATATTCCGCTTCAACAACAGTTTCAGCTTTGTTCATTGCTCCTTCTGGATCACCTTCAAGAACCCAAGTAAAACCTTGAGCTTCATCAGCAATAGAATCTTTTGCAGCTTGAACAATGTCAGCTGAAGAAGTATTCTTATTTGGTCCAGAATCCCATGTCACTTTCATTGCAGCGGCTGCTTTTTCAGCTGCCCAATAAGTTTCACCCATAGCAACCACATAGCCTGTGTTTACTCCAGTAGGATCTTCTTTAATAACAGCAACACCTGCATAGCCATCTATACTTTTAGCAGCAGAATCGTCTGCTGATAAAGGAACAGCACCGAAACGTGTTGGATTTGTCACTAAACGACCATAAACCATGTTAGGTACGAACACATCAATACCATAACGAGCTACACCTGTAAGTTTATCAGGAATATCTAGAGCTGGAATATCCTTACCAACTACTTTATACTCTCCAAATTTTTTCAGTGTTAGGCCTTTCATTTCTTCTTCTGTGAAAGTACGATCAATTGTTGTTGTACTTAAAATTTCAGAATAAGTTTTTGAAGCACCAGAAACACTGTCACTTACAACAGAGTTACTTGCAGAACATTGTGCTGCAGGAACACCCATTAATTTAGCGCCAGCTTCAACTAAAGCTATTCTAGCTGATGCACCAATTCTTGAGTTACGATCAAATGTCCAGTTCACTGACCATGAACCACCTGTAATCATAAAGCCCCATTTTTCAGCAGTATCTGGATAATCAATTCTTACATCATTCCAGTCTACTTCTAACTCTTCAGCTACAGCTTGTGCTAAAGCTGTACCAACATGTTGGCCGATTTCAGCTTTTGTAATGTGAACAGTTGCAGTACCTGAAGCATCCATAGTTAAGAATACTTGATGATCAAATGTGCCAGCCGCAAGAGCTTCACGAGCTCCACCACCTACACTTGAAAGACCAGAATAACCTACTACTAAGCCTGTTCCAGCTACAGCAGAACCCACAAGCATTTCGCGTCGTGTGATTCCTTTTAAATTTTTATCAAATTTAGTCATGTCCTATGCTCCCATAATTTCTGATGCACGACGAACACCTTTTTTGATTCTTACGTATGTAATGCAACGACATAAATTACCTTGCATTGCATCAAGTATTTCTGAATCACTTGGTGATGGGTTGCTATCTAAGAAAGCAGCCGCATTCATCATTTGACCTGACTGACAGTAACCACATTGTGGTACTTGCAACTCAGACCATGCTTGTTGTACTGGGTGCTGACCCTTTGGATCTAAACCTTCTATAGTAGTAATTCTAGAACCTTCAGCGTCTGCTAATTCGATTTGACAAGAACGTACTGCTTCACCATCTAGATGAACAGTACATGCTCCACATAAACCCATGCCGCATCCAAACTTAGTACCAGTTAAACGCAAATGTTCGCGAATAACCCATAACAGTCTAGTATCTGCTGGTGCATCGGCTACGTAAGATAGTCCATTGATATTCAATACAGCCATATTACCTCCACTGTGTGAACGTTAATTATAATTAGAAACTAAAGTAAAATACTAAGATCTGCTTAAAATCTTTATTAAAGAGATTTCTCCCCACAATAAGTATTCCTCCCTAACTCCCTCGTAAAGAGAAAGTTAGCGCAGTAAGTTAGTCACGGCAAGCTTTTTTTAAATTTATTCTAAGCGGTATATATAGTGTTATATTACGGTAATTTAACTTAAAAATGAGAATGCTTCTCAATCACATTCTAAACACATCTGCCGCCATCAACCTCTAACATAACCCCTGTTATAAAGTCAGCTTCATCAGAAGCTAAATATAAAGCAGCATTCGCCATATCTCTTGGCTGACATAGACGTCCTAAAGGAACTGTTGTAACAAACCTATTATATGATTCTTTTTTTGGACCATCTCCTAAAAAACCATCTAACATTCCGGTATCTCCTGCAACAGGGCATAATCCATTAACTCTTATTTTATCTGGCGCTAATTCAAGCGATAAGCCTTTAGTCATAGTTACCAAAGACCCTTTAGTGGCATTGTAAGCTGTTAGGCCAGGTCTAGGCCTAATAGCAGCAGTTGAAACAGTATTTATAATCACTCCAGGTGCTTTTTGTCTTCTAAAAATTGGGACAGAATGAACAGCTCCCAAATATACTGACTTCACATTAATTTTAAATAAAGTATCAAACTCTTCTTCAGTTGTTTCAACTAATGGAGTAGGTTTCATTCCAATAGCTGCATTCTGAATTAAAATATCTAACTTACCGAAAGCCTCACAACTTCTATCCATCATTTCTTTTGTTTGACTACTATCTGATACATCTACACCAAAAGCTATTGCATTTCCTCCATTTTTATTAATTTCAGATGCTACTTTTTCTGCTCCTTCAATATTGATATCTGCCACTACTACTTGAGCTCCCTCCTTAGAAAAACGTCTTGAGATTCCCTCTCCAAAACCTGATGCTCCCCCTGTAACAATTGCTACTTTATTTTTTAATCTCATTATCAATCTCCATAAATTAATTATTTAAAAGTTTATATTATTGTTTTTATACATTAAAAGTATTATTCGAGTAGCTATATTTAAAAAAACTTAAAATTATAGAAACAAAAAATGTTAAAAAATAAAAACCTAATAATACTTTCTACTTTATTCATCTTATTGAATATTAAAAATGTGTATGCGAACAATATAGAATGCAAAAACGAATCAAAAAATATTACCTGTAATTATGAAATTAGCACTGAAAATAATAATTCATCTGATTTAGGCACATATAATATTAATATTAGTCTGGTAAAAATTAAAGAAGTTAATGGAATAATAAATGGAAATATGATTATAAGCGCTAATCTTTGTAAAAATAATTCTAAAATAAGAATTAATGAAAAAATTCAAATTGCACAATCATCAGAAAATCAAAGCTATAATTTTCCATTATATCTTCATAAAAAAGCAATTGTTGCCAATTTTTGTATAAAACTCCTTATAGAAAATTGCATTGACAGTTGTGGTGACCTAATTAGATTAGAAGGAAATATATCGCCAATTATGAAGATGGAAAAAAGAAGTTAAATAAAAATAATTGATAATAATGGGGAAATTAAATGAAAAAATTAAATAAATATTCTAGAAGAGAAATATTAAAAACAAGTGCAAGTTCGGCTTCTATCTTTGCTTTAGCAGGAGGATTTCCAAATATTCTTAAAGCTGAAAGTAATATTAAGATAGGAATCCCGACTATATTATCAGGAAGAGTTGCTCAATTAGGAATTTCTGTAACCAATGCAATAAAAATAGCAGTTAATAAATTTAATAATGCAGGTGGTTTAGAGGGTCGTAATATTGAATTAATAATAAGAGATAGTAGAGCTAAGCCAGATGAAGCTGCAAGAGTTTGTAGAGATTTTATTAATTCAGATAAAGTTGATGCTATTATTAACGCTGAAGCATCAGGTGCATCTTTTGCGGTTCAGGAAGTCGTTCGTGAAAGCGGAACTCTTTGCCTCCATTCTGTATCTGAAACAACATCTTTAACTGCCAACCCATCTATTCGAGCCTGGAACACATTTAGATTCTCTAGACAAGGTATTCATGACTCAGTAGGAAGCGCTCGATATGCCGCAAAAATTGCTGAAGAAAAAGACTTAAAAACTTGGATGTCGGTAAATCCGGACTATGCTTATGGAAGAGATAGTGATGATACTTTTTTTTGGGCTTTAGAACAATTTTCTCCTGGATCTAAAATAATAGGAAAAGGGTGGCCTAAAATATTCCAACCTGATTACACTGAAGTTATTACACAAATAGCGAGAAAAAAACCAGATGCAGTATATACAAGCCTTTGGGGTGGAGACCTGGTGTCTTTTATAGATCAAGCTTCATTATATGGCATCTTTAAAAACACTGAACTTTTTGCAATTAATCTAGCTGATTATACTACTATGAGTGCAATTAAAAACCTTCCTGAAGGTTTGCATTCTGGAACTAGATACGTTGCGGCCTGGCCCAATACGCAGGACAATAGAGATTATGATAAATCTTATACAGACCTATATGAAGACCATCCAACTAACTGGTCATGGTCTGCATCAGTTGCAATAGACTTCTTAATAAATGCTTTAAAGGAAACTGGAGGAACAGATAATAAAAAATTAGCTGCGGCTATAAAAGGAAAAACAAGAAAATCTTTTATAGGTGTTGGCAATAATAACTCTGTTTCTATAAGAGATAGAGATCAAACTATTATAGATTATTCAATAGGATGGGGAACTACTATATCAAGTGAACCATACATGACTGGTATTCAACCAGCAGATTGGAACAATATAAAAGAACTTGAAAAAGTTTGGTTAACTGATAAAAATTGGCTGTAATTAAAATTTATTACATTACATAATTAAGAAGGCTATTTCATGGAAATCTTTGCTCTCTTTGATTGCATAATATCACCTGCTTGTCTTATATCTCAGACAGCAGGAGGATTAAAAATTGGAATGTTACTATTTTTAGTTGCATCTGGTTTAACTTTAGTTTTTGGAGTTCTAGGCGTTATAAATTTTGCTCATGGAGCGCTATATATGCTAGGAGCTTATTTTTCTTGGCAGGTTATGTCTATAACTGGACATTTTGGTTTATCAGTTATTCTAGGTGCTTTAGGAGTAGGAATATTTGGAATTATATTCGAAAGACTACTTATAAGTAGGGTTTATAATGCAGAGCTACTTGTCCAAATATTATTATGTTATTCTATAGTTTTAATATTAGATGACTTAGTAATGATAATATGGGGAGATGAATTTTTATCTGGTTTAGGGGTGCCAGAATTATTTCAAGTTCCGCCATTATTTATTTTTGATGCAATAATTCCACCTTTTCATTTAGCAATCGTTGCTATGAGTTTTATAGTAGGAATTATTTTGTGGTTCATTATGACTAAAACAAGATTTGGTAGACTTGTCAGAGCAGCCGCAGTTAATCCAAAAATGCTAGAAGCTCTAGGTGTTAATATTAATTTATTAAGGGCCGGAGTTTTTATGCTGGGTAGCTTTTTAGCTGGATTAGGTGGCGCCTTAGCAGCAAGCGTAGGTAGTGTTGTTTCAGGCATGGGAAACTCAATTATAATAGAGTCTTTTATAGTAACAGTAATAGGGGGCATGGGCTCTATTAGTGGTGCCTTTTTAGCTTCATTAATTATTGGCATGGCAAGATCTTTCGGTGCTGTTGCAATGCCTTTATTTACTGATGGTTTAATGTTTATGATTATGGTGCTTGTTCTTATATTAAGGCCTGAGGGATTAATGGGAAAGAAAAAATAATGAGTTTTTTGCATAAAGATAACTTTTATAGAGATGCATTTTTAGGTCTCATTGTATGGCTTGTACTAATAGTTTTTTACCATATTTTTCCTGATCCAGGTATTCACGACATAATTCAAAAAGTGTTTATCTTAGGTTTATTTGCTATGTCTTTAAATATATTGATAGGGTATTTAGGTTTAATAGCTTTTGGTCATGCTGCATTTTTTGCATCAGGCGCATATACCTTAGGACTATTCTTGCAATCTGACTATGTATTAAGCTTGGGAGGGCTTTCTATTCCCATAGCTATGGTTTTGGCTGTATTAATATCCAGTATTTTAGCGGCACTTATTGGAGTGATATGCATTAGGCTTAATGACATATATTTTTCTTTTCTTACCTTGGCATTTCAAATGTTGATTTATAGTATAATATTAGCTTTAGTGAGTATTACAGGAGGAGATCAAGGCTTAATGGGAGGGTTTCCAAAACCACCTTTCTTAGGCATTGACCTTGGAAGACCATTTGATTTTTATGCTTTTACAATTTTTATATCTGTAATAACTATTGTTTTACTCAGACAAATAATAGAATCCCCATTTGGCTATGGCTTAAGAATGATTAGAGATAACTCCGAAAGACCAGCAGCTCTTGGTTTTAACAATCAAAAACATAAACTTATTGCATTTATAATTGCTGGTTCAATTGCTGGCTTAGCAGGATCACTTCAAGCTTTATTAGATGTAGGGGCATATCCTGAATGGGCTTTTTGGTCTAAATCTGCAGAACCCCTGTTCATGATTTTATTAGGAGGCATGCAGTCTTTCTTAGGCCCTCTTATGGGAGCACTTATCTTTGAACTTTTAAATGACTTTGTAACTGCTAATACAAGATATTATGGGTTAGTTCTCGGACTAGTTATTTTATGTTTTGTTTTAGGGCTTAAAAAAGGTCTTTTAGATTGGATTTTATTTAAATTTAATAGAAAGTAATACCTAAATTATGTTGAAAATAGATAAACTATCTAAAAGTTTTGGAGGCATATTAGCCACAGATAATGTTTCCTTAGAATTAAAGGCTAATTCTATAAATGCTGTAATTGGGCCTAACGGTGCAGGAAAGACTACACTTTTTAATTTAATTACTGGAAAAATTTCTATTGATGCAGGCTCAATATCTATTGATGATAAAGATATAACTAATTTAAAAGAATCTGAAATAACACATTTAGGTATCGCACGAGCATTTCAAATTACAAATATTTTTCCAACTCTTACTGTAAAAGAAGCTATTAAGGTAGCATTACTAGCAAAACAGCATGGGCTGAATAATATGTGGAATAGATTTAAAACCCACACTATAAATAATGAAGCTGCAGATATTGCTGAATTAGCTGGATTAAAAAATTCTTACAATATTGTAAGTTCAGAATTAAGTCATGGTGACCAAAAATTATTAGATATAGCTTTAGCATTGGCACTTAAACCTAAAGTACTCCTTTTAGATGAACCGACAGCTGGAATGGGTCCTGAAGAACGATGGAAGATGATCGAAAAAATTCAAGAGCTTTGGAAAAAAACTAAAATGACAGTTTTGTTTATTGAACATGATATGGATATTGTATTTGATATTGCCCAAAATATATATGTACTGCAACAAGGAGGCATAATAGCACAAGGTACTCCCAAAGAAATAAAAAGTAATAAAAAAGTTATTAAAGCATATTTAGGCGGAGGAAAGAAATAATGACACTACTAAAGGTTAAGAACCTCAATGCTTTTTATGGTAACAGCCAAGTGCTCTTTAATATGAATTTAGATATTACCAAAAATAATATTATAGCTTTACTCGGTAGAAATGGTGCAGGCAAAAGCTCCACCTTTAAAGCTATAACGGGCATAATAAATGTTAATTCTGGCTCTATATTACTAAAAGGCAAAGAATTAATAAAACAAGCAACAAGTAAAAGAGCACTAGCAGGAATAGGTTATGTACCAGAAGATAGACAAGTATTTCCAGAACATACGGTAGAAGAAAATATTGATTTAGGAAAAAAAAATAATTTAGAAGGAAAAAATGACTGGCCAATTGATAAAGTATGGGAAACATTTCCTATGTTAGTAAAATTAAAAAATAGACAAGCTGGCCAACTATCGGGAGGAGAACAACAAATGCTTTCTATTGCTCGAACCTTAGTAGGTAACCCAGAAATCCTATTACTTGATGAACCTTCTGAGGGTTTAGCTCCAATAATTGTAGAAGATATTGCTTTAATTTTAAAAAACTTAAAAAATCTAGGTGTTACAATTCTACTTGCTGAACAGAATATGCATTTTTGTATGGAAGTTGCAGAAAAAGCAATTATTATTGACAGAGGAGAAGCAGTTTGGAATGGCTCTTTAAAAGAATTACAAAAGGATACAAAAACAAGAGATAAATATCTAGCAATTTAATATATAAATTAACGAGATAAAGTTTTCATAGCCTCTTCAATACCAGACAAATTTAATTCATACATTTTTTCTTCAAATATTTCTCGTATCATCTTATTAGAAGCAGAAGAATTCCAAATCTTTTTGTTTTCTGGGTTTAGCCAAGCAACAGAATCAAAATGAGAAGTAATTCTATCTAGCCATAAGGCTCCAGCTTCTTCATTCCAATGTTCTATGGAGCCACCAGCATAGGCTATTTCATATGGGCTCATAGAAGCATCTCCGACAAATAAAACTCTATAATCACTGCCATACTTTCTAATCACATCCCAAGTAGATATAATGTCTTCAGCTGAACGAGGATTATTTTTCCATAAAACTTCATATGGGCAATTATGAAAATAGAAATGCTCTAAATCTTTAAATTCACTTTTAGATGCAGAAAAAAGTTCTTCACATGCTGAAATATATGGATCCATTGAACCTCCAACATCTAAAAATAATAATAATTTTATTCTATTTTTTCTTTCTGGCATCATTTTGACATCTAAATACCCACCATTATTAGCAGTTGCATTAATAGTTTCTTTCAAATCAAACTCATCTGGGGTTCCTGTTCTCGCAAAATGTCGTAGCCTCCTGACAGCAACTCTAATATCTCTAATTCCTAAAGTTTTTTTATCATCAAAATTTGTCCATAGCCTTTTTTCCCATACTTTTACAGCTCTCCCCTGCCTTTTCCCTTCATTTCCTATTCTAACTCCTTCAGGGTTGTATCCTCCGGAACCAAAAGGAGAAGTTCCGCCTGTACCTATCCATTTATTTCCACCTTGATGTCTTTTTTTTTGCTCCTCTAGACGCTCTTTTAAGGTTTCAAGTAACTTATCCCATCCTCCTAAAGATTTAATTTTTTCTTTATCTTCATTCGAAAGATTTTTTTGCAAAGCATCTTTAATCCAATCTTCTGGAATATTGCCCAGCATCTCTTCACCTTTTTTTATGGCACCTTCAAAGAATTCCGAAAATATTCTATCAAACCTATCAAAGTATCTTTCATCTTTGACCAAGGAAACTCTAGCAAAATTATAGAAAGAATTAGTATCTAAATTTACTATTCCTGAATCTAAACCAGAAATAAAATCTAAATATTCTCTAATAGATACAGGAACACCTGCACCCTTAAGTTGATGTAAAAAACCTATAAACAATTTGCACCTTAATTTTTATTGAGGTCTTTTTACTCTTTTTTCGCAATCTTCTGCAAATTCCCAATTTTCTATTTCTGGGGTGCATTTTCCTGCCTCACCTTTTACTCTAAAACAAGCATACGTAACTAAATCAACTGATGTAGTTTTTTCATCAAATGAGCAAACATCTTTAACGTCTACATTTTGAATCAGTGCTTCTACTTCATTTGTTATAATACATCTGCCTCTACGTGCATCAAGCCAATGCATAGAGTGGCCAATAACCATCGCAACTGGATCTTTACCAAAATTTGTTAGACAAATTTCTTTTGAAAAAGAAGATGAGGTAGAGCAAAGAATAATAGTAAAAAAAGATATTATAATAAACATAGGCTTTAGAAAGTAATTAATTTTATTTTTCATAAACATCATGATGTACTCCTTATATTGAATTATTATCACGTCTTGCTATAAAAGCTAAACGTTCGAACATGTGAACATCTGCCTCATTCTTTAAAAGAGCTCCATAAAGAGGAGGAAGAGCATTATTAGTATCTTTTTGCCTTAAAACTTCAGGAGAAATATCTTCAGCTAAAAGAAGTTTTATCCAATCTAATAATTCAGATGTAGAAGGTTTCTTTTTAATACCAGCCACATCTCTAACTTCAAAAAAAGATTTGAGAGCTGCATCTACGAGTTTCTGCTTTATCTTTGGAAAATGCACTTCTATAATAGATTTCATAGTTTCTTCATCTGGAAACCTTATATAATGGAAGAAACATCTTCTTAAAAAGGCATCAGGTAAATCTTTTTCATTATTAGACGTAATGATAACTATAGGCCTTTCTTTTGCTATTATATTTTTTTTTGTTTCGTAAACATAAAACTCCATTTTATCTAATTCTAATAGCAAATCGTTCGGAAATTCTATATCGGCTTTATCGACCTCATCAATTAATAATACTGGTTTTTTATCAGCAACAAATGCATCCCATAAGACACCCCGCCTGATATAATTATTTATATCTTCAACTCTTGCATCACCTAATTGCGAATCTCTTAGTCTTGAAACAGCATCATACTCATAAAGTCCCTGTTGAGCCTTGGTAGTGGACTTAACATGCCATTTTATTAAAGACTTACCTAGTGACTTTGCAACCTCTTCGGCTAACATAGTCTTCCCTGTTCCTGGCTCACCTTTTATAAGCAAAGGTCTTTCTAGAGTAATAGAAGCGTTAACCGCTAAAGCTAATTCATCAGTAGCTACGTACTTATCTGATCCTGTAAAATAATCCTTCAAAAACTTCTCCTCATCTACTTACTATATTATAATTATATATATAGTATATTAAATAATATAGTAAATTAGATAAGAATTAGTTTTAATTAATTACACCTGAGATTGTAACCAATTTTCTCTTCCTATTTGTTCTACAAGGCCTAATTGAGTATCCAACCAATCATAATGCTCTTCTTCAGAAGCTAATATTTGTCTGAATATATCTCTACTTACAAAATCAGCAACTTTTTCACAATGCTGTATTGCTGCCTTTAAATCTGGAATAGCCTTAACTTCTATTTCGAAATCACATTTTAACGATTCTATTGGTTCTTCACCGATCATAATTTTGTGCATCTCTTGTACATTAGGCATGCCGTCTAAAAATAGTATTCTTTCAATAATCATGTCGGCATGCTTCATTTCATCTATAGACTCTTCATATTCTTTTGCCCCTAGTTTTTCATATCCCCAATGCTTAAACATTTTAGAATGAAGAAAATACTGGTTTATGGCAGTTAACTCATTTGTTAAAACCACATTTAAATGTCTTATAACTTCTTTATCGCCTTTCATAAATACCTCCTTTAAAGATGTTTGATACGTTTTATATGGAGTAAAAATATATGAAAATCAAGAAAAATTGTTTAAAAACAAGAGGTTGCGATGCATTCTCATTCTCAAAAAAAAGAAGTATTTTTTATAAAAAAGATTAAAGAATAATAAAATTAAAATTATTACTAAACAGTAACTGATGAAGAAATATTAAAATCTAGCGATCTATTTGCCAAGGTATCTTTAGGTTGATCTTCTTTTAATACATTATCGATAGTTTCTAAACATTTGCCACATTGCATCCTACAGCCAAGTTTCTTATATACCTGCCCAGATTTTGATACTCCTTGAGATTTAACTCTTCTAACATCTCTGCATGTGAATGCGTTGCATATACAAACGTACATTTTTATTCTCCATTAATGTTAGTATTAAATTACAGTTGATAATGAAAGTCAATCTCAATTTTATATTTTAAAAAAATATATTAAAAAAATATTATATTTGTTATAATATTTTATAGAAATTTAATTAATAATTTATACAAGTGAAAATAAAAATGAATAAAAGATTAACTGTTCGAGATATACGTAAAAGAAAATTAACTGATAAAGAACAACAACCTTTGGTGTCTCTAGTTTGTTACACCTCACAAATGTCTAGATTAGTTAATGATGATGTTGATATTATTCTTGTCGGAGATAGTTTAGGTATGACTATATATGGATTTAAAAATACTTTATCCGTTACATTAGATATGATGATAAACCATGGAGCAGCAGTAGTTAGATCTACAACTAAGCCGCATATAGTAGTAGATATGCCTTTTGGTAGTTATGAAGAATCGCCAGAACTGGCTTTTAGATCTGCCAGTAAGATAATGCGAGAAACTGGAGCACAATCTGTCAAATTAGAGGGCGGAGAAGAATTTGCAGATACTATTCAGTTTCTTAATCAGAGAGGCATTCCTGTAATGGGACACATAGGACTAATGCCGCAAAGAATTCAGACCTTAGGTGGGTTTTTTACCCAAGGCAAAACAGATAAAGAATCAAAAAAGCTTATAAATGATGCTAAAGCAATATCTGAAGCTGGAGCTTTCTCAATGGTTGTTGAAGCCATACCAGAAGAAGTAGCTACTGAGATAACTAATATTATTGAAGTTCCAACTATAGGCATTGGAGGAGGCAGAAATTGTGACGGACAAATTTTAGTATCTCATGATATACTTAATTTATATGGAGATTTTACTCCTAAATTTGTAAAGAAATATGGAAATATTAATGATAACATAACAACTGCTATAAAAAAATATTCAAATGAAGTTAAAAATAAAACATTTCCAACCGAGAAGCATATATTTACAATTAAAAAATAAATAGGCTCTATTCTACACCTTCAACAAGAACGGAAGAATTATTGCCAGCCTCTAATCTCAGCATTTTTAATGGTGCATAATCATCTGAATTATAAAAATTATTTGCACATTCTTTATTAGGAAATTCTAACAAAACAATCCTATGCTTAAAATAATCACCTTCTATAACCTCTGTTTCACCACCTCTTACTAAATATTTACCTTGATACTTGGCTACGATCTTAGGTACTTGTGCTCGATACTTCTCCATTAATTCAGGATTTGTAACTTCAATATGAGCAATTAAATATACTTTCATTTGTTTTCCTTATTATTATAAATAAATATGTTATTTTAAGAGGATATATTTTGCAACAAGTACCTAACTTTGTTTTCAACCATTTCTACCGTTAATGTTCTCATTAATGATAGAGAGGTTCTATGATCAAACCCAGGTATACTCATTAACTCTATAGGACTTTCTGGAGTTCTAATATACATCGCATTTTTTCCTGATGGAGAGTATAAATTATTATCTGTTGGCCCGAATAATCCCAAAGTTGGAATTCCTGTGGCTGCTGCTAGGTGCATCAAGCCAGAATCATTTCCTATAAATAATTTGGATAATGAAAAAATAGCAGCTGTTGGCAATATAGGCTTTCCTATTAAGTTTATCAGTTTAATACCTTCAAGCTGATTAATTAATTCTGTTCCTACCTCTTCCTCACCTGGGCCACCAACTATAATTACTGTAGATCCCAGTAGTTTTTTATGGGTTAATATCTTTTTTATTAACATAGCAAAATTCTCACTAGGCCATACCTTAGCTGCCCAATTAGCAGTAGGCCCTATAACAATAAATGAACCTGTAGAATTATTTAAATAACTTTTAGCTTCTGTATGAGCATGATTATTTATCCATATTTTAGGCATTGGCTGTTTTTGAGAAGGATTAATTTTACTCAAGCGAACTATACGATGTTCTTTATCTCCACTTGACCTTAAAACTATTCTTTTTTTAGACCTAACCAGCCATATAATAGGCGTACTTCTTAAGTCACATATAATATCCCATCTAGTTAAACGTATTTCTTTCCATATATCTAACCAATGCAGACTATATTTCTTTTTTTTAATCTTAATTACTTTATTAACGATCGGGCAACCGTCAAATACTGGAGCCGCAACTTTACCGCATACTACAGTTGCTTTTGCATCATAATAATCACATAAGTCATTAAGTAACCCTGTAGACATTACTGCGTCACCTAATCTAGTATTTCCTATAAATAATAATTTTTTCATAATAAAAATTTATCTGGATTTAAATACTTGCAAGAATTCTTCTGCAACTTTATCCCAGCTCCTTAATTTATTTATAACTTTAGATTCTTCGTACATCCTATTAAAAAAAGATAAATCACTTAAAATTCTGGTAGAATATTCTACAAATTGGGATTCATCATTAGCAATAAAACCAGTTTTACCATTATATATTTTTTCTATAGCTGCTCCTAATGGTCTTATTACTGCAGGCATACCTAATACCTGAGTTTCTGATAAGGAAAATGCTGAAACTTCATATTTATGAGAAGGATATAAATGTACTCTCATATCTTTAATTTCTTTGACCATTTCTGTATCTATTTTTGGAGATTTAATTTTAATATTATAAGCTAAATTTGTCTCTACAAGTTTTAATATTGCATTATATATATCTGGAATCTTTTTTCCCGACATAGCTTTGTGAAGAGTATAAGAGTATATATGTAGTTCTGCCCATGGCAATTTAGTATGTATATATTCTACCCATAAATTTATTATCCAGTCCAGCCCCATAAGAGGATGAGTAGTTACTAATGCTTTAGGAGTAATAGAAGGCAATAAACTTTCGTTTTCTATAAAATGAGGATTATTTCCAGAAGGTATAATACTCGCATCTAATGATTTTAAACCATCTGGTATAGAGTTTATATGGTTTTCACCTTGAATGATTATAGTTGGTTTATGCTTCATTACTGCCGTAAAATTTTCTGGTCTAGCTAGCTTTAAACCTGAAGATGTTAACCATAAAATTTTTTTACTACTAGAATTAACCAAATCAAATAATTTTGGATCATTATGCGCTATCCAGATATCTGAGTGTGTTGCATCTATTTTATTTATCTTTTGCCAACTGACATCATTAATTACTATTGATTCATAACAATTGTTGTAAACTCTTACAACATGCCCTATATTAGCAAGTGCCTCAGATAAATAGATCAGAGACTTCTCTGCACCATCTAGAGGTTTGTTATTAATCGTTGAGCCATCATATATAATATGGCTATTGTCTAAAAAAGTAATTAACATAATTAAGGGTTTACGTAGGTAACTAAGTGATTGCAAGTATTTTTAAACCTTCAAGAATAAATGGTGTTAAAATGTATAAAAAAATAAAAAAAATAAAATTAGACGATAGAATCATAATTGAGATTATTGGAACTGACACTAAAGATTTTTTACAGCCCTTAATTACTAATAATATAGACTTAGTTTCATCTAAAAAATCAATTTATGCAGCATTATTATCACCACAAGGAAAATATATATTTGATTTTTTTATTTTTGAAAATTCTATAAATGGTCACTTGAGTATTGATTGTGCAAAAAATAGATGTGCAGAATTATTAGAAAAATTAAATATATATAAATTAAGATATAAAATAAATTTTAATATTAATAATAATATTTCTATTTTTAGTATATATGGAACAGATTATTCTGAATTAGAATTAAACTTAAAAGAAGTTAGCCTTGAAGGCAGCACTGAGAAAAATAATAATAATACTATTTTAGTAGACCCAAGAAATAAAAAGTTAGGCTTAAGAATCTATTCAGATTTATCTAGCCCTATTGAAGGCTTTAATAAAATACCAGATGGAGAAAAATCGGATCTAGATTATATTAGGATAGCGCTTTCAGTGCCAAATCCTGATTTAGATCTAGAGATAGAAAAAAGTTTTTTAATAGAAAATAATTTTGAATTCATAAATGCTATAGATTTTAAAAAAGGATGTTATGTAGGGCAAGAAAATACAGCTAGACAAAAATATAGAGGTACTGCCAAAAAAAAATTATTCCTAATAAGGGTTATTGGAAACGATATAATTAATGGAACAAAAATATATTATAATGAAAGAGTAGTTGGAACTATGAGGTCGTCATGCAAAGACATAGGATTGGCTACAATTCGAACTGATTTTTATGAAGAGTATAAAAACACAAATATAAAAATAAAAGTTTTAAATAGTGAACTAAAACTTTTATAAACTAGTAGTATTTTTTATTTTAGCTTGAGCTGCAGCAAGCCTTGCTATAGGAACTCTATAAGGTGAACAAGAAACATACTGCAATCCAGTATTATGAAAAAAGTCTATAGACTTCGGGTCACCGCCATGTTCTCCACATATTCCTAATTTTAGCATTTTATTAGACTTCACTCCCTCTTCCGCTGCATTTTTAACTAATACGCCTACCCCTTCTATATCTATAGATACAAATGGATCGTTTTCTATTATTTTATTTTCTAAATAATCTGGAAGAAATTTTGAGCAATCATCTCTGCTAATACCTAAAGTAGTTTGAGTCAGATCATTTGTACCAAAGCTAAAAAAATCAGCATGAAGCGCAATGCTTTTAGCATTTAATGCTGCCCTCGGAAGCTCTACCATAGTACCAAGCAAATACTTTGGAGCCTCTCCATATTCATCTTCTATTTTAGAAGCAATATTCTTTACAAGTTTTTTAAAAAATAAGAATTCCTTTTCACTAATAATTAAAGGTATCATAATTTCCGGCTTAATATTAATTTTCATTTTTTTAGAAATATCTAAAGCAGATTCAAAAATAGATCTTACTTGCATCTCATATATTTCAGGAAATGTAACTCCTAATCTGCAGCCTCTATGGCCTAACATAGGATTTTGCTCTTCTAACTGAAGAGATCTAGACCTGATAACAGACAGGTCTTTATCTAGATTTTTTGCTAACTCTTCTAGTTCATCTTTCTCTCTAGGCAAGAACTCATGCAAAGGAGGATCTAACAACCTAATAGTAACTGGCAGTTCCTTCATTAATTCAAATATTTCTGCAAAATCTTTTTTTTGCATGGGCGCTATTTTTGCTAGAGCTTTTCTTCTATCTTTTTCTGTATCAGAATAAATCATTT
>CAJWSU010000023.1:0-20129 GCA_913046335.1 uncultured Pelagibacterales bacterium | reverse complement strand
CTAATATAACAAACTCCATTGGCGTATAATCATCATTCATTATTAGAACCTGATAAAAAGATGGTTTTTTAACTTCTATTTTTTCTTCAATAATAGTCCCTGTATTATTAGAACTTGTATTGTTTTCTTTTGAACTCATAATATATTTATATCCTCATCAGACAATTAATTACTAATATAATAGTATTCTAAATAGAAACAATACTAAATTAATTATATATAAATAATTATTTTAAACTTAAATCAAATTTCTTTAAATAATAACTTAATTCTTCTTGAAGTTTATTAAGTGAATCTTGGCTATCTGCCTCAATTCTAGCAACTAGTACAGCTTGAGTATTTGAAGCTCTCAATAACCACCAACCAGAATCTTTTTGCACTCTTAATCCATCAATTTTATTTACTATTAAACCTGCTTTATCAAGTAATAACGATAAATCTTTTATAATAGAAAACTTTACTTCATCTGGACAATTTATCTTAATTTCTTGGGTAGAAAAGGTTTTAGGTAAACTATTTAAAAAATCATCTAAAGAATAACTATCACAGATTAATTCTAAGACTCTTAACGCGGCATATATTCCATCATCATAACCATAATACCTATCTGAAAAAAATATATGACCTGACATTTCTCCTGCCAATGGTGAAGAAATTTCTTTCATCTTAGATTTAATGAAAGAGTGTCCTGTTTTCCACATTACAGGAATACCTCCCAATCTTTTTATCTCATTAAATAAAGTTTGGGATGCTTTCACATCAGCTATAATTGGTGAATTTGGATGATCTTTTAGTACCTCCTGAGATAATAATGCAACTATTTGGTCTCCCCATATAATATTACCTTTACCAGATACTAAACCTAATCTATCTCCATCTCCATCAAAAGCTACACCAACATCAAAGTTATTATTTTTTACAATTGATATAAGCTCTTCCAAGTTTTTAGGATCAGTAGGATCAGGATGATGAGCCGGAAAAGACCCGTCAATATCTTCATTTATTAAAATATGTTCTCCAGGAAGGCATCTAACTAACTTTTTAATAATATCACCAGCTGCCCCATTACCAGGATCCCAAACTACTTTAATATTCTTTTTAAGATTATTAATTTTAGTAGATTCAAGTAAAGTTTTTATATATTCGTCCTCAATATAATAGTTTTGTGAAGATCCCAAAGAGTAACTCCAATCAGACTTTAAACCTCTTAAACCTATATCAGAAATATCATCACCAAAAAAAGGAACAGTACCTTTCATTATTTTGAATCCATTATGATTTGAAGGGTTATGAGAACCTGTAACCATTATAGCTCCATCTGACTTTAAATGATTTGCTGCATAATATAACATTGGAGATGGACCCAAACCTATATCTACTACTTCTGCTCCAGATTCTAATAACCCTTTTTTAAGACTCTCTACTAAATCTGGAGAAGATAGCCTACCATCTCTACAAACAATAATTTTTTTTGAATCATTACCAAAAGAAGAAGCAAAAATATTACCTAATCTTTCCGCATCTATAGAATTAAGAGTTTCTTTTACTATTCCTCTAATATCATATGCACGTAAAATATTTTTATTAAACTTATGTGGTTCAAACATTTACTAAATATCTCCTCTGCCAACACTAATATATTTAATACCTGCTTCTCTCATTGAATCATGTTTATAAATATTTCTAAGGTCTATAATAATTGGGTTATTTAAAGATTTTTTTATTTTTATTAAATCAAGAGCTCTAAATTCATTCCATTCAGTTATAATGACAATTACATCAGTATTTTCAATACAAGAAAAAGTATTTTCTGTCCAAATCACTCCATCAAATTCAGCCATTTGTTTTGCATTATTCATTCCAACAGGATCATATACTTTAACTTTTTTCGCGCGTTTTAATAACTCAGGAACTATAACTAATGATGGAGACTCTCTCATATCATCTGTATTAGGCTTAAATGTAATTCCTAAAACTGCAATTGTTTTATTTTCAAGAGAGCCAACTGCTTCGGTTATTTTTTTTACCATATTAATCTTTCTGGAATCATTAACTTTGATTACAGTCTCTATTAAATTTGTTCTTGCTCCAGACTCTTTTCCTATCTCTGCAAGTGCTCTTGTATCTTTTGGAAAACATGACCCACCAAATCCTGGCCCTGGGTGAAGAAATTTAGAACCTATCCTTCCGTCAAGACCTATACCCTTTGCAACATCTTGCACGTCAGCTCCAACTTTTTCACAAATGTCTGCCATTTCATTTATAAAAGTAATTTTAGTTGCTAAAAAACCATTAGAGGCATATTTAATTAATTCTGCTGTCTCTCTTTTAGTAAATAAAATTGGTGTTTCTCTTAAGTTTAAAGGCCTGTACAAAGTTTTTAATATAGATTTAGCAAATTCACTCGACACTCCACATACAACCCTATCTGGTCTCATAAAATCTTCTATAGCAGAACCTTCTCTAAGAAATTCAGGGTTTGAAGCTATATCAAAATTTTTACCAATTTTTAGCTCATTTCTATAATTTAAGATATAAGATTCAATCTCTTTTCCTGTACCAACTGGAACTGTTGATTTTGTTACAATTAATTTAGGATTATCATTTATATCAATTAAATCAGCAATTTCTCTAATTACATTATATATATACTTCAGATCTGCCTTATTATTATTGACATTAGTAGGCGTGCCCACGGCTATAAAAATAGCATCACTATCTTTAAACACTTTACTCAAACTAGTTGAAAATGAAAGACGCTTCGCAAACATATTTTTTTTTACTAAGTCTTCAAGACTTGGTTCATAAATAGGAATTATACCATTTTGCAAATTATTTATTTTATTTGTATCTTTATCTACACAAGTAACATTGAAACCAAACTCTGAAAAACACGTTCCAGAAACAAGACCAACATAACCAGTTCCAATAATTGTAATATTCATAATATTTAACCTTTATTTTAAATACTTATTCATAATATCTATAACTTTATTTTTATATTTACTGTTTCTTATCGCAACTGAAATTTGAGCCTCCAGAGCTCCTATAACATTTCCGCAATCATACCTATTTCCATCAAACTTATACCCTATAACTCCCTCATTTTTAATAGTGTTTTTTATAGCATCTGTAAGTTGTATTTCTCCACCAAAACCTACTTTTTTTTCAGATAAAGCATTTAATACATTTGGCAGAAGAATATATCTTCCTATTATAGCTAAATTTGAAGGAGCATCATTAATACTTGGCTTTTCAATCATATTTTTTATAAAATAATAGTTTTTTTCATTATTATCATAATCTATAACTCCATATTTAGAAATATCAGCTGACTCTACTTCTTGAATGGCTACAATATTAGATTTATGATCTTGATATGCACCTATCATCTGTTTAATACATGCTACTTTTGAAATTATTAGATCATCAGGTAATATTACAGCAAATGGTCCATCTATATAATCTCTTGCACACCATATAGCATGGCCTAAACCTAATGGCTCTTCCTGAACTACCTCGATTAAGCTGTCATCAGTAATTATATTCTTTTCTATTCCTTTTAATAAAGAAGCTTTTTTATTTTTTAAATAACTTTCTAATTTTTTATCTTTTCTAAAATAATTTATAATAGATTTTTTTTCGGGAGAACTTACAAATATAAACCTTTCAATTCCCGCCTCTCTTGCCTCATTCATCGCATACTCAATTAGTGGAATATTTAATATAGGTAATAATTCTTTTGGGACTGTCTTTGTAACAGGAAGAAATCTAGACCCTATTCCAGCAACAGGAAATACTACGGTTTTTATTTGTTTTAAATCATTCATTTTTTTGCCTATTTATAATATACTATTGTTCTTATAGTTATACATTACAATTCTATTACATCGTCAATATGCATTTGTAAACGTTCTCTACCATTCCATTCAGATAACTTTAGTCTTCCAATAACATGTGCGTTATAATTATTCAAAAGACTTCTTCCTAGTGGGGTTCCTATGCACCTAAATGCTATAGCATCAATTCTAGAATTACTTGAATCTGTTAAGCTACATTTAACATGATTCTCGCCTACAATTTTAGAATTAAATAAATTAACATTTTTGATGATAAATTTTGGTTCTGGATTACCTGAACCAAAAGGCTCTGCTGATTTTAATTCCTTAATTAATTCTGGTATTGCCCCACTAATTGAAACTGTTAGATCGACATAATAAATAGTTTTATTATCTTCAAGTTGGTTTTTATTTTTTTTATTAAGAAATTGTCTTAGCTTGTTTACTTTAGCTTCATCCATTGTTAGTCCACATGCCATAGGATGGCCGCCTCCATTAATAATTATATTTGACTGTTTTGCTGTAGTAATTAATCTGCCTAAATCTTTGCCTGCTATAGATCTTCCTGAACCTTTAGAATTCAAACCATTCTCAGTTATTATAATTGCGGGCTTACCATATAATTCAACTATTCGGCTAGCTACTATCCCTATTACTCCTGGGTGCCAATTCTTACTACTTAAAACTAAAATTTCATCAGATTCATAACCTAATGCAAGGTTTTTTGCTTGGTCTAAAACTGATGCCTCCAATTGTTTTCTTTCTTCATTCAATCCATTCAAGTGAAATGAAATTTCTTTAGCTTCACTTATATCATCAGTAGTTAATAATTTTGCTCCTAAACCAGATTTGCCTACCCTTCCACCTGCATTAATTCTTGGCCCTAAAAGAAAACCTGCATGAAAGACACTAGGCATGTCATCTATTTCAGACACTTCAAATAATGCGTTGATGCCATTATTTTGCCTTTTTGACATTACTCTTAGGCCCTGTTTAACCAATGCTCTATTAGCTCCAACTAATGGAACAACATCACATATCGTTCCTAAAGCTACTAAATCCAATAAAAATGATAAATTTGGTATATTGCTCTCATCAATAAATTTAATTTCTACTAATTTACTTTTTAAAGCACCCACTAGCATAAAAGAAACACCTACTGCTGCTAGCATACCTAGACCAGTGTTATCGTCTATTCTATTAGGGTTGATTACTGCTATAGCACTAGGCAATTTAGCTTCTGGTGCATGGTGATCGACAACTATAATATCTAAGCTTATATCTTTAGCGTAATCCAGCTCCTTAAAGGCTGTCATTCCACAATCAACTGTTACTACTAAAGTTACCCCTTGATCCTGCAAAACCTGTAATGCATCTATATTTGGACCATACCCCTCTTTTATCCTATCAGGAATATATATTATAGGCTCATTACCAAATAATTTAAAAGATTTATATAAAACTGCTGATGAAGTAGCGCCATCTACATCATAATCTCCAAATATTGCTATTTTTTCTTTATTTATAAATGCTTTAGATATTCTATCTACTGCCAAATCCATATCTTTAAGTAGCATTGGAGATGGCAGCTGATTTCTTAAACTAGGGTTAATAAAATCTTCTGCTTTATCTGTGGTTATGCCGCGACTACAAATTAATCGAGCCAACAGATCACTTATATTAAGGTCTTGAATTAACTTATTAACTTTTCTCTCTTCTATGGGCTTTATTGACCATTTTTTTTTATTTACAGAAAAGTAATAATTACTATTCAATATTAATCTTCAACAAGGCTTTTTTTAGAAAAATTATGTTCAGCTGATATAGTTCGAACAGTTCCTGTTTTAGACCTCATTATTATAGATTGAGTGCTTGCTCCAGAGCTCCATCTTCTTACTCCTTTTAACATTGAGCCATCTGTTACTCCAGTTGCTGCAAACATTACTTCGCCATGCGCCAACTCATTCATAGTATAAATTTTATTAAAGTCACTAATTCCCAATCTAGTTGCCCTACCTCTCTCATCGTCATTTCTAAAAGTTAGTCTGCCCCACATCTGACCACCAATACATCTAAGTGCAGATGCAGCTAGAACTCCTTCAGGTGCTCCTCCACTTCCAACGTACATATCAACGCCTGTCTCTTTACTAGCTGTTGCAATAATTCCAGCCACATCTCCATCTGAAATAAGCATAATTCTTGCTCCAGCTTCTCGTGTCTTATAAATTAACTCTTCATGCCGTGGACGATCTAATATACATACTACTAAATCAGAAATATTAACTTTTTTTGCTTTAGCTAAATTTTGTAAGTTACTAAGCGGAGTATTATCAATATTAATTAAATCTTTTTCTAAACCTGGTCCAATAGCAATCTTGTCCATATAAACATCCGGTGCATTTAAAAAACCTCCATCTACCGCCATAGCTATGACAGCAAGAGCATTTGGGCCTCCTGTTGCGCATATTGTAGTGCCTTCTAAAGGGTCTAAAGCTATATCAATCTTTGGACCTTTTCCAGAACCTACTTTTTCTCCTATATATAACATTGGAGCCTCATCTCTCTCTCCTTCACCTATAACAACAGTGCCTTCTATATCCATTGCATTTAAGGCTATACGCATTGAATCAACTGCTGCTTGATCAGCAGCTTTTTCATCACCTCTTCCCATCCATTTAGAGGCTGATAATGCTGCAGCTTCAGTTACTCTAACAACTTCTAAAGCTAGATTTCTATCTAAAATTCCTGTTTCATTTCTATCGGTCATCTATAACTCCTTATTATATTTTATAAATTTTCAACCCTTATTAAATGAGGGTCCATCAAAACTGTATCTAAATTACCTATCTCTTTAATAGCATTTCTTACATCTAATTCATTAGTTTCATGACTTAAAATTATTATATTATTAAAGTCTTCACCTTTATTTCTATCTTGCACTACAGAATCCAGAGAGATATTTTTATTATTTAATATTGTTGTTATATTTGCAAGTACACCTGCAACATCTTGAACAACAAATCTAATATAATATCTACCTACTCTATCTATAATATCCTTATACTCTAATTTTTGATCTAAAAAACTTAAATTATTTTTTAACTTATGATTTCTAGCAGCATTTATAATATCTGATACAACTGATGAAGCTGTCGGATCTGCTCCTGCCCCTTCGCCAATAAAAGTTATTTTATTACTATAGTCTCCTTGAATAAAAACAGCATTTAGCGCCCCATTTATACTTGCTGGCAATGAATTTAACGGGATTAAAGATGGATGTACTCTAAAGTCTAATTTATTTTTTTCTAATTTAGCTATACAAAAAAGCTTGATTACAAAACCAAGCCTTGAAGCGTACTTAATATCTTCTGATGTAATAGAAGTGATTCCTTCTATAAAAACTTTATCTAAATTTGGCTTAGCTCCATATGCAAGCATTCCTAAAATAACTAGTTTATGCGCTGAATCTATACCTTCTATATCAAATGATGGGTCAGCTTCTGCAAAGCCTAATTCTTGTGCTGTTTTGAGAGAATCTTGAAAAGAAATATTATTACTAGTCATATCAGACATAATATAATTGCAAGTTCCATTTAAAATAGCTTCTATTCCTATAATATTACTCGATACTAAGCCATTTTTAATACCATTTATTATTGGTATTGCTCCGGCAACAGCTGCTTCATAATAGATAGATGTATTTTTACCTATTATATTTTTATAGAGTTCAAAACCATGTTTGGCTATCAATGCTTTATTTGCGGTAATAAAATGTTTTTCATTATTAATTGCAGAAAAAGCAAGGTTTTTAGATATTCCATCACTACCTCCAACTAACTCTACTACAGCATCTATATCATCTCTTATTGCTAATTTTTCAGGGTTATTTTCCCATTCATACTTCGTAAGGTCAATATTTCTTTTTTTTGAAAAATTTTTAGATGAAATTGCTTTTATAATAATATTTTTACCAGACTTAAAATTAATACTTTCTATTTTTTTTTCTAATAATTGAATTGTTGCTGTTCCAACAGTTCCTAAGCCTACAATACCTATTGAAAAATTATTATTAAACATTATTAATTATCCTTATCTTTATCTTTATCTTTATCTTTATCTTTATCTTTATCTTTATCAAAGAGTACCTTAATATTTTTTATAGCTTGCCTAATCCTATTTTCATTTTCTACCAATCCTATTCTAACGAAACCTTCTCCATTTTTACCAAAACCTATGCCTGGAGCTACAGCTACTTTTCCAGTTTTTAATAACAATTTAGAAAACTCTAAAGACCCAATATTTAAATATTTTTTAGGCAAAGGCGCCCAAACGAACATAGTTGATTTAGGAAGATCCATATTCCATCCAATCCTGCTAAACCCTTCAACTAAAACGTTTCTTCTTTTTAAGTATATCGATCTAATGTCATCAACACATTTCTGCGAACCATTTAAAGCTGCAATAGCCGCAACTTGGACAGGAGTGAAAGCACCATAATCTAAATAAGATTTAATTTTTGTTAATGCCTCAATTAACTTTTTATTACCGACGGCGAAACCTACTCTCCAACCAGGCATAGAATAAGTTTTACTTAAAGAGGAAAATTCAACTGCTATGTTTTTTGCTTTGGGAATCTCTAATATAGATGGAGGAATAAACCCATCATAATATATCTCTGCATAAGCTAAATCCGAGAGAATATAAACACCAAATTTTGTACATATATCAACTATTTCTTTATAAAAATCTAATGATGCCATTTCTGTAGTAGGATTATTTGGATAATTTAGAACCAACACCTTAGCTTTATTATTTGAGCTAGATAAAATATTATACAAAGTCTTAATAAATTTTTCATCTGGCTTACTATCTATAGATTGAACCGCTGCCCCTGCAATTATAAAACCATAAGGATGAATAGGATAACTTGGATTAGGGACAATAACATGATCTCCATTTGCAGTAATAGCAGAAGCTAAATTAGCTAAGCCTTCCTTTGAACCTAATGTAACCACAACTTCTGTATCAGGATCTAAGTCAACATTAAATCTTCTCTTATAATAATTTGATTGAGCCTTCCTTAAGCCTAATATTCCTCTAGAAACGGAGTATCTATGAGACTTAGGATCCTGTATTGTTTCACATAATTTATCAACTATATGCTTAGGAGTTGGCATATCAGGGTTACCCATGCCAAAATCAATAATATCTTCGCCTAAAGAACGTTCTTTAGCTTTCATAGAATTTACTTCAGCAAAGACATATGGGGGCAAACGTTCAATTCTATCAAAATTATTTTTAAATACCATATTATATCCTAAAACCTATAATAATTTTATTATTGTAATAATTATATTTTTATTACTATCATCTATATAATTTAAGCTTATATTTTTGTTTTTAATACCATTAGATAAAAATATTTCAAAAACTTCATCTATTAGTTTTATCTTACTAGTTTTTATATTATTTGATTCGATAAGAATATTAAATTCTTCAAATTTTTGCGCCTTAGATATTAGTAAAAGCAGGTCCTTATGATCATTGTTCAAAATTTGCTTATTATAGTTAAAATTTAAAATACCAATTATAATACCTTTATTGTGCTCTACACTTTCAGAATCTAATTCTAAGCTAACTATTTCTGATAATGTTTGAGAAGAAACAGGTTTGTAACCTTGGTTTATAGCATTAGTGTTATCGAGGTTTATAGACCACTCTATTAATTCTTTAATATCCTCATCAAAAGAATAAATAGTTTTTTGATCACAAGAAGCGAAAATGAATATAAATAAAAAACTAATTATTAAAAATAATTTACTCACAGCTAAATTACTTAATTCTAAAAATAAAAATGTTAATTAATTTTTTATGGAAACATTGATACATTGTTTAGGCCTTCTGATTCATTAAAACCCATCATTAAATTTAGGTTTTGCACAGCTTGTCCTGCTGCTCCTTTTAGTAAATTATCTATCACAGAAATAATAATTACTTTATTTGTAACTTCATCATATGCAACTCCAATTTTACACAAATTAGTTCCTCTAACCTCATGAGTAGAAGGAACTCCATCAACAACAGCTACAAACTTTTCATTTAAATATACTTTTTTAAGGCAATCCTTGATATCATGAATTTCTATATTATGTTTAAGATCTAAATATATTGTTGATAATATACCTCTCTTTATAGGCAATAGATGTGGAGTAAAAACAACCTTAATATCAGAATTATGTATATTATTTAGTTGTGTTTGTATTTCAGGCCTATGTCTATGAGAACCCAATCCATAAGCAGAAAAACCATCAGAAACCTCTCCAAATAATAAGTTATCTTTAAGGGTTCGTCCGGCTCCTGAAACTCCAGACTTAGAATCAATAATTATATTATTATGACTAATTAAATTTTGCTTTATAAGAGGAATTAAGGGCAATAGGGCTGATGTTGGATAACATCCTGGGTTAGCAATAAATCTTGCCCCTTTTATTCTATTTCTATTAATTTCTGTTAATCCATAAATTGCCTCTTTTTGCAAATCTAAAGCATCATGGGCCTTTTGATATACTTTTTCATATGTTTCAGGATCAATAAATCTAAAATCAGCAGACAAATCACATATTTTTATATGTTTTGGAATAGAAGAAAGAATATTTTGAGTTTTTCCATGCGGAAGACAAGATATAACAGCATCTATTCTAGAAAAATCTATGTCCTCAATTTTAATTAACTTTGGCAAACCTAGCCCACTAAGATGCGGATAGATTTCGGATATATTTTTACCTGCTTTACTATCTGCTGTAATATTTATGATATTATAATTATTATTATTTATAACAACCCTAATAGACTCGGCACCAGTATATCCACTGGCTCCAAGAATAGCTAAATTAACAACATTATCCTTATTATAAACTGACATTAAACTACTCCATTAAAAATCTTGAGTAAAAAAAAAGCGGCTGTTTAATAACAACCGCTTTAACAAAAAATAAAATATTTGTTCTATCTTTTAGAAAACTGAAAGCTTCTTCTTGCTTTTGGCTGCCCATATTTTTTTCGTTCTACTCGTCGAGCATCCCTTTTAATTAAACCAGCTGCTTTTAAAGCACCTCTTAATTCTGGCTCATAAAATGTTAAAGCCTTACTTACCCCATGCCTTAATGCTCCTGCTTGTCCAGTATGCCCACCTCCTATTACGGAACAATTTATATCATAAGTTTCTTGCCTCGCTACTATCTCCAAAGGCTGAGATATAATGATTCTATGTGTTTCTCTTTTGAAATATTTTTCACATTCTATGCCATTCACAATAATTTTTCCAGAGCCTAATTTTAACCATACTCTTGCTATGGACGATTTTCTTTTACCTGTCGCATAGGCTCTTCCTAGTTTATCAATTTTCGGTAAAACCTCTTTCACTTCCTCTTTAACATCTATTGTTTCTGCAGTAACTTTATTTACTATCACTTCGTTATTTTCAGTTTCTATCATTTATCATCTCTTTTATTTTTTTTATTCATTACAGATATGTCTATTAATTCAGGTTTTTGAGCAGTATGAGGGTGCTCTTCTCCATTATAAATATGCAACTTTTTTAATTGATCTCTTCCCAATGGTCCTTTTGGTACCATTCTCTTAACTGCTAACTGTATGGCTTTTTGAGGCCTTTTACCTTTTAGTATTTCTCCATATGTTTCTTCTTTTATTCCACCTGGATAACCAGTATGCCAATAATGAATTTTTCCATCTGTTTTTTTTCCAGTAAGAACTACTTTATCCGCATTAATTACTATTACATTATCTCCACAATCTGTACTAGGAGTAAAGCATGGTTTATGTTTGCCTCTAACATAGTTAGCTAGTATAACGGACAACCTTCCTAATACTAAGTTTTCGGCATCTATTAACAGCCATTTTCTATTTACTTCAGAAGGGCGAGCAATATAGGTCTTCATAATACATAATCTTTCAAAAAATATAATAAATAAATAATAATTTCGGAGTATGCCTAAAACAAGCAAACTGTCAATATATGTATATAAAAATCATAAAATAAAATTAACTTTATAAAAATTTAAATTAATATAATTAATAACTATGATATAATTATATATATAACCTTTATTACATTACTGGATATAAAATGTCACTAACTAAAAACAACCTTTTACTTTATAAAGAAATTGATAACATTGCTATTTTAACATTAAATAGGCCTAATCAACAAAATGCTCTTTCAAGCAATTTAATGGAAACACTTCTAAAAAAGTTAAACGATATTGAGAATAATAAAAATATAAAAGTTGTTACTATATTTTCTAATGGAAACAATTTTTGTGCGGGGCATGATTTAAAAGAATTAAATCTTGATAAAAGTGAACAAAGGTTTAAAAAAATTTTTGAGCTTTGTAGCAAGCTAATGTTAAAGATTGTTAAGTTGCCAAAGCCCGTTATTGCAGGAGTTCAAGGAATAGCTACAGCAGCAGGTTGTCAATTAGTAGCTAGTTGCGATTTAGCAATAGCATCAAATAACTCAAAATTTGCGACTCCCGGAGTTAATATTGGATTATTTTGCTCTACTCCTATGGTAGCTGTCTCCAGAAATGTAAACAGAAAGCAAACTATGGAAATGTTATTACTAGGAGAGTTTATTCCTCCATCTAAAGCTCAAGAAATAGGCTTAATTAATAAAATAGTAAATGATAAGGATTTAAAAGAGGAAACTATTAAAATGGCAAAAACTATAGCTCTAAAGTCTCCAACTACAGTTGCAATTGGAAAAGAAGCCTTTTATAAACAATTAGAAATGGGTATAGAAGAAGCATATAAATACACTAGTCAAGTAATGAGTAAAAACATGCTTGAAAAAGATGCTCAAGAAGGAATATCTGCTTTTATTGAAAATAGAAACCCTAAATGGTCAGATAAATAGGATGTATAAATGTTAAAAAATGAAGATATTATTTATGATGATCATTATATAAGAAGTATTTTAGACAATACTAAGACTATTGCTATGATTGGTTTAAGTTCTTCATGGCAAAGACCTTCTTATTTTGTGGCTAAATATCTATTAGATAGAGGATATAAAGTATACCCAGTTAACCCTAGAGAAGCTGGTAAAAAAATTTTAAATCAAAAAGTATATCCAAGTGTATCTGAGATCAACGAAAATATAGATATGGTTGATATATTTAGAAAATCTAATGATGTAGACTTAATAATTGATGATATTATAAAGATCAAACCTTCAACTATATGGATGCAAATTGGAGTTATAAACTTTAAAGCTGCTAAACTGGCAAAAAGAAATAAAATTGATGTAGTTATGAATAAGTGTCCTAAAATTGAGTATAGTCGCCTTTCAGGAGAATTAAGTTGGGCAGGCATAAATTCTGGAGTTTTTCATAATAAAAGAAGATTCATTAGACCAATTATTAATTAGATTGTTATATTTTTATTATGAGTGTACCCAAAAACAATTATAAATTCGAAACTAGAACTATACATGCAGGTTCTGCACCTGATCCAACCACAGGCGCAAGAAACACACCAATATATCAAACTACTGCATATACATTTGATAGTCCTGATCATGCAGCTTCTTTATTTAACTTACAAAATTTTGGATTCATATATAGTAGATTAGGTAATCCTACCGTATCTGTATTAGAAGAAAGAATGGCAAACTTAGAAAATGGTAGAGCAGCTGTAGCTTGTGCTTCTGGTCATGCTGCACAACTATTAGCTCTACATCCTCTAATGGAGCCTGGTGATAGAATATTAGCCTCAAAAAATCTTTATGGCGGCTCAATAACACAATTTAATCACGCTTTTAAAAAATTTGGATGGGGTGTAGATTTTGTTGACGCTACTAATATTAAAAATATTAAAAAAGTATTGAATAATAAGCATAAATGTATTTTTATTGAAAGTCTTTCTAACCCTAACGGAGTTATCTTAGACATAGAGAAAATTGCATTAATAGCAAATAATGCAAAAATACCATTAATTGTAGATAATACTATGGCAAGTCCATATTTAATTAAACCCTTCGAATGGGGAGCTGACATAATCACTCATTCTTTAACAAAATTTGTAGGAGGACATGGTAACTCTATGGGTGGAGTAGTAATCGAAAGTGGAAAATTTGACTGGTTTCAATCAGATAAATATCCTTCTATGACTGAACCTTCAGAATCATATCATGGCTTAGTATTTGCAGAAACCTTTGGGGACTTTGGTTATTCAATGAAAATTAGAGCTGACTCCCTTCGAGATCTTGGTTCTACTTTATCACCAACTAATGCATTTTATTTTATTAATGGTCTTGAAACATTGCATTTAAGAATGGAAAGACACTGTAAAAATGCATTAAAAGTTGCAAATTTTCTTGAATCTCACAAAAAAGTTGCATGGGTCTCTTATGCGGGACTTAAAAAAAGCAAATATCATAGCCTTGCAATAAAATATATGCCTAAAGGTGTTGGACCAGTTTTTACTTTTGGCTTAAAAAATGTCAACGAAGCAGGAAAAATAATTATTAATAAAGTTAAAATATTTTCCCATGTTGCAAATGTTGGTGATACAAGAAGCTTAATACTTCATCCTGCCTCTACTACACATAATCAACTTTCTGATGATCAAAAAATATATGCTGGTGCAGGACCAGAAGTAATAAGATTATCTATTGGCATAGAGCATCATGATGACTTAATCCAAGACCTGAAAAATGCCCTAAGTAATATTTAATTATTATTTTAGATAATTTATCTATTAGTAAATAAAGCTGGTCGGAACGGCCGGATTCGAACCGACGACCCCTGGTCCCCCAGACCAGTGCGCTACCAAGCTGCGCTACGTTCCGAAAAACTATTTATTAATTATTTATAATGTCACTGATATCTTTTTTTATTTCATGTATTAAGTCTAAATAAGCATTTTCTTGATTATATGATTTTTTTTTTAAAATATTATTTTTTTTTAAAAAAGTTTGCACACCCTTAATTGTATAACCTTCTTCATTTATTAACTTTTTAATATCTTTTAAAAAAGATATATCTTCTAAATTATAATAACGATGCTTATTTTTTCTCTTAATTAATTTTAGTCTATCAAATTTATTTTCCCAAAATCGTAAGACATGCGTAGGAACATCTAACTCCTTAGCTACCTCGCCTATAGTTTTATATGCTTCTTTTGTTTTATTCATGTTTAAAACACACCTAAAAAAATTATTTTATATTTAATCTATTTTTTAATTTTTCTGATGCAGTAAATGTAACCACTGACCTAGCACTTATTAATGCATCTTTTCCTGTTTTTGGGTTTCTTCCCATTCTACTTTTTTTATTTTTAACTTTAAAAGTTCCTAATGAAGATAGCTTTAGTATTTTATCTTTTTTAATTGATGAAGATAGACTATCTAATATTAAAGCTACTAACTTTAAAGATTCAGACCTAGGAAGACCTATTTCTTTTTTTATACAATTAGATAAGTACTCTCTCGTAATAGTTTTCGACATAATAAAGCTCTACAATTTATTTAGACTTATATAGAAACATATATTTATAAATAAAAAAACTATTTTTTATCAACCACTAGTTTTAATTTATCTAGTTCATTTTTAATTAATTCATTATAATTACCAACTGACATTTCGGTGGCCAAATCTACTGCATGAGCAAACCCTATAGAGTCAGTTCCACCATGACTTTTAACTACAATACCATTAAGACCTAATAAAACTGCTCCATTGTGTTTTCTAGGATCCATTTTTTTTCTAATTCCCAAAAATGATGACTTTCCAAGTGCGTATGAGATTTTTCCTAAAATGCTTGAGCTAAATACTTGTTTTAAATATTCTGAACAAAGTTTAGCAGTACCCTCTGCCGTTTTTAACATTACATTTCCACTAAAACCATCGCATACCACTACATCAAAGTTACCTGAAATAACTTTATCTCCTTCTACATAGCCTTTATAAAAGTCTGCAAAATGACTTTCTTTCATTACCCTAGACGCTTCGTGAATTATACTATTTCCTTTATTATCTTCTTCACCTACATTTAAAAATGCTACTCTAGGTTTTGGTCTACCTAATACATTCTGAGCAAAAACTATTCCCATAACTGAAAAATCTATTAGATTTTGACTACTACAATCTATATTTGCGCCTAAATCTAAGGCAACTACTTCACCTGAAATTGTCGGCATAACTGCTGCTAAAGCCGGCCTACTAATTCCTGATAATTTTCTTAAACCAAATATGGACATTGCTAATAAAGCCCCACTATTGCCAGCAGATACTACTGCATTGGCATCTCCTTTTGCAACAGAAGCTATAGCAAGACCCATACTTGTAGTTTTTGACCTTCTCAGAGATTTAGACGCTTTTTCGTCACCTCTAATCCAATCTTCAACATGAACAATTTTAGAGATCTCTTTTAATTGTTTTCTATTTTTTATTAAAGGTTCAATTTTCTTTTCATCACCAAATATAATATAATTTATATTGGGGTTTCTAATAGAAGATATAGCTAATCCAGCAATTATTGATTTAGGAGCATTGTCACCTCCCATTGCGTCTATTGCTATAGTATATTTTAACATAATATGAATATTATATTAATTACTCTTGATCTGAAGATAGAACTTCTCTACCTGCATAATATCCACACGCAGGACAGATCTGATGAGAAAGTTTCATTTCTCCGCAATTAGGACACTCAGATGAGTTAATTTTTTTTAAAGCATCATGAGACCTTCTTTGCCCTCGCCTTGAATTCGAAATCTTACTCTTTGGAACTGCCATCTCATAATACCTTTCATAATATATATTTATATTCTTATAACTATTTATTAATATTATTCAATACTTCAAATGGATTTTTCTTATTTAATTTAGAATCATCATCATTATTATATATTCTGTTTAAATTGATATCTTCATTATTAATTTTAGGATAAGGATCTAAAAAGGAAGAAAATATTTGTATTCCTACTTCACCAAAATTAATTTTATTATTATATACCGGCTCTGTAAACTCATCATCTAATTGCGATAAATCTAGTTTTTCATGATTAATAAGTTTCATATCAAATAATTTGTTAATTTTAAATTGCATTGGATTTAAACTAATAACACATTTTTGCTCTCCAACAGAATTAACTGCATATTTAGCAAGACTTTCTATTTTATTAACTTTGCTATACTTTATATTCATTTCAAAAAAATCTAATTTTATTAAGTCTAAACGTTTACTTATCTCTATTTTATTTTCTTGATCTATATTTATATATATATGACTATTGTCCTTTAAATATTCCGAAGATATTAATTCATTGTATTGAATAATTTTTTTTTTCATTTTAACTTATCTCTTTAATTGTCATATTTTTCTTAAAAAAAGCTTTTACTTGATCATCTTGAGTAGAGTTTAGCAAACATAGAAAGGTTTTAATATATTTTTCTATATATTTAACTTCATCTTTTCTAGGATTAACAGTTCCATAAATATTTTTTTTAAGAACTATTTTTAAATGATTATTACCTTCTTTAATTGCTTTATCATATGCATTTGCTCTTCCATAGTATGCTGAAACCATAAATTTAATTTTTTTTCCAACTGAGAGGTCTCCGACTCCAATTTCTCTTAATGATCTATCAAAATCTGTAACCATATAATTTATTAATTTTTGAGAAAATAATTTTTCTTCATTACCAACAGAAATTAACCTTCTAATAAAAAAATGACAGTGAAGTATAATTAATTCAAATCTACCGTCTATTGAATCAGGAACACCTCCTTTGATATAAAGGTCCTCATTTCTAGCTAAAAATACGATATTATCATAAAAAATTTTTACTTCATTAGTATTTTTTATGTTTTTAAAAGTATTTGAAAAAAACTTAAGAGACATAATTTTCCTTTATTTTTTTAATTTCTATATTTCATATTTAGAAATATCATGATAAGTATAAAAAAATGAAACTTATATATAAAAAAATATTTTACAAGTTCTTAATTTGTACTTTGCTCTTAATATCTTTTAATAGCTGCGCAGGAAGAATTAGTAATCATGGTGTATTAAATATTGAAAATAAAATTAATACAATAATTGAAAGAAAATTAGAAAAAGCAGAAGTAGAAGCTCTTTTAGGTCCTCCTTCAACAGTTTCCTCATTTGAATTTAATAAATGGTATTATATAAATAATAAGATAAAACATTTTGCTTTTTTTAAACCTGAAATCATTAAACATAACGTCTATGAACTTATTTTTAACTCTGAAAATCAAATTATAGAAATCAATTTATATGATGAAAAAGATTTAAACGAAATTACATATAATGACGACTTTACTGATACCAAAGGTAATAAAAAAACATTATTACAGAATATATTTAAAGGTATAGGTGGAAGCACTTTAACACAATAAAAAGCTACTATTTAATCGAAGTGTATTTGAGCAGATTTAATATAGATTTATTAAAATATGGCTGTAAATTAACAATAACTATTAATAAGAAAGTATAGCTTTTAAATATTATAATACTTAATATTTAATTATTTTTAAATACATTTCTTTTGAAATTTAAATATAAGCAGAGGAGCTATTAAGCTCCTCTGCTTATATTTTTGCTAAATTAGTGAGCTAATACTGCTAAAAGCATTAAAGCTACTATATTAGTAATTTTAATCATAGGATTAACTGCAGGACCCGCAGTATCTTTATACGGATCTCCTACGGTATCCCCAGTTACTGCTGCTTTATGAGCTTCAGAACCTTTTCCTCCATGATTTCCATCTTCAATATACTTCTTTGCATTATCCCATGCACCACCGCCAGCAGTCATAGATAAAGCAACGAATAAACCGGTAACAATTACGCCTAATAACATTGCACCTAATGCAGAGAATGCTGCGGATTTATCACCACCTGTTATATAGAATATAATAAAATAGAAAACTATCGGAGCTAAAACTGGCAATAAAGAAGGAATAATCATTTCTTTAATAGCAGCTTTAGTAAGGAGATCAACAGCTCTCTCATAATCAGGCTTACCCTTACCTGTCATTATACCTTTAATTTCTTTAAATTGCCTTCTTACTTCTACAACAACTGATCCAGCAGCTCTGCCTACTGCAGTCATGGACATTGCACCAAATAAATAAGGTAGCAAACCTCCTAATAATAAACCAACAATTATATATGGATTCTTAAGGGAGAAATCTAATGTAACACCAGAGAAATAAGGGAATAGATCAGGGTTAGCACTAAAGTATTCTAAATCAGAAGTATAGGCTGCAAATAATACTAATGCTCCTAAACCTGCTGATCCAATTGCATATCCTTTTGTTACAGCTTTTGTAGTATTTCCAACAGCATCTAGTGCATCTGTAGTTTTTCTAACAGACTCATCTAAATTAGCCATTTCTGCAATTCCACCTGCGTTATCAGTAACTGGCCCATAAGCATCTAATGCAACAACCATACCTGCTAATGCAAGCATACTTGATACAGCAATAGCAATGCCAAATAGACCCGCTAACATATTTGCAATTATAATAGCTGCACATATTAGTATGGCAGGAATAGCTGTAGCTTCCATTGATATAGCTAAGCCTTGAATTACATTAGTGCCATGTCCGGTTTCTGAAGCAGCAGCAATAGATTTAACTGGTCTATAATTAGTTCCTGTATAATACTCAGTTACCCATATTAGGAGACCTGTAAGAACTATACCAACAATTCCACAATATAATAGCTCCATACCTGTAAAAGAGATCTCATTTACTGTAAATATAGAACCAAAACCAATTACATAGTCAATTGCATAATATATGCCTACAAGAGATAAAGCCGCCGATACTATAAAGCCTTTATATAAGGCTCCCATAATCGAACCACTTTTTCCTAGTTTTACAAAATATGTTCCTATAACAGATGCCAATATACATACACCACCTATAGCTAAAGGAATCAACATCATTTTTTCCATCGCTGATCCTACAAAAAATATAGATGCTAATACCATTGTGGCAACCACTGTTACTGCGTACGTTTCAAATAAGTCAGCAGCCATTCCAGCACAATCACCCACATTATCACCAACATTATCCGCAATAACAGCAGGATTACGAGGGTCATCTTCAGGGATACCTGCTTCAACTTTACCAACCAAATCAGCACCTACATCAGCTCCTTTAGTAAAAATACCTCCTCCTAATCTAGCAAAAATAGATATTAAAGAAGCTCCAAAACCTAAAGCAACTAAAGGAT
>CAJWSU010000022.1:0-20941 GCA_913046335.1 uncultured Pelagibacterales bacterium | reverse complement strand
TATATGTTCCATAATGCCTGCAACTATTGAAGTATTTTTTTCTGCAATTACATCAACATCTACTTCTATTGCATCAGATAAAAATCTGTCAATTAATATAGGGTTAGCTCCAAATAAAGTAACTATACTATTTATATATTGGGTTAATGATTCTTCATTATGAATAATTTTCATAGCTCTTCCACCTAGAACATAAGAGGGACGAACTAATACAGGGTAACCAATGTTTTTTGCTATTATTACAGCTTCTTTTGAAGATTTGCATATTCCATTTGGTGGTTGTTTTAACTTAAGTTTCTGTAAAAGTTTTTGGAATCTATTCCTATCTTCCGCTAAATCTATCATATCAGGAGAAGTTCCAATTATAGGAATGTTTTCTGCAGACAGTGCTTTAGCTAGCTTTAATGGAGTTTGTCCCCCATATTGAACTATACAACCTTTTAATTTTCCTTTTGTAATTTCTTTTTTTATTATTTCTAAAACATCTTCTTCTGTTAATGGTTCAAAATACAACCTATCCGAAGTGTCATAATCAGTAGATACTGTTTCAGGATTACAATTAATCATAATAGTTTCATAATTTTTGGCTGATAATGAATAAGCAGCATGAACACAACAGTAATCAAATTCTATGCCTTGGCCTATTCTGTTAGGGCCTCCTCCTAAAATAATAATTTTTTCTCTATTAGAAACTTCTGTTTCATCAGTTATATCATCTTTATTTTTATAGGTTTCTTCATAGGTTGAATATAAATAAGGTGTTTTAGATTCAAACTCACCAGCACAGCTATCAATCTTTTTAAAACTAGGCCTAACATTATATTTTACTCTTAAATTTTTTATTCGTTCAGGTTTTAGATTAAGTAATTCTGCTATTCTAACATCAGAAAAACCTTTAGATTTAATAAATTGAAGTTCTTCAAAACTATTGGGTACTCCAGAAGCTTTAATAGAGTTTTCTATATCAATAATTTCTTTTATTTGTTCTAAAAACCAGGGATCTATTTTTGAATGTTCGTGAACTTCTTCTATTGAGAAATTTTCTCTAAAGGCTTGTGCAACATAAAGAATTCTTTCTGGACATGGCCTTGTTATCGCCGCAGATATAGATGATCTGTCTCCTCCTTTTTTATACCCTGGTATTTTTATATTATTAAAACCATCTAAATCTGTTTCTATGGACCTTAAAGCTTTTTGAAAAGACTCTTGAAAAGTTCTGCCAATAGCCATTGTTTCTCCAACAGACTTCATTGCCGAAGTTAACGTATTATCAGATCCTTGAAATTTTTCAAAAGCAAAACGGGGTATTTTAGTAACTATATAATCTAAAGCAGGTTCAAATGATGCAGGAGTTGTTTTTGTTATATCATTTTGTATCTCATTTAATGTGTAACCCACTGACAATCTTGCAGCAACTTTTGCAATTGGAAAACCTGTTGCTTTTGAGGCTAGTGCAGAAGACCTAGAGACTCTCGGGTTCATTTCTATTACTACCATTCTACCATCAATTGGATTTACAGCAAATTGAACATTAGAACCTCCAGTTTCTACTCCTATTTCTCTTAAAATGTCTATAGAAGCATTTCTCATCATTTGGTATTCTTTATCCGTTAAAGTTACAGCCGGAGCGATAGTGATTGAATCTCCAGTATGTATCCCCATAGGATCTATATTTTCAATAGAACAAATTATTATAACATTATCTGCTTTGTCTCTCACTACTTCCATTTCATATTCTTTCCAACCAATAATAGATTCTTCAATTAAGACTGAATTGACTGGGGACGCATCTAATCCGGTAGTAATTATTGAATCAAATTCATCCTTATTATAAGCAATTCCTCCTCCAGTTCCGCCAAGCGTAAATGAGGGTCTAATAATAAGAGGAAGACCTATTTCTTTTAACGCTTTATCTGCTTCCTTTTTGTTTTCTGCTAGAACTCCTTTAGGAGTAGTTAATCCAATTTTTTTCATAGCAGTTTTAAAGAGCTCTCTATCTTCTGCTTTTTTTATAGCTTTTAATGAAGCTCCTATGAGCTCGACATTATATTGCCTCAGTATTCCTGATTCTGCTAAATTCATTGCTACATTAAGAGCAGTTTGACCTCCCATTGTCGGTAAAAGTGCATCAGGCTTTTCTTTTATAATAATTTTTGTCACCATTTCTGGAGTAATTGGTTCAATATATGTGGCATCTGCAAAATCTGGATCTGTCATTATTGTAGCAGGATTGGAGTTAATTAGAACAACTCTATATCCCTCTTCTCTTAAAACTTTACAAGCCTGAGATCCTGAGTAATCAAATTCACAAGCTTGGCCAATCACAATAGGTCCTGCACCAATTATTAGAATAGATTTAATATCATTACGTTTAGGCATATTTTACGTCTTTACTTTATTAATTTCATTATAAAATTTATCAAAGAAGCTATAAGTATCATGTGGCCCTGGTGATGCTTCAGGATGATATTGAACAGAATATATAGGTTTATTTTTTACCTTTAGACCTTCTACTACTCCATCGAATAAGGAAGAGTATGTTTCAACAACATTCTTAGGTATACTGCTTCTTTTTACTACAAAGCCATGGTTTTGACTTGTAATTTCTACTTTTTTATCTTTATTGGACTGAACGGGTTGGTTAGCTCCTCTGTGGCCTGTTTGCATTTTTTCAGTTTTTGCACCTAAAGCTAATGCTATTAGTTGATGCCCTAAACATATTCCATATATTGGAATATTAACTTTAAATAATTTATTCAATAGATTATTTGTAATCTTACTAGTTGCCATGGGGTCTCCTGGTCCATTAGATAAAAATATCCCATCTGGTTTAAGCTTTACTATATCTTCATAAGAAGTATTTAGAGGTATAACAGTAATTTTTAAGTTTCTATCAGCTAACATTCTTAATATATTTTGCTTAACTCCAAAATCTATTACTACAATATGTTTTTTTGGTGAATTTTTATACTTATGAGTATTGATGTGAAAATAATTTTTATTATGATAACTTTTTTCTTTCCATTTATATAATTTTTTGCAGCTAACTTTAGAAGCAAGGTCTGCTCCTTTTAGTCCTGGCCATTCTTTTATACTCGAGATTAACTCAATTATCTTTTTATCAGTTATTTTTTCATTTACAATTATTCCATTTATAGACCCTTTATTTCTAACAAGAGATGTAATAGTTCTTGTATCTATCCCTTGGATACCAACTATATTTTTTTTAATTAACCAATTATTTAAGTCTAAGTCAGACCTAAAATTTGAGGGGCTTGTTATATTAGCTTTAATAATAACTCCTTTAGCCACAGGCGTTTCTGATTCGTTATCTATAATGTTTGTTCCGGTATTGCCAATATGAGGAAATGTGAAATTAATTATTTGATCTGCATAGGATGGATCAGTAATTATTTCTTGGTAACCAGTCATAGCTGTATTAAAACATACTTCTCCAATTGCTTTTCCTTTAGCTCCAATTCCATGCCCCCAATATATGTTTCCATTCTCTAATATAAGTAAAGCATTTTTTTTAATAATAAATTCTTTCAAGGGTATGGTTTTGGCGGATTTCATTTTTTTAAAATAGTCCATAATTTTAGTTTATATAAATTTTTTTATTTTTCTCTCTTGGAAAATTACACTAATCAAATAGCAGATCTTGGTCAAGATAAGTAATAATAAATATTTAAATTTTTTATAAATATAATATAGTATAAGATTATTAATTAATTAAGGATAAAAATTGTTAAGAAATGAATTTAAAAATGATTTACTGAGCGGCATGAAGGCTAAAGAAACTATTAAAGTATCTACTTTAAGGTTAATATTAGCTGCTATAAAAGATAGAGATTTGGAATCTAGAGGAAAAGGCACAGGAGATATAGTTAATGATACAGTTATATTAGAAATTTTATCCAAGATGATAAAGCAAAGAATAGAAACAGCAAAAGTTTATGAAAAGGCCGGAAGGAGCGAATTAGCCGATACTGAGAAAAAAGAAATAGATATAATTAATGCTTATATGCCTAAAATGCTTACTGCTAATGAGTTAGAAAAGGTTATAACTGATGCAATAGCAAATATTGAAGCAAAATCTCTCAGAGATTTAGGTAAGGTAATATCAAAAATTAAAGAAGATTATACTGGAAGGTGTGATTTTGCAGAAGTTAGTCAAATACTTCGTAAGCGTTTGGAAGGGTAATTAAGTTATTAAATGGCCTTATCAGATAATTTAGTAGATGTGATCCATGAAAAAATCTTATTATCTGATTTTATTGGTCGAAAAATAACACTTGTTAAAAAAGGCAATGACTTTTTGGGTTTATGTCCTTTTCATAGTGAAAAAACACCATCTTTTACTGTTAGTGATGATAAAGGTTTTTTTCACTGTTTTGGCTGTTCAGCACATGGAGATGTGATTAGTTTTGTAATGCAAAAAGAATCTGTTGATTTCAAAGAAGCTCTTAAAATACTAGCTGCTGAAGCCGGTATTAATATTAGAGACTATGGAGGCTTTGAAAAAAAAGTAACTAAAGAATCAATAGATGCTCATAATATAGTAGAAGTATCAAAAAACCATTTTGTGAGCATTTTAAATTCTTCTTTGGGAGGAAAAGTTAGAGAATATTTAAAACAAAGGAATATATCAGAAAAGGCTTATCAATATTTTGAATTAGGTTTTTCTGAAAATGCTTCAAATAATTTAATTTTATTTCTTAAAAATAAAAATTATTCATTAGAATCTATAATTAATTCTGGGTTAGCTAGAAACTCCATAAAAAATAATCAGACATATGATTTTTTTAGAAATAGGTTAATTTTTCCTATTCATGATAATAGTGGAGTAGTTATAGCATTTGGGGGACGAGGCCTTGGAGGAGTAGAACCAAAATATCTTAACTCTCCTGATACCATTCTTTTTAAAAAAAAGAAGATGTTATTTAATTATCATAGAGCTAAAAAATATGTCCAAAAACATAAATTACCGTTTATAGTTGTAGAAGGTTATTTAGACGTAATTTCACTATATCATATAGGTCTTTACGGAGCTGTAGCTCCTTTGGGTACTGCTCTATCAGAAGATCAACTAATTTTAATGTGGCGAATTTCTAATGAGCCTATAATTTGTATGGATGGAGATAAAGCAGGCTATCGGTCAGCAGTTAGAACTCTAAATATTGCTTTAGTTTTATTAAAACCTGGAAAGTCTTTAAGGTTTGTTTTTCTTCCTGAGGGAGAAGATCCAGATAGTTTAGTATTAAATAATGAGAAAGATAAATTAATTAATATAATAAATAATCCATTAGCTATGTTTGATTTTTTTTGGAAAAGTGAGACGGAAAATATTGTTTTAGACACCCCTGAAAGAAGAGCGGGTTTTAAATTGGCAATGGAAAAAAAGATTTCTTTAATACAAGATAATATTGTTAAAGCTGAGTATAAAAACTCTTTTTATATTTATTTTAATAAGTTCATTTTAAAAAGGACAACTAATAATAAAAACCTTAATAATAAATTTAATACAATAAATACTGAGTTAGATAAGTTAAATGCAGACAGAGTAAATAAAAAAATGTATACTAACTTTCGTGAAAAAAATTTAATTGAATCTATACTAAATAATTACAATTTATTAGGAAAAGTTTATGAAGAGTTCTCAATACTTATTTTTTCTAATAAAGAACTTGATCTTCTAAGAAAAGCATTAATTGGTTTATATCAAAAAAATGGCTACCTCTCAGATAAGGATGTAATTAGTTTAAAAGAAGATGTTAAGTATTTTAAAATATTTAATAATATTTTAAAATTAAATGACTGGACTAAAAGTAAATTTACTCCAGATTATGTTAAAAAACATGATGACTTGGATTATGTAGAAAAGTGTTGGTTAGAAGCAGCTAATTTGCAAAAAACATGGTATAAAAAAAAGAAATAAATATACTTAACTAAGTAATTTATTGATAATTATTGAAAGTAAATATAATTAGTTTAAAATAGTATTTTAAACCAATTATCTGATATTGAATAGAAAATTAAATTTATGGCAAAAAAAAAGAATAATAAGATAACTACGGATAATTCTGTTTCTGCAGACGATCAAGTTACTGATATTAGCGAAGTAGAAGTAAAAAAGCTTATTTCTAAGGGTAAAGAGAAGGGCTATATTACCTACGATGAGTTAAATAGCGTATTGTCTCCTGAAAAATTCTCCTCAGAAAAAATAGAAGATATTCAAGCCATGATTTCAGATGTTGGTATTAGTTTAGTAGACTCTGATGATGAATCAAATGATTCGGATACAGAAGTCGTGGGAAGCGATACAACTAAAGGTGAAGCAGTAAAACCTTCTAATGCTTCAGATAATGAATTAGGTAGAACGGATGATCCAGTAAGGATGTATCTTAGAGAAATGGGAAATGTCGAACTTCTATCTAGAGATGGTGAAATTGCTATAGCAAAAAGAATAGAAGCTGGAAGAGATTTAATGTTTAGAGGTATTAGCAGAAATCCTTTAACTTTAACAAACATATCTAAATGGACTCTTCTATTAAAAAAAGAACAAATTACCATGAGAGAAGTAATAGACCTGGAAGCGACATATGGGGCAGGGCCGGATGGAGCAACAGTTAATAATCCTTTAGCAACAGCCAAAGTGGCTTCAACATTACAAGTAAATAATGACCATGAAACTGAAAAAAATAATGAAGATGAACGTAACGAAGATTCATTTAATTCTGAAGAACAAGAGGAACAGGACTCTCACGATGGAATGCCTTCTATTTCAGCATTAGAAGAAATTTTAAAACCACAGATTGTAGCTGCTTTTAATCAATTATCAAAATGCTCTAAATCAATGGATAAATATTGGAAGAAGTCCATTGTTAATAAAATAGCTGGAATAGATAATAAGATCACAGATCAAAATAAGTTTTTTAAATCTCAAAAAGAAGTTTCTGATATTATGAGAGGTTTAAGGCTTGATAATAAAAGAGTGGAAGAACTTATAGACGAACTATATGGAAAAAATAAAAGATTAATATTTTTAGAAGGAAGTCTAATTAGGCTGGCAGGTAAGTATAGAATAAAAAGAGATAAATTTTTAGAAGCATATTTAGGTCGTGAAATTAATAAAGATTTACTTAGAAAACTTTCTTTAATTAAAGATAAAGGTTGGAAAGATTTTATTAAAGCAGAAAGACCTCAAATTAAAGAGATTATTCAAGAGATAAAAAGTATAGTAGAGTATTGTAACTTAGATATTGCTGATTTTAAGGTATTAGTAAAAGCAATTGAGCGTGGAGAAAGAGAATCCGAGCATGCAAAAAAAGAAATGATAGAAGCCAATTTAAGGTTGGTTATTTCTATAGCAAAAAAATATACAAATAGAGGGTTGCAATTTTTAGACTTAATACAAGAGGGAAATATAGGTTTAATGAAGGCTGTTGATAAGTTTGAATATAGAAGAGGGTATAAATTTTCAACTTATGCTACTTGGTGGATTAGGCAAGCAATTACTAGATCAATAGCGGATCAAGCCAGAACTATTAGAATTCCTGTTCATATGATAGAAACAATTAATAAATTAGTTAGAACTTCTAGGCAAATTCTTCATGAAATAGGAAGGGAAGCTACACCAGAAGAATTAGCTGAAAAACTTGCTATGCCTCTTGATAAAGTAAGAAAAGTTATGAAGATAGCTAAAGAGCCAATAAGTTTAGAGACTCCAGTTGGTGATGAGGAGGATAGTCATTTAGGTGATTTTATTCATGATCAAAATGCAGTTATACCATTAGATGCAGCAATTCATGAAAATTTAAGAGAGCAAACAACACAAATATTAGCTTCTTTAACGCCAAGAGAAGAAAGAGTTTTAAGAATGCGTTTTGGTATCGGTATGAATACAGATCATACTTTAGAAGAAGTTGGTCAGCAATTCTCTGTTACAAGAGAAAGAATTAGACAAATTGAAGCAAAAGCTTTACGTAAGCTTAAACATCCATCTAGATCAAGGACTTTAAAAAGCTTTTTAGACGAGAAATAATTGATTTAGGGCCCGTAGCTCAGTTGGTTAGAGCAAACCGCTCATAACGGTTTGGCCGTAGGTTCGAGTCCTACCGGGCCCACCACTTATATAATAATAGATAATTTGCTATTTAGTTAAAATTAGGGTTAGTTATTATATAAATATATTTGGGAGAGAAGTTATGGATGCAAAAGTTATATGGTTACTAGTATTTGTCGGACTTTATTGGTCTTATTGTGTGTTTTGGGGAGTTAAAGGTCATTTACAAGCAAAGACAGCAAGCGATTATTTTTTAGCAGGTAGAGGTATTTCTATCTGGGTATTTATTTTAGCTGCAACTGCAACTTCATTTTCTGGTTGGACATTTATGGGGCACCCTGGTCTAATTTATAGAGATGGCTTTCCATATGCATACGCTTCATTTTATGCAATCACTATTCCTTTTACAGGTGTAATGTTTTTAAAAAGGCAATGGATGCTAGGTAAAAGGTTTGGATTTGTTACTCCTGGTGAAATGTTTTCAGAGTATTTCAAATCTGATTTTATAAGAATTTTAATAGTATTAGTGGCATTAGTGTTTTCTGTTCCTTATCTAGGAATACAACTAAGGGCCTCAGGTTTTTTATTTAATGTTCTTACAGATGGAATGTTTAGTGTCAATGTCGGAATGTGGGCATTATCAGCTGTAGTTTTTATATATGTTGCTACTGGAGGGTTAAAAGCTGTTGCTTATGTAGATACAATGCAGTGCATTCTTTTAGCTGGTGGCATAATGGTAATAGGAATAATTACTTTAGTAAATATTGGAGGCTTTGGCACCTTAATAGATGGTGTAGCAGCTTTATCTCAAATAGATGAAAAATTAACACCTGATGGATATAGTCATTACATAGCTATTCCTGGTGTAATACAATACGTGAAAAGTGGAACTCAAGCAGTAGGTGGTGCGTGGACGGGAATAATGATTTTATCTTATATGTTTGCTTTAATGGGTATACAATCTGCACCAGCATTTACTATGTGGTCATTTTCTAATAAAAGTGTGACACCATTTGCTCCACAACAAGTTTGGGCTTCTGCTTTTGGAATTGGCCTTATACTAATGTCCTTTACAGCTATTCAAGGCATTGGCGCTCATTTTTTAGGAGCCGATGCAGCTATGTTGGCATCTCATCCAGAATTAGTAAATAATGTAATGGGAGCAGGGTTAGGTGGAGAAGATATTATGGCTACAGCAGGTAAGCAAGGAAATCTTGTGCCTCAGTTAATATATTTAATGTCAGATAGTGCTCCATGGCTAGTAGGCCTTTTGTCTGTATGCGCTTTAGCAGCTATGCAATCAACTGGAGCTGCATATATGTCTACTGCTGGAGGAATGTTGACACGTGACTTATTTAAAAGATTTTTAATGCCAAATGCTTCTCATAATCTTCAAAAAATTCTTGGTAGAGCTGGCGTAGGAGTTATAGTTTTAGCAGCTTTATTAGTTGCTACAGTTTCTAAAGATGCGTTAGTTTTATTAGGTGGTTTAGCAGTTGCATATGGTTTCCAAATGTGGCCTGCCCTGATAGCAATATGCTGGTGGCCTTTCCTTACAAGAGCAGGGATTTCATATGGATTAATTGCAGGATTAATTGCGGTTACACTTACAGAAAGTATAGGAGCAGATGTTTTTGGAATTACAGCCTGGGGTAGATGGCCATTAACTATTCACTCAGCAGGATGGGGAATAATTTTTAATTTAGGGTTAGCAATAATTATATCTTACTTTACTCAAAATAAAGCTGATACTGATCATAAAATGAAGTTTCACTCTTTTTTACGCGAACATGCATCTCTGTCAGCTGAAAAAAGAAGATTAATTCCAACAGCTGTCATAATAACCTTGTTATGGTTCTTTTTTGGAATAGGGCCAGGTGCAGTGATAGGAAATTGGATATTTGGAAGTCCACTAGATCCAAATACATGGGTATTTGGTATTCCTTCTATTTGGGCATGGCAAATCTTATTTTGGCTAATTGGTGTTTATATGATGTGGATGCTTGCTTATAAAATGGAAATGTCTACACCTCCTAAAACCTTTGATGCTTTAGTAGATGATATTGGTGATACATAGGTTTAATTAATAAATAAATTATAGGCTTTCATTAAATTGAAGGTCTATAATATATAAGGTGTAAAATGCCAAGCGAACTATTTTATTTATTAAGTGTGACCTTACTTGCCCTTTTATTATATTACCCTGTAAATAAATTAATTTTCATCTTAAGTGTAAGAAGATATGAAAAAAAAATAGGAAACTCTTTAAGTGATGAAGAGTTAAGAGGGCAGCTAATAAGATCACGTTTTATAACAATCATTTTAATTATTTTTTTCTCTTCTCTTTTTAATTTAAATCATTACTAAAAATATTGGTTATTTATTAAAATGAAAACACATGATCCCGTATATATAGTTTTAGTTAGAATAAGTATCTTTCTATTTATACTATTTACAGGTTGGCTTATGTGGGATCACTTTATAAATAGGCCAGCAGAAGTAAGATATTACTTAAGTGGTAACACTGCTTTTAAAGATAAAAAATATAATAGTTCTTTAGAGTATTACTTAAAAGCTTATGAATCTAATAATATGGATGTATATATAATTGAAGGAATAGCTAGATCCTATATGCAGCTAAAGAATTATGATGATGCTATGAAATACTTCTATAAAGGAATTAAGTTAGACTCTAATTTTGCTCCTACATATGCTAATCTAGGTGTTTTATATGATAGAAAAAAAGATTATGATAATGCTATAAAATTTTATGAAATAGCTTTATCTCTTGATCAAGAGTTATATATAGGAATGCATTGGATAGATAGGTTGTTATATGATGTTAGAGAAAAACCGCCTACAATTGCCGATAGGTTAGATTATTTAAAAATACAGATGTCTTTACCAGAAGATAAAAGGTTATTATCAGTTGAAGAAATTGATCAGCAGCAGATAAATATTGAAAAGTAGCTATATAACTTTTAGAATATCCACCAAAAACACTCTTAAAAAAAACATTAATGCAATGCATCCAAATAATAGACGAACAAAGTCTTTCTCTCCCTCTTTATCTCTATAAGTTATGCCATGCCATGCGATTAAACCTGTGACAAAAACAAATATCCAATTAGTTAGTTCTTCCATCATATTTATTTGTATATTTCTATGATAAGTAATAATTTAATTTATATGATTTTAGATAATATACTTATAGATGGTAATAAAGAAGCAAAAAATTTATTAATACTAGCACATGGAGCAGGTGCTCCTATGGATTCTGTATTTATGAATACTATGGTTAAAGGTATAATAGATAGAGATATACTAGTAATTAGGTTTGAATTTCCATATATGACAAAACGAAGATTAGGAAAAAATTCTTTTCCTGATAAAATAACTTCTCTGTGTTTGTTCTATAAAGATATATTTTATAAAATTAAAAGTATTTATTCAAAAAAAAATATCTGGATAGGAGGCAAGTCAATGGGAGGAAGAGTATCTGCAATAATTAGTAGTGAAATAAATGTGAAAGGAGCAATAGTATTAGGTTATCCATTTCATCCAATAAACAATAAGGATAAATTAAGGCTAGATTGCTTGCAAAGTAGTGGTCCACCTATTCTAATAATTCAAGGAACTAGAGATAAATTAGGAAGTATTAAAGAAGTTAATAATTATACTTTACACAATAAGAATTCTCTATTTTGGATAGAAGATGGTGATCATTCATATAACACTTTAAAAAAATCTAAATATAATTCTGAAAATTCTATAAAAAAGGCTTATTTTAAAGTATCAGATTTTATAATTGAGAATAAAACTAATTAAGCAAGTCCTGTTTTATGAAGTATACTTTTTTGTTTTAGCTCTAATTCTTGAATATCAAAACCTTCTATTAAGTTTTCAATAATTTTATGCCAGTTAAGTTGAGCATTTAGATGCATAAAAACAGATCCAAGTCCGACTGCGGCTCTATCTATTAAAACAAATTCTTTTGGTGGACTGATCCCACCTAATTTTTTTAACTCTTTATAAACGTTTGAAGCAATATCTTTACCATTTTTGATAGCTTTAGGGTCTTGTATATATCTTTTCTTATTTTCTAATAAAGGTCCATAAATATAAGCAGCCCATATATTTAATACTTTTATCAAATCTTTATTTAAGTTGTTAAAACCCCAAGCTTCATAAGCCTTTATAGCTAGTTCTTGATTATTATCTCTCATTGCAATATATAAATCTATTACAGCTTTAACAAACTTAGGTGGAAATACTCTTATGCAGCCAAAATCAAGTAAGTTTATACTGGGCTTTGTGGAGCTTATATTATTTACTTGATAGTTACCAGGATGTGGATCTCCATGAATTATTCCATATTTATAAAATGGGATATACCACGCATTAAATAATGTTAAAGCAATATGATTTTTTATTTCTGGCTCAGATTTTTTCCAATTCATAAGAGAATCACCTTCTAACCATGTCATAGTTAAAAGTTTATCTGTAGATAACTTTTTAATAGGTTTAGGTACAGTAATATATTTTTCATTACTAAGTATTTCATCAAAAAGAATCATATTTTTGTATTCTCTATTATAATCTAGTTCTTCTTTTAATCTATTTGTTAGTTCTTCATATATCTCTTTTGTTTTAATAGTTTTATCCCATGCGCCATATATAGAAAAAATTAATTTTAATTGTTTTAAATCTGCATCAACTATGGATATCATATCTGGGTATTGTAATTTGCAGGCAATATCAATTCCATTAACTTTTGCTTTATGAACCTGACCTAATGAAGCGGCTTTTATAGCTTTTTTATCGAATACTTCAAATTTTTTTATCCAATCTTTACCTAATTCTCCTGCCATTCTTCTTTTTACAAAAAACCATCCCATTGAAGGAGCTTCTGATTGAAGGGTTTGAAGTTTTTCTGCATATTCTTTAGGAATTGCATCTGGAATAGTAGATAGTAATTGAGCAACTTTCATTAAGGGACCTTTTAATCCACCTAAAGCATTTAATATATTATCTGCATTTTTGTTAATATCATTGTTGCCTATTATTTTATTACCAGCCATACGGGCTGCTATACCCGTCATTCTACTGCTAACACTAGCATACCTTTTAACTTTACCCGTTAATGTAGATTTATTATCTTTCATTTATAAAATTTTCTATACTTGTCATACTGTTAATACGTTTACAAACATCTAGTAGATTTAGGAAGTATTATTCAGCAGCTACAGAAGCAATAGGATCATATTCTTTTGAATTCCAAGATTCTAGAAGTTGTTCCCTTTTTAAGGCAGCTTTTTTCATATGTTCTTCTTTAACATGTCCATAACCTCTAATCATTTCTGGAATAGAAGCTATTTGAACTGCTAATGGTAAATTTTTCGAATTTACTTCTTTTAATATTTTGTTCATATCTTCTTTATATTGAGATATTAAAAATCTTTCCATTTTTCTTTCTTTTGTTTTTCCAACAGGATCTATTATAGTTCCTCTTAAAAACTTTAATTTAGAAAGACCTTTAAATACTGGTAATATCCAAGAACCTATAGTAATTTTTTTAAGTTTTCCTGTATGTGGATCTTTAGGTGCAAATAAAGGAGGAGCCACATGAAATTTAAGTTTTAAATTTCCTTCAAATGCATTATTTAATTTTTCTTTAAACTCACCATTAGTATATAATCTAGCAACCTCATATTCATCTTTATAGGCCATTAATTTTGATAAATATTTAGCAACAGCTTTAGATAAATCATCCTTACTATTATCTAATTTTTTTTCAGCTTCTATAGTTTTTTTGACAAAATTTACATAAATATTTGCATATTTTTTATTTTGATAGCTGCTCAAAAATGAAGTTCTATCTTTAATTATTTCTGCTAATAAATACTCATCATTGTTTACTTCAGTATTAGGCATAAATGGAGCTGCCTCTTTTTCAACATATTGTTGATCATGTGCTGCCATTCTACCCCAGCGGAAAGCAGATAAATTCATATCTATTGCCATATTATTAAGTTTTATTGCTTCTTCCATGCTTTCAGGTTTTACAGGAATAAGCCCTTTTTGTAGAGCATATCCTGTAATAAACATATTTGAAGCTATAGAATCTCCAAACATTGCAGTAGAAATTTTTATGGCATTAATAAAATTTGTTTCCTTAGAAGACTTTTCTATAATTTGACGAATTCTCTTGCCTCCAAAAGAGTGATCTGGATCTAATACAAACCCTGCAACTGGTGTTTCATGATCATTAATAATTGATTGAGTAGTATTTATATTCATCAACTCTCTGACTGGACTTGAAGCGACCACAACCATATCACAACCTAAAATTAAATCAGCACTTGTTTTACCTACTTTAACCGAATGAATATCTTTAGGAGAAGAAGCTATTCTAATATGGCTTAATACAGCTCCGCCTTTTTGTGCTACACCCACTTGATCTAAAACACTTACACCTTTATTTTCTATATGGGAGGCCATACCTATTAGAGCTCCAATGGTAACTACTCCAGTTCCTCCAATGCCTGTCACTACTATATCAAAAGGTTTTTCAATGTTTATTTCTTTAGGGTTTGGTAATTTATTAAATATATTCATTGGTAAATCAGATGCAGGTGTAACTTTTCTTTTTTTAATTTTAGCGCCTTGAACTGTCACAAAAGAAGGACAAAAACCATCTACACAGCTAAAATCTTTATTACAAGTAGATTGATTAACTTTCCTTTTTCTTCCAAGCTTAGTCTCTAAAGGTTCTATTGAAACACAGTTTGAGGTTTTAGAGCAATCTCCGCATCCTTCACATACCAGATCATTTATAAAGCTTCTTTTATCTGGGTCTTCCATTAATCCTCTTTTACGACGTCTTCTTTTTTCAGTTGCACATGTTTGATCGTAAATCATTACAGTTACCCCTGGCCAAGTCCTCAACTCTTTCTGGACTTGGTCTATTTCACTTCTATGATTAATAGTGGTGCCTTCTGCAAAATTAGTATTTATCCCATATTTTTCTGGTTCATCACTAACAACGGCTATTCTTTTAATTCCTTCTCCAAATAATTGATGAGATATTTTAGCGGGTGTTGGGACTCCCTCTGCAGGTTGTCCACCTGTCATAGCTGTAGCATCATTAAATAATATTTTATACGTAATATTAACTTTTGCAGCGACAGAAGCTCTAATAGCCAAGATGCCAGAATGCGTATAAGTTCCATCTCCTATATTTTGAAATATATGATCATCTTCTACAAATTGAGACATTCCAATCCAAGTAGCTCCCTCACCGCCCATATGCGTGAAAAGGTCAGTATCTCTATCCATCCATGCAGCCATAAAATGACAACCTATACCAGCCATAGCTTTACTTCCTTCTGGCACCTTAGTAGAGCTGTTATGTGGACATCCTGAACAAAAATAAGGAGTTCTATTAGCTATACCCTGAATAGCTGCTGTATCAGGTTCTTTTTGCTTTATAATTCTTAATTTATTTAAGATCTTCTCGTCTTTATTAGTTTTTGTTATTCTTTCGGCAATTATTTCTGAGACAAAATCTGGGGTTAGCTCTCCAGTAGAATGTATAATTTCTTTATTATTTTCATCACGCTTACCAATAATTCTTTTAGGTCTATTAGTTTGATTATACATAATCTTTTTTACTTGATCTTCTATTAATGGCCTTTTTTCCTCAAAAATTATTACCTCATCCATTTCTGAGCAAAAATCTATTATACCTGAATCTTCTAAAGGCCAAGGCATACCTACTTTAAATAAATATAGACCTAGTTTTTCAGCATAAGTCTCATCAATATTTAAATCTGATAAAGCTTGTCTTACTTCAGCATAAGCTTTTCCTGTAGATATTATACCTATATTCTTATTACCTTTTGACCAAATACTATGGTTGATATTATTAGTTTTCACAAATGCTTTTACAGCAGGTAATTTAATATTAGATAGTCTAGTTTCTTGCACTAAAACTTCATCAGGCCATCTAATATGAACTCCATCAGCAGGCATTTCAAAATCAGGTATCTTTATTTTTATTCTATCTAAATCAACATTTACAGAAGCCGAACTATCCATAGTTGCAGTAACACATTTCATTGATACCCATACGCCTGCATACCTTGATAAGGCAATACCTAATAAACCATAATCTAAAATTTCCTGAACATTTGAGGGGTTTAATACAGGTATTTGTGCGTCTACCATTGCATATTCACTTTGGTGAGCTAAAGTCGAAGATTTAGCTGTATGATCATCGCCAAGAAGTGCTAAAACTCCTCCGTTTGGTGATGTTCCTGAGCAGTTTGCATGTTTAAATGCATCACCAGACCTATCCACTCCTGGTCCCTTACCATACCATATTCCAAATATTCCATCTTTAGTACTTTTTGATATTAGACCGGCTTGTTGTGATCCCCATACTGCCGTAGCTGCAAGGTCCTCATTTAAGCCAGATTCAAAGTTTATATCATTGTTTTTTAAAAATTTCTTAGCATCCCATAAACCTTTGTCATACATTCCAAGCGGAGAACCTCTATATCCTGAGATAAAAGCAGCTGTATTTAAATTGTTTTTTTTATCTCTTTGCCTCTGGATTATAGGCAGTTTAACTAAAGCTTGTGTTCCTGTAATATAAACTCTACCAGATTCTAATGAATACTTATCATCTAAAGATACTTTTTGTTTTAATTCCATAAATAACCTTTTATTTAATTATAAATTAAAAAAAAATCTATAATATACCTCAACTCAATACAATAGGTTTTATAGCATAGCAGTACTGTATATTTAGCTTTTTAAAAAGCCTAACATATTATAAACTATTTTAAAATTTAATAAAATTAATTTTTAATCATTAATTTTATTACTCTGAATTATAGTATATAACATTTATACATTATTAAAGGGTAGATTAGTAAGTTATGACTATATTAGTTACAGGAATTGCCGGTTTTATCGGTTCTCATTTAGCAAAAAGCCTTCTTAAAAGAGGAGAAAAAATTTTAGGTATTGATAATTTATCTAATTATTATGATGTAAATTTAAAAAAGGATAGATTAAATAACCTTAAAGCATATAAAAATCTTACTTTTGAAAATATAGACATAGCTAATTATGAAGACTTAGAAAAAGTCATAAAGCAATATAAAATTTCTAAAGTATGCCATTTAGCCGCGCAAGCGGGAGTTAGATATTCATTAGAAGCTCCTATGGAATATATAAAAAGTAATATAGTAGGACATTTAAATATATTAGAAATATGTAGAAACTTAAATATTAAAAATTTAGTTTATGCATCATCTTCCTCTGTTTATGGAGGTAATACTAAAGTGCCTTTTTCAATAGATGACAGGGTTGATACGCCTGTTTCGTTGTATGCAGCAACTAAGAGGGCAGATGAATTAATGTCTTATACCTATAATCATTTATATGGTATTAATACTATTGGACTAAGATTTTTTACAGTTTATGGTCCATGGGGAAGGCCTGATATGGCAACTTGGATATTTACAAAAAGAATTATAAATGGGGACCCTATTGAGGTATATAACAATGGAGTTATGGAAAGAGATTTTACTTATATTGATGATATTATAAACGGTACTATATCAATATTAGATTCATGCAAAGAAGAAACAAATCAAAATTTTTCTAAAGTGTATAATATAGGTAATAATAAACCTGAAAATTTATTAGATTTTATTTCTATAATTGAAGATTATATAGGCATAAAAGCAATTAAGATTATGAAACCTTTACAAAAAGGAGATGTTGCAAACACTTATGCAGACATTAGTGCAATAAAATCAGATTTTAATTTCACTCCTCAAACAAAATTAATAGAAGGTGTTCCAAAATTTATAGATTGGTACAAAGATTATCATAAAATATAAAATTTAATGATTATGAAATTTACTACTAAGCTTATCTATTCTATCACTTGATTGTTCTTCTTGATGTTTATCTTTCCAATCCTTGTAGGGCATTCCATAAACTAGCTCTTTTGCATCATCATAATTGATTTCTAAGTTCTTTTCTTTTGACTCTTCAGAATACCACTTTGAGATACAATTTCTGCAAAAACCAGCAAGTTCCATTAAATCTATATTCTGTATATCTGGGTTTTCTTGAAAATGCTTTAAGAGCCTTCTAAAAGTAGCAGCTTCAATTTTTTCTTTAATAACTTTATCCATAATTATTGTCTCCAATTATTTTTGTTTATATTAAAATAAGTTAATATTTTTTGCAAAAGTATAATAAGGTTCTCCTATTTTTAATTGAGAATAAAAAATTGCTTCAGAAATATTTTTTATTAATTGGTCATATCTATCTAAATTTTTTTCTTCAAATATATCATTTCTTATTTCTATAGAAATAAAAGGCCTTTTAGACTTTTCTCCATGAGTTGTCATTGTGTGATTAACATCATCGTAACCACTGTAAGGTTTATTTTTTCCAATTTTAAAATTATTATTTTTTATTAATGATTCTATTAATGGTTTATATAAGGATTGGTCTTTTCTATATAATAACCCTATATCCCAGGGTCTTTTTTTTTTGTCTTTCATAGAAGGGGTAAAAGAGTGAATACAAATTAAAGCAGTTTTGCAAAAAAATAATTTATCCATTTTTTTTAATTCATATGACAATTTTGTATGATAAGGATTATGAAATTGATTTATACGGTATTGATAGTCTTTTGTAGTTAAATTGACATTACTTGGAATTATAACTTCATCGCTGTTTTCAGGTATCAAATTCTTATGATTTTCTTTTCTATTTAAGTCTATTAAAAGTCTTGAGTACTTTCCTAAAATAGCGCTTGTATTGAATCGCTTTGATAATACTTTTGTTAATTTTTTTGCACCTATATCAAAGGCAATATGACTATTCAAAACAGTTTTATCTAAGCCTAATTTATTATACTTTTTAGGTATTAAATTTGAGGCGTGATCGCAACAAAATAATAATGGTAGTTTTGGGTTTTTTATTATAATACTTTCATAATTTTTATTAATCATTAATATTACCAACATAAATATTATTTAAAATAAGTAGTTTATCAAAAGATATAATTACGTCACGGTATAAGTCTAATGAAAAATATATATTATAAAAAAATACTTTTAGATATGTTTGATCAAGCAATCCAAGTTTCTCATCCATCTAACATTATGAAAAAGTATATTCCAGAAAGGGAACCTTCTGGAAAAGTTGTTATAGTTGGTGCTGGAAAGGGTTCTGCAGAAATGGCTAGAGCTTATGAAGAAGAATGGTACAAAAAAGGCTATAAAGAACTATCTGGATTAGTCATTACTCGTTATGGCCATAAAAAAGAATGTAAAAACATAAAAATTATTGAGGCTTCTCACCCTATTCCTGATGAAGCAGGATTAAAAGCTACTATGGAAGTAATTAAATTAATTAAGACACTCAAAAAAGAAGATCTATTAGTGGTATTGATGTCAGGCGGAGGTTCTTCTTTATTAGTAGCTCCTATAGACGGTGTTTCTTTATTAGAAAAACAAGACTTAACAAATTCTTTACTTAAATGTGGAGCATCTATTTCAGAAATTAATTCCGTTAGAAAACATCTCTCCAAAGTTAAAGGAGGTCATTTAGCCTCTTACGCTTTTCCTGCAAAAGTAACAACTTTAGCAATAAGTGATGTGCCAGGTGATGATTTCGGAGTTATTGCTTCAGGCCCTACATATCCGGATAGTACTACTTGTTTAAATGCTTTAGCTGTTTTAAAAAAATATAATATTTCTTGTTCAAAAAATATTTATGAATCTTTGAATTCTGAAGTAAATGAAACGCCGAATAAAGAGGATAAGATATTTGCTAGAAGTGAGTTTAAGTTAATTGCTAAGCCGCAACAAGCTCTTCTAGAGGCTGCTAAGGTATCTGAAAAAGATATATTTTCTTCATTAATATTAAGTGATTCTATTGAAGGAGAGTCTAATGACATTGGTATGGTTCATGCAGCAATTGTAAATCAGGTTAATAAATTTTCGCAACCAGCTAAAGCACCACTCTGCATTTTATCAGGAGGAGAAACAACTGTAACAATTAAATGTTTAAATGGAAAAGGGGGAAGGAATACTCAATTTCTACTTTCTTTAGCAATTGCATTGGGTACAAATAATAATGTTTATGCTATTGCATGCGATACGGATGGTATAGATGGAAGTGAAAGTAATGCTGGTGCATTATTATTCCCAGATACAATGAAAAGAGCTCATAAATTAGGCTTAAACCCAAAAGACTATTTAGAAAGAAATGATGCTTACACTTTCTTTTATAAATTAGGTGATCTTGTAGAGACAGGACCTACCTATACGAATGTAAATGATTTTAGAGCAATATTAATAGTTTAAAAATATTAAACTATCCTTGTCTTGCTTTTAACCTAGGATTTTTTTTATTAATAACAAAAGTTTTACCGTGACGTTTTATTACCTTACAGTCTTTATCACGCAATTTAGCACTTTTAAGAGATTTTAAAACTTTCATATTACTTTCCCATATGTTTATATAAAAGAACGTTTAAACTTCCTTTATACTCATGTCAATATTATCTATTATTTTTTATCTATAAGTCGCTTTGAAACCATGAGAAATACGGCTGCAGCTAAAATAGCTGATATTCCTTTGGGACCTAACCCATTTGCTATTAAAATAAAATTATCGGCAACACTCATTGGAAAAACACCAGAGCTTTCACCTAAAAGTAAAAATAAAACTAAACCAGAAATAGCTACTGCTATTCCCAGTTCGGCTAAATCCCATATAAATTTATTAATAAGTTTAATTTTTTCAGAATATTTTTTTAGCATGTTATTCATTTTA
>CAJWSU010000021.1:0-22342 GCA_913046335.1 uncultured Pelagibacterales bacterium | reverse complement strand
TTTATTAATAAGTTTAATTTTTTCAGAATATTTTTTTAGCATGTTATTCATTTTAAACTCCCTTTATATTACGCTCTACTTAATACTTAATAAAAAGTAGAGCGCATATAAATAGCTAAATAAACTATATTTTTAGCTTAAGTCTTATTATTTTCTTCCGAAAAGCCATAGTATAATGCCGACGGCAATTAATCCTGACAAACCGCCATTACCTAACCCAGAAACTAGATTCTGAATATTAGCAACAACATTTCCGAAAAAAGACATGTTAGTTCCACCGACCAGAAGTTGAACAGCTATAGCTAATGCTAATAGTCCTAACGCTAAGTCAGTTAAAGAGCCCACTGCTCCTTTTATTGTGTTTATTAGTGACATATAAAACTCCCCTTGTTTATTAAGTCGAATCACTGTCTAATATTTTTACGTTAATGTCAATATATAGTATACTTTATAAATATTTACACACTCCCTAGTCCATTGTGGGTAAATATATTTGACTCTTATTGAAATAGTTTTTTTTTGCATTAGTTGAACATATTATCTAATCTATTTAAAATTTAGAGAGGTATTAATTAATGATAAATATAAAAAAATTACATCATAACGCATACCGTTGTATAGATTCTGAAGGCACTAGGGAGTTTTATGAAGATTTTTTAGGTTTGCCCTTATTAGATGCTTTTGAAATTTCAGAAACTATGACAGGAAAAAAAACCAAGGTGCTACATACTTTTTATTCTTTAGCTGATGGCTCTTGTTTAGCATTTTTTGAGATAATGAATAAGCCTTTAAAATATAAACGTTGGCATGACTTTGATTTACATATCGCCTTAGAAGTAGAAGAAGATGTTTTATTAAATTATTATGAAAAAGGTAAAAATAGTAATATTGAAACGCGAGGTATTTCTGATCATGGCTTTATTAAATCTATTTATTTTAGAGACCCTAATGGATATGTTATTGAATTAACTTCTCCAATTAAAAGTTATAAAAAAAATCATAAAACAATTGCTAAAGATACTTTAGAGAAATGGACATTAAGTAAAAAATGAATAGTTTAAATATTTTCATAAAATGTTTGTTATTTATAGTTTATTTGTTTTTTACAATTAATCTTAGTTATTCTAAAGACAATAGTAATTGGCTTAAAATTAATAAAGAGGGAATGAATGCTTTTAAGGAAAGAAATTTTATCAAAGCAGAGAGTTTTTATTTGCAAGCTATTGAAGAAGCAAAAAAAGCTAATTTAGATGGAGAATTATCTGCAACTCTTAATAATTTAGGTTTATTAAAAACTGAGTTGCTTCAATTCGAAGAAGCAGAAAAATTAATTACTGAATCTTTAAGGTTAAGGTTGCAATATTATGGATCTAATCACCGTTATGTTGCTCAAAGCTATAATAATTTAGCAAGAGTTTATGAATCTACTGAGCTAATGGAAGAATCAATAGAATTATATGTAAAAGCAATCAAGGTTTATGAGAGCTTAGGAAATAGATATAGTATGCTCCTTGCAAGAACTTTGATAAATTTGTCTACCGTTCAATTAAACATAGAATTACTAGATGTAGCTCAAATAAATTTGGTTAGAGCTTTAGCTTTGTCTAAAAAATTTGAACGAGATAATATAGTTAGTCTATCTGCAATGCGTAATCTTGCAGCGCTGTTTGTGCAAAAAGGTAATTATATAGAAGCCGAAGAAATATATCTTCGTTTAATAGAAATTAGAAAAAATACTGAAGGTCTTAAATCAATTTCATTAGCAAGAGTCTTAAATAATTTAGCAGTATTATATAAAAAAAATTGTAAATACGATTTAGCTTTTACATATATATCGGAAGCCGTCAATATATGGGATAGCTTGCAATCTAAAGATAAATTAAATCATGCTAAAGCATATCATAATCAAGGAGAGTTATATAAAGCGCAAGGCAAATATGATTTAGCAATAAAGTCTTTTCAAAGAGGAATCTCAATAATAAAAGAATCATCAAATATATTACATGAACAATATTTAGAACAGAGTTATGCTTTAATTAATTTATATATAAAGTCTGGGAAATTAAGCGAGGCAAATATATTAATAAAAAATATTAATATTCAAAACCAAAAGAATGAAAAAAAATTAATTACTATAGATAATGTTCCTGAAGAAGTTTATGAAGAATGTTCTTCCTCAAATATATAATTTTTATTTTTTAATTTTTTTTATTAAAACTTCAACTTTTTTCTGAGCTTGCCTAATTTCATCTGCTGTCATTTGTAATGCAATTGAATCATCTCTCTGAATTCTAGCTGCTGCATTACCTGACATTGCTGAAATTGTTAGCCATTTATAAGCTTCTATAGCATTTTTTGGAACGCCTGAGCCTAATGCATAAAGAACTCCAAGACTAGCTTGTGACTTAGCACTTCCTGCCATAGCAGATTTGTACCACCAAATTGCAGCTTCTTTAGGATTGGGCGGAACTCCTAACCCAGAAAATAGAAGTGCGCCTAGCATTTCTTGTGATTCTATATGGTTAGATTCTGAAGCAATTTTAAACCAGTATACTGCTGTAGAATGATCTGGAGGGTTTTTTGTCTCTAAAGCTAACCGTCCTAACATATACTGGGCTTGAGAGTTCCCCGCATTAGCTTCTTTAGTTAATTCTTCTGTTCTAATTTTTAAATCAATAATTTCATCATTAGCTAATGAAATATTCGAATCATAAAAAAAAATCATAACTATTAATGCTATATTAAAGAATAATATTTTTATATTTATGTATTGTGACAATCAAAACTCCTAACTCTAATTACAAAAAATCTATAGTTTTACAAAAAATATAAAAAGATTCATTTTTTTCTATATTTTTTAATAAAAGTATGCCTAGATAATTGCATGAAAAATGTTTTGTGTATAATTTTTGTATACTAAATATTATTCTAATTGATAATTAACTTAAACAAAGGGAGGAGAGTTATATGACTCTTTTAATTAAAACATTTTTGGGAATGATTGCTTTAGTGTTTTCTTTCCAAAGTATGGCTAATGATTGGTCATGGTATCATGGGGATGATAACGCTACTCGTTATTCTAATCTTGATCAGATCAACAAAGGTAACATTGCTAATTTAAATGTTGCATGGATACATCAGCCTGGTGCTATTGAGCAAGGTCTTGAAGCAACACCAGTAGTTATTGATGGTATAATGTATTACTCAGGTTCTTATAACCGTGTGTTTGCACTAGATGCAGCTACTGGTAAAGAATTATGGCATTATTTTCCAGACTTAGATCCAATTGTAGATGAATTATTTTTTACACCATATAGTCGTGGTGTAACTGTAGCTAACGGAAACGTTAATATTGGAACTCTTGATGGACGTGCTATTGCTTTAGACCAAAAAACTGGTAAAGAAGTATGGTCAGTTCAACTTGTAGATACAACTAGTTGCGCTTGTAATTTTACATCACCTCCAGTAATGGCAGGTGACACACTAGTTTATGGTCAAACAGCTGGTGAGTATCCAATTCAAGGTAAAATATTTGGTTTAAACCCTAAAACTGGTGAATCAACATGGACTTTTAATACAATTAAAGATGATCCAGATTCATGGGGTGGCGACTCAGGTAAGTATGGCGGCGGTGGAGGCTGGATGCCAGGTACTTATGATGAATCAACAAATACATATTTTTTTGGAACATCAAATCCTGCGCCAGATTATGATTGGGGAGCTGTTAAAGGTGGCATAGCTACTGATGGAGCTCGTCCAGGTGATAATCTATATACTTCATCTGTATTAGCTTTAGATCCAGATACAGGGAAAATCAAATGGTATCATCAAGAAGTTCCACATGATGATTGGGACTACGATAGTGCTTTAGGCGAGTTCATGCTACTAGATAGGGACAACAAAAAACTGGTTGTTCATCAAAACAAATCTGGTTTAGTTTTCGTTTATAATCGTGAAGATGGTAAAATTGAAAACGTTTGGAATATGATTGAAAACTTTAACTGGATTGAAAGTGTTAATCCTAAAACTGGCGAGCTAATTGGTCGTAATCCACCAAATATAGCTGAAAACAAGGATTTAATACTATGTCCTTGGATTGCTGGTGGTAGAAGTTGGCATTCTGGTTCATATAGTCCTAAAACTGGTTTGTGGTACAATTCTGCAGCCGAAGCTTGTCAAACAACTACAGTGCGTAAGGAAGACCCTGTAACTGAGCCTATTGCTCAGCTTTACTTTGGTGCTGACTTAGCTGCTGCTCATTTACCAAACGGTAAAGACGCACATGGTCGTTTAGACGCGCGTGACCCTGTTTCAGGTAAACGTGCTTGGGCTTATACTTATAAATATCCACCATTAGGTAGTGTAGTATCAACAGCTGGAGATCTTGTGTTCCAAGGTGGCATTGATGGTACATTCCGCGCATTTGATGCAAATAATGGAGATGTTTTATGGTCATTTAATGCTGGTTCTGGCTTCCGTGGAGGTCCAGTATCATATAGTGCAAATGGTCAACAGTATATAACAGTTCCATCAGGATTAGGTTCATTAGTTATGGGTCTTTTCCCAACATTATGGCCAGAAGTTGCTGATTTTCCAGCAGGTGCGGCTATGATAGCATTTACTGTTAAATAACCTTTAGGTTATTAAATTATTGGGCGGGAGAGGTAACTCTTCCGCCTTTTTTTTGATATTGATTATTTATATTTAGTTTATAATAATCTAAATTAATTATTATTTAATATTTATGGAGTTATGAATGGTTTTTAGAAGAAATTTAATCCGTAGTTTGGGAGCTATTTTTTTAGGTATTAATGCATACAATATTTTCAAACCTGCTTTAGCAGCAAAGCAATATAAAGTTGAAGAAGAGGATATATGTTCAAGTGACGATTTAGTTATTAATCATGAGCCTATTAATGATGTAACTGAGCAACAAATGGCTGCAGTTGATGATGTAGTTCATATGCTTAATGTTGGTCCAAATGGATCAAGGTTTAGATATGAGCCAATGCTTTCAGAGATTGATGTTGGAGGTAAAATATTATGGAAAGCTACCACTAAAGGTCATAACGTAGAATTTATGGTATCTCCTGATAATATTAAATTTAAGTCTAAAATGCATAAAAGTGCAGGTTTTACTTTTACGACACCTGGTATCTATACTTATAAATGTACACCTCATGTCTCAGCTGGTATGATTGGAGTAGTTGTAGTGGGAAATGATTTATCTAATATTACAGAAGCTCTAGATAATGTAGCGTATTACGGACAAGCTAAAGAGTTAATACAAGAAATCTTAGAAAGGTTTTATATCAAATGAAGAAGTTCTTTTTCACTGTTATTTTAGGGTCTTTATTATCTTATGCATCAATTGGGTATTCTGCGAGCATAGATGAAATTAATGCAAGGGGAGCATTAAGAGTTTGTTCCTTTTCAGATCGTTTACCCTTTTCTTCAAGGTCTGGTGAGGATAGAGGGTTACAAATTGAATTAGCAGAAGAAATTGCAAAAGAACTCAATGTTGGTTTGGAAATTACATGGTTAAAATATCGCTTTCATGCTAGAAAAGCAGGCTGTGATATGATGATGGAAGCGGTTACCAAGAAGGATGATAATGCAGATAAAAGGGATATAGAAGGAGCGAAACCTTTAACAAGGGCAAGTGATAGTAAGAAGCAAAAATTTCCTCCAACAGCATCAATCCCTATTGTTAGAATGGAAACTTATCTGGTTGGGCCTAAGGAAGTAGTTCTTGGTAATAATAACATAAAGTCCATAAAAAATCTCAATATTGGTGTTATGCGAGGAACCTGGTCACATATGCTTATGCAAAAATCAAAAATTAAGCATAGAACTAAATTTATTACTGAAGCTGATTTAATAAAAGGAGTTGCTGATAGAGAAATTGATGCTGCTTTTATATCTTCTCCACAGTATTGGTGGTTTTTAAAAAATAACCCAGAGATAAAACTAGCTGCTGTTAAAAACTTTGATTTTACTATAGAAGTTTCTCTAAATGTTGGGGTTTTAATGAGAGGGGCTGATGAAAAAACAGTGACAAAAATAAACGATATTTTAACAAAGTTGCTTAATAATAATAAAATACAGGATATATATGCTTCGTATGGTATAGAATATGTTGCTCCTAAATAGGTTAATATATTTATTATTTGTAGTTTTATTTATTAATAATGCATATTCAAAAGATATCATAGCTACACAATCTGGTGGTAAGGCTGTGCATTGGACTTCTGAAAATCCACCGCATGCAACAATAAATGTTATTAATGGAGTTAATAAAGGGTATTGGTCATCTTCAGGCAATATTTTTCCTCAAGTTTTAACATTTGCTTTACCCAAGAATAAGCGTTTTGAAGCACTTTCTTTTACAGCAAAAAATTTAAATGATCGAGGAAGTTGGGCGCATCACATAAGAATATCTTCTGCAGATCCCTTTCCTCATATGGGCGGATGGGAAGTAATAGCTGAAATTAAACTTCCAGAAAGTGGAGAAGAAAAAATTATTTCTTTTGACGGTAAAAGAGGACGTTATTTTAGACTAGAAATATTCTCTGCTCAAGATAATACAGCAAGTAATGTTACTTTTGGCAAGCTTAAAGTTTTTGACTTTTATAGTAAATAATACTTATTTTTCGCCTTCATCTTCTTCTCCATAAGATGGTTGTTCAGCTTCAGGATCAAAGTTTGTTACAGGCAATTGCTCTCTACCTTTTTGCTCTAATGGTTTAGAAGGAGTTGTATATATTAATCTTTCTCTATCTTCTTCATCGGCATTAAAAAAAGGATTTCCGATTCTTACTTCTTCGTTTTTATCTTCACCTTCATCCATAGCTTGCTCAAATTTTTCTGCTTCTTCTCTATCCCAAGGCAAAACATATAATCTAGGTTCATCAACTCCTGGTATTTCTACTAAAATATAAAGAGCTACATCTTCTTCCCAAGAAGCATGTAATAATACTACTTCTGGAACATCCTTATGAAATAATTCCATATGCGCTGGTTTGGGTCTACTTAATAACTCTAATATAGAAGCATATAAGATTATTATTAAGCCTAAGCCTATTATAAAAGCACTCAGTCTCCATTTAAAAGGCCTTCTAGACCATATAGCTATAGACACCAAGAGAGCTGCTAGACCTGTTATAATAACATAAAGTATATTTAAAACTTCCATAATTTTACCTTCTTAATAAGCTACGTTTAAGACTATGCACACTATTAGGAGCTAGTTTTCCATTATTAGTTAAAGTCCATCTGGCAACTGTTATTTCTTCATTATATTTCTTTAATACTACATTTTTTTTAATAATGGCAGTTCTAGCTCTTTGCTCTGGTTCTACTACACTTATTATTACTTGAGCATTAATGGGTGGCCCATTATCTGTCGTATATAAGTGAAGATTTGCTTGGTATTCTCCGGCAGCTATTCCTCTTGTATAACTTATTTCATAATTTATAGGAGTCCTATCAAATTCGTCTCCTCTATCATCTCTTAAAAGATTAAAATAATATCCTGCCATATTAGAATATCCAACTGCAGCATCATCAGGAGATTTTACCCATAAATCAACATCGACATTTCTATCATCTGGCCATATAACTTCAACTATTACACTACCTGAAGGCTCTTTTGTAGCTTCATCCTGTGCAACTATATTTAACCAAGGTAAAAGTAATAAAACAATAATAATAAACCCTGATAAAGCGAGCATTGTCATATCTCTAAATACTGTATCAGCATTACTTACATCTTCATCTCCAGAAACTATTGAATCAAATGGATCTTCCATTTATTAACTTTCTGATAGTTCTATAATTTTAGAAACTAAATTTGAAGTTCCTGTTGCCAACATTTGATATACTAAACCTAACCAAACGCTTAATATAGACCCTACTAATGTTGTATATAAGGCTACAGACATACCTTCAATTAACTGCGCTACCATAGGACTAATTGCACTTGGATTAGAAGCAACATCTGGATCAACGCCGGATAAAGCTATAATAAAGCCCAGTACAGTTCCTATTAAACCTAATACTGTTAAAGAATTAGCTATATATCTAATATGTATTATTCTAGAAAATAATTTTAATTTTAGGGCTTGGGCTATATTTGACCTACTTGAGGCATTTTTACCTTTAGTTTTTGATAAAAAGTCAGCTGCTCTAGAAGGTGAATCAGGATTATAATTATAAGCTGCATTAAGCTGAATACTAACTTTCCATAAACGATAGCCTGCTAAAATAAGGCCGATGAAGAATACGACACATATTAAAATAACCATATTAGTTACATCTGCATTTAATACCTTTGCTACTAAACCTTGTGCCCATGCAGCGCCTATTAAAGCAAAAGCGACTAAATTTACTACACCAAATCTTAGTAAAAGTAAGTATTTTAATCCCATAATTATTGTGCTCCTAATTATATAGTTTATATTACACGTATAAATTAAATATATAACATACCTATTAATTTAATAATTAAAAGAAAATTATGTACCTATTAAATAACTTTAAAACAAGGCTAATAAGAAATGTAGTATATCAATCTTCTATCTTATTTTTATTAATTTTATTGGTAAATAAAGTTTTATTAGCAAATGAAAATGTATGTATAGATACTATTTGTAATGAGAGCGATTCTCAATCGTACAATAATGAAATAAGAGAAATTAAAGTTCTCGTTTTATATGATGATAATAATTTTTTTGAAGAAGGTTGGGAAGATAACTTAAATGAAAGATTTATAGAGGTTAATAATTTTTATTATTCAAATTTTAAAATAAAATGGAAAATTACTGCAATACAACAATACCCATTTAGTAAAGATATAGAAAAATTATCAACTTTATTTTCTCTGCATAAAGAAGATATTTTAAAATTAGATACTGATGCAGAAGTTATCTTAAGTATAATTGGTAGAGATATAAAAGGAAGTGGTATTGCGGCTACCTTTTCAAAGATTATAATGGTTTCTAATTATGATAAATTATTATCTTACAGGAGTAGTGTAATAATAGCACATGAATTAGGGCATTTATTCGGAGCCTGGCATACTCAAAGAACTGAAGATTTTATGCTAGTAAGCGGAGCTAGTCATTTACTTGCAGGCAAAGAGAGTAGTTCTATTGTAAAATTAATGAAAAATTATAATTTTGCACCGGAAACAATCATTAATAATAGTAAAGTTTTAAATAGAATATCAAGACTATATGAAAGGCATCATGCTAGGGGAGAAATTAATCCTGTTGCTAGATTGTTAACAGATTATGGCAACAAATATTATTTAAATAAAAATTATAGCAGTGCCTTAGATCTATTAAAAGATTCAATAACATATTATGGTAGATGGGGAAAAACAAGAATGATTTTATCCAAAACTTATTACGAATTAGGTATGTATTCAAATGCATTTACTGAACTAACTAGAGCTATGTTTTTTGGGTCTCAGCCAGATTTAGATTATGAAAATAAGCTTAAAAATAAATTTATTGAGCTTAATGAGTTAGACCCTAATATAAATAACCCATTTATTACACGGTAAGAGTAGCCCATGAAAATATTTTTAACACTAATACTAATTTTAGTTCCAACTTTCCCAGTTTTAAGCAATGAAATAGATAATAAAGGTTTAAGATGTGATTATTATTCTGAAAATAAAAAAAAAATAACAGAATATTTTTGGTTTGAGGAAGGTAAGGTCTATAAAGTTTGGTTAGACAAAAAAGTTTTCTTAATTAAAAAGAGCACTTATCCTGCTTATTATAAATTGACATCTGAGTATATTCGTTTTTATAAAATATTTGTTATATTAAAAAATCTGGAATTTACTAATAGAAATAAAACCATTCTAGGAAAATGTAAATTTATAAATTCTTATCAGAAAATAGAGAGTTTATTAAAGGTTTAGTTAAAAAATTTTACTATAATCATTAGTTATTTTTGCCTCTATCATGGGTAAGTGCTCTCTTCCCCAATATAATTCATTATCAAAATAATAACTAGGTACACCAAAAACACCTCTTTCATCACTTCTTTCTTTTATTCCTTCTAATTCTTTTTTTCCTTCATTGATAGACCATTCCTTAAAACTATTGGTATTAATGCCAATATGCTTAAAAGCACTTATAATTACGTTATAATCTTCAAGATCTAATTCTCTTTTCCAGAATTTTTCAAATACATATTTAATAAATAATTTCGTAAGCTCATAATTATTATTTTTTGTCCATATTAAAGCTAAAGAAATCAATTGTGTGTTCCATATTTTCTGAGGACCTCGGATTGTAATATCTCTGATATTTGCATACCTTCTGCAATCCATATATGAATATTTGACGCGCCTCCATTGATGTGGATTTCTATTACTTTCTATAATATTTCTTTGATCATCTACTTTTGCACTACCTAAAAAATCAGGTATTTCTAATACACAAGGTAACCAATTTATTTCTAATTTATTTTGTTTTGCAAATGTAATAGAAGGATCAATAGCTAAGTATGCATATGGACTTTTAAAATCTATATAGATATCGATTATATTATTTTTCATAATTTTTATAAATCCTTATTCAGCTTTTTAAGTTTTTTCTTAATACTATTTGCTAATTCCAAATCGTTAATATTTAAGGCTTGTTTTATCAATTCTTGATAGGATTCTATTAGTTGTTTTTTGTCTTTTCCTAAAGTATTATAAAATATTCTTGAGGATGTTTTAAGAAGTCCTATAGCATCATTTATATTTTTATTTTTAACAGCAATTAAGGCTCTTGTATGCATTGCACTTGCTCGATACATTGCTCCTTTTCTATTCTGTTCATTCATTGCATTAGGGTTTGATTTCGTAATGATTCTAGACATAACTAGTAAAGCTTCATTATGATAATTAAGAGCTTTATTATATTTAAATAATTTTCTATTAGATAAAGCTATAAAATTTAATACCTCTGCTATATCAGTATGATCTTGTTTAAGTACTTTTTTTCTTATTTCTAAGACTTTTTGAAATGATTCTTCAGCGTTTTCATACATTAATGATTCATATTGAATTATTCCTAAGTTCTCTATTAATGTTGCTGTATAAAAATGATCTCTTCCGAAATCTATTTTGGATAATTCTATAGCGTTTATAGCAGAGTATATCGCTTCTTGTAACTTACCTTTATTATACAGCGCTTTTGTACTTTTTAAAGCTTCTCTTAATTCTATGGATTGAGAATTTGATATATTAATACTTAATAGTATCAATAAAAAGGGTATTAAAAAAAATTTAATTATAAACATTTTTAAACCATATCATTTACCAAGACTTTATTAAAAACTTTATTTTAAAATTTCTTTTTTAAAATAGTGATAGTAAGAATAATCAGTTTCAATATCAACCCTAATAACTTCTATTAGTTCCCATCCATCTCTTCCCATATCTAAAAGTGGAAAATGAGATAATAGGTCCTTAGGCATATCTTCTAATTTAACTTTTAATATTTTATATTGAAATGTTTTCATAGTTTTTTTATTTAGAGCCAGATCTTAATTGTACAAAATCATTATTTAGGCTGTTTTTATTTAAGTTTCCATCTTCATCTAGCTTGAACCTAAAAATAGTTAATTCTTTACCAATTTCATCTAAGAGAACTGTTGATTCTAATATTTGTTGACGTATTTTTGTCTTTGGGTGGACAACAGTTACAACTACTTGAGCTTCAAAAGGATTAAATGATGATAGATCTTCTCTATATAAGTGTAGGTTTACGATATGTTCTCCAGGGTTAATTCCTCTACTATAAGCAACTTCATAATTAATTGGGGTCGGATCTTTGTAAACGCCAAGATCATCTCTTAATAAATTAAAAAATAATCCTCCTCTATTTGAGTAGCCAACAGGAACATCTTCTGGAGCTTTAACCCATAAATCTACATCAACATCCCTATCTTGTGGCCAAAATACTTCTATAATAACATTTCCAGGCGGATCGGATTTAGTTGATTCAGTTTCAGCCGGAGGATTTATAAAAGGAAGTAGTAGGACTACTAAAGATACAAATCCGGCCAAGGCCAGCATAATTGTGTCTCTAAATACTGTTCCTGAGTTATCATCTCCTGAACCATAGATATCCTCTGACATTAGTTATCCTTTTTGCATCTATATTTTTATATTTAACTATTAATCTTCTAGTATGATATATTATGTTTAAATTAGTTTTTATATAATTGTATATTACATTCTTATTATTAGTGGAAATAATTTTTAATCATGGATATTAAGCAAAAGAGTAAAATTATTTATAATAATTGTAAAGACTTGGAGTCTTTTTACAAGGATGATGATATTATAATAGAGGATGAAGCTGAGGCATATGTAATACAAGATGAGTTTATTAGATTAAAAGGAATTGAAGGATATGGATCTATAGGAGGATGGAAAGTTGCATTAACAAACCCTGAAATGCAGAAACTAGTCGGAGTTAATAGGCCTGTAGAAGGTGCAATCTTAAAACCTTTAATTTTTCAAAATAATATTACATTAAATATTAATGATTATTGCCATTTAGGAGCTGAGGCTGAAATTGCTCTTAAAATACATAGAAATATTCCTATAAAAAAAGAAGGCTATACAAATAAAGAAGAGTTAATTCCTTATTTAAAAGAAGCAATGGTAGCTTTGGAAATCGTTGATGATAGAAATTATGGAGCTAATATTACTTTTAAGAAATTAGTAGCACAGAATTCAATGAATTATGGATGTGTTATAGGAGAACCTTTAGAAATAGATCTTATGTCCTTAGATTCATTAAAAGGAAGCCTTATAGTATCGGGCAAGAATTTTGGAAAAGGTATAGGAAAAAATGTTTTGCAACATCCATTAAATTCTGTTTTATATTTAGTAAATAATTTAATAAAAAGAGGAAGAAGCTTGTATGCAGGAGATATTGTTTTAACCGGGTCTATTAGCACTACTTGTTGGCCAATTGTTGGTGATAAAGTGGAGGCTAATATTGATATGTTAAATAGTGTTTCTTTTAATACAGATTCTATATGAGAAAAATAATGAAAACAGAAAATAAAAATTCAATAGTTTGGTTTAATGAAGAATGGCATGATGGTTCAAAACCTATTATGTCTTCTATGAGCCAATCTTATATGCACGGCAGCACTATATTTGATGGAGCAAGGGTATATAATAACACTATTCCTGATTTGCATAAGCATTGTGAAAGGCTAATAAATTCTTCAAAAGTTATGGGCTTATCTGTTCCAATTAGTAAAGAAAGATTAATAGAACTTTGCAAAGAAGGCGTAAAATTTTTTGAAGATGGTGCAGAATTGTATATAAGGCCTAGTGTGTTTTGTGATGAGGGTTTTTTAATACCAGATGCAAAGTCAAGTAAATTAGTAATTACAATTTTTAGAGCTCCTATGCCTTCCTTAAATGGTTTTACAGCAATGTTAAGCTCATTTAGGAGGCCTCATCCCAATATGGCGCCAACCTTAGCCAAGGCTTCTTGTTTATATGCTAATACCTCTAGAGCATTAGCTGAAGCAACGCAAAATGGCTTTGATAATGTTGTGATGCGCGATGGAGAAGAGAATATTGTTGAATTTGGAAGTGCAAATTTATTTATAGTTAAAGATAATAGAATTATAACACCTGAATGGAACAAAACATTTCTTAATGGTATTACTAAACAGCGTGTAATATCTTTGTTGAAAGAAGAGGGGATTGAAGTAGCTGAGACTAAAGTTACTATAAATGATTTATTCTCTGCTAAAGAGGTTTTTAGTACTGGGAATTTTGGCAAGGTATTGCCTGTAACAAAAGTTGATAAAACTTCATACGAAATTGGTGTGTTTTGTAAAAAAGCTATTAGTTTATATCAAAAATATGCTTCAACTTATTTAAATTAAATTAAAGCATATTTTACATAATTGATTTTAAAATGTTAGCTTTAAGCTAAGACTTAAAGTTCTTCCATATGTTCCTGCTGTATCTGCTTCAGAGTAATTTTGGTTTAAAATGTTTTCTATTTTAAACTGCACTTTAGTATTTACATCAATAGTATAATTTATATTACTATGTAATAAAGCATATCCTGCTATATGCCCACCTGCAAACGCACCATCTCTAGCATTTGAATGGTATTCAGCAATTGAATTTATTGACAGCATATTTAAGCCTTCTGGAACCCAATTGATTGATGTTTTTCCAGAATGTTTTTTTCTCCTAGAGAGAGAGCGGCCGTTATTATTTGTTGTTAAAAAATTATAGTGAGAATTAATTATAATATTATTATTAGGAATATATTTCATAAACATCTCTATTCCATTATTTTTTGCGCTGCCCTGGTTTGAAAATTTATAACCTGGTGCTGGTCCATATCCAATTAGGTTATCTATCTGTGTGGAAAAAAAAGTTAAATCAGTAACAAAGTTTTTACTAAAAGAGCTATATTCAAGTCCTAAATCTCTACTACGACTAGTTTCTTCTTTAATAGTTCTGCTTCCATAAGATCCATATATTTCATCTAAAGTTGGAGCTCTATAACCTGTGCCGTAACTAGAATGTAATCTAAAACCAGAATCAAATATTATATAACTTGCTGCAAGTCTATAGGTTGTAGATAGACCAAATAAATCATGATGATTACTTCTAAAACTTCCATCTAAAAAGAGATTTTTGATAGTATTATTTGTGTAGGAATAAAAACTAGAAGAAGAAGATACTTTAAAATCATACGAATTATATTGGTCTTGCGTATCCATATGAGCTCTTTCAGTTTCAACTCCAAAAATAAATTTTTCTTTAGTATTTAATGGAACAGTAAATTTTAATTTCCCAATATTTAAGTCAGCGATATACCATCTAAACTTTCTAGCGTTCTTTAATTGATAGCGTCGAGCTCTTGCTGTTTCAATAGATGCGTTAACAGAAAATAGTTCATATTTTTTGTTTAAAGATAAGGCTGATTGCCAATCCAATAAATTAGAGCTTCTATCGGCATCTAAAAATGGTCCTGAAGGTGCATCGTCTTCCTCATTTTCAGAGGTAAAAACTCTTGTGATTAGTGAAATTTCAGTCGAAGTATTAAGATCGTAATCTAGTACTAAGTTTACACTATCTATATCATAACTATCATTTTCATGGTAACCTAAAGACTTTTCTGCAGCTGAAATGCCAGGGCCTTCACTATGGTTGTAATTTAATGCAAAATATAAGTCTTCAATATTTCCAGATAATCCGGTACTTATATCTTTATCAAGTCTGTTAGATGCTTCTATATTTAAGTATTTGACAGGTTTTATAGTTCCTCTTTTTAAAATGATGTTAATAACTCCACCTATGGCTTCAGACCCGTATATTGCACTCTGTGATCCTCTTAATACTTCTATTCTTTCTACACCAGTGACTTTCAATCTTTCTAAATCAACAGATCCTCTTCCAGTAGAAGAATCAACTATTTTCATGCCATTAATTAGTACTAAAGTATGATCTGTTTCATTTCCTCTGAGAAAAGCTCTTGTTAATGATTGAGGTCCTCCACTTTTATATGCCTGAAACCCTGCAGTAGCTGAAAGTACTTGAGATATATATTGCATACCACTTTGTTTAATTTCTTCATTGGTTATAACCGTAACAGCAGAACCAGTTTCTGTTAGTTTTTTAGGATAATGGTATCCTGTCACAGTAATAGGATTAATAATTTCGATTTCTTCTGAATAGGAATAATTTAACACTAAAAAGTAATTAAAAATAATTACAATACTTATAAAATATTTATTTATATTTAACAATATATGTCCAATACTTAGGTTTCACAAAAAAGGTTTTTTTGTGTCAATTAATAATATATTGTTTAAGAAAAATTTCTAAAACAATGGTTAACGCACCACCACTTTAAAAAAAGCTCTATTGAACATCCCCTTTCAATAGTCGGACAGCACTTAATTAGGCAGGTATCCTGGCTTATGGGTCATCAATTATCCTACCTTCCCGTATATAATACAGTGGTAATTTGGATTCTCTCTCCATCAACAGTTGCGGGGGCAGCTGAGTTAACTTTTAATTAATATCTCATTCCCTCTTCACCTATATAAAATAGGAACCTAATTAGTTTATAATTAATTAATTTATAAAATTTAGTCAATTTTATATAGATTTTTTTTATGAAATAATTCACATTAAAAATATGTTAAGAAATATTATTAGATTTGCTATTAGAAAAGCGGCTTCTGATCCAAGGGTCAGAGCAAAGGCTACAGAAACTGCTAGGAAAATAGCTAAAGGAGCAGGAAATTTAGTGAGGGATCCTGATCCAGCAAAAAATCTTGGACGCTTAGTAGGAAGAGTTAAGAAAAAAATAAATAATAATTAGTTATTTTTATAATACTCTGGACCGTGTTCTGCACATTTCTCAATTAATAAAGCTCTTTCGGCTCCAGTTCCTCCATATTTGGGGTCAGGTAATTTAAAAGCTTTAATAAATTTTATTGCTGCTTTGAGAGATTTTTTAGAGTCTTTATTATTCATTAAAGCAAACTCATTAGCTGTCCAACAGTCTACTTCCATTTCGTCACCACTTTGCAAGACAATATGACCGTACTCATGCAGAATAAAATAATCAACTGCACCTGGATACTTCCATTCTATATTGGCCATACGCTGTGCACAATAATAGATCTTACCGTCTGGAGTTGCAGTAGCAACACCACCTTGAGTGGCACCACAGTTTGCTATTAATTCTGCTTCTACTTTTTTGTCCATAGCATAAGAAATTGAGATGCTATAAAATATAATTAATGTAATAAAAATTTTTATCATCATCAAACAATCTAATACTTATACAGAAACGTAATATAGTTTAATAAGTTTAAAAGTAAATAAATAAAATGAGCTAAGTATGTCTAATAATATAAATATTTTATGGTTTAGAAAAGATCTGCGTTTAATAGATAACCCTGCATTAGTAGAAGCTAATTTAAATGCAGAAATAATTCCTATATTTATATTAGATGATACCAATCCTAAAGAAAATAAAATGGGAGCTGCTAGTAGAGTATGGCTTTATCATTCTTTAAAATCTTTAAATATTTCAATGCAAAAAAAAATAAATTTTTATAGAGGTGATCCTGTTAAAATTATAAGCGAACTAATTAATAATTATAACATTAATGGTGTCTATTGGAATAGGTGTTACGAACCATGGGAAATTCGCAGAGATAAAAAAATAAAAGATTTACTTAAAGTAAAAAAAGTAAAAGCCAAAAGCTTTAACGGTAGTTTAATAAGAGAGCCTTGGGAGGTCTTAAAGGAAGATCAAACTCCGTATAAAGTATTTACGGCATTATATAAAAAAGCTTACCTCAATTCTGATATTAAAGTGGAAGTTATAAATGAACCCACTAAGATAAACTATTGTTCTAAAATATTTAGTTCAAACACATTAGATACATTAAAATTACTACCTAATTTATCTTGGGCAGATAACATAATTAATCACTGGAAAGTAGGTGAAAAGAATGCAAATTTAAAAATGACTGAGTTTTTTAAAAAAGGTATTGATGATTATAAAGAAGGCAGAAATTTTCCATTTAAAAAAAATGTTTCTCGTTTGTCTCCACATATTCATTTTGGAGAAATTTCTCCTAAGCAATTATGGGTTAAAGCAAAAAGTATAGGTAGTAATAAAAATACGGAACATTTTGTTAGTGAAATATGTTGGCGTGAATTCTCATATTATTTATTATATCATTTTCCTAATTTACCAAAAGATAATTTACAGAAAAAATTTAATAACTTTCCTTGGAAAGAGAATAATTATTATTTTGATAGTTGGAAAAAAGGTAAGACAGGCTACCCTATTATTGATGCTGGTATGAGGGAACTATATGAAACTGGCTATATGCATAACCGGGTAAGAATGATAGTGGCTTCATTCTTAGTAAAAAACTTATTAATTCATTGGCACAAAGGAGAAAGATGGTTCTGGGATTGCTTGTTTGATGCTGACTTAGCGAATAATAGTGCAAGTTGGCAATGGGTCGCTGGTTCAGGAGCTGATGCCGCTCCCTATTTTAGAATTTTTAACCCTGTAACTCAAGGAATAAAATTTGATGTGGATGGGCAGTATACAAAACAATATGTACCCGAACTTAAAGATATGCCAAATAAATACTTGTTTAGTCCTTGGGAAGCACCTGATGATGTTTTAAACAAGGCAAATGTGGTTTTAGGAGGTAATTATCCAAATCCTATAATAGATATTAAAGAATCCAGAGAAAAAGCTCTTTACTCTTTTAGCTTAATAAAATGATCCATTTATTTTTATTGTGCGTACTGTAGTTAGGAGTTTGGGATGTTTTTAGAAAATTATATTGAAACTGTTGATATTTCCTCTAAGTTACAGGCAATAACTTATAAACAGGAAAAACTTTTTTCAGTGTTAAAACCAGCAGCAAAAGATAAGGAACTAACTTTTTTAATAGGTAGAATTGCGAGTTTTAAAGATAAAACAGCTTTCTCTGAGTTGTTCAAATTAGTTGGGCCACGTATAAAAGGTTATCTTATGAAATTAGGATCATCAGATGTGGCAGCAGAAGATTTGTTACAGGAAGTCATGTTAACAGTTTGGAGAAAGTCTGAAACTTTTGATAGATCAAAAGCTGCAGTAAGTACTTGGCTTTTTACCATAGCGAGAAATAAAAGAATAGATATGTTAAGAAAAGAAATTAGGCCTCAACTAGATCCACTAGACCCTATGTTATCTCCTAACCAAGAAGCTGCCGCTGATGATATTTATGGCTCTAATCAAGAAGCTATGAAGATATCTAAAGCTATCGAGCAATTGCCAACTGACCAAGCAGTTTTAATTAAAATGACTTACTATGAAGATAAATCACATTCAATAATTGCAGATGAATTGAAAATGCCTTTGGGCACAGTAAAATCAAGAATAAGATTAGCCTCAACCCGTTTAAGAAAATTACTTGAAGGAAAAATATATGATTAAACATCATTTACATGAAGAAATTTTAATGTCGTATGCTGCAGGAAATTGTTCTCCTTCTGTCAGTCTTATTGTGGCTTCGCATATAACTTTATGTAGTAAATGTAGAAGTGCAGTTAATACTTATGAGGATATCGGAGGAAAGGTTTTAAGCGAATCTAGCCCTGTAGAAGTTAATACTCATACATTAGATAGTTTATTAGATAAAATTGATTTTGAGGTTGATGAAAAAAGCACCTTAACGGTAAATAAAATTTTTAAAAATATACCTGTTGTTTTACATAAAATGCTGCCGGAAGGTAAGTCCTTGACGGATAGTTGGAAAAAAGGTTTGGGAGGTATAAAATATTTTGATATTAATTTAGCTGATAGCACTAAAAATTCTCATGCAAGAATGCTTTCTATTCCTCCTGGCAAGAAGCTTCCTAATCATGGTCATGAGGCACAGGAACTTACTTTAGTATTAGAGGGTGGTTTTTCTGATGAAAATGGACATTATAACGCTGGTGATGTTGCAATAGAAGATGAAAATAATATTCATACTCCTATAGCAGATTCTAATGAAGGCTGTGTTTGTCTTGTAGTTTATGAAGGTAACTTAAAGTTCAAAGGTTTGTTTGGGCCTGTTTTAAACCTCTTAAAAATATAAATGTCTAAATCATGTTGGATTACCGGTGCGTCTAGTGGTATTGGAAAAGCCACAGCTGTATCTTTCGCAAAAAGAGGGGATATAGTTTTTGCAAGTGCTAGGTCATTAGAAGGTTTAATCTCATTAAAAAAAGAGTGTGAAGCACTATCACTAAAAGGTAGGATTATTCCTTTAAAACTTGATGTTACAAATATTAATGAAATATCAAAGTCTTTAAAATATATAAAAGATAATGTTAAAAATTTAGATTATGTCTTATTGAATGCAGGAACTTTTATTAAGGAAGACTCAAAAGTCATGTCTATTAAAAATACAAAAAGCATGATAGACTTAAACTACACGTCTGTTTTAAATATTATTATCTTATTACAAGAATATTTTGATGTCTTAAGCATTAAACAAGTTGCAGTTGTTTCTTCTGTTGCCGCATGGAGGGGTCTTCCAATGGCGGCAGCATATTGTTCATCCAAAGCAGCCTTAAAATCAGCTATAGAAAGTATTGAGCTTGATTATAGTAATACTAATGTTAAATTTAGATTGTTTTATCCTGGTTTCGTTGAGACTCCATTAACTGATAAAAACGATTTTAAAATGCCTTTTATCATAAAGGTTGATGTGGCAGGAGAAAAAATTTATAAGAGTATAAAACAATCTAATAAATTTGAAATTAGTTTTCCTTTAAGATTTACTGTCTTAATGAAGATTATATCTATGTTGCCTTGGCCTCTATATAAGTGGTTAATGTTAAAAAAAATAAAAAAATAAGATATATTAAATATTCTAGATAATATAATAGAGTTTATAATTATTACTTAAGGTATTTAAATGAATTCAAATTCGACAAAATATTCATATATGACTTTTCTAATATTATCATTAGCTTTTATTAGGTTAATTCCTCATGCGCCAAACTTTACTCCTATTATAGCACTTTCTATATATGCCGGTATAAAATTTAATAATAAATATCTAGCGTTGATGGTGCCACTATTTTCTATGGTATTAAGTGATTTGTTTATAGGGTTTCATTCAAGTATGCTAGCTGTATATTTTTGCATTGTATTAAATGTTTTTATGGGCATGTGTTTTTATAATAAGTTTAATTTTGTTAACTATATGACCCTATCTTTGATAGGATCTTGTTTATTTTTTATTATTACTAACTTTTCTGTGTGGGTTGTGAGTGGCATGTACGTTCATACTCTGGCAGGTCTCATTAGTTGTTATATATTAGCTTTACCTTTTTTTACTAATACTATTATTTCTAGTCTATTTTTTGGAGCTGGAATATATTTCACAACTATTATTTTAGAAAAAAAACTATTTAAAAATACTGTAGTTACTTAAGCATTTTTTTTAAAAAATAAAAAGACTGTTCCTAGTGTGATGCCAAATTTTTTCATTTTTGCTTTATTTATAATTACGTTACTATCTTGAAGATACATATAATCATCAAAACTTACTTTAGTCTTTCTTCCATATAATGATAATTGAAATTTATACTTCCAATGAAAAGTATTGCCACATGTTATTCCTTTTGCAATTCCAATTACGTTATTAGTAGTTCCTTCATAATAGTTATTGTTTACCTTAATTAATTTCCAAATTCTATTTTCTTTAGCGCCATCATCATAAATAAAACTTTCATTAATAGTAAGGGTACTAATCTTTTTGTCCCACTTACTAATAATGCTACATGTAAATTTTTTTCTAACAATGCCAAATGAATCTTCAAATTGCCCCCATGCTTCAATTTTACCAGAAAAATATTCTTCTAATATTAGTTTTGGCTTTGTATTTTTATATTTACTTATATTCATGCTATACTTACGAATAAATTAGAATAAATGGATTAATTAAATTTATTAAATAATATTTGATGCACATCGGTAGAACCTAATAAAAACCCTGCTTCACAATAAGAAAGATAATATTCCCACATCCTCTTGAAGCTTTCATTAAAACGCTGTTCTTTAGCAATAGTATCCCACTCAGAAATAAAAGTATTTCTCCAACAGGATAGAGTTCTTGCATAATCTTTCCCAAAAGACTTTTTTATTTCCATGTTTAACTTGGCTTTGGAAGCAGCTTGAGATAATGCTTCAATAGAAGGTAAAAATCCACCTGGAAATATATATTTTTGAATAAAGTCAACATTATTTCTATAGGATGAGTAGAGTTCATTATTAATGCTTATCAGTTGCACACCTATCAAACCGCTATCTTTTAAATTTTCATGCAGTTTGTTAAAAAAAACTGGCCAATACTTTTCTCCTACAGCTTCAAACATTTCAATAGAGATAATTTTATCATATTTGTGTTTAATATCTCTATAATCCATAATTTTAATTTCAACTAAATCGTTTAAACCTTTTTTATAAATCCTTTCCTTTGCATATTCAGCTTGTTTCTTAGATATTGTTAGCCCTGTAACTTTTGCACCATAAGTTTTAGCTGCATATTCAGCAAAACCTCCCCAGCCACAGCCTACTTCAAGTACTTCATCATTTTTTTTTATTTTGATGATCTTACATAAGTTTTCATATTTATTTTTTTGAGCTGTTTTTAAATCAACTTTTTTATTAATAAAAATTCCCGAAGAATATGTCATAGATTTATCTAGCCATTTAGAATAAAAATTATTACCTAAATCATAATGACTTGAAAT
>CAJWSU010000020.1:0-23246 GCA_913046335.1 uncultured Pelagibacterales bacterium | reverse complement strand
ATTCAAGCAATGCTTACTACATTTTTAATTACATCTAGTAGTGATATTAAATATATTTTTAGTAAAAAAATAAATTATTTATTTACTTCAATTTATTTTTATAGCTCTTATTTGTTACTAGTTGCTGTATTCTTATTTTATGGAGCTTATATTGGTTATTTTACTGCATATAATCATGAGCGTAGTTTTAGGTCTGATGCTTTAATAGAGATTGCAAAAGAATCAAAAAAAACTGGCAATTGCTCAGGAAAAATTCATGATTTTGGAAAGGGGTCTCTTCAATATAGTCAAAAATTGAATGGTTATAGTAATTATTACAAAGATCAAGTAATGCTTTATGCAGTATTGAATCAGACAGATTATGATGTTTTAGAATGGCACTTATGTGCCTCTAATGAATTAATAAAAAATAATACAGCATCTATAGAATTAATTAATGTTCATGTTAATGTTTTGTCAATGATTTCTATATTGCCAGGAAGATTAGGAGAAGACACCAGAATTAAGACAAAAAAATATATGAGTTTATGGGAAGAGAAATTAATGTTGCTATTAAGTTTGGCTCCTAGAAGAACTGATCAAGCAACACCATTAATATCTTATTATTTGAAGAATGAAAACGATAGTGATTTGAGTAGACTATGCAGCTACTTTATAAAAGTTAAAGCGGAGCAAGGTTTCTGCGATTTAGCTATGGGCGCTAATTTAATAAAACAAGGTCAGCTAAGTAAAGGTATAATATTGATTAAGAAGGCAAGAGATTTAGGAGTGCTAGATTCGGAAGATGTGGATTCTGAAACATCTGAATATTTAAAAGGCTTAATAGAAAAATATTAAAATTTAAAAAGACTTGTTAAATAATGTGGCTTTTATGCAACAAAAACAAAATTATTTTGAATAAAATATTAAAATTATTAATATTACTTGTTATATAAATAGTACTATATATAATTAGGCGGTAATGTCTTATCTAATTATCTGCATATTAGTAGAGACTGAGATAAGATTTAGAAATTTATTAAAGGGGTTTTATGATGAAACTACAAAGAATCTTAACGGTTGCATTAGCAGCTGTGTTTTCATTAGGAGTGTTTGGGTACAGCACTGCTAATGCTGCTGGTACATACAAAATCAGCTGTAAAAATGATGCGTACGGTATGCATTTGGGAAGTGATTATACTCAAATAGCTTATGTATACAATGCTGCTTCTGTACAAGGGGTAAATTCTGCTGATGGGGCAAACGAATATCTTATAACAGAATTTGATCAGGCATACGTAGGAAATGATTGTCTATATGCTGGTTCAGCTGATACAAACGGTACTGCAGTAGTAGCAGCCGATGTAGCAAGATTAGCAGTTGGCGCAATTGTAGGTGCTGTTTCAAATCGTATTGATATGGCATATACAGCGAAACAGGAAAGTACAAGCGCAACAGGGTTAAGCTTTACATCACATTCAGACGGACTTGCAATGTCAGCTAATAAAATTGTAGGCGGTTTAAGTTTTTGGGGCGAATTTAGTAACTCAGATTTCACGAATGGTCAAGCATTTACTAGTGTAAGACTAGATTCAATGAAATTTAATGGAGATGCAAGTTCTTATTCAATGGGTGTTGACAAAATGTTCGGTAAAGCTCTAGTGGGCGTAGTAGTTTCTAACTTAGAGACAGATTTAACAACAACATTTAACAGCGGCACATATAAGCAAGATGTAGATACATATGGTGTTTATTTAGCTTATAAAACAAGCATTTTCCAAATAGACCTTGGTATGGGTGAAGGAGATTCAGATATAACTACAACCCGTAGAGATCTTGGAAACGACGCAGTTATAAATGGTAAAACTACGGCGGATGTAGAGTATTCTCACGCAAGAATATCTGCAACTCTTCAAAGAGGTAGGTTTAGTCTGGTACCAACTGCTTCATATAGAACGATGTCAATGGATATAAAAGGCTTTACAGATGACAGAGCTGATGACGTGGCAGGAGATGTAGTTGGAAACTTCCTACTATTTACTTCAGGTAACGAGACTTTGACAGTGACAGATGATAAGATTTCAGCAAGAAGTGTAGAATCTGAAACAATGTCATTAGGATTGAAGCTATCAGCAAACCTAGGTTCCTTACAACCTTATGTTGACTTATCTTATGACTCTGAAGATACATCAAAGGCTGCTTATAAAACAGAAGCAGGAACTGATGGAAATGACTCTGAGTTAAAAGCCAGTGATTATGATACATCTCTTAGAATGGGAGCTGGTGTAAACTTTATGCTAGGAAACCATATTAAAGGTGGATTTAGAATTGGTTCTATAGAAAATAGAGAAGACTGGTCAGAAGACTATGTAGCAGGGAACATAAGTATAGGTTTCTAATATAGCTATATAATTAAAATTAAAGGCATCTAGCTTATAGTTAGGTGCCTTTTTTTTATATTACAATAAGAAGTAGAGAATAGACTAAAAAGATCTTTTATGATGGTTTTTATGTATTAGGTAAAAATTCTAAAAAAGTATTCTGATACTATAATTATATGTTTAAAAAAATATAATGGTGAATTCTAAATTTTATATAAAGATATATTACAAATATGAAAAATAAAAATTTAAGTAAACCTAATGTAATATTCATAATAGTAGACATGCTTAAGCAAAACAAAATTGGTGCTAATGGATATAATCCCAAAATCACGCCCAATATTGATAAAATATATTTAAAGGGTTTAAGAGCAACGCAGCACTTTTCAACAGGAAGTGTTACTCAAGTTGCTTTTCCATCTATATTTACATCAACATTACCGTTAGATATGGGAGGTTATAATAAGGGTATAAAGGACAGACCTAATTCATTTCCAGAAATATTATCATCAAATGGATATGAAACTTGGGGAGCAGTAACAGGGCATCCATGTTGTGCTCATTTTGGATATGATAAAGGGTTTGATAATTTTGAAAATTTAATTGATTTATACCAATGGTTCAGACAAATGTTTAGAGTAGAACTAAGGTACTTAATAGAAAATTATAAATCAAAAAAATATACTGAGATACAATTTGTTGATGCAATAAAAGACAATTATTTAGAATATTTAAATAGCACAATTAGATATATTGATGAAATGAATGAACTTGGTCTTCCGAATAATGGTTGGAATAGAAAGAAATTAAAACTGTCAATTAATAAGGAAATAAAATTATTAAAGGAAAAACCTAAAGTTGTAGCAAAAAAAATTATTGAATTTGATCAAAATTTTAAAGAAGTTATCGGTTATGAGATAGTAAGCGTAAAGAAAAGAATACTCATTAAAGTTAAAGAAAGACTCAAATCTTTTTTAAATAAGCATATATTTTTATACTCTGAAAGAAAAGCTTTCCCAGCACATTTTGTAAATAATAATTTTAAAAAATTCTTATCTAAACGAAATGTAAAAAAACCATTTTTCGCATATATGCATTATTTCGATGTACATGAAGCAAAATTATTATTATCAAATTTTTCATTATCGAAAATATTTGATTTTTTAATTTCTTTATATAAATGCTGTAATAGAGACTTCAATAAGGGAGGATTTTTTTATGATATAGCTTTATCTAGAGTTGATAGAGAAATAGGAAGATTAATTAGTCAACTTAAAAAGAATAATTTGGATAAAGATACAATTATCATCATAACAGGTGATCACGGTACGCAATCTGGATACCCGTCTAGGCAGTCAATTAAGGGTAGTACTGACTTAGCAAATAATTTCTTTGATGATTGGCATCATGTACCATTTATTATATGTGGGCCTGGAGTTCCAGCTAAGAAAACTGATATACTATGTAGTCATCTAGATTTAGCCCCAACTATTCTTGATATACTATCTATCAATTCTCCTGGATCTTATTTAGGTAAATCTATTTTATCTGGTATAGAGACTACAAAATTTACAATTGCAGAAAATACAGGAAATGGTAATTGTGATATTAAAAATAAAAATATAATTATCTCTGTAAGGAGTAAGACTTTAAAGGTAGTATATGAAATTGAAAAATTTCATATTAAAGAAAGAGAAGTATATGATATAATTAAGGATAAGTTTGAGCTTAACAATTTAGTAAAAAGTAATTATTATCCTGATGTTAGAAAACAGCATTTTAAAGTTGTCACAAGTAGGTTAAGTAAACTAAAATTTGAAAATAATATACAAGAAAATAAATAGTATGAAAAATAACATTTCACAAGTATTTGATGTGCCAAAAATTAAACAATTTGAACTTTATGTGGATAGACTTTTTAGCAACCCGGATAAAAAATCAAATGGTATTATATATTTTATAAAATACAATTATTTAAATAAATCTATTCTACCTAAAAATATCCTATCATTTTACAATTCTCATAAGGAAAAACATGAGGATGGCAAAATTATATACTTACCTAAATTAAAAGCAAATACAGAAAGATGTATAGTACTTTATGGTAAAAATAAATATAAGAGTATAGATAGGCGATTGGGTGCACTAGTAAGTAATAAAATAAATAATGGAAGATGGAAATTATTTAACTCTTTTGTCTCTAAACAACTATTTGATTTCACTTTAGGTTGGGGGCTAGATCAATATAAATTTAATAGTCATGAGATTTGTAAGTATTTAGAGCTTTCAAAAAATATTAATAAACGTATACTATCTAGTACCTTAAGCGCTATATTTTATGGAAAAGAACTTATAAATATACCTTCTTCAGATATGGGTCCAGATGAGCTAGAGCAGTCCTTCATAGATTTTACTAACTATCATAATGGTAAGCTTAATATAATTAATGACGCAACTATTAAATCAAAATTTCCTTTAATTTATGCAGTAGGTAAAAGTTCAATTCAAAAGCCAAGGCTACTAGAATTTAATTGGGGTAAAACATCTGACCCATTGATAATAATAGTAGGTAAAGGAGTATGTTTTGATACTGGAGGTTTGGACTTAAAACCCTCTCAATATATGAGGAATATGAAGAAGGATATGGGTGGTGCGGCTTCTGTATTAAGCTTAGCCCATATTATTATTAAATCGCAATTAAAAGTTAATCTTAAAGTTTTAATACCTGCAGTAGATAACGATATCGGACCTAATGCTATGAGGCCTGGAGATGTGTATAATAGCAGGTTAGGAATTACAGTAGAAATAGGTAATACGGATGCAGAAGGTAGGTTAATTCTTGCAGATACACTTTCTTATGCGGATAGCTTTAAACCAAAATTATTAATAGATTTTGCTACATTAACTGGGGCAGCAAGAGTTGCATTAGGTCCTGATGTGCCTGCTTATTTTACGCATTCGGAACCATTAGGAGAATTATTAAACAAAATAAGTATAAGAGAGTTTGATCACCTATGGCGTTTACCTATGTATTTACCTTATGAGTCGTGGCTAAGCAGTGAAGTTGCAGATACAAATAATATTGCACAAGGGGGGTTCGCGGGCTCTATAGTTGCTGCATTATTTCTAAATAAGTTTGTCAGGCCCACTACAAATTGGATACATATAGATACCTATGCATGGAGTGATAGCAATAAACCTGGTCATAGTAAAGGAGGAGATATATTAGGTGTTAGAGCAGCTCATAAGTTAATTAAAGAGTATATCAATAACCTTTAGTATTATTAACTTTATTTTTGATGTTTTTATTATTAATTAAGGCATTAAAATTGCTTCTTAATAAAGCGGCTGCATAATTAGTAGGATTTGTAATTCCTGCAACATGTGGAGATATAAGTATATTATCAAGTTTCCATAATTTGCTATTGATGCTTAATGGCTCTTTATAAAAAACATCTAATATAGCGCCAGTTAGTATAGAGTTATCTAAAGCAGATATTAGCTCAAGTTCATTTACAGTTTTACCCCTACCTACATTTATGAAATAACTATCTTTCTTTAATAAATTAAACTCCTCTAACCCGACAATTTTATTAGTTTCTGTAGTATTAGGTAATAATGAAATTAAACATGAAGTGCCTTTAATACTTTTATGGAATTGACTGGACCCATAATAATATTCAATATTTTTTGGATTGCGTTTTTTTTTACTCCAAACTTTTACATTAAAACCCATATAGCACAGTTTTTTTATAATTAATTTAGCTATTGTTCCATATCCTAAAATTGTTATGTTAAATTTACTTTTATGTATAATAGGCAATTGGTCCCATTTTATTTTATTTTTATTAATAGCGTATTTGAAAAAATTTCTATGACAGTAGATTACGGACATTAAAACATATTCAACCATTTGATCATTTAAATCAGGGTCATTTAATTTAATAATAGGAATATTTTTTGGATATGACTTGCTTAGTATATGATCTACACCCGCTCCTAAAGATTGAATTAGTTCAAGTTTAGGAAAACATGACCACATATCTTCAGGTGGGTCCCATACAAGGGCTCCTTGTATATCGGTATATGTATTTTTCTTATTAAAGGCGATAGGCCATTCTTTTATTCGTATATTATATTCTAAAAGAACATTTTCCCATTTTGCAAAAGAATCCCACTTAGAATAAAAAACAAGATTAATAGGTTTTAATTTATTATTAGACATAATATCCTCCTTAATTAAGTGAAGATTTGATTAATGATTTTGTATAAGGATTTATTGGTTTATGTAATATAGTTTTAGTATCACCATACTCTACAATTTTACCATCCTTCATAATTGCTACATTATCAGCTAATGCTCTAACAACTTTTAAATCATGACTTATAAAAATATATGATAATTTTCTAGTATTCTGCAACTTAACTAAAAGATTAATTATTTGCAGTTGTGTGTTCATATCTAATGCAGAAGTAGGTTCATCCAGTATAATAATCTGTGGTTTTAGAATTATAGCTCGAGCTATTGATATTCTTTGTCGCTGACCGCCTGAAAATTCATGAGGATATTTATTCATACTTTCAACATTCATTCCTACGTCTTTTAAAGCTTCTAATACTAATACTTTTCTTTCTTGATAATTCATTCCTATATTATTTACTTCTAAGCCTTCAGCAATTATTTCGTAGACAGACAATCTTGGACTTAATGAAGAATAAGGGTCTTGAAATACGAATTGGAGTTGTCTTCTATCAAAATTATTCTTTATATTTAAATTTTTTTCATTAAAAATTATATACCCAGTTGAAGGTATTAATTTAAGTATCGCTTGGGCTAAAGATGTTTTACCAGACCCAGATTCTCCTACTATTCCTAATGTTGTTCCTTTATTTAGAAAGAGAGATATACCATCTACAGCTTTAAAGTGATTAACCGTCCTTTTAAATAGACCTTTTTTAATCGGAAAATAAACTTTTAAGTCTTTTATAGATAAAATTTTTGGTCCTGGTGAAAAACTAGCATTTCTAGAAAGGTTCTTAGGCTGTGCTTTTAAAAGGCTTCTAGTATATACTTTTTTAGGTTTAGTAAGTACATCTTTAACTTTACCAAATTCTATTATTCTTCCATTCTTCATAATATGTACATATTTTGCCATGTGTTTAACAATATTTAAATCATGTGTAATTAATAATATGCTCATTCCTAGTTTTTTTTGTATAGACTTCAGTAATTTTAGTATCTGTAATTGTATAGTTACATCTAATGCTGTGGTAGGTTCATCTGCTATAAGTAAATCAGGATTGTTTGCTATAGCTATAGAGATCATTACTCTTTGTCTTTGTCCTCCAGATAGTTGATGAGGGTATTTATCAATGTGTTCATGCACATTATTCAAACCAACTAAATCTAATAATTCCATAACTCTATTATTCATTTGGGTATTAGAAAGTTTTGTATGAATAATTAAAGATTCTTTAATTTGTTTTTTTATAGTATGCAGAGGATTTAATGACATCATAGGTTCTTGAAAGATCATACTAACATTAAATCCACGAATTTTTTGTATTTTTTTTCCACTAGCGTTTAATAACTCGGTATTTTTAAATTTAATACTACCATTTTTATGAAAGGCTAATGGATATGGCAAAAGCCCTAAAATAGAAAGTGCAGTAGTAGATTTACCAGAACCACTTTCACCAACTATTGCAATTGTTTCAGCTTTTTTAATAGATAAAGATAAATTATCTACAGCAGTAATATGGCCATTTGGAGTTTTAAATGAAACATTAAGATTTGTAATTTTTAATAATTCTGTGCTCATGAATTATTTTATTCTGCCATATATATCATCAAACCTTTTAATATCATCTTCACCAAAATACTTTCCTGTTTGAACTTCAATAATTATAAGAAGAAATTTGGACTTATTTGCTAATCTATGTTTAACATTTACTGGTATAAATGTTGATTCATCTTTATTTAAAATAAACTCTTTATTATGTTTTGTTACTGTTGCGACTCCAGAAATAACTACCCAATGTTCAGACCTTTTACTATGACTTTGTAAAGAAAGTTTTTTTCCTGGCATAACAGTTAATTTTTTAATTTTATGATTTTTATTAGAGCTAATATTTTCAAAATGACCCCAAGGCCTATTTGTAATTACATGCTCAGTTAACTCATTTCTTTTATTTCTATTTAAAATATTTATTAGTGATTTTATTTCGTTTGATTTTTTTATACTAGTAACTAGGGTAGCATCTTGAGTTGAAACTATATTAACATTTTCTATATTTGAAACAGCTACTAAATTTTTATCTGAATAAATATAAGAATTTTTTACATTATCTATAATTACATCACCATTAATTACATTATTATTATTATCTTTTTTACCTATATCCCATAAGGCATTATATGTACCAAGGTCATTCCAATTTAAATTTGTGGGTACTACATAAATATTATTAGATTTTTCAAATACTGAATGATCAATTGATATAGGAGTTATTTTTTTAAATGATCTAGAGTCTAATCTAATAAAATCCATATCTGGTTTAGCTTTATCTAAAGATAGCTTTGAATTTTTATATATTGACAAGCATTGTAATTTTACTTCATTTAAAAGAGAGTCAGCATTAAACAGAAACATTCCTGAGTTCCATAATGCCTTATCCTTAATAAGGCTTTTGGCTTTAATTATACTAGGCTTTTCTACAAATTTATTTATTTTACTTAAAGATGAGTGATCATTACCTATTACTTCCTTAATGATATAACCATATTTAACTTCTGGTAATGTTGGTTCAATACCAAAGCATATTAATTTATTTTTAATATCAAATTGAGAGGATTTAATCATTAATTCTATAAATTCTTTTGTATTTTCAATATAATGATCAGATGGTAATACTAATAAAGGTTCTCTTAAGTTCATTTTTTGAGAGTATAATGATCCTACTGTAATCGCAGCTGAAGTGTTTTTGGGTTCAGGCTCTAATATAATATGTGGGTTTTTTAAGCCTATTATTCTTAATTGTTCCGCAACAATAAATCTATGCTGTTCCCCCACTATAAATATTGGGTCATTAAACAGCTTATTTTTACATCTTAAAGCAGTTAATTGCAATAATGAATAGGAATCAAAAATCTCTAAAAATTGCTTTGGTTTATTTTTCCTTGAAATCGGCCATAACCTTGTACCAGAACCTCCAGCTAAAATTAAAGGGGTAATTAATTTATAATTTTTCATTGGTTGATCTTTCTTGGGTCAAAAGCATCTCTAACAGCTTCTCCTATAAATACTAATAAAGAAAGTAAAATACTTATAGCAATAAATCCAGTAATTCCAAGCCATGGTGCTTGTAAATTATTTTTACCTTGATTCATCAATTCGCCAAGAGATGCACTACCAGGAGGTAAACCAAAGCCTAAAAAATCTAAACTTGTTAAAGTTGTCACTGAAGCAGCTAATATAAATGGCAAATAAGTAATTGTTGCAACCATTGCATTCGGTAATAGGTGTCTCATGATAATTCTATAATGAGACATTCCCAGACATTTTGCAGCTTTTACATAATCAAAATTTCTTGCTCTTAAGAATTCTGCCCTTACTACTCCAACTAAAGTCATCCAGCTAAAAAGTAGTAAAAGAATTAATAACATCCAAAAGTTGGGAGTAATAATAGATCCAACAATGATTAATAGATATAATACAGGCATCCCACTCCATATTTCTATAAATCTCTGTCCTAATAGGTCTATTACTCCTCCTAGGTATCCTTGAATTGCTCCAAAAATAACACCAATTATCGAAGAAAAAAAAGTTAGGCAAGCTCCAAAAATAATAGAAATTCTAAAACCATATATTAGTCTAGCTAGCACATCTCTTGCCTGATCATCTGTTCCTAAAAGGTTTTCAAAGCTTGGAGGGGAAGGAGCAGGTTCTTGTAAATTATAATTAACAGTTTGATGATTAAATGGAATTAATGGCCATATTGCCCATCCATTATTTTCTATGAGTTTAATGACATAATCATCTCTGTAATCAGCTAGGGTTTCAAAGTCTCCTCCAAATACTGTTTCAGAATAGTTTTGTAAAATTGGAAAGTAATAATCATTATTATATTTTATTAATAAAGGTTTATCATTTGCGATGAATTCTGCAGGTAATGTAAAAAATAAAAGTATGAATAAAAAATATAAAGAATATAAACCTCTTTTGTTTTTTTTAAAATTATATATTTTTCTTTGGTTTATATTATTCATTATATGTATATCATCTTTTTTCAAAATCTATTCTTGGGTCAACTAAAGTCATAGCTAAATCTCCAATTATATTCATAAAAAGGCCTAGTAAAGTAAAGACGTATAATGTTGCAAACATTATAGGGTAATCTCTATTTATGGCAGCTTCAAAGCCTAGTAAACCTAGGCCATCTAGAGAGAATATAATCTCTGTTAACAAAGCACCTGTAAATAATATACCTATAAAGGCAGTTGGAAAACCTGCTATTATTATTAACATTGCATTTCTAAAAACATGACCATATAGAATTCTATTTTCAGTATTACCTTTTGATCTGGCTGTTAAAACATATTGTTGGTTTATTTGATCTAGAAAAGAATTTTTAGTAAGCATAGTTAAGCTAGCAAAACCTCCAATTACTAGAGAAAATATAGGTAAAGCAATATGCCACATATAATCCAATATTTTTTCTAATGCATTTAATTCATTCCAATTGTCGGATATTATGCCTCTTAGTGGAAAAATATCGAAGTACCTGCCTCCAGCAAAAAGTATTATTAATAAAAGCGCAAATAAAAAAGATGGTATTGCATTTCCAATTACTACAACTATGCTAGACCATACATCAAATTTTTTACCATCATTTACTGCTTTATATACTCCTAATGGAATGGAAATTAAGTAAATTAATAAAGTTGTCCAAAGCCCTAAAGAAATGGATACAGGAAGTTTTTCTAAAACTATATCTATTACTTTTCTATCTTGATAAAATGAATCACCAAAATCAAAAACTAAATAGCTTTTAATCATTTTATAAAATCTAATATGAGGAGGTTTATCAAAACCATACATTTTTTCAATTTCTGCTATTATGCTTGGGTCTAAGCCTTGCGCTCCCACATATGTACTATTTGAAGACATGAAGTTATTTTGTGTGTCTAAACCATCTTTCATGCCGCCTGAAACTCGTTCAGTAGCGCCTACATCTATACCTTGTAGTTTTGCAATTGTATTCTCTACAGGCCCACCTGGAGCAAACTGTATAATAACAAAATTAAGCAAAATGATGCCAAATAATGTAGGAATAATAAGTACTAAACGTCTAAGAAAATAAGATATCATTTTATATATAAATTTTTATTAATTATTTATAGGATTGTACCACCAAGTTTCAGGAAACCCTAAATTATATTTAGGTATATTTTTTGGTCTTTTTAATTTATTCCAGTAAGCTAATCTCCATTTTTTAATATGCCAATGGGGAATAACATAGTGGCTATGGAGTAAAACTCTGTCTAAAACCTTAGCGTATAATATTAACTCATTTCTATCAGAAGATTGAATAATTTTTTCTATTAGATCATCTACAGCTTCATTTTTAATACCTATCCAGTTAGCACTTCCATTTATATTTGCACTTTGAGAAGACCAATAGTTTCTTTGCTCATTACCTGGGTTTAAGCTCTGGCCTCTAGACATCACTACCATATCAAAATCATAATTATCTAATCTATTTTTATACTGAGCGGTATCAACTATCCTTATACTTGATTTTACACCTAGTTTACTTAAGTTTTTAATAAATGGGGCAACTATTCTTTCAAAAGCGGGACTTAACAATAATATTTCAAATTTTATTTCGATACCTTCTGAATTTTTTAAAATATTATTCTCCAATTTATAATTAGCATCTTGAAGAATCCTGATAGCTTCACGTAAATTTTTTCTATTATTGCCTGAACCATTTGTTAGTCCTGGGCTATAAATAGATGAAAACACTTCTGAAGGAATAATATCTTTATATTGATTAAGTATTCTCAATTCTTGGTTTGAGGGAAGTCCACTAGAAGCTAAATCAGAATTCGAAAAATAGGAATTAGTTCTAATATACTGCCCATAAAATAATGTTTTGTTTGTCCATTCAAAATCAAAAGCTAAAGAAAGGGCTTTTCTTATATTTATATTATTAAAAATCTCCTTTCTGGTATTATAAACAAAAGCTTGCATTCCTTGTGGTAAAGAATGGTCTAGTTCCTCCTTAATAAAAGAAGTATTTTCTTTTAAACTATTATAGGAATTTGCCCATTCTTTAGAAATATTTTCAGATCTAAAATCATATTCTTTAGCTTTAAGTGCTTCTATCATAACGTTACTATCTCTATAGTAATCGTAATGAATGATATCAAAATTATTTTGACCTACATAAACTGCATGATTCTTAGCCCAATGTTCTTTAATTCTTTGGTATATAATATTTTTACCAGAATTTACTTTTTTTATTTTATAAGGGCCAGAACCTAATGGAATAAGAAAACCAGAAGAATTAAAATTTTTATCTTTCCAAAAATGTTTAGGCAGAATTTTCATTTGGCCAATAATAATAGGTAATTCACGATTTTTTATATTTTTAAAATTAAATTTAATTGTATATGAGTCAATTACTTCAATACTTTTAATATCAGAGTAGTAAGACTTGTAAGAAGGATGCCCTTTTTCTAGAATAGTTTCAAATGTCCATTTAACATCATTTGCAGTAATGGGAATATTATCATGCCATTTTGCATTTTCATGCATGTAAAAAGTAATAGAAGATTTGTCAGAAGACACTTTTAGATACTTTGCAAGTAATCCATATGCAGTAAAGGGCTCATCTAATGAAGTGACTAACAAGCTCTCATAAATACTATCCAATCCAACTGCGGGAACACCTTTTAAAACAAATTGATTCAAGGAATCAAAGGTTCCTCTTTCTGCGAGACGAATTATACCTCCTTTGGGTGCAGATGGATTTATATAATCAAAGTGCTTAAAGCCTTCATTATATTTAATCTTATCAAATACTGAAATTGCATGCTGATAATTATATTCATCCTTAGCGTAAGCAATATTAATTATAAATAATATACCTATTATAATTTTGATCTTAATTAAAATAAATGTATTTAATAAAAACATACTATTTATATAATTTATCTATTTAAGGCTTTGCAAGTATTTAATTATATTAGCACGGTCATTATCTTTTTTTATACCAACAAAACTCATTTTTGTTCCAGGTGCCCATTTTTTTGGATTCAATAAAAATTTATCTAAGTTCTCACTATTCCATGGCTCTTTAATATTAAGTAAGGCTTTGGAATATTTAAAATTTTCTAATGAAGCTATTTCTCGCAAATAAATATTTGATAAATTTGGTCCAATTTTATTAGGGCCACCTACTTCAAAGGAATGGCAGGCGACACATTTTTTTATTAATAATTTACCAGCACTAAGGTCAGCAGTTTTTAATCTTTCTTCTATATCTATAATGATTGTATCTGGTTCAAGTTTAACTTTTGCTTCTATATTTTTATTGTTTTCTATTTTTTTAGTATGATGAGAGGTGTTGTCTTCTATATATAAGGCATTACTTAAATTTTTAATTGCTAAAAGGACTAAAATAATTGAGAAGATTGATCCCATTATCTTATTGATTTCAAAACTGGACATTAAATTATGCTCTTTCATTTAATATTTAAATATGTATACTTTTCAAGTTTAGCTTTTAATATTGACATATGTTATTGTAATAAAATTATCAAGTAGAATATTAATAATGAAAAAACCTTTAATTATAATACCTAGTAGAATGCAATCAACAAGATTACCTGGAAAGCCTCTTTTAGATATGGAAGGGATTCCCATGGTAATTAGAGTGGCGATTAAAGCTAAAGAATCAAATGCAGGTGATGTGCTAATAGCTTGTTGCGATAAGGACATATATGAAGTTGCTAAATCTTATGGTATTGATGTTGTTAATACCAGTGCTAAACATATTTCTGGAACTGATCGTATCTATGAAGCATTAACAAAAGTTGATCCTCTTAAAAAAGTAAAAACAATAATTAATTTACAAGGTGATATGCCAACGATTTCTTCTCAAGCCATAAATAATTTAGTAAATTTACAGCATTCTATAAATTCTGATATATTCACTTTAGCAAATGAAATTAAAGATGAGCGTGAAAAAAAAGACCCTAATGTGGTCAAAGTTGCTATAGCTATAAATAATGATAATACATATGGAAAGGCGTTATATTTTTCAAGAGCATCTATTCCTTATGGAGAAGGCCCTTTATACCATCATATTGGAATTTATGCTTATAGTAGAAAATCTTTAGAAAAATTTATAAAACTTAAGGCTTCTAAGTTAGAGTTAAGAGAAAGCTTAGAGCAATTAAGAGCTTTAGAAGCTAGTATGGATATAAAAGTAGGTATCGTAGACGAATTTCCTATTGGTGTTGATAATTTAGCTGACTTTAAAAAAGCATGCGACTATATTAAAAACAATAAAGAGTAAAACATAAGCTAGGAGTAATGATTCAGTTGTCTAAAAGTGATTTAAATAATGTAGCATTTCAGGGGCAATTTGGTGCTTATTCTGAAATGGCATGCAAAGAAGTTTTTCCTGAAATGCAAACCGTGCCATGTGAAAATTTTGAAGATGCTTTTGATGCAGTAACTAACGGTACTACAAAGTTTGCAATGATACCTATTGAAAACTCTAGAGCAGGAAGGGTAGCAGATATACATAATTTATTAAAAGATTCTTCATTACATATTGTTAAAGAATATTTTTATAAAGTTAATCATCAGCTCTTAGGTTTAGAGGACGCAAAAATTGAAGATATTGTTACAGTATATAGTCATAATCAGGCTTTATCTCAGTGTAGGAATTTTATAAGCAAGCATGAATTATCACCTATAACAATGGGAGATACTGCAGGAGCTGCAGCATATATTGCAAATAATAATGATATAAAGTGTGCAGCTATAGCATCAAGTTTAGCAGGAAAAATGCATGGTTTAAAAACATTATCTAATAATATTCAAGATTCTAAAAATAACATTACACGTTTTGTCGTTTTGAGTTCTGAATCTAATGATCCTAACCCAAATGATGGTTTAATATTAACGAGTTGTATTTTTTCTCTTAGAAATATAGCTGCTTCGCTATATAAAGCTTTGGGGGGGTTTGCCACGAACAGAGTTAATATTTTAAAATTAGAAAGTTACATGTTAGGCGAGAGCTTTACATCTGCTCAATTTTATATTGATATAGAAGGGCATCCTGAAAACCCCTCTGTACAACTTGCCTTAGAAGAACTAGGTTTTTTTTCCAAAGAAGTAAGAATTCTCGGTGTATATAAAGGTGATATTAATAGAAAGAAAAATTAGTTTATTTTAACCAGTCTTTAATTAATCTTCGAGCAATAGATATTTTACCTGGCAATTTAAAATCCATATTTTCTGGGCTAGACCTTAAAAAATCTTTGGTAAACCATTTAGCTGTTTCTAATTCAGAGTAATTTATATTAAGGTTTTTATCTATAGCCTCAGCGTGAAACCCTAGCATTAATGAGGAAGGAAAGGGCCATGCTTGAGAGTATTTATATTGTATATTTTTTATTTTAATTCCTGTTTCTTCAAAAGTTTCTCTTTCTACCGCTTGTTCAATAGTTTCTCCATGTTCTACAAACCCAGCTAGAGTAGAATGCATACCCTTAGGCCATATTTTTTGTCTACCTAGTAAACAGGAATCTTGATATGTCACTAACATAATAACAGCGGGATCTAACCTTGGAAAAATTTTATTACTACATTCATTATTAGAACAATTTCTTGAATTACCATAATCATCAATTTTTGTTAATGATCCACAAATACCGCAATGTATATTTTTTTTATGCCAATAATTAATGCCTTGGGCGGTGCTTAAAATAGTTAAATCAAAATTATTAAGTAATGGGTTTAATGTTCTAAGGTCATAATATTTATCTTTATTTTTAGGAACAGTATCTGTGTTTATTGAAAAATAAAATAACCCTTTTAGTAGGCCTATGAATATTATAGAGTTTGATTCCTTTATTAAGTTGTATGCTTCAACTCCAGAAAGCCATAATACTAGATAATTATCGTTATTAATTATGTCTACTGGAAATTTATTATTCCAGATTAAAGAAAGCCTTATTTTATCAATATGAAAATCTTTATGTTCAAGAATATTTTGTTCTCTCAAATACGAGGCTTTATCAAAAATTTTATCATTAAGTATTGTATTATATTCCATATAAGACCCTATTTTAAAAAACTATTCTAGCTAAATACAATAATATAAGCAATTGGCATAAATATATTTATTATCTTTATTGGAACTAATTTAATTATAGTTTATAATATTAATGGGAGACTAGAATGGACGTGTCTTTTGTGAATTCGGTCAGATCTGAAAAGAAGCAGCCGCAGCAAAATGTATGTGGGTTGTTTTAGTCTCCTTTCATAAAAAGAACTTATTAAGAGGAAGAAATAAACTTGGATACTTCTAACCTAGAAATTGACGAAAAAAGCAGTTCTAAGCAATATAGAGTATTAGCGAGAAGATATAGACCAAGAACTTTTAAAGATTTGATAGGCCAAGATTCCATGGTAAGAATTCTTAGTAACTCTTTCGAGTTAAACAGAGTAGCACATGCTTTTCTCTTTACTGGTGTTAGAGGTGTAGGAAAAACAACAGCTGCAAGAATTGTTTCCAAGGGCTTAAATTGCATAAAAAATGAAATACCAACGATAACCCCATGCGGAGAATGCGAATCATGCATTGCAGCAAAAAATGATAGGCATGTAGATATTATAGAAATTGACGCTGCTTCACATACAGGCGTTGATGATATGCGTGAATTAACCGAAGGTGTTAGATACAAACCATCTGTAGGAAGGTATCGTATTTATATTATTGATGAAGTACATATGTTATCAACAGCTGCTTTTAATGCTTTATTAAAAACTCTAGAAGAGCCTCCAGAACATGCAAAATTTATATTTTGTACTACTGAAATTAGAAAGATTCCAGTAACAGTATTATCAAGGTGCCAAAAGTTTGATTTAAGAAGAGTTTCAAATTCAGTATTATCTAAGCATCTTAAAAGTATTACAGAAAAAGAAAAAGTTTTAATAGATGAAGGTTCTTTGAATTTAATAGTTAGGTCTAGTGATGGAAGTGTGAGAGACGCTTTGAGCCTACTAGATCAAGCTATTAGTCTTAGTAGTGATAATATAAAAGAAGAATCGGTCAAAATAATGTTAGGGCTTTCAGATAAATCTAAAGTTTGGGACTTATTTGATTCCCTGATGGAGGGTAACTCTTTAAAAGTGATTAATAATTTCGAAATTTTATTAAATGATGGATCCGACCCAATATTATTAATAGAAGAATTGATGGGAGTTTGCCACAGTGTTACGAGAGCTATTGCAGTGCCTAGTATAGACCTATCGCAAAATATTTCAGAATATGAGAGTAAAAGAGCTCAAAAAAGTGCTGAAAGTTTAAATATTCCTTCAGTAACAAAATGTTGGCAATTATTGCTGAAAGGTTATTCAGAAATACAGTCAACTTATTCTGTTAAGGAAGCAACGGAAATGATTTTATTAAGAATAACATATGCTTCTAATCTTCCTGATCTTAAAATTTTGATAGAACAATCAAAACAAAAAAAAAAAATTGAGCTAAAGGAAAAAAATCAGACATCTTTAACAGAAGATGATTCGCCAGATATCATAAGTAATAATAAATTTGAAACATATGAAAGTCTTTTAGACTTTATTAAGAGAAATAAAGAACTGTCTTTCTACACTATGTTGATAGATAATATAAATGTCATTCAATATAAACCATATTATATAAAACTTAGTTTTGTTTTAAAAAATTATGGAGCCCTTTTAGAAAAAATTAAAAAATCATTATTTATTATAACTAAAAATCACTGGAAAATTGAAGTAATAGAAAATGAAAAAACATATGATTCTATTTCAGAAAAAATAGAGAGTGAGGATAATGAATTAAAAAATAAAATTAAGGACAATATCATAGTAAAAACTATAATAGAAGAGTTTCCAGATTCAGAAATTATTGAAGTAAAAAATAATAAGTAATTTAAGAAAGATAAGTTATATGAAAAATATGTTTAGTATGCTTAAGCAAGCACAAGAAATGAAATCTAAATTTTCAGAATTAAAGAAAAATATAGATGAAACTTTTTTTTTCGGAGAGAGTGTTGATGGTAAAGTCAAAGTTAAAGTTACAGGTAAGGGTATTTTAATTGATATATCAATTGATAATGAGAAAAATGATGAAAGTAAGTTATTAGAAGGTTCTATAAAATCAGCATATTATGAAGCAAAGAAAAAAGCGGATGAGTTTTGTGAATTAGAAATGAGTAAAGCTACCGGAGGAGTATCTTTACCTTTTGACATGAAATCTTTTTTATAAAATGGAATCAGAAGAGATTAAAATCTTAATAAAGTTGATGTCTAAAATACCTGGTCTTGGACCACGTTCCGCTAGAAGAAGTGTTTTAAGCTTAATTAAAAAGCCAGAAAAATTAATGTTACCTTTAGCTAATGCTCTTATACAAGTTTCTGAAAATATTAATTTGTGCTCTATATGTGGTAACATAGATTCTGATAATATATGTGGAATATGTAAAGATGTAAAAAGGGATGTAACTACTATTTGCGTAGTAGAGGATATTTCTGATTTATGGGCTTTAGAACGTTCTAGTAACTTTAAGGGTAGGTATCATATATTAGGAGGTGTATTAAGCGCAATAGATGGTATTAATCCAGAAGACTTGAGGATAAAAGAGCTTCTAGAGAACATTAGTACAAATAAAGTAAAGGAAGTAATATTAGCAACGTCAGCAACAATTGCAGGTCAAACCACTAGTTTTTATATTACTGATTTATTAGAAGGCAGAGATATAGTAGTATCAAAATTAGCTCAAGGAATTCCCATGGGAGGAGAGCTTGACTACTTAGATGATGGGACTATTGGTGCTGCATTAGATTCTAGGAAAATATTAAATAGCGATAAATAAATTTACTTATCTTTCAGGTTTTCTTTTAAATTAAGCCGTGCTTTTTTAGGAGTATTTTTAATATTAATATTTTCCATTATACCAAGGCTTGATATTTTTTCTATTTGAGGGATCATTCGATTTTCTATGGAACCTATTGCTTTATCATAATTGCTTCCTGCAGATTCTAAACCTTTCTTTATCCCCTCCATATGTTCAAAAAATTTTAAAATTCTTCTTTGTAATTCTTGAGAATGTATAGCAATTTCTTTAATATTTTTAGCTAGTTTATCCTGTTGCCAATTAAAAGAAACACCCTTTAAAAGGGCAATTAGAGTGGCGGGTGTACATATGAGAACATTATTTTTAAGTGCGTTCTCAAAAATATCTGGATCAATTTTTATAGCCGCAGAAAAAAAATGGTCACCAGGTATGAACATTATTACAAAATCTAAATCTCCTTTAATAGAATTCTGGTATTCTTTTTGACCCAACATTCGTGCCGTTGTTTTAATATTATGAGCATGTTTTTTAAGCTTTTCATCTTTTTCTAATTCTGATTTTGCTTCAGTATATTCTATATAAGCAGAAAGAGGAGTTTTCGCGTCAATTGCTAAAGAACGGTTCCCAGGAAGATGAATTATGGCATCTGGCCTTCCTCCACCTTCAGATAAACCCTTTTGTAAATTAAAATCAACATGCTCTGACATTCCTGAGAGTTCTAATATTCTTTGTAATTGAACTTCTCCCCATTTGCCTCTTGAAGTAGGCGATCTTAAAGCTTGCTCTAATTGACGCGTACCATTAGCAAGAATATCTACTTGCTCTGATAACCTGCCATACGATTCTATTCTATTTTTTTCTATAGTATTTACATTGTTATTTAATTTTTGAATTTCGTTAGTAAGAGGTTCTACTAATAAGGATAATTTTCTTTCTCTAAATTCTAATTCTGTCTCATTATTAATTTTATTATTATTAAATTTTTCTTCTAGTAATTCATACCCTCTTTTTTGCATGATATATATAATTAAAGTAAAAATAAGTAGGCAAACAATACCAGTACCTAACATAATAAAAAAATTTAATTCATTCATATATTTTTGCCTTTAATAATAATTATTTATAGTCTATTACTTTGTATTTAAATGTATTTCTTTAATTTATATAGGGATAGTTTTAATTACATAAAATTATTAATAGTCTAGATTATGAGTATACTTGATATAGTTATTGCGCCGTCTACTGTCCTTAGCAAAAAAGCTTGTACAGTTCTTAATATAGATAAATCTATAAATTCCTTAGTAAATGACATGTATGATACTATGTATGAGAATAATGGGGTTGGACTGGCAGCTCCACAAGTGAATCACTCTTTACAAATTTTGGTAATGGATTGTTCAAATAGAAATGATAGTTTTAAGCCAATTGTCTTAATTAATCCAATTATCATTAGTTATTCAGAAATTTTAAATACATATGAGGAAGGATGTTTATCATTCCCAGATCAATATTTTGAAGTTAAAAGACCTGAATTTGTAAAAGTAAAATATTTAGATATCAAGGGTGATAGTATAGAAAAAGTATTTAACGGTTTTGAAGCAGTTTGTGTCCAACATGAAATAGATCATCTAGCAGGTACTTTATTTACTTCATATATATCTAGATTAAAAAGACAAATAATTTTAAAAAAAATGCAAAAACTTAAGAAAATTTTAAATAAAGCTATATAATATATTTATGTTTAATAAACTAAAAATATGTTTTATGGGGAGTCCAGAATTTTCCATTCCTAGCTTAAAAGCTATTATAAATGCTGGTCATGAAGTTTCTCTAGTATTTACGCAAGAACCTAAACCAGCAAATAGAGGAAAAAAATTAAAGAAACAACCTGTGCATGAATACGCAGAAAGTATTGGCTTAAAAGTTCTATTTGCTAATAGCTTAAAAGATAAGATTGAATACTTAAAAAATTTAAATTTAGATATGATTGTTGTTGTTGCATTTGGTCATATTTTACCTTCTTCTATTATAGACTTACCTAAATTTGGATGTATTAATTTGCATGCATCTTTGCTGCCTCGTTGGAGGGGTGCAGCGCCAATACAAAGGGCAATTATGTCAGGAGATACTCAAACAGGTGTAGCCGTGATGCTTATGGATGAAGGGCTAGATACGGGAGGCGTTATTTCTACTTTATCAGTAGATATTAATCCAAAAAATAATGTAATTAAGCTAACCAATGAATTATCTTTGAAAGGCGCTGATTTATTAGAGAAATCAATCTTACAATATGCTAATGGTATATTAAAGCCTATACCTCAAAGTAAAGTAGGAATTACCTATGCCAATAAAATACATAAAAAAGATGAGGTTATAAATTGGAATAAAAAAGCATCTGAAATAGTAAATCATATTAATGCATTAAGTCCTTTCCCTGGAGCTAAATGCCGAGTGAAAGATGAAATAATTAAAATTATTGAAGCTGATGTGATAGAAAATAATGAAAAAGTTGATAACGGCGTTATTATTGATTCTTCTATAGTTATAAAATGTGCGCAAAATGCTATAAAAGTAAAAGTTTTACAAAGACCGGGGAAAAAAACTATGCCAACAAAAGAAGTTTTAAATGGCTGGAGAATAGAAAAAGGTTTAAGAGTACAAGATATAGTTTAGGATTTATTGGTAATTAATTGCTTAACATTTTCAGGCGGCCTGCCTAATACTGCTTTATTTTTTGATATAACTATGGGTCTTTCAAGTAAAATAGGGTTTTCATGTATCATTTTAATTAGCATGTCTTTATTAGCATTTTTTAAATCTAGTGTTTTATATATCTCTTCATTTCTTCTAACTATATTTTCTGGAGAAGTATTTAGTAACTCTAATATAGATTTAATTTCTTTTATAGATAAAGGATCTTCTAAATATAGATGAATATCTGGTTTAATATTATTTTCTAAAATAATATTAAGTGTTGCGCTTGATTTTGAGCATCTAGGGTTATGATATATTTTCATTAGTTGCCAATAATTTTTATTATTATATATAATTACTATACTTAATGTAATTTAACAGGTTATATATTTTCATGCAAAAAAATAAAACCACCTCTAATAATAAATTTATTTCTGAAAGGTCTAAAGTAGGAATAAATACGGTCAATTGGATTGGCGTTTACACCCTCTTTAAAAGAGAAGTTATGAGGTTTTTGAAAATATACCTACAGACAATTTTAGGGCCAGCTCTCACTACTCTATTATTTCTCATAATTTTTGCCATGGCATTGGGCAGGTCTTCTAAGCTTGTTCAAGATATTCCTTTTTTAGAATTTTTAGCTCCAGGTTTAATTATAATGGCCATGATTCAAAATGCTTTTGGTAACACTTCATCTTCATTATTGAGTGCAAAAGTAGCAGGTAATATAACAGATTTGTTGTTGCCTCCATTGACAGCTATAGAGTTTGCTTCAGCTTTCTTAGCAGGTGCTGTATGCAGAGGCCTATTCGTTGGGATTTCTGTTTCTTTGTTAGTTTTGTTTTTTGTGCCTCTTAAAATTTATAGTCCTTTAGTTTTAATATACTTTTCAGTTCTATCATGCTCATTTATGGGGCTACTGGGCTTAATTTCGGGAATATGGGCTAGTAAGTTTGATCACATAGCAGCAATTACTAATTTTATTGTTACTCCTCTTTCATTATTATCAGGAACATTTTACTCTATCACAATACTTCCTAAAAATTTTT
>CAJWSU010000019.1:0-23678 GCA_913046335.1 uncultured Pelagibacterales bacterium | reverse complement strand
CAAGAATTAATAGAAATAGCAAAAGAGTATAATTTACAAATAGTGCAGCATGAAAAAATAGGTGGACGATACTCTGCTTTAACATCTACCGGTTTATTGCCTGCAACGGTGATGGGTTTAGACCCTTATGTCATTAGAAAGTCTGCGAGAGATGCCTTAGATAATGCATTTAAAAATGATGATTTTATTATAAAATCAGCCATATTTTCTAGTAATTTAGATAAAAATAATAAATTGAATTGTGTCATAAGTTATGGTGATGCTTTGAGTCCTTTAGCTGCCTGGTATAAGCAATTATGGAATGAGTCTTTAGGTAAGGATGCTAAGGGGACTTTTTTGCTTTCAGGAAAAGGCAGTTTAGATCAACATAGTCAACTACAAATGTGGTTAGATGGGCCAAATATTGGAAATTATACCTTTTTAAAAGTTAATAATCATAATGGTTATAAAATACCAATATCTAAGGTTTCCCCATGGCTATCAGGCCTTTCTCTTGGTGAAATATTAAATATAATGGCGGAATCTACTTATGATGCTTTGAAAGAAAATGGCAGAGCAGTTAGAAGTATTAGTATTTCTGAAATTTCTGCAGAGTCTGTTTCTTCATTAATGTCAACGTTTATATTAGAAGTTTTAGTGGTAGCAGAATTATTGAATGTAGATCCTTATACGCAAAATGCAGTGGAAGCAATTAAAATAAATACTTTTAAAAGATTAAAAAATTATGAATATAATAAAAAAGTTACCTGAAAATTTAATTAACCAAATTGCTGCTGGCGAAGTAATTGAAAGACCTAGTTCAGCATTAAAAGAACTATTAGAAAATTCTATAGATGCAGGTGCTACTGAAATAGAAATATTTATCACAGATGGAGGAAAATCTCTAATAGAAGTAGTAGATAATGGTAAGGGCATGACTGCCAATGATTTAAATATGTGCTTACAACGACACGCAACTTCTAAAATTACAGATGGAGACTTAGTCAATATAAATTCATTAGGTTTTAGAGGGGAAGCTTTGCCATCTATAGGATCTATAGCAGAAATTACTATCGATTCCCATGATATGGCTGAAAATGAATCTTGGAACATATCTGTTATTAATAATATTTTACAGGATATTATGCCATCAACAATAAGAGAAGGTACTAAAGTTACCATAAGAGATTTATTTTCTAAAGTTCCAGCAAGATTAAAATTTTTAAAAACTAATGGCACAGAAGCAAGGCACTGTAGAGAAATTGTAAAACATTTAGCAATGTCACATCCTAATATAGCTTTTTCATTTAATATAGATGCAAAAAGAAATTTTTATTGGAACAAAAGCGAAGAAATTAATTTTTTATCTACAAAAAAAAGACTTAAGCAGGTCATGGGAGAAGATTTTCTCAATAGTTCTGTATCTGTAGAAGAAGAGAGGGCAGGTATGATATTAGTAGGTATGGTCGGAATGCCTACATTAAATAGAAATACAGGAAGAGAGCAATATCTTTTTGTAAATAATAGACCTGTAAAAGATAGGAGTTTAATTGGGGCATTGAGAGGAGCCTATAAAGGACTTATTGAAAATAACCGTTTTCCTGTTGCTGTATTATTTTTAGATATTCTACCGTCTGATGTTGATATAAATGTTCATCCTGCTAAGTCAGAAGTAAGATTTAAAGATGCAGGAAGAGTCAGATCTCTTATTATTAATGGAGTTAGAAATTCATTAGAGGAGGCCGGATTAAATACTGCTTCAGAAATCTCAAATGCATTACTAGATAAAATGAATATAAATTCTCATTCAATTGATAGTTTAGATAATAATTATAATTTAAACAATATACAAATTAGTCCTTCTTCTAGATTATTAAATAATAAAGAAAATGATACTTTTGAAAAAGAAATTACTTATCCTCTTGGTGCAGCTATAGCTCAAACTCATGGCACATATATAATATCAGAAACTGAAAATGGAATTATATTAATTGATCAGCATGCTGCTCATGAGAGAATAGTACTAGAAAAAATTAGAGCAGGTTTTCTAAATAAAAATATGCAAAAACAGATACTGTTAATACCAGAGATAGTAGAGTTATCTGAAGAACATTTCGAAATAATCATTAGTAATTCAGAAAAATTAACAAAACTTGGACTCCTCATAGAAGAGTTTGATGAAAAAGCGATTCTTATTAGAGAGCATCCTGCAATCTTAGATAAGGTGAATTTTTCAGTTTTAATTAATGACATAGCCGAAGAAATTATTCACTTTGGTAGTGAATTTATTCTTTCAGAAAGACTAGATAATATTTGTGGGAATATGGCATGCCATTCAAGTATTCGAGCTGGAAGGTCTTTATTAAATTCAGAAATGAATGCGCTATTAAGAGAAATGGAAAATACGCCTAATTCAAGTCAGTGTAATCATGGTAGGCCAACTTTTATTAAATTAGGAATCAAAGATATTGAAAAATTATTTGGTAGAACCTGATAAGCTCTTTAAAATAATTATTTCACTAATACCATATTTCTTTCTTTCAATTATATCCAAGCCTTTTATGCTATTGTAAGGCATACTTATATGCTTTTCATATACATACAGAGTATTTTTATTGACAGTATCTGAACTTGACCAACGCTCTAATATGCCAGTAAAGTTTTTAAAATCATAAGGAGGGTCAAAAAAACATATATCATATTTGTTTTTAGCTAAATAAGGAGACTCTGCATCAGATTGAATTAGAGATGTATTTTTTTCTTCATGTAATTTTTTTATATTTTTTTGTATAATATTAATTGCTGCTGAAGAGTTATCCAGAAAAGTACAAAATTTAAAACCACGTGATAAAGCTTCTAAACCTAATGCACCACTTCCAGCAAATATATCTATAACTTCCATATTCTCTATTTTTTTATCTAAATATTTTGAGTGTAATAAAATATTAAACATAGCTTGTCTTAGCCTTATTGAAGTAGGTCTAGTATTCAAACCATCAAGAGTATTAATATTTATTCTTTTGTGTTTTCCTCCAATTATTTTTATCAAAGCAAACCTTTATTTTTAATAAATAAGTTAACGATGCTTTGCTCTACCATCATAATTTCACCTCTTTTAAGATTACTTAACTTAAAAGGTCCAAAATTTGTTCTAATTAAATCATTAATATGTAAATGAAAGTGAGACATAATTTTTCTTATTTCTCTATTTTTACCTTCTTTTAGTTTAACAGTTATCCAAGTATTTTTTCCTTTATTATCTAGTACATTAATAATAATTGGTCCATACTTTATGCTATCTATTGTTATGCCTTTTTCTAATTTTTGGTTATCTAGGTTGTTTATATTTCCATAAACTTTTACTTTATAAATGCGTTCAATTTTATTGACTGGCAGTTCTAAAAATCTTTTAAGACTTCCATTATTGGTTAATAATAATAGTCCTTCTGTATTAAAATCTAACCTTCCAATGTAATGCAACTGTTTCATATTGTTTGGAATAATATCATAAATTGTTTTTCTGCCCTGAGGATCTCCAGAACTTACAATAACTCCTTTAGGCTTATGTAATATATATAATTCTGTTTTATTAGTTCTTTTAATTAATTTACCTTCTACTAAAATTTTATCATTTTCATCTACAAAGTATGCAGGAGTATTAATTTTTATACTATTAACAAAAACTTTTCCGGATATAATTAGTTTTTCAGCTTGCCTTCTTGAGCAAAAACCAGATTCAGCAATTATTTTAGCTATTCTTTTTTTTTTAAGTTCATTTGTCATTATATCAGCAGGCATTTATGAAGGCTTTTAATAATTTAATATCTGCACCTTGAATAAAAAACTCAGGATGCCATTGTACACCTATACAAAAATTTTTTGTAGGATCTTCAATTCCTTCTATTATCCCATCTGCTGATAGCGCATTTACTATTAAACCATTTCCAGGAGTTTTTATTGCCTGATGGTGTGCACTATTAACCATAATATCATTTGTAGAAATAATACTATGTAGTTTTGTATTATCTTTTATTCGGACACTATGACCAGGTTCGTGTCTTGGATTTTTTTGTTCATGTTCAATAGGATTTTTTATTTCATCAGGAATATGTTGAATTAAACTTCCTTTGTAAAGAACATTAATTAATTGCTCTCCCCCACAAATACCTAAAACAGGTTTATTTTGGTTGAGCATAATCTCAGCTGCTAATAATTCAAAATTAGTTCTATTTTCTTTTAATTGTACGGTTTGATGAACAATAGTTTCTCCAAATTTATTAGGGTCGATATCAAAATTGCCGCCAGTTATAACTAAGCCATCAATTTTATATAATAGGCTTATTATATCTTTCATATTATGCGGAATTCCTACTCCTATGCCTCCACTTTCCTCAATAGAAGTGAAATAGTTTTCTCTAATTGCGTACCAAGGATATTTAGAATATCCTTGGGTTGTCTCATAATCTAAGGTTAAAGCTATTAGTGGTTTTTTCATATTACTCAATAATTAATTTTATTATATTAATAGATATATGCTATTTTATAGCATCATGGAAAAATATAATTATAAAAATTTTATGCAAATAGCAATTGATGAAGCTAAAAAATGTGTTAGCCTTGGAGAAGTGCCAGTTGGAGCAGTGACAGTACATAATAATAAGGTGCTTGCTAAATCAGGTAATAAGATGGTTAAATATAGTAATCCTACAATGCATGCAGAAATGATAGTTTTACAAAAATCATCAGAATTACTAATTAAAAAGGGTTTATCTATAAGATATGAAAAATTAGATTTATTTGTTACATTAGAACCTTGTCCAATGTGTGCGCATGCTATTTCTCTATTTAGAATAAACAACTTATACTATGGTGCGGATGACCCTAAAGGAGGAGGTATTAAGTATGGTAGCAAGGTATTTGATCACGATACCTGTCATCATAAACCTAATATATATAGCGGGATATATAAGGAGGAGTCTTCATTATTACTTAAAGATTTTTTTAAAAAAATAAGGCTTTCAAAATCTTAAGAACTATTTTTTTCCTATATCTTTTCTATAAAAACCATCATCCCACTTGATATAGTCAATAGCTTTATAAGCTAATACTCTTGCTTCTTCCATATTTTTTCCATTAGCTGTTATGGACAAGACTCTTCCCCCATTAGAAAGGATATTTCTGTCAGAGTCCAGTTTTGTACCTGCATGAAAAACCTTTACTCCTTTAATATTATTGGCTTCAGTGATCCCATTAATTATTGAATTGGATTTATATTTCTTCGGATACCCCTTTGATGCCATTACGACAGTCAATGCAACCTCTTCATAAAACCTTAAGTGAAATTTTTCTAATGTATGGTCAACAGCTGCAAGAATGGCCTCAAACAAATTAGATTTGATACGAGTAAGAATTACCTGACATTCAGGGTCACCAAATCTTACATTATATTCAATTAGTTTTGGGCCATTATTAGTTAACATTAATCCTGCATATAATATTCCTTGAAAAGGAGACCCTCTTTTGTCCATTTCAATAAGAGTAGGAGCAATAAAATGATTTATAATATCATTATTGAGATCTTCTGTTAAATTAGGAGTAGGTGAAAAGGCACCCATGCCCCCTGTATTTGGCCCAGTATCTCCATCTCCCACTCTTTTATGGTCTTGTGCACTAGCTAGAGGTATTGCTGTTATTCCATCACATAAAGCAAAAAAACTAGCTTCAACGCCTTCCAGGTACTCTTCTATTAAAACTGTTTTTCCAGCCTCACCAAAGGCGCCATTAAATGAATTATCAATAGCAGTAACAGCTTCCTTTTCATTTTGGGCAATGACAACACCTTTACCTGCCGCTAAACCATCTGCTTTTATTACTATAGGCAATTTATTTTTTTTAATATAATTAATGGCGTCTTCTCTATCTGAGAAGCTTTCAGAATATGCTGTAGGTATATTTGCTAACTTACATATATTTTTTGTAAATTGTTTAGATCCTTCTAATTTAGATGCTTCTTTAGAGGGCCCAAATGCTTTAATATTAAACTTATTTAGTTCATCAATTATTCCATTTACTAATGGAATTTCTGGGCCAGGTATTACTAAGTCAACTTTTTCTTTTAAGGCTAAAGATACAATTTCATTATTATTATTAATATTAATATCAATACATTGTGCTTCCTCCGCAATACCAGGATTTCCTGGAGCGCAAATTAATTTTGATATAAGTGGAGAGTTGGCTAATGACCAACACATTGCATGTTCGCGAGCACCACTTCCTAGTACTAGTACTTTCATAAAGAATTCCTATTTATATTTAAATTATATTAACTATTTATTCCCATAATGTTATATTTAAATTAAAATATATAACATCCTATTTTATTATTATTAAGTCTTTAATTCAGAAAGCAACAGATGCAGCATAATAATACTTATGAAAGTAATATAAAAGAATATACTGTCTCTGAACTTAGTAATGCTCTAAAAAGAACGTTAGAAGTAAATTTTGATATAGTGCATCTTCGAGGAGAAGTTTCTGGTTTAACTATTGCTGCTTCAGGCCACGTCTATCTATCATTAAAAGATGAAAAAAATTCTTTAATAGATGGAATAATATGGAAAGGGCAGGCAAGTAGAATTAATTTTAAATTAGAAGATGGAATGGAGGTCTTAGTTATTGGTAGGATCTCTACTTATGCTCCTAGGTCTAAATATAACATTATTATTAATACTATAGAACTGGCTGGTGAAGGCGCATTATTAAAATTAATTGAAAATAGACGGAGATTATTAGCTGAAGAAGGTTTGTTTGATGAAAAAAACAAAAAGACACTGCCTTTTTTACCTAGTATAATTGGTATTATTACTTCTGATACAGGTGCAGCATTTAAAGATATAATTATTAGAATAAAACAAAGGTTTCCTGTAACAATAATTCTTTACCCTGTATTAGTGCAAGGAAGCGAAGCTCCAAGGCAAATTGCAACTGCTATAGATAAAATTAATATGTTTTCAACTATTAAAGATGATATTCCTGTTCCTGATTTATTAATAGTTGGAAGAGGTGGCGGTAGCCTGGAAGATTTAATGGCATTTAATGAAGAGGTTGTAGTAAGAGCTATATACAATTCAAAAATTCCAATTATATCAGCTGTAGGTCATGAAGTAGATAATTCTTTATCAGATTATGTAGCAGATGTTAGGGCACCCACTCCTACTGCTGCTGCAGAAATTGCTCTTCCAGATCGTAGAACACTTTATGATAATTTAAATATGGTTTATTCTAAATCGGCATTATCCATAAAAAATATTATGAGCTTATGTAGAAAAGAGCAGCAAAAATATATATTGCCCATGTCACATACAATTCTAGAAAATAAAGTTCAGAACTTAGATATAATTAATGATCAATTGCATTATAAATTACAAATATTTTTAGATTTTTATATTAATAAAGTAAGCGTAAATAAAATAGAGCACTATTCTCCAGCAAAATATTGTGAAAATCAATTATTGAACCTATCATCTCAGTTAAGGCTTCTAAAAGCAGCAAATAAAAATTTATTAATAAAAAAGAAACATTCCTATAGTAAACAACCTAAAGCTTTAAATGAGAATTTTGATAGATTGCTTAGTAATAAAAAACTATCTTTTATTAAAGCTTCTGGAGCAATAGAATCATTAAGTTACATTAGGATCTTAGAAAGAGGTTTTGCTCTCATCAAAAATGAAAATGATCAGCCAATTACTAGAGCTAAAAATATAGTCTATGATACAAATGCTACAATTCATTTATATGATGGCAAAGTTAAAGCAAAATTAAGTAAAAATGATAGCTAGCCAATATATATTTAAAGTGATTACGATGGCATTTTTTTTCTGCCTTGTAGTTTCTATACATAAAGTTAATGCAGAATCTTCTATAAAAGGAGAAGTAATTGCCGGAGGATTAATAGTAGTACAGTCTATTCCAGGTATTAAAGTTACATTAGATGGAATTGAAGTGCAAGTATCTGATACGGGCTTATTTTTAATTGGTTTTGAACGTATGCCAAAAATTATACAGATTCTAGAAATATATAAACAAAGCAAATTAATTGAAATAATAGAATTAAATGTAAAAAAAAGAACATATAAGGTGCAAAGAATTAATGGTATTCAAAAAGATAAAGTTACTCCTCCTGAATCTGTAACTAATAGGATTTATGCGGAAAGAAAAAAAGTAAAAGAGTCTAGAAAAAAAGCTATTTTAATAAATAATACATATTTTAATAATGGATTTATTTTGCCTGCTATCGGTCCAAAGTCTGGAGAATATGGAAGTCAGAGAATATTAAATGGCAAGCCCAGAAGTCCTCACTATGGGATTGATATAGCTTTGCCTAAAGGACACGAAGTATTATCGCCCATGGATGGAATCATTGTATTTACTGATAATGATTTATATTACAGCGGAGGCACTATTATCATTGCTCATGGACAAGGTTTAACAACCTCATATTTGCATTTAAGCAAGATCTCCGTATCTATGGGAGATTTTGTAAAAAAAGGAGAGCAGATCGGTAAAGTAGGTGCAACAGGTAGAGTAACTGGACCCCATTTACATTGGGGTGCTGAGTTAAATGGTAAAAGGATAGATCCTCAATATTTACAAGTATTTAAGTAATTTAATATTACCATCTATTATGAATCCACAACCATTGTTCAGGACATTTTAGAACCCAATTTTCTAATGTTTTGTTAATGGTGTTAAGAAGTTTAATTAACTCCTCATCATGATTATCATTATCTTTTTTGTTCATTATAGGTTTTTCAATTATATATTTAAATGTAGCCCCATTTATTCTCTGCACGTGAATAGGAACAATTGGAATAGATAATTTTATAGCTAGTTCACCTATAGCTGTAGCTGTTTTGGCGGGCTGCCCTAGAAAGTTTATTAATTTACCTTCATTTAATTTTTGATCCGCAAGTATTGCTGCAAATTCTTTATTCCTTAATACTTTAAAAAGTGTTTTTGCTCCACCAGGCCCTTTAGGAGCATAAATTGATATTCCTTTTCTTAACCATTGTATAATTTTTTCGTTTAATGGGTTGTTTGCATGTCTATATATACTAGTAACTTTTAAATTTTTACCACTTAAAATTAGTGGACAGATTTCCCAGTTACCTATATGAGCGCTAAAAAATATAGCGCCCGTTTTCATCTTACAAATATCATCTATATATTTCTGCCCTTCAATTATAAACCTAGGTTTATTTTTATAAGAATTTATGCTTTGGTTATTATAGGGGTTAAGTCTATTTGCAAAAGAAAACTCACCAAGGTTTCGACCTAAATTATCCCACATATTTTTTTTAATATTTTTTTGTTCAATAGCATTAAGTGTAGGAAATATTTTTTTTATATTAATTTCTGCTCTTTTATCAAACTTAGATAGTGGCCCTATAATTTTTACAATTTTAGAACCTAAGCTCGATGCTAAATCAATTCCTATTAATCGACATATTATAATCCATAAACAAAGAAAGAAAGCTTCTATTATATTAATAGTATATCTAAATAATGAGTTCATAATTTTTAATTTTAACTTTTCATAATAGATAATAAAAATTTATCTATTATACTATAATCATTAAATTCAATGCTAATTGGAAAAAAATAAATTCTATTTTTATATTCTTTAGGGATTTTTACATAATCTTTTTCAGTTGTTACTAATAAAGCATTTATATTTTGTGATTGATTAAGTAAATATTCAATATCTTTTTTGGAATATGCGTAGTGATCAGGGTAAGATTTAGTTTGCATTATTTCACATTCAATTTTTTCTAAAGTTTTGTAGAATTTTTCTGGGTAGCCTATACCACAAAAAGCCATTACTTTCTTTTTTTTAAAATTATTTAAATCCTTATCTGCTATTTTTAGGTTAGCATTAACTACAGGAATATTTTTAATAATTAATTCTTTAATATTATTTTTATCTTCCTCAATTATTATTGCTAAATCAGATTTATCTACAGCTTTTGATAAATATTCTCGCATAGGACCAGAAGGAATTATTCTTCCATTTCCTATACCTTGAGAGCCACTAAAAACTAGTATATTTAAATCAGACTCTATACTAGAGTCCTGCAAACCATCATCTAAAATGACTAGATCGGCGCCATTATTGGAAGCATTGTTAATACTAGCTATTCTACTTTTACCTACCCAGGTAGGAGCTACCTTTGAACATATTATTGCCTCGTCACCTACGTCTTTATATGTATGCATTTTAGTATTTACTTGAATACTTTCTTTTGCTGCGCTTTTATAGCCTTTTAAGATAATATGTACTTTTATATTCGAGCTTATTAATTTATTCGCTATTGAAATCACAGTAGGAGTCTTACCTGCTCCTCCAGCAACAACATTACCAATTATGATAATAGGTATATTAAATTTTTGCTTTTTTTTAGTGTTTAAAATATTACCTAATTGCCATATATAGGATAAAGGAATTAATAGTATAGATATAAAGCTATTTTTATTTTTCCAAAAATCAGGTGTTTTCAAACTTGCTCTCCAGAACCTTTTAAATATGGTTTGATTTTATTTACTAATATAGTACTTGGGTCAGGAATATTATTAATTACTATGTATGCTGTATTTGCCATTGTTATAATTTTTTCTTTATCTTTTATTAATTTACTTATTTCAACCTTTAATTCATTAATATTATTTATTTGAATTGCTGCATTTTCTTTTAATAGTATATTGGAAGTATTTTTATGGTTGCTTACATCAGGTCCATAAATTATTGCACATTTTTCTAATGCGGGTTCAATTAAATTGTGCCCTCCTTTAGGAGATAAACTGCCACCAATAAAACAAATATCACAAATTTTCATAAAGCTCCCAAGCTCCCCGATAGTATCAGCAATATATATTTCTGTACTATCATCTGGTATTTGATCCTTGCTACGAATTTTTATTTTAAGTTTATAATCTTCTGCTAATGATATTATATTTTTAATCATTTTTGTATGTCTTGGAACAATTATTGTTAATAAGTTCGCACTATATTTTTTTGCTTCTATATGTGAAATAACGGCTGCTTGATCTTCTATTTTATCATGCGTACTAGCAAAAAGTAATATTGGTCTTTTATTAGTCATATGTATTATTTTTTCTTCCTTTTTTTTATTCATATGATTTGCTGCAATACCATTTTTAAGGTTTATGCCTGATATAATATTATTTCCTCCTAATTTTTTATAACGATTTCCATTAGTTAAATCTTGAGCAACTATAAGAGAGAACTTATTGTATATATATTTTGATACAGGTTTAATAATAAGCCATTTTCTATATGATCTTTCTGACATCCTTCCCTGTAATAATATTAAAGGAATATATTTTTTATAGCTTTTTATTATGATATTAGGCCATATTTCTGACTCAATGAGAATTAATAAGCTAGGTTTCCAATGATTAATAAAAACCTTTATAAATAAAGGGTGATCAATAGGAGAAAATTGATGAATTATATTTTTATTGCCAATATCTTTTAAAATAGAGTGTATGTGCATTGCACTAGTAACTGTAACAGTAGTTATTAGAACTATTACATCTTCTTTAATAAGCCTTTTTATTAAAGGAATAGTTGATCTTAATTCTCCGACGCTAGCAGCATTTATCCAGACTAATTTACTTTTTGGTCTTCTTATTCTTGCAAAGCCTATTCTTTCATTTATTCTATTAATTTTTTCCTTACCTTGTATAGCCCTATAAATTAATATTAAGGGTATAAAAGGCGTAAGAAGTAACCATATGATATAATATATTTTTACGAGGAGGACGGATAGCAAAATAAAGGTCTTCCTTTTATTATAAATTTAATTTTATTATAATCCAGCTACCATCATTTTTTCAATTAAAATAGTAGGAGCGTCCATACCTGTAATTAATTTTAAATCTGATGCAGGCGTAAGCATACTATACATATCTATGATATTTCCGGCTATTGTAACTTCACTTACAGGATAAGTTTTTTGTCCTTTTTCGATCCAAAATCCAGTAGCTCCTCTACTATAATCTCCTGTTACTTGGTTAAATGACATTCCCATCATTTCTGTTACATAAAAACCTTCTTTGATTGAAGATAAAAGTTCTGTATTAGTTTTATCACCCGGCTCCATATATAAGTTGGATACGCCGCTACTATGCCCTGTAGTTCTTAAATTTAATTGCCTTGCAGATTGAGAGCTTAATAGCCATGATTTTAAAACTCCATTTTCTACAATTTTTATTTTTTTTGATTCTACTCCTTCTCCGTCAAATGTTCTTGACCCTGGGCCACGTAATACATGTGGATCATCTATAATTTGAATATCTTTTTTAAATATATTTTTTTTCATTTTGTCTTTTAAAAAAGATGTGCCTCTAGCTACGGCTTGTCCTGAAATACCACTAGTAAATAATGATAATAAACTTCCTGATACTCTAGGATCAAAAATTATGGGTACGGAATTACTTTTAACTTTTTTGGGATTTAACCTTGAAACAGCCCTATTGGCAGCAATTTCTCCAATAGTTTTAGGTGCATCTAGATCTTTATTATGAATTTTTGATTGGTACTCATAATCTCTTTCCATTTTTGTACCTTTACCCGCAATTACAGAAATACTATTAGAATAGTTAGTTTTTTCTTTATAATTATAAAACCCATCAGAGGTGGCCAAAAATATTTTATTTTTAGAGTAAGAAGACGATGCTCCTTCAGAGTTTGTTACTCCATTTATACTTAATGCACTATCTTCCGCTTCTATAGAGCTTTTAAGTAACAGATCATTTTCTGGAATATAATTATCCACAAGGTCTAGATCTAAGTTGCCCTTATAGAGCATCTCTTTATCAGCTAGGCCACAAAATTCATCTTCTGGTATAGATTTAATCATAGACATAGCTGATTCTACTAATTCTATAAGTGCATCTTTATTAAAATTTGTACTGGATAAATTCACTTTTCTTTTATTATCGATTATTTGTAACCCTATACTTTTAGATTCATTTCTTTCAATATTTTCAAGCTTTCCGAGCCTTGCAGCCACATTTATAGAAGTGTTTTCACCTCCCATTACAGATGCACTTTCAGCACCTAATTTTTTAGCTGTATCGAGCAATAAGTTTAAACTATTTTCTATTGTATCACTCATTCTTTTATTTCCACTAAAATATCATCATTATATAATATCATCTCACATTTGCAGCTACTCTCTATTTTATAGCTTTTTCTCATATTTTCACAACCTTCTAGAGAAGCCTTTTTTGCAATATTAATATCATATAGGTTAAAACCATAACCCAGAGCTAAAAAAACACCTTGATTAATAAAGCTTTTGTCTAACTCTTTCCAAGGAATACAGGCTGCACCTGATTTATTTTCATCTAATGTGTCATAGTTAATATTCCATTTTTGCATAGATCTTTTAAAAATTGTTATAATATCCTCTTGAGACACAGAGCTTTCTGCATAAGACACAGAATTAATATTTATACTTAAAGTTAATATATATATAAATATACATAATATTTTTAACATAACATATCCTTATATTAGAATTAAAATTTATGTTTTATATAGTCCAAGTTTGGCCTTTTTCCATTATTTTTCTGATATTATTTTTCTGAGAATTTAATTTTTTGGTATAATTACTATCTAGGGTAGGTTTTTCAATACAGTAGATTACTCCCAGAGCAACTGGCATAGTGTTTTGATCCATTTGGCTAAGTAGATATGCAATAGTCTTATTTTTTTTATTATGTATTAGAATGTTGCTAATAGCTTCTGGGTTTTTTTTCAAATCTATAATTTCTAAAGCTGAATAATCTTTATTAATTGCAAGTCCTTTTAATTTTTCTTCTCCAAAAAGCATGGGCTGGCCATCTTCAAGGTGAATTTGTTTCTCCATAGCAACTGATTTATCAGTGAAAGATTTAAAAACATCATCATTATAAACTATACAGTTTTGATAGATTTCTACTAAAGATGTTCCTATATGATTTTTCGCTTCGCTTAGTGTAGGCACTAATTGCTTTATAGCTGTATCTACTCCTCTTGCAACAAAAGTGGCACCTGAGCTTAAAGCTACTTCGCATGCAGATAAAGGAGCCTCTATTGACCCTTGTGGAGTAGTAGGAGATAATGTTCCGGTTCTTGATGCTGGAGAGGCTTGACCTTTAGTCAACCCATAGATTTCATTATTAAATAATAGTATTTGGCAATTTAAGTTTCGCCTCAAAATATGAATATAATGGTTGCCTCCGATAGAAAGTGAGTCTCCATCTCCAGTAATAATCCATACATCTAACTCGGGGTTAGTAATTTTTATTCCCGTAGCAAAAGCAGGGGCTCTTCCATGAATAGTATGAAATCCATATGTTGACATATAATAAGGTAGTCTAGATGAACAGCCTATTCCGGATACAAATACGGTATTTTTTTTATCTGCTTGATTGTCTGCAAGTGTTCTTTTTACAGCATTTAAAATTGCATAGTCGCCACATCCAGGGCACCATCTTACTTCTTGATCTGAAGCATAATCTGCAGGTTTAAGTTGTGACGGTTTTTCATTAATACCCATATTATTTTCCTATTTATTAAGTGTTTTAAACTTTTCTATTAAATCCACAACTCTAAAGGGTTTGCCAGATACTTGCGTTATTGATTTTGCATTAGGAGCAATTTCTACTCTAAGTAAATTAAATAGCTGACCATCATTCATTTCTACAATTACTATGTGATTATATTGTGTAACTATATTTTTTAAGCTTTCTGATAATGGCCATAGGCATGATAATTGTATATGAGCTATTTTCATACCACTTTTTGAAAGCGTATTTTGTGCCTCAGATATAGGACCATTCGTAGATCCCCATCCTATTATTAATATATCTCCATTTTTTGGACCTGTAATAACAATGTCACTTAATTCTTTTTGAACTCTTTGAACTTTTTGTTTTCTTAAGTCTGTCATATTTGCATGGTTATCAGGGTCATAGCTAATATTGCCTGTTAAGGAATCTTTTTCTAATCCACCTATTCTATGCTCCATTCCTTCGGTCCCTGGTTTGACCCATTTTCTTGCTAATGTTTTAGGGTCTCTTTCAAAAGGCATATAATTTTCTTGATTTTTCCCAAAAGAGACAGGAGATTCCTTAATCTTGGAAGTGTCGGGTATAAGCCAAGGTTCTGATGCATTTGTTAAATATGCGTCAGAAAGGATCATAACGGGCGTCATATATTTAATAGCTATTCTGACAGCTTGTTGAGCTATCTCAAAACAATGTGAAGGGCTTTTAGGAGCTAATACAACCAATGGAGCTTCACCATGCCTTCCATAAATAGCTTGCATTAAATCGGACTGCTCCGCTCTAGTAGGTAAACCAGTAGAAGGCCCTGCTCTTTGACTATTTATAATGATTAAAGGTAATTCTACAGACACTGCTAAACCTATTGCTTCAGCCTTTAAAGATATACCGGGACCAGAACTAGAAGTAACGCCCAATCCACCAGCATAAGACACTCCAATAGCAGAGCAGCATGCCGCAATTTCATCTTCTGCTTGAAATATACCTATTCCTTCTAACTCATAATTAGCTAAGTAATGCATAATAGGAGAAGCAGGTGTGATTGGGTATGAACACAATGTCATATTAATTTTTGATTTATTTGCAGCTATAGCTAGTCCAAAAGCTAAAGATTCGGCTCCAGTAATAGCTTTCCATTTTCCTGGAGTAGGTTTAGTTATTGGAATAACTTTTCTTATTATATCTTCGGAAACTTCAGTATTTTCAGCATAACTATGACCTGCATTTAGCGCCGCTATATTAGCTTTAGTTAATATACTATCTTTTCCGAACTTACCTTCTAGCCAATTAGTTGTTTCATTAACGCTTTTAGAAAAAATCCATAGAATTAGTCCTAAGGTCCACATATTTCTACATCTAAGCCCATCTTTATTTCCTAGCCCAAATTCTTTTACGGCTTCAATAGTAAGATGAGATATATCTGCAGATATCAGTTGTAAGCCAGCTAAAGAATTATTTGTTAATGGGTTTTCATCATAACCAGCTTTCTTAATACCTCTATCAGTAAAACTACTACTGTCTATTATTACAAGGCCTCCTGGAATAACTTCTTTTATATTTACTTTTAATGCTGCCGGGTTCATAGCTACTAATATATCTGCATGGTCTCCAGAGCTGGCAATTAATCCTTCTCCAAATCTCACTTGAAATGAAGATACGCCAAAAGTTGTTCCAGCTGGAGCTCTAATTTCTGCAGGATAGTCAGGAAAAGTTGCTAATCCCATGCCTGAAATAGCAGCTTCGAAGGTCAATCTTCCTCCTGTAAGTTGCATTCCGTCTCCAGAATCTCCAGCAAATCTTACTGTATTTGACCAATCATCTTCCAAATTCTTTTTATTGATTTTTGAAGAGCTATGTCTCAAGTTAGTTCTCTTTTTATAGTATTATAATTTATACATAAGAATATATTATTTTTAATTAAATTAATAATAAAAAAAATATATTATATAGATTTTTGTGTTGGCTGGGCCACCTGGATTCGAACCAGGGATGTCGATATCAAAAACCGATGCCTTACCGCTTGGCTATGGCCCATTAATTTCTTTCTTATAGAAAAGATATTTAGCGCTAGAATGATGTTTAGGCAAGTATAAGTATTAAAAAAATAAAAAAATATATATTTCTAGTAATTGACACAGATTATATTAAATGCTTAAAACGTCTTATTATGGCAGCAAAAATTATAGATGGTAAAGCATTAGCAACTAAAGTTAGAAAAGAAGTTAGCAAAGCTGTATTAGCGTTAAATAAAAAAAATATTACTCCGGGTTTAGCAACTATTATTGTTGGAAATAATCCTGCAAGTTCTATTTATGTAAAAAATAAAGGAAAATCTGCAAAAGAAGTAGGTATTAAATCATTACAGTACACTCTTCCAGAATCTGTCTCAGAAGACGAGCTTTTAAAGCTTATTAACGGTTTAAACCTTAATAAGGATATAGACGGGATTTTAGTGCAGTTGCCATTGCCTAAAAAAATCAATACAGAAATAATATTAAATGCCATTAATCCGAGTAAAGATGTAGATGGTTTTCATATAGTGAATGCAGCTAATATTTATTTAAATAGAGAAGGAGTAATACCTTGTACCCCTTTAGGTTGCTTAATAATATTAAGAAGCATTGGCCAATCATTGAAAGGGATGCATGCTGTTATTATTGGTAGAAGTAACATAGTAGGCAAGCCTATGGCACAATTATTATTAAATGAAGATTGCACCGTAACAACTGTTCATTCTAAATCAAAAAATATTGAAAAAATAGTAAAAGAAGCTGATATAATTATAGCTGCTGTTGGTATTCCTAATTTAGTTAATGAAAACTGGGTAAAAAAAGAATCTATAATAATAGATGTTGGTATTAATAGAATTAATTTAGAAAATAAAACTAAATTAGTTGGAGACGTGAATTTTAATGCTGTGCAATCTTTCGCATCATATATTACTCCTGTTCCAGGTGGGGTTGGTCCAATGACTATTGCATGTCTTTTAATGAATACTGTATTTCAGTGCTCAAGAAAAAATAAAATTTCTTTACCATCTAATTTAACTAACTTATTTAAATTATAATTGAAGAACTTTTTACCCACCATTTAGGTCTAATTTTTTTGATTTTATTTTCTGCTTTAGTAGCAAGATATTTTTTTGTAAAAAGTCCAAAACACGTTGCGCCACTTCCCGACATTCCAAAATATTTAACACCATTCTGTAAAGATAAAAATTTCTGAGCTGTAATAATTGAATGCTCTATATTTTCTGCAGTAGATTTCAGGTCATTAACTCCTATTTTAGGACAATTTTTATTAATATTTATAATATTAGTATGCTGAGGATTTTTGCCCCAATTATGAAAAACTGCTTTCGTAGATATAGCTTTATCAGGAGATATTAAAATTATATAATTATTATGAATTATAGCTTTTTTAAGATTTATAGGAAATTTAGAAATTTTTTCCCCTGTATTTTTCATATTTAATGCTGAAGAATACAGGCAAGCAGGAATATCTGAACCTAATTTTTTTGCTATCTCTTTAAGTAGGTTATTATAAAAGATATTTTTATTAATCTTAAATAATTTTAATAAACCCCTAATAGTGGCTGCTGCATCTGCTGATCCTCCACCTATTCCTGAGGCAACAGGTAAGTTTTTATTTAAAGTTATTATAATATCTGACTTTATGTCATATTTTTTCATAAAATATAATGCTGCTTTATATACAATATTAGTTTTATATTGATCAGGTAAATCCTTCTTAAACTTACCATTTATTTTTAGACTAATGCTTTTATTATTGGTATTTAATACTTTTATCTTTATAGAATCATATATATTTGCAAAAATTACATCCGAATTTAAGTTATGATAACCATCATCTCTTTTCTTAAGAATACTTAAGGATAGATTAATCTTAGCAAAAGCTTTTTCACAATTTAATTTTCGCATAGTTAGATAGGTTTAGAGTTCGCACTTATTCCTGCTTTAGGAATTAATGTTCCTTCAATTTTTTCTATAATTTTATTTTTTATATCTTCTGAAGGTTCAAATTCTAAAGCTCTTTGCCATTGGAATACCGCTTCAATTTTTCTACCCGCATAAAAAAGGGCATCGCCCAGATGATCTATGATAATAGAATCACTTGTTAACTCAACAGCTTTTTCTAATTTAATTACGGCCTCTTCATATTGCCCTATTTGATAGAAGGCCCAGCCTAAGCTATCTATTATATAGCCATCATTAGGTCTCTGTTCCGCTGCTTTTACGATCATATCCATAGCTGCATTTATATTTATTCCTTGGTCTATCCATGAATAACCCAGATAATTTAATACCTGAGGATTATCAGGAACAAATTTCAAGGCCATTAAGAATTGTTTTTCTGCTCTTTTCCATTTTTTTCCTCTTTCTAAGGCTATGCCGCTTGAATAAAAAAGAGGCCAGTGTTTAAATTCAATTTTTTCAATTTTGCTAAATATTAGATCATAATATTCTATCGATTTATCAAAATTTTCTGCTTTATAAAATAATTCAGCAATAGCACGAGAAAAATTAATATTTTCAGGATGAAGTTTATGGTATTTATTTAATATTGCAAAGGAGCTTTCTGTTCCTTCTATATCATAAATAATTTCCGCATATGTAATTTTAGAGTCGTGGGATATAGAAGAATTATCTTCAATATTCTTTAAATATTTAGCAGCTCTTTTATTATTATTAATAGCTCTAAATATCTTACCTAATAAATAGGATGCGGTATCTAAATTAGGCGATAAGTGTAATGCAATTTGCCCATATATTAGCGCTTGTCTATCTAAGCCTTCATTAAATAATATTTCTGCACTATTTAAAAATATTTCAGCTATACCATCTTTTATGTTAATAATTTTCTTATCAAGAGAATAATTACTATTTTTTAATAAAAATAATTCATTGCTATAAGGCTTTATTCTTTCAAGCTTAGATACAGTCATATCAAATAATTTAATATTATTATTCCTTTTAAAGAATAAAGCAGCGGAAAGATAAACTTGTGCATTAGCATTATTAGATTTTTTTATAATATTACTATAGTTTATTTTAGCAGCTTCATCATTTCCAATATATTCATTAATTAATGCTGAATGATAATCAAATATAGGCTCTAAAACTCCTCTTTCAGCTTGCTCCTTAATAATTTGCAGCCCAGCTGTTTGTTGATTAGATCCTGCTGCAGCCCAAGTTTGAAGTATTGGAAGAATATATGTATCTATGCCATTAGGATTAACCTTTAACAATCTTTCTAGAGCTTCATTATTATTATTTTTATCAAGGCTATCTAATACTTTAAGGTATTGTGCCAAAGTTATTTCTGGCATTTGGTCTGAAACCTTAATTCCAATAGGAATGGCATCTTTAACTTGACCATTAGCTAACAATGCCTCTATCGCAATTATTCCTAAGCCATTAGAAGTTGTATTTTGACTGTACGAATACTGTGCATAGTAAGCTGAATTTTCTATATCAGTCATAGATCTAGCAACTTTACTGCTGAGGAAGGACCCTACTTGATTGGGTATCCAATCAATTGCAAAGGACTGATTTTGTATAAATATAAATATTAAAAGATAAAAAATTCTCATAAAAACCATAAAATAGACTCCTTAACGTTTTCTATATATATAGACTATACTAAACTATATATAATATGGATTGTATTTTTTTAATTTTATTATTATTATAATTCTGTTAATTGGTTATATAAGCTTGACGTTCTAATTAATTAGGGCAATAAGTGCATAATTAATTATTATAAAACAATAAAGGAAAATTAAGTGGCTATTACAAAAAATAATCCTTTAGCTAGAGGCGCAAAGCAAAAAGATAAAACTTTCAACGGTAAGGTTGCAAAACCTGTTAAATATATTGGAACATGGCTGGGTCATGGAAATTATATAGCGGCTCAGGATGAAGCAGGAAAATTAATTAAAGATAGTGATGGTAGACCAATTCCATATGGATCTATTTAATATAAATTGGCAATAAATGTCAGAAGAATTCATTAATACATTGCATACTGAGGCTATCATTTGGCTCAGTGATATGGGATATGATGAACCTACGGATCATATCCAAAGAGATTATTATGGGTTAAGGTCAAAAGTAAAAGTTAATAAAATATTAACTAATGATCAGTCAAATAGTGAACTTAAAATAAATACACTTAATATAGAACATATCGATAATATTAGTGATTTGTATAAGTATATAAGTTTAAACCCTTTAATAAATAATATAAAATCAAAATTTACATTTTTTGATGGGAATAATGATGCTAATTTAATGATTATAGGAGATAAGCCTGATATTGAAGATATTAAAGCCGGTAAACCTTTCCAGGGAGAATCTGGAAATTTATTAGATGCTATGCTTCAAGCTATAGGTCATAATAGGAGCAATACATATTTTACTAATATGCACTGCTTCACTTCAGAGTCTTCAATAGATCTTTCTTTGCAAATTTTATATAAGCAAATTAATATTGTTAACCCCAAGGTAATCATAATGCTTGGTGCCGAGGTTGTGAAAAATTTAGTGAAAACAGGTAATGGTATTTTTAATACTAGAGGAAAATGGTTTGAGTTGCCGCAGTATCTAGGTAAATCGAGTATATCTTGTATCTCGATGTTTCACCCTAGGTTTGTACTAGTTAATCCTCATAATAAAAAAGAGAGTTGGACAGACCTTAAATCAGTACGAGATAAATTATCATGATTTTTAATATACTGTTTAAACTGATTATTGTATCTATAAGACAATTTTAGTTAATTATCTAAATCATTTAAAATCTGGTGTGTAATGTGTCTAAACTTTATTTATTTTTCAATTTAAAAAAAAGCATTACTTTCATACTATTTTTATTTTCTACAAGTTTTGCACATAATGTCTGCTCTAATGAGTTGATTAATGAAGAGAGTAAATATTTTCATTCTTTATTAATTAAGGAATCTAGAAATATTGCTAATAACCTCTTGCTTACTGAAGAAGATAAAAGAAGATATATAGAGATTTTTTCTTTACAAAAATCGGGAAAATGGAAGAAGGCAGATACGATAATAAGTTTGTTAGACGATAAGATACTTATGGGGCATGTGAAATACCAAAAACTTATGCATCCTACAAAATATAGGTCTAATTATAAAGAGCTAAAAGAATGGCTCTTATTATATTCCGACCATCCTATGTCAAATAAAATCTGGAAATTAGCAGAAAAGAGAAAGCCTAAAAATTTTAAATCATTAGCAAAGCCAAAAAGTCTAAGCAGACTAGGAGGCTATGGACTTGATTATGAAAGTATTGTGCCATTAAAAAACTTTAGCGTTCCAAAAAAATATTATTCTTTATATAAAAAGATTAGAAGTTTAGTAAAAAGAGGAAGGCCAACTGCAGCACTTAATGAGGTCAATAAATTAGATTTACCAATGTATATAACGGATGATTTAAAGGGCATAATCGCTTCAGGTTATTATGCGGTAGCTAAAGATAAGTTAGCCCTAAAATTATCTATTAATGCAGCTAGTAGATCTGGGATTGATAATCCCAAATTATATTGGAGGGCAGGTTTAGCTGCATATAGATTAAATAAAAAAAAACAAGCTCTAACTTCATTCTTGAAATTAGCTAATTTTGAAAAAAATATTTGGTTTAAATCTGCTGGTGCATACTGGGCTGCTAAAATTTATTTAGAGTCTAATAATCAATCTGCTGCAAAAACAAATTTTAATATTGCTGCTAAACAGTTAAATACATTTTATGGACAGTTAGCTATTGAGTATTTGGGTTATAAAGAAAATATATCATGGGAAATAAATAATAAGGGCAGTTTATTTGATCTTGATATATTAAATAATAAACATATTAAAAGAGCTGTGGCTCTATCAAGTACAGGAAAATATGGTGAGGCTGATCAGGAGATCAGATTTGTTTATGGTTTGCTTGATAAAAATTACATAGAGCAACTATTAGAATTAACTAACTATTTAAATCTCCCAGCTGTTCAATTAAGATTGGGAGATAAGATACTTCAAAAAGGAGAAACTAATTATTTAGCTCTATATCCCTCACCTAAATGGTTTAATAATATTCCAAAAAAGATAGATGAAGTTATAATATGGTCATTAATAAGAAAAGAATCTAGCTTTTATCTTAAAGCTAAAAGCCCAAGAGGTGCTAGGGGTTTAATGCAAATAATGCCTAGTACTGCAAGAGTGGTGTCGGGAAACAGGTCTATTAGAGGTTCTAATTTATGGAAATTATATGATTTAGACTATAATATTTCTATAGGACAAGATTTGTTATTAAGGTTAATGAAAAAAGAAGAAATATCAGACTCATTTATACCATTATTAATGTCCTGGAATGCAGGCCCTACTAAATTTAAAAAATGGAATGAGAAAATTAAAATATATTCTGACCCTTTACTATATATAGAAAGTATTCCAAGTTATGAAACTAGGTGGTTTGTAAAAAAGGTTTTAAAAAATATATGGATTTATAGAGATAAATTGAAACAAGATAAGCCAAGCCGTAAGGCATTAAGTAACAATTCTTGGCCAAAATATAAAAACTTAAGTTTTTAGGAGAAATAATTATTATGGGTATAGATAAAGAAAGAGAGTTTAAGTCAGTTAATATAGCAGTAGTAACTATTTCAGATACACGAACTTTGGAGGAAGATAAATCTGGAGATACTTTAAAAAAAAGAATAATTAAAGCAGGTCATAATATAACTGGTCGCTTTTTGGTAAAAGATGATGTTGTTCAAATTAAAGCAAAGTTAAATGATCTGATTAGTAATAAAGATATTGATGTAATAATCACGACTGGTGGAACTGGCATTACTGGACGAGATTTAACACCTGAAGTTTTTTCAGAAATTTTAGAGAAAGAAATACCTGGTTTTGGAGAATTATTTAGATGGCTAAGCTTTAAAAAAATTGCTACCTCAACGATACAATCAAGAGCAATGGCAGGAGTAACTAAAGGTACATATTTATTTTCATTACCTGGTTCAGTAGGTGCATGTAAGGATGC
>CAJWSU010000018.1:0-25086 GCA_913046335.1 uncultured Pelagibacterales bacterium | reverse complement strand
AAAGAAAAAATATTCCTACAAGGTTAGAGGTGCAATTCAATCGGCAGCAAGAAAAAGGTTTGGTAAGGAGGCTTTATATTTTTATGGTCTTACTATGATGGATGAGTATAAAGAAATAATTAAAAAATCAGGTAATGATCATCAATTTATATTTATTAAAAAAAACTTTAAAAAGTTAAACTCAGACTTAATTAAAGTTTTGAGAAGTATTAGAAATGATTATATGAAAATGACGGCTAACAGGTTAGATTTTAATACTAAAGCATCTATTTTTACTCCAAAAGAAAATATTGTAGGTTGTTCTTCAAAAGTTATTAGTAAAGATGTCATCGAGTTTACTTTAATAAATGCGGTTTTATATGAGAACGAGTATTTTAATAGAGGTATAATTTCAGGTGAATTAGGTATCTTAAGAAAAAGCTGGGATATAAAAATCAAGTTTGTAAAAAGCAAATCAAAACAAGATAAAACAGGTTGGTGTAAGTTTGTATGGCATATAACTTTTTTAAAAAATAAAAAAAAAGTAGATTTAGATGCAATTGAAAATGAAATAAGAGAAAATGCTAAACAAAGCTTTATCCAAAATGTATTAAAAGACTCTAATTTACAAAAAAAAAGGTCTGAATTACTTACCAATCAATTGAGTAAGTTTATTCCACCTCAAATACATAAAGCTATGATTAGAGGAGATTTTAATACTGATATAGCTACAAAAAGAAAAAAACTAACAGTCTTTTTTAGTGATATTAAAAACTTTACTGCAACATCTGAGTCTTTACAACCAGAGGATTTAACTATCTATTTAAATGAATATTTTTCTGAAATGACAAATATTGCCTTAAAATATGGCGCTACTATTGATAAATATATAGGGGATGCTGTAATGCTATTTTTTGGAGATCCTTCTTCTAAAGGTGAGAGAGAAGATGCTAGAGCATGCGTAGAAATGTCGCTTAAGATGCAGGAAAAAATGATTGAATTAAGGCGTAATTGGAAGTCTAGAGGCTTTCTAGATCCATTTAAAATTAGAATAGGAATTAATACAGGTTACTGTAATGTAGGAAACTTTGGAAGTGAGCAAAGACTGACATATACTATTATAGGTGGGGAAGTAAATGTTGCAGCTCGACTTGAAGCTGCAGGTGATGCAGATGGAATACTCATGAGTTATGAAACGTATGCGCATGTAGAAGATATGGTTGATGTAGAAGAGAAAGAAGCTGTAAAAATGAAAGGAATAAACAGAGATGTAAAAGTATTTTCTGTTTTAGCAAGAAAAAATGAAAAAATTATTGAAACTAAAACTAAAGAAGTAATTGAAAACAGTAAAGTTAAAGAAATAGAAAACTTTAAAAAAACTATCATAAGAATGGATAAAGAAATTCAAAAAATGAAAAAACTTTTTAAGGATTTATAAGTTATAGACAAATAAGGTAAATTATTTAAAATATTTTAACTATATAAAAATTTTATATTCCTAATTTAAAGGAGCATAGGAGCATATCATGGCTACTCAAAAAAGAAAATTGACTACTATACTAGCAATGGATGTCGTAAACTATTCTGCTAAAATGGCAGTTGATGATGAGCGTACACTTAAACAATTAGCTGTCTGTAGAAAGATAATAGAACGTATAGTATCATCAGAAAGTGGAAGAATATTTAATACAGCTGGTGATGCATTTATGATCGACTTTTCTAGTCCTGTTCACGCAGTTAATGCTTCTATAAAAATTCAAAAAGAAATATTTAATTTAAATAAAAGTTTATCAAAAGAAGAAAGCTTAGAATTTAGAATTGGTATTAATATGGGAGATGTTTTAGTTGAAGGAGATAACCTTTTTGGAGATGGAGTAAATATTGCAGCAAGACTAGAGGCTATCGCTCCTCCTGGAAGAGTATGTATATCAGGTTCAGTTCATGATCTTATTTCTTCAACTAATATTAATGATAAAATTTATAAAAAAGGAATGCAGCGTTTAAAAAACATTAAAAATCCTATAGATTCATACTTTATTGAAACTGTTGAAGGATCGAATTTTGCTAAGAATTTTAAAGTAAAAAAAGTCGGTGCTATTAATAATAGAATGATCTTTTTAGGAGGAGGCTTTTTTAGTTTTGTTATAATTTGCTTAGTTTTTATTCTTTTTAATAATTCAAATGAAATAAATGTAAATTTAAATAGCATTGCTATTTCTCCAATTACAACTACATCTAAAGAACAAGAAAAAATTAACTTAGCTGCAGGCTTAACCCAAGACATAGCTGCTTCATTAACTAGGGCGTCAAAAAAACTTAATATAGTTAAACTCAATAAAGCAAATGAGGATGTTTCTACTATATCAAAAATGACTGGAGCAAAGTATTTAATAAATGGAGATATAAAGGAAGCAGGAAAAAATATTAGAGTTACTATCAATTTAGTAGATGCAGAAAATTCAAATATCGTATGGTCTGATAAATATGATAAAACCCTAGAAATAGATAATTTGTTTACATTACAGGATGAAGTAGTTTCTAACATTATAGACGCACTTGTTGGTAACGGAGATATCTTATCAAAAGAAGTTTCTAAAGTAGGATTAACAGCAACTGCTCAAAATCTTGACTCATATGCTTGTATTAACTTTACTAAAAACCAATTCTTTCCTTCATTCTCATTTGATTATTATAATAAGGCTGTTGAGTGTTTAGAAAAATCTATCATTGATGATCCTCAATATGCAGAAGCTTGGCAATATTATGGTTATCTCTTAGCATGGGGATACTCTATCTTTGAGGTATATGAGCAGGATATTCTTACTAAGGCTTTAGAAGCAGTTCAGGAAGCCATAAGGTTAGACTCTAATTATGCGATGGCTTATAGAACAAAGGCTGAAATAGAATTTTATGCAGGAAATTTTGAACAGATGTTAAAAGATGGAAAAAAAGCTCTTGAAATAGCTCCTAATGACCTTGATATAATAGGAGGGATTGCTTATATAACAGGTCTTTCAGGATGGGGATGTCACTCTTCTGAGGAACTTAAGAAAAAATATAATATTGATAAGAAAGCTTGTTATAGGCTTGAAAGAGGTCGTGAGTTAGGTGTTTTGGCGGCAAAGTTAGATAAGGTAAACAGCGTACTTGGAGATAACTTTGGACAAGTAGCATTTTATCAAGATTCACAAAATTGGGAAAAAGTTCTTGAGGTTATGGAAGACACCCCTGTTCCTTTTTTATGGTGGTGGCATCATTATATGGGATGTGCAAATCATGGATTAGGTAATAAAGATAAAGCTCAAAATCATTTTAATAAAATTGCAGAAATTTTGGGCGATAATACTTTAGAAAAAATGAAAAAGGGTATGATAATCTGGCATGAAATGACTGTTTATGAAGAAATGATGCCAGTTTATTTGGAATACGGATTAAAATAAAAAGTTACTTTTTGTAAGTTTTTAGACAATAATAATAAGTAGTAACCTCAGGTTTAGTATAATCAGGCTTATAAGTATATATCATATACTCTTGTTTGTTATCGTTTATTTTATATTCTACTGTTACTGGATAATTAGCTTGCAGTACTTTATATTCATTATAAATTGATTGCATGCTTGCCTTGCACTCTTTAAGTGTAGCATGAGTTAAAGGTTTATCCAAAATAGGTACAGTTAAATCAGGGCTTGTAACTTTTAAGACTATTGCTATTAAAATCCACATATTTTTTTCTATATAACCTTTTGTAATTTTTTTAAAGCTTTAACATTTTTATACTGCTATTTCTAGTTATTAAAATATATAAGTTAATGATTTAAAAATTTAATAACGAGCACTGATTTAATAGTTTATATATATTTTTTTCTATTATTTATATAGCCATAGTCAGAAAAATCTTGGTATTTATTAAATTTAGTTAGTGACTTTTCCCAACTATCATAAATTCTTTTATGTAGCTCTCCTTCTTTAGATAAATCTTTAACTACTTTTTTTGATATTTCAAACATTCTTTTAGTAATTTTATCTGGAAATTGGCTTATTATAACTTTATGTTTTTTTTCTAACTCCCATAAAGCAATAGAGTTATAAAACATATATTCTCCCAAACTATCAATATAAATAGAATTACATACATTTTGAATAATTGCTTTCAAATTGTCAGGTAGTTTATCCCAAGAACTTTTTCGCATAAGTAGTTCATTAGCAGTACCTGGCTCATGTGCTCCGGGACCATAATAATATTTTACTATTTTATGAAAACCAGATATTTTGTCTAACCATGGGCCAACCCATTCTACTGCATCTATAACTCCTTGTTGTAATGCAGGCATGATTTCACCAGAAGGCATATTTACTGCAGTACCACCAAGTTCATTAATTATTTCTGCTCCAATACCTGGGATACGCATTTTTAAGCCTTTAAAGTCATCAATACTATTAATTTTATCTTTGAACCAGCCGCCCATTTGTACCCCAGTATTACCACATAGGAGACCTTTGACGTCAAAACTAGAATATAGTTCGTCCCAAAGTTTTTGTCCTCCACCATAGTTAATCCAAGAATATTTTTCAATACTAGTCATACCTCCAGGTACTGTACAAAAAAAAGGAATTGCTTTATGTTTAGATCTCCAATAGTAAGGTGCAGCAACTCCACAATCGATAGTACCATTCCTTACAGCATCAAATACTTCAAAAGCTGGAACTAACTCTCCAGCACCAAAGTGCTCTATTACTAGTCTTCCTTCTGAAGCAATTTCAATATTATTTTTTACTTTTTGAGCATTTAAATCAGAACCAGGAAAGTTTTTAGGAAAAGATGTAGCCATTTTCCATTTAATTATATTTTTTGATATAGCACTTGATTTTGATGGATTAGCAGGTGTTCCTCCGTCACAACTACCTAGAGAAGTAGTTACTAAAGCTAATGAACCTAATAAAAGCTTTCTTCTATCTTTTTTCATATTATCCTCCATTCATTATATTAGTATAGCTTAATATTGATATATACAAAAGAGCAGGACCTAAGATTAGAAGCTTTACTGAAAATAAAATACTTAATACATTTAATTACTATTTTAAAAATACATTTAAATTATTCATTTTAATCATTCATAATAACAATATATAGAATCATTTGATTATTAACTTTAAATATCAATAATTTTAGTAATATCTTCAAGTATATCAGTATGTAAAACTTTTTTTTGTTTATAAATCGTTTAATTAATAGTAATAAATAAAAAAAACCACCTATTTTATATTGTTTGTATTGATTAAGATAAATTATATACTATACTTACTAGTATTAATTTTTTTATTTGTATTAAGGGAGATGCATAAAATGAAATTAAATTTGAGCTTAATCAGTGCTTTGTTTATCTTCTTCTCTTTTGAAGGATTTGCAGGAGATGCTGAGGCTGGAAAAATTAGATATGGCAAATCGTGTATCAATTGTCATGGACCAGCTGGAAAAGGAGCTGCTAGTTATCCTAAAATATCAGGAAAAGAAGTATCTTATGTTACAGCAATGCTAGAAACATATAGAGATGGTATTGAAGTAGGACCTAACTCATATTTAATGATTTATAATGCGAAGCCTTTGACAGATGAAGAAATTGCTAATTTAGCTGCGTACTTAAAAGATGCGCGGTATCAACCATAAATAATAGGGAGAAGATTATTATGAAAATAATAACTCATATAAGACTGTTCTCTGCGGTTATAGCATCTTTAATGATGTTTATGGCAGCAAAGAGCTTTGCCTTAAATGGCAATGGAAAGGATGTTCCTAATATCGGTTCCATGATTATCATGTCTGGTTTGGAAAATCCTTGGGATATAGCTTTTACTAAGAACGGAAAAGCTATGTTTTTTACTGAGAAATCTCAAGGTTTATCAGTTAAAGTAGGCGGTTCTGTGCATAAACTTTACGGAATTAAAGGCTCATCTGGTTATGCAGATATGGGAGCTGATCTTTTCACATATGGCGGACAAGAAGGAATGCTAGGTGTTGAATTAGATAATAACTTCAAAAAGAACAGAACTCTTTACTTGTATTCTACTTCAAATAAATATCATGACGCTGGATGTAAGACAGACAACTTTGCTTCTTGTCACGGTAACATCGTAATGAAGTTTACTGTAGCAAAAGATTTCAAAAGCATTTCAGGTAGAACTGATATAGTAAAAGACATTCAATTTAAGCCATTTAAGTCTGATCAACCTTTTGGTGGTCCAGGAGCACATAATGGTGGAAGAATGAGAATGGATGCTGACGGATATCTTTGGGTAGGTACTGGAGACAGACACTGGGGCCCAGGTCCGCAGGATAAAAATGCTATAGCTGGTAAAGTGCTAAGAATTGACGGTGACGGAAATGCGCACCCAGGAAACAAGATTGATGGAGATAAGCGTATTTATTCATATGGTCACAGAAATGTTCAAGGTATTGATTTCAGACCAAGTGATGGAAGAGCGTTTACTGCTGAGCACGGACCATGGCACAATGATGAGATTACTGCTCTAGTTAACGGTGGTAATGGTGGATGGGATCCGCATGAAAAAAGAGGCGGAAGAAGTGCATGTCCAGATAAATATTGTGGTTATGAGCCAAACCAAAAAGAAGGTATGACTCCTGCAGTAAGAGCTGCATATACTCCAATGAGTGACACTCGTTTCAAAGACTTAATGCCTCCAGCATGGAATAACAATGGTTATTCACAAGGTACTGGTTCTGCTGCTTTCTTAAAAGGTAAGAACTGGGGTATCTATGAAGGTCGTTTAGCTGCTGGTATCATGGGTATTGGTTTTGGTGGTACTCCATCTGGACTACGTATTGATATGTATGATATAGCTGATGATGGCTTATCTATGAAAAGTGTTATTCATATGCCTGTTGGCGTATCAAAGAGATTCCGTGGTTTAAGAATGGGACCTCACGATAATGCTTTATATGCTACTACTGATGAAGGCGAAATCATGAAGATTTCTGCTGACTAATTAGTTAGTTACTTTTAAATACTCGCGTTGTAATTAACGCGAGTATTTTTTTTTCTATATTATATTTTAATAATAGTATTTTATTTAATTAGATATTTTACATCTCTTTTGATTAAGCTCTAAACCTTTAGAGTATTTGTTACAGCCCATAGTTCCTATAAAACAGTCATTTAATACAATTTCACGAACGTTAGCTTTATTTTTTTCTAAGTTAAAATTAATTAACTTGCTATAAGAACATATTGGTAAATCTTTATTAGAACAGCTTAAATAATTAGAGTTAGGAATAAATAATTCAAATTTATTTTCTGAAACAATTATTTTATCAACTTTTTTCCAATCTTGATTTATTTTTTTATAAAAAGATTTAGCACTATTATTAATTTTATATGAAAAGCCGTTTTCACACTCAAATAACAGTTCACTAGTATAAGCATTTAAAGGAATTAATATTAACAATAAAAAAAATCTCACCATATATAAAAATTTTTTATGTTATAAATAGTCTTGAATAGCATTAATAGCAGCTGTAGCACATTGCTCATCTTCATCACCTGTAGCACCACTAATACCAATTCCACCTAAAAGTTGATTATTTTTAGTTTTTATAGGAAGTCCTCCAGCAAATGCAACGATATTTTTAGAATGCACTAAACCTGGTACTCTTCCTGGTTTGCCATCTTTGCCATACACTATTTCTGCAATTTTCCTTGTAGGGTAAGGTATGCCAGCTGAAGAAATAGCTTTTTTTATAGCTATATCAATACTTAATAAAAAAGCATTATTTTGTCTTCTAAAAAGTACTAATTCTCCACCTTTATCTACTATTGCTATATTTACTGGCCGATAGCCATTGTTTTTTTGGTCTTTTTCACAGGCATCTGCCATTATTTTAGCAATCTCTAAGTTTATTACAGGCTCCATTTTTATAGTAGGATCTGTTGCTGAAAGATTAAAATTTAAACTAAATAGTATTACTATTATTAGTATTTTTTTTAACATAATACTCCTTATAAAATTATCTTAATTATACTATATTAAATTTAAGCATGATAAAAGCAATAGTACTATTTCCAGTAATTAATATTAATATTAATAAGCAGTTTATTCATAATAAACTAGTTGAAACTTGTAACTTAGCAAAAGCTATAAGTTTAAAAGTAGTTCATAAAGAATCTTTTTTTCTTAAAAAACCAGATCCTAGTACATTAATTAGAAAAGGCAAAATTGAGTATATCAAAGAACTTATAAATATACTTAATTTTGATAGTAAAAAGAATATTATAATATTTAGTATTGATATTTCTCCAATACAACAAAGAAATTTAGAAAGAACTTATAATATTAAAGTTTTAGATAAGACCAGTTTAATATTAGAAATATTTGGCAAAAGGGCCTTGTCAAGAGAAGGTAGTATTCAAGTAGAGTTAGCCCATCTAAATTGGCAAAAGAGTAGGTTAGTAAGAAGTTGGACTCACTTAGAAAGGCAAAGAGGAGGGTATGGATTTTTAGGTGGTCCAGGAGAATCACAAATAGAATTAGATAAAAGAATGATAAATAAAAGAATAAAACAATTAAAGTTTATGATCGAGAAAATTAAAAAAACAAGACATATGCAGTATATAAATAGAGAAAAAACTAAGGTTCCAGTTGTTGCACTACTAGGATATACAAATGCTGGAAAATCAACTCTATTTAACGCTTTAACAAAGTTAAATGTAAAAGCAAAGAATAAATTATTTGAAACATTAGATACTAAAATTTCATATTTTTATTTAGAAAATACTAAAAAAGTCTATATTACAGACACAGTAGGTTTTATTTCTGATTTACCGACTTTATTAGTTGAAGCTTTTAAAAGTACATTAGATGAAGTAAAAAAAGCTGACTTGTTAGTTCATGTTAGAGATAGTTGTTCAAAAAATACAGAGACTGAAAAAGAAGATGTATTAAAAGTATTAAGTCAATTAAACATAAATCCAAATAGCAGTGACGGTCCATTAATGATTGAAGTAATGAATAAAATAGATAAAGCACCGGCAAACATAAAAGAAAACTTATATAATATTAGAAATTTAACCTTTATATCAGCTTTAACTGGAGAAGGCATAAAATTACTTAAAAATAAAATAGATAAAACACTTATTAAAAAACTAAAAAGTAATTAATCTAATCCTTTTCAATTTTAAATTTCTTTTTTAATACTTTTTATTTAATCTATTTTTAATCCGTATTGACTAGTAAGTTTTAATTGATAAAATATAACTACAGGGGTGCTTAATTGCTGAGAATATACCCTTAGTACCTGACAGATAATGCTGACGGAGGAAGTGCAAATATCATATTTTCATAATCCTCTAATATTAGGAGTTTATTATGAAAGAGTTAAAACAAAAAATATCTACTGGCAGCCTGCCCGCATCCAAGAAAGTTTATGTTACAGGTGAAAAATATAATTTTATTAAAGTGCCAATGAGAGAAATTGAATTACATCCATCTGCTAATGAAAAACCTCTGACTGTTTATGATAGCTCAGGAGCATATACTGATGAAAATATTGATATTAATATTAATAAAGGACTTCAAAAAATAAGAAGGGATTGGGTAAGTAAAAGAAATGATACGGAAGAGTATGATGGAAAAATAATCCATAATTATGATAAGAATACAAAAGTGCCTGACTTCCCAATAAAATATAAGCCTTTAAAAGCAAAAAAAGGTGCAGGCATAACACAATTATATTATGCAAAAAATGGAATAATTACCCCTGAAATGGAATATGTTGCTGTAAGAGAAAATCAGTTGAGACAAGGCTTAGAGGAAAGAGATGGAAGGGATTGGGGAGCAAGTATTCCTAATAGAGTTACAGCAGAATTTGTGAGAGAAGAAATAGCTAAAGGAAGAGCTATTATACCTAGTAATATCAATCATTTAGAATTAGAACCTATGATAATAGGAAGGAATTTTTTAGTTAAAATTAATGCTAATATGGGAACCTCTGCAGTGAGCTCATCTATGGAAGAAGAAGTAGAAAAAATGATATGGTCTATAAGATGGGGAGCAGATACTGTCATGGACTTATCAACAGGAAAACATATACACAATACTAGAGAGTGGATTATAAGAAACTCTCCAGTTCCAATAGGTACTGTACCAATATATCAAGCTTTAGAAAAAGTAAATGGAATAGCTGAAGATTTAAATTGGGAGGTTTACAGAGATACTTTAATTGAACAAGCAGAACAAGGAGTAGATTATTTTACTATTCATTCAGGTATTAGATTACATATGATTCCTATGACAATTAATAGAGTTACAGGAATTGTTTCTAGAGGTGGTTCTATTATAGCTAAGTGGTGTTTACATCACCATAAAGAGAGCTTTCTTTATGAACACTTTGATGAAATATGTGATATTTGCAATAAATATGATGTAAGTTTTTCCTTAGGAGATGGGCTTAGACCAGGCTCTATAGCTGATGCTAATGATGAAGCCCAGTTTGCTGAACTTAAAACTCTTGGTGATTTAACTAAAATTGCTTGGAAAAAAGACTGCCAAGTTATGATTGAAGGACCAGGTCACGTTGCTATGCATAAAATAAAGGAAAATATGGATAAACAGTTAGAATACTGCCATGAGGCTCCTTTCTATACATTAGGTCCCCTAACTACAGACATTGCACCTGGTTATGATCATATTACTTCTGGAGTAGGTGCTGCGATGATAGGTTGGTTTGGCTGTGCTATGCTTTGTTATGTAACACCAAAAGAGCATTTGGGTCTACCTGACAAAAAGGACGTAAAGACAGGTGTTATTACTTATAAAATTGCTGCACATGCTGCTGATTTAGCAAAAGGAATGCCAGGTGCTCAAAAAAGAGATGATGCTCTTTCTAGAGCTAGGTTTGAGTTTAGATGGGAAGATCAGTTTAATTTATCTTTAGACCCAGATACTGCTAAGGACTTTCATGATCAAACTTTGCCCAAAGAAGCTCATAAAACAGCACACTTTTGTTCTATGTGTGGACCTAAATTTTGTTCAATGAGAATTTCTCATGATATAAGAAAAGAAGCTTCTTTGAAAAATGAAGGTTATGAGAAAATGTCTAAAGAGTTTAAGAAAAAAGGAGACTTGTATGTGTCTCAAAATAGTATTAATGAAATAAAATAGAGAGATTATTTATGAAAAATTCTAAAATGTTTTATATAAATGGATCATGGATAAACCCTGATTCAACTAATTTATTAGATGTTATAAACCCTTCTAATGAAAAAGTAATATGTCAAATTTCTTTAGCTAATGAGAAAGATTTAAATCTTGCTGTTATGTCTGCAAAGGAAGCATTTAAAGCATTCTCCAAATTTTCTAAGCAAGAAAAAATAGAACTATTAGAAAATATAATTAATGTGTACAAAAAAAGAATGCCTGAGTTAGCTAGTGCTATTACAACTGAAATGGGAGCTCCTATTACATTATCTACAAAAGCTCAAGTTCCTTCTGGCTTAGGGCATTTTATTCAAGCTAAAAAAACCTTAGAAAACTATAATTTTGAAAAGGAAATAAATTCCTCGTTAGTAATAAAAGAACCAGTAGGAGTATGTGGACTAATTACTCCTTGGAATTGGCCTTTAAATCAAATTTCATGTAAGGTCGCTCCTGCATTAGCTGCTGGCTGTACAATGGTACTAAAGCCAAGTGAAATAGCACCATTAAGCGCAATAGTATTTTCTGATATATTAAATGAAGCTGGCTTGCCAGATGGTGTTTTTAATATGATTAATGGAAATGGTGCAGACACTGGAACTGATATGAGTAAACATCAAGATATAGATATGATGTCTTTTACAGGTTCAACAAATGCAGGTATTGCTGTTGCAAAAAACTCAGCTGATACTGTCAAAAGAGTAACTCAAGAATTAGGTGGAAAGTCTGCTAATATCATTTTAGCTGACGCAGACTTAAATAAAGCAGTTTCTAAAGGGGTGTTTCATTGTATGAATAATACTGGTCAATCATGTAACGCTCCAACAAGGATGCTAGTTCCTTTAAATAAAATGGAAGAAGTAATAGAAATTGCTAAAGCAACTGTTAATAAATTAATAGTAGGAGATCCATTAAATGAAACTACTTCAGTAGGACCTTTAGTTAGTGAAACTCAGTTTAATAGTGTTAAAGGTTATATTAAAAAGGGAATAGAAGAGGGTGCTAGTTTGATAACAGGAGGTATAGAAATGCCAGAGAATATCAATGAAGGTTACTTTTTGAGCCCTACAATATTTGCTAATGTTACTTCTGATATGATTGTTGCTAAAGAGGAAATATTTGGGCCTGTATTGAGTATTTTAGGTTATGAGAATGAAGAAGAGGCAATAAATATTGCTAATGATAGTAATTATGGGTTGGCTGGATATATATCGACCGAAAACCTGGATAAAGCAAAAGAAATTTCATCAAAAATAAGAACAGGAATGATGCATATTAATTATGCACCTGTGGATCAGTCTCTTCCGTTTGGTGGCTATAAAATGTCAGGTAATGGACGAGAATGGGGTGAATATGGTATAGAAGATTTTCTTGAGTTAAAATCTGTTATAGGCATAAATAAATAAATTTTATATTATTACATTAAGTCGACATAACTATAATCTACATTCTGATTGTTAATACCTCTTCTAGGTGCAGCTATCCAACTAGCTGTTTTACCTAACTCTGTTACTTGAACCATTAAACTATTTATAAAAGCTTTGTCACTATCAGAAGGTAACCAATTTTTCAAGGATTTAGTATAACTTTCCTTTTTAATAAAATCACCCTTTGGGCCTATGGGTAAATTAGCCCATAATCCAATATTTCTTCTGAATTTAGTTGAAGGGAGTGCAAGGTTATATTCATAACCATATTTAGATATAAGACGATTCCATCTTTTTATACCAATTTCACAGTCACTAACGTAAGCTCTTCTGGTAATTTCATTCATTGCATTTCTCATAGGAACATCTTGTATAACTGATTTGTTATCTACGAAGTTTTCGATTTTTAGATAACTGTTTTTTTCGGAGTGGTCTTCATATCTAAATTCGTCAGGTCTTCCTTTTAGACCATTTGCAAATGCTGTTGCGGCATTGCTAGATATTTCTGAACCAAACAAGTCTAATGAAGAAGAAAACCAGAAATTTATATACTTTTGAATAGTTTGCAAATCTACAGCTCCAGCATTTCTTATAGTATCAATTGAATCAGTTTTATTTTTTTTCATAACTTCTAATGTTCTTTCAATCATCCTGGTAATTCCAGACTCTCCTACTTGCATATGATGCGCTTCTTCAGTAAGCATAAACTGGCAGGTTCTAGCTAAGGGATCAAAGCTACTTTCAGCTAAAGATTTTAATTGGTATTTTCCGTCTCTATCTGTAAAGTATGTAAACATAAAAAAGCTTACCCAGTCAGTTATAGGTTCGTTAAATGTACCTAAAATCCTAGGGTTATCTTCATCTCCAGAGTTTCTCTCTAGTAATGACTCTGCTTCCTCTCTACCATCTCTTCCAAAGTAAGCATGAAGTAAATATACCATTGCCCATAAATGTCTACCTTCTTCGACATTTACTTGAAATAAATTTCTTAAATCAAATATAGAAGGACAAGTTTTACCTAATAGTCTTTGTTGTTCGACTGATGCAGGTTCTGTATCGCCTTGCGTAACGATCAATCTTCTAAGAACTGATCTATAATCTCCTGGCACCTCTTGCCAAACAGGTTTTCCTATATTATCTCCAAAATGTATTTTCTTTTCTTTGATAGGATCAGCTAAAAATATTCCCCATCTATAATCGGGCATTTTTACCTTTCCATAAGTTGCCCAACCATTAGAGTCAACAGAAGTAGCTGTTCTTAAGTAAACGTCTTGAGACTGAAACCCTTCAGGGCCCATTTCATTCCACCAACCTTTAAATTTAGGTTGCCAGTGTTCTAAGGCTCTTTGTAAAGATTTATCTGTACTTAAATCTATATTGTTAGGAATTAACTCATTATAATTTAGTGTTGTCATTTTATACCCTTTTGTTATCGAATTTAGCTTTTGAACCTGTTCCAAACATCTTTAGTGCACCTTTATCACTTGAAGCATTAGGCCTATTAAAAATCCAATTTTGCCAAGCCGATAACCTTCCGAAGATTTTTGTTTCGCATGATTCTTTCCCTGGAAACCTAAGGTTTGCTTCTAAACCAGTAAGCGCATCTGGAGAAAAAGAAGTTCTTTCTTCTAGGCTTAACCTTATTTCATCAGCCCAATCTAAATCATCAGGTATTATAGTAATAAGTTCAGCTTTATATGCCTCTTCTGTGTTAAGAAGTTGTTCAGATAAAGTTTCTAATTCTTTTATTTTTTTTGTATTAGAATTAAACCTTGTTTCTAACCTAGTTTGGCCATTAACCATTTCAAGAGACTTAAAATTTAACGCACATAGGCTTATAAAGGGGCCATTTTTATTGTTGTCTAAAAGAGCATTATTAATCATATATGTTCTATCAGCACAAAAAACTAATTCTGATAAAAAACCTCCAAAACAACTTTCGTTATCAATAATTGTAAAAATTGATCTCGATGAAATGTCTAACCTAGAAAATGTTCTTCTAATTAATCCTATAGTTTCGTTAACTAACCAATTGTTTTTATTAGTTTCTAAGCCTTTAGAAATTTTATTAATATTATCTAAAGAACCTTTAGTTTTTATTGTTAATACACCTATTTCTAATTCATTAGTTCTAAGCATAAGAATTAAATCATCAAGCTCTCTTATAAACTTAAGAACCCACCAATCGCAACCTTTTTTAATTATATCACCTAGTTCTAATACTTCATTATCCTTAGGACCTATTATATTTATTTCAGCTAACCTAGATTCTCTATTAATTAAACATGATATAGTTTCATAACAAATGCTACTTTCAGTAATTTTGCGATTTAATTTATCAAGTTTTACGCCTTCTTCTCCATTACGTAATTTAACTAATTTAGCAACTTGTAATACTCTTTCATTTATTAATTCTTTAAACTTTGATGGAGGCGCTATGTAATCGACTAAATTCCAATCCAAAGATTTTTTTCCTCTAACACCATCTGCATTGGTGCAAAAAATATCAGCTAAATCTTTTCTCATATTTCTTTTGTCTATTAATCTAGTAATACCCCCAGTACCAGGCAATACACCTAATAAAGGCACTTCCGGGAGACTGACTGTGCTTGACCTATCATCAACTAATAAAATTTCATCACATGCTAATGCAACTTCATAACCTCCACCAGCACATATACCATTTATTGCAGCTATAAATTTTATAGATCCATTATTGCTTGAATCTTCAAAACCATTTCTTGTTTCGTTGGTAAATTTACAAAAGTTTACTTTCCAAGAGTGTTCAGACATTCCTAACATATAAATATTAGCCCCTGCGGAAAAGTTTTTTTCTTGCTTAGATGTAATCACAACTACTTTTACTTTCGGGTGCTCGAATCTAATTCTTTGGACAATATCGTTTAACTCTATATCGACACCTAGATCATAAGAATTAAGCTTCAATTCATAACCTGGTTTTATTCCTTCCTTTTCTGCTACATCTAGGTACAAAGTTGCTTTTTCATCTGCAATATCTAATGACCAATGTTTATAGTCATCATAATCTCTTTCAAATGTAATCAATATTTTTCTCCTAGTGCATTATAATACATAATATTAAAATAGAAAAGAATTAATTTTTAATTTTGCTTACTAAATCTTTATAAGAAAAAATTTTATCTTTATTTTCTGTATTTACTATTTCAGACGCTTTAGAATATAAATGTTGTCTCTCTTTTAATATATTATTTAAGTCTTCCATGGCCTTGGGGTTAGAGCTAATAGGCCTAAGGTCTCCTTGTTTAATTACTCTTTTCATATGTTCTTTAGGGCTAGCTTTTATCCATACAGTATAAAAGTTTTTTAACAGGAAGTTAAAGGTTTCTTTTTCTGATACTACGCTCCCACCTGTTAAAATAATAAGCTTCTTATTTTTTTTGTATAAATTATGAATTGCGGTATATTCTAATCTTCGATACATACCTTGCCCCCCAAACTCTATAATTTCATTTATATTCATTCCACCAATTTTTTCTATCTCTTTAGTTATTTCATAAATAGGAATTTTAAATTCTTTACTATACATGTTACCTAAAGTTGACTTTCCTGCACCTCTAAGTCCAATTAATGCAATTTTATTTTTATTTATTTTAATAGTTTTTTTCTTATCAATATTATCTATTAACTCTAATAATGCTGTGATTTGATGTTTTTCATAGTGATCAATTTTTTTCTTGATATAGTCTACTTTTTTATCTTTATAAGAATTAGCAAATAGAAGATTTTCTAAAGTAATGTTTAGTGCGTAGGCTATATTTTTAAGTATAGTAATACTAGGATTTCCACTTCCTCCTTCTAACTGAGCTAGGTATCTTAACGAAATATTAGACTTTGTTGCTAACATTTGTCTGCTTAAACCTCTCTGTGATCTATACTTTCTTATTATAAACCCTAATTCATCTAATAATAACTTCTCTTTTTCTATATTTTTTATAGAAGTAAGTGAAAAATTTTTAATATTCATATTTATTATTTACAAAAAAAAAACAAAATGGTAATTTATGCATTATAATGCATTTTTAATTAATTTACACTTTTTTTTTATAGGATATAGTTTATGCCAGACTTTTTTAATATTTTTGTTGCAACTATGACAGGAACTGCACTAATGGTAGCTGATGATATTGCAGAATTTTGTAATAATAATAATATTAAGACTAATATTACTGAAATGGACAACTTGTCTCCTTCTAATTTAGCAAGCTTAACAGATCCTATTTTAATTATTTCTTCTACTTACGGTCAAGGAGATGTTCCTGATGGCAGTAAAAGCTTTTATAACGCTCTAAAGACTACGGCACCAAATTTGGAGCATATTAAGTATGCAGTTTTTGGACTTGGTGACATGACCTATAAAGAAACTTTTGCGTATGGTGGCAAAAAATTTGATAAATTATTTGATGAACTTAATGCTAATAAAATTGGAGACGCTTGTTATCATGATGCTTCGGATGGAACTCTTCCTGAGGAAGAAGCTTTAATTTGGTTTAGGGATAAAATACTAAAGGTGTTATGATCAATTATGTCTATAATAAAATATAATGCTGCTTTTGATCTATTACATAATAACGCATTAAATTTACCAAAAAAGTTTGCTTTTATAGATGATAATGAAAGTATTAATTACTTTGATTTACAAGAAAAAGTTAAAAGTCTCTCAAAAAGCTTACTTAAATTAGGGCTTAATCAAGGTGATAAAGTTATTATATGCATGCATGATTGCATAAACTTTCCTATCAGTTTTTTAGGGGCAATATGGTCAGGTATAATACCTGTTAGTATAAATACCATGTTACCTAAGCAAGATCTAAAGTACATGCTTGAAGATTCTGGTGCTAAAGCCATTATATGTTCTGAAGATTTATTAAATAATTTTATAGAAATTAATAAAGAATTAAATAAAGATACTTTATTATTAGTAAATGTTAGAAAAAAGAGCATTGAAAATTTAAATTGTTTAAATATTAATAATTTATTTAATGAGGATACTAAAGATCATTTGCCTGCTATTACTCTTCCAAGAACTGAATGTTTTTGGTTATATTCTTCAGGCTCTACAGGAAAGCCTAAAGGAACAATACATTTGCATGAAAGCTTAATAAATTCTGCAAAATTATATGCTAAAAATATATTAGCTATTAAAGAAAATGATATATTTTTTTCTGCAGCAAAACTCTTTTTTGCCTATGGGTTAGGCAATGCCCTTACTTTTCCATTAAGTATAGGTGGAACAAGTATATTAACAGAAGCAAGACCAACTGTAGATTCAGTATGTAAGATAATAAAGAAGAACTCTGTATCTCTCTTTTTTGGAGTACCTACACTATACGCAGCAATGCTAAACAGCAAGCTAATTGTTGAAGACTTTCAATCCTTGAGGCTAGCGGTATCAGCTGGAGAAGCTTTACCAGAACACCTTTGTAATAAATGGTATGAAACTATTGGTTGCAATGTATTAGATGGTATTGGTTCTACAGAAATGTTACATATTTTTATTTCTAATAGTGTTAAGGAAATATATCCTGGTGCTTCAGGAAAGCCTGTTCCAGGTTATGAGGCTAGGTTAATCAAAGATAATAAGAAAGAGGCAAGTGTTAATGAAATTGGAGAGTTAGAAATAAAAGGACCAACTTCTGCAATAGCATATTGGAATAAACCAGAAAAATCTAAAAGTACTTTTTTAGGGCAATGGACAAGAACTGGAGATAAATATACTAAGAATAAATTAGGGGTTTACACATACTGTGGTAGGGCAGATGATATGATGAAAGTATCTGGTCAATATGTATCACCTTTTGAAGTAGAAGCAGTTTTACAAAGTCATAACAGTGTAATAGAAGTAGCTGTAGTTGGTGCAAGAGATAAAGAAGACTTACTTAAACCTAAAGCTTACATTGTATTAAAAGAGGGAATACTTGCATGCAAAGAGCTAGAACAAGAATTAACAGAACTTGTAAAGGCAACATTGACACCTTTTAAATACCCAAGATGGTATGAGTTTGTAATATCTCTACCAAAAACTGCAACTGGTAAAATACAAAGGTATAAGTTAAGAAATAAATAAATGCATATCGTAAATGAACTTTATAAAATAAATAATGTTTCACTTGAAGTAAAGCTTATTAATAATAATGCTAAAAAAATTGTCTCACCTCTAGTAATGCTGCATGAAGGCCTTGGAAGCGTTGCCTTATGGAAAGACTTTCCTGAAAAACTAGCAAATAAACTTAACCGAAAAATTATTGTTTACTCAAGAAAAGGAATGGGTAAATCTAGTGCAATAAATGAACCGAGAAGTGTAAACTTTATGCATGTTGAAGCTAAGCATTATTTAAAATATATTATAGAACATTATTGTGAACAAGAACCAATATTATTTGGTCATTCAGATGGAGCCTCAATAGCTTTAATCTATGCAGGATTAAATAGACCAATACACTCAATAATTGTTGAAGCTCCTCACTTAATGGTAGAAGAAGTAACAATCAAAGAAATAGGTAAAATAAAGCTACAATGGAAAACATCAAATCTTAGAGAAAAGTTAGCAAAATATCATGATGATGTAGATGGTGCATTTAATGGCTGGTGTAATATATGGTTAGAAGAAGAATTTAAAAAATGGAATATTGAAGAATATATAAAAAAAATAAACGTACCTTTATTTGCTATACAAGGTGAAGATGATCAATATGGTAGTCTTAGACATATTAACCTTTTAAAAAAACTATTAAAAAAGAGTTTCAAAAAGTTAATTATTAAAAATTGTAAACATTCCCCTCATCAAGAATACCCTAACCTTATAATGGAGCGTTTAAGTAAATATTTAATAAATTTATAGTACTATAAAATATTGTTTAATTTCATTATAGTATTAGGTCTTTAAAACTTAAATAATAGAGCTTATTTGTTTTAGTAGATCTGAAGCGATTATTGTTTTTTGTTTTTTTTCTAAAATTTTCTTAGCACATTTTGTATGTATTAATACTCCTTTGATTTCTGCCTTAGTTATTTTTTGACATAATAGTCCTCCTATAATACCAGCAAGTATATCTCCAGTTCCACCTGTTGATAAAATACTATTTGCGAAATCATTAATATAATAATTTTTATTTAATATTAAAGTTCCAGGACCTTTTAAAACCCATTTGCCACCGTACTTATTTTGAAGTTCTTTTATTGCAGAAAACCTATCCGTGAAATCTTTTTTAAGTAAGTTTTTAGCTTCCCCATAATGAGGTGTATATATTGTAGTTGCTTTTCTTTTCTTTTTAAAATTTTTAGACACCCAATCTAAAGCATCAGCATCTATAACCATTGATTTATTCGTATTCCAAATAAATCTTAATATATCTGAAGCGTTTTTACCTAACCCTGGCCCAACAATTATTGTATTTAATTTAGGTAAAATTTTTTTAATATCTTCTAGGCGTTTAGGTATTGTAATTATTTCATCAACTTTCTTTATATTTTTATTATTACATAAAAATACTTTACCAACGCCTGTTCTAAGAGATGCTAAACCGCATAAATTAGCTGCACCTTGCATTCCATCAAAGCCACCCAAGATTAACAAATTTCCATATGTGCCTTTATAGGAGTTTTTATTTCTTAATAGAGGAATATATTGATCAGAGTTAATTAATGATGCTTTTTTTTTGATAAGTTTTTCAGTGTTTTCAATGCCTAAACTATCAAATATAATTTTACCAGAATATTTTAATCCATCTCCAGTATAGCACCCTTGTTTTTGTGTTAAGCACATTACAGTTGTATTAGCCTTCACTACTTTCCCTATAGAAGTTCCATTATTTGAGTTTAAGCCTGAGGGCACATCTATAGAAATTACTTTAATTTTTTTATTATTAAAGCTATTAATCCAATTTATAGCATTTAATATTTTGCCTTCAGGTTTTCTAGATATTCCAATCCCTAATATACCATCTATTATTATGGTACCATTTTTAATATTTTGTTTTTTTGGTAATTGATTAATTATACTAATATTTAGTAATTCAGCTAAATCTTTTACTTTTTTAGCGTGGCCTTTATTTATGCCTAAAGATATACATTGAATATTAAAATTGTTAAGATGAGCTTGTATTGCACAAGCAAATGCGTCACCGCCATTATTACCTGTTCCTGCTATTACTATAATGTCATTATTTTTATTATCTTTAAAATTTTTAAAAATACTATTTCCTGCTTTCATCATTAAGGAAATTTCAGTATGCCCAATAGAAATAAGTTTTTTTTCTAAAAGCCTTGTTGATTTTACATCGCACAAAAGCATGATTTTAATTAACAGTTATTCATTAGATATATTAGAAAGGTTAATAATTTTTTTACATAAGGTACTTTCCTCTAATGCTAGCGTATCTATTAATGTAAAATGATTATTTTTTTTGCATAATATTAAATCTATATTGAAATTATTTTTTTTAAGAAATTTCTCATATTTTATACTTTGATCTTTCCATCCTAAGGGTTCATCCTCACCATAAGATATAATTATAGGCATTTTGTAATAGGGTAATTTATTTATAGTAGTTAAATTTTTTGCATCTATAGCATTTAGTTTAACATCATCATTAACAGTTAATTTTCTTACTATTTCTAAATCATATATTCCACTTACTAAAGCAGCGCCTTTAAATAAATTATAGGGTAAATTATATTTTTCCCAATCTAAACTTAAAATGTAAGATACTAAGTGAGCTCCTGCAGAATGGCCAGAAATCGTAATACAGTTTTTATCCGCACCATATATTTCGCAATTATTATAAATCCATATAATGGCTTCAATTACTTGTTCACAAATTATTTGTAACGAAACAGTTGGGCATAAATCATAATTTATATTTGAGAATATAATATTGTTTTTATTAAAAGGTATCGCCATATGATTATGATAGCTTTTATCTAGAGCTCTCCAGTAGCCACCATGGATAAAAATATGAATAGGTTTTAATTTAGCTGATTTTATGCCGTATATATCAAGTGTTTGTAATTTACCATTACCATAATTAATATTGTCGTGCCCTGTTAAAAGCTTTTTTGCCTTTTGCGATTTTACTAATGTAGTACTTAAGTAAGAATCAAAATTTGGCACGCTTTCTCTAGGATTAAAATTTTCTTCTAACTCTTTAACTGATAAGTTTCTGAAATCCATTTTACTTTCTAACTATCTATATTTTTATAAATACCTGTTATATCTAAATATTGATCATTATTATAAAACTTAGCATTGTTAGATTCGTTTAATACCTGCAGCATTTTAGGGATTTTAACATCTTCCTTTAGGCATTTATCTATTACTAAACTAGGTCCTATATCGTCTAACATTTCAAAAGGGCCTTTTTGCCAAGCAAAACCCCAGCGCATTGCTCTATCTATATTAAATATATTATCTGCAATCTCTGGTATTAAATCTGCTGCATACAATAAAGTTGCTCCCATTATATTCCAGGCTAACTTACCTTCTGTACTGTCTTCTAGTATAACACTTAAATTTTTTTCAATGGTTACCTTCTTGAAAGCTTGCCATTCTTTATTATTTAAATTAAAAGTTTCTTTAAGTTTTTCACCAGTTTCTAATTTTTTTACTCTATAAAAGCCACCTCCAGTTTTTCTTCCTAGTTGATTATTAGAAAACATAGCTGTTTCATCTTGTGGAAGCTTAACAAAAGCTAACCCAATATCATTTTTAGGAAGGTTTAATTCTAAATTTTTTCCAACTGAATGCATTACATCTAATCCAATTAAATCAATAAGTCCATAAAGTCCTGTTGGAGGTAACCCCATTGGCTTAGATAATAAAGCATCTATTTGTTCAATGCTAAAACCTGAACTTCTTGCTGCTTTTCCTTCGTGAAGACCTTTTAGCATGAAATAACAACCAATTCTATTGCCAATAAAGTTGACTGTATCTTTTCCATGAACTACTCCTTTTTCCATGACAGTACTTAAAAAGTTACTAATTTCTCTAATAACGTTTACTGAAGTTTGCTCTCCAGGTATTAATTCACATAATTTCATTATTTTTACTGGGTTAAAAAAATGAGTAATGCAAATATCTTTTAACAGTCTCTCTGGCATACCTGCTGTAATATCTTTTAATGTAATGCCTGATGTATTTGAACTTACAAAGGAGCTATCACTTCTATATTTTTCTATTTTAGAAAAAATATCTTTTTTAATATCAACTTTTTCAACAACAGCTTCACAAATCCAATCATAATCAGCAATCTTATGAAAGTCATTTTCAAAAGTTCCTATCTCTATATTTTTAATTTTTTCAGGATTAGACAACATTGGATTTCTTTCATTTACTATTCTATCTTTACCTTTTTCCACAGCTTCAGCTGAAATATCTAAAAGTAATACTTTACAATCTTTGTCTGCAGCTAAGGCTGCAATTCCTGAGCCCATAGTACCAGAGCCTATTACTGCAATAGATTTTATATTATTATTCATAAAAATTCCTTATGTTTGATATAATACTAACTTACAATAATTTTGTTAATAGTCTATAATTTGATTATATAATTATGGTAAGAATTTTTAAAGATGATGGCACAAAGATTATTGGAGGCATTATTGCTTCAACAATTGAACAGATTAAATTTTTAGGGCCTATAGGTGAAGAGGTATTAAGAAAATTTAATATTAAGGAGATAAATAAAGAAAAGTTTTATCCTAGAATTATAAGAGGGAATATTCATGAAATAATATTAGATAGATATGGAGAAAAAACTCTTTATTATTTAGGAGTAGAACAATTTAATTCTATTGCAAGTGAAAGTGTTTTTAGAGAAGCTTTCAAGAGTAAAAAGTATAATTTAGAAAATTTTAGAACTAAATCTATAGAATTTAAAAATAAAAGTATAATCAATCAAAAAAGAATAATTAGAAAAAGGTTTTTAGATATAATAACTGAAATTTATGCTGCAAAAGGAGCAATAATAGCAAAAAATGATAAAATTAGTACGTCATATAAATTTATTTCTGAAGATAGTGTTTTATTAACTATTACTAATGCAGTTTTTGAAAATCATGATGAATTTAATAGAGGCTCTTTATTAAATTTTTTTAATAAATATATAGGTGATCATTGGCAAATAAAAGCTTACTTCCTAAAGGAAAAAGCAGAATACAGAAGAGGGCTATCAAAAAATATTTTTAAGTTTCAATTTTCTATTAAAAAAAATATAGAAAGCTTAAAGTTAGTTCATTTGCAGTTCAGATCTGATGCTAGAGATGAATTTTTAAAGTCAATCTTAGAAAAGTCAGAAAAGCAAAGAATATTAGCTATGGAACAGTCTAAAAAAATTAAAAAATTTTCTAAAGAAATTTCTAAATATATACCGGCACAAATTCAAGAAGGACTATTTAAAGGAAATGATACGGGAATTCAAACTAAAAGAAAAAAGCTAACAATTTTTTTTAGTGATATAAAGAATTTTACTGATACTTCTGAGAAGCTTCAACCAGAAGATTTAACTAAATATTTAAATGAATACTTTTCAGAAATGACAAAGATTGCTTTAGAATATGGAGCTACTATAGATAAGTATATTGGTGATGCAGTAATGCTTTTTTTTGGTGATCCAAAAAGTAGTGGTGAGAGAGAAGATGCAAGGTCTTGTGTTGAAATGTCACTTAAGATGCAAGATAGAATGATTATACTTAGAGAAAAGTGGAAAAATCAAGGCTTTTATAATCCATTTCAGATAAGAATTGGAATAAATACAGGGTATTGTAATGTTGGTAATTTTGGAAGTTCACAAAGGCTAACCTATACTATTATAGGTGGAGAAGTAAATGTAGCTGCTAGATTAGAAGCGGCTGCAGAAGCAGATGGTATATTAATGAGTTATGAAACATATGCTCATGTTCAAGATATTATAGAGGTTGAAGAAAAGCCTTCAGTTAAGATGAAAGGTATAAATAGAGAAATTAAAGTTTTTAGTGTTTTAAGTAGAAAAAATAAAAAAAATCTTTTCAATGCTGAAATAAACTTAGTAAAAGGAAAAAAACAGAAGAATATAGACAGTAAAGATGAAATAGAAAAACTAAAAAAAATGATATTAATTATTAAAAAAGATTTGAAAATTCTTACAAAAAAAATAAGTGATAAATAGTATTATGAATAAATTCGAAATAAATATTAAAGAAACAATAATAGAAGAGATAAAAGATAAGGTTGCTTCTTTTAATTGGAATAAATTACTGGATAATAATGATTGGTCTTTGGGTGCTAATAAAAAAGTTATGCAAGAAATTTGTAAATATTGGATATCAGACTATGACTGGAAAAAAGAAGAGAAAGAAATCAATGTATATAATCATTATAAAGTAGATATTGATGATTTAAATATTCATTTTCTTTATGAAAAAGGGATCTCTGATAATGCCATACCTTTAATTATTAGTC
>CAJWSU010000017.1:0-28312 GCA_913046335.1 uncultured Pelagibacterales bacterium | reverse complement strand
TATTGCATTTTAGCCCTTTTAAAACTCCTTCTTCTCCATAAAAACTATCCGTTAAAACAGAAAAATCTCTAATTGCTCCTTCCGCTTGTGAGCTAGAAACTCTCATCTTAAGAGGCCAATCTGGCCAAGTTAATGCTTTATTTTCTTTTTCTGGAGGTATCGGCATAATCTCTATTTGCGTAACACTTTTAGCACCCTGTCTAATAGAAGTTCCTATACAATCTGAACCTGTATCACCCCCTCCAATAACTACTACCTTCTTGTCTTTTGCGTTTATATCTTTAAATTGATTCAAATTTTCTCCAGAAACTCTTCTATTTTGAATAGGAAGAAAATCCATAGCAAACATTACTCCTTCGAAATTCCTTCCTGATATTATTAAATCTCTAGGAACTTCTGCTCCTCCAGTTAGTAAAATTGCATCGTATTTATTTTGTAACTCTTTAATAGTTACATCTATACCAACATTAATATTAGTCTTAATAATTATACCTTCTTTTTCTAGCTGTTCTTGTCTTCTATCTATTAATTTTTTTTCCATCTTAAAATCGGGAATACCGTATCTTAGCAGACCTCCAATTTTACTATTTTTTTCATATAAAGAAATATCATGACCAGCTCTTGCAAGTTGTTGCGCTGCTGCCATACCCGCAGGACCAGAACCAATAATAGCAATATTTTTACCAGTTTTTTCTAGAGCAGGTTCGGGTTGAATGAAACCATTTTCCCATGCATTATCTACAATTGCACATTCTATAGACTTGATAGCAACCGGATTATCATCAAGATTCAAAGTGCAAGCTGCTTCACAGGGTGCAGGACAAATTCTACCAGTAAACTCAGGAAAGTTATTAGTTGAATGCAGTACACTGCTAGCTTCCTGCCAATTATTATTATAGACTAAATCATTCCAATCGGGAATAATATTATTAACCGGACAACCCGTATGACAATAAGGTATTCCACAATCCATACATCTCGCTCCTTGCTCAGAAACGACTTTCTTATCTAGCTTTTCAGTAAACTCATTAAAGCTCTTAATTCTTTCTTTAACTGGTTTAAAAGCTTTTTCAACTCTATCAATTTCTAAAAACCCTGTAACTTTTCCCATTTTCTAACCTGGCCCTCTTAAGCGACTATTTTTGATTGAATATTATTATTTTTTTTATCTAATAACACTTTTTTATAATCTACTGGCATTATTTTTTTAAAACCCTCTAAAGAAAACTCAAAATTTTTAATAATATTTTTAGCTACATTACTATTAGTATATTTGATATGTTGTTCTAATAAATACTTAATTCTCAAATCATCATCAACTAACACATCATCATAAACATTAAAGTCATTATCAATTATTTTTGCATTAACATCTCTCATATCTAAATTTTCTACGTTAACCATTTCACTATTTAAATATTTACTAATTTCATTCTTAGGATCATAAACATATGCAATACCTCCACTCATACCGGCAGCGAAATTTCTACCTATTGGCCCAATACAAATTACTATACCGCCAGTCATATATTCGCAGCCATGATCACCCACACCTTCTACAACAGCCATCGCTCCAGAATTTCTAACGCAAAATCTTTCTCCTGCATTTCCATTAAAATAACATTGCCCTGAAACAGCACCATATAATACTGTGTTTCCTACTATCATTGATTTTTCTGCAATAATTTTTGAATCTTTAGTAGGCTGGATAATTATGTTGCCTCCAGATAATCCTTTTCCTACATAGTCATTAGCTTCCCCGAAAAGATTAAATGTTACACCTTTAGCTAAAAAAGCTCCAAAAGATTGACCGGCTGTTCCAGTAAAATTAACTTTTATTGAATGTTCACTTATACCTTTATGACCTTTATTTAATGCTATTTTTCCAGAAAGCATTGCTCCTGCTGTTCTATCTGTGCTTTTAATATTTAAATTAATTTCTTGTTTTTTACCTTCTTTTTCATACTTATCAAATAAAGGTATAAGCTTTCTATCCAAAATTTCTTTTATTGGATGTTCTTGCTTTTCACAATTATATAATGCAATTTCTTCACTTACATCTGGCTTATAAAATAATTTAGAAAAATCTAAATTCTTTGTTTTCCAATGCTCATGAGCATAATTTGTATCTAAATTTTCCACTTTACCTATCATTTCATTAAATGTTCTAAAGCCTAAGCTTGCCATTAAATGTCTTACCTCGTCTGCTACAAAGAAAAAATAATTAATTACATGCTCTGGCGTTCCAGTAAATTTCTTGCGTAAATCTGGATTTTGCGTAGCAATACCTACAGGACATGTATTTAAATGACATTTTCTCATCATTATACATCCGGATGCAATAAGAGGTGCCGTAGCAAACCCAAATTCATCCGCGCCTAATAATGCTCCAATTACAACATCTCTTCCAGTTCTGAGTCCGCCATCTACCTGAAGTGATGTTCTCCCTCTTAAACCATTTAATACAAGAGTTTGCTGTGTTTCTGCCAGACCTATTTCCCATGGGGACCCGGCATGTTTTACAGAAGTAAGAGGACTCGCTCCTGTTCCTCCTTCAAAGCCTGCAATTGTTATGTGGTCTGCTCTTGATTTTGCTACACCAGCCGCTACTGTTCCTACACCTGTCTCTGAAACTAATTTTACACTTATCCTAGCTAAAGGATTTACATTTTTTAAATCAAATATTAATTGCGCTAAATCTTCTATAGAATAAATATCATGATGGGGAGGAGGAGATATGAGGCCCACTCCTGGAGTAGAATATCTTACTTTAGCTATAACTGGATCTACTTTATGACCGGGAAGCTGCCCTCCTTCTCCAGGCTTTGCTCCCTGAGAGATTTTAATCTGTATATCATCAGCATTTACTAAATATTCTGCCGTTACTCCGAACCTTCCAGAAGCTACTTGTTTTATGGCAGACCTCATAGAAGAACCATCTTTATTTTTGACAAACCTATCTACTTCTTCTCCACCTTCTCCTGTATTTGATTTGCCTCCTATTTTATTCATAGCAATTGCTAATGTTGTGTGCGCTTCTCTTGAAATAGATCCAAATGACATTGCTCCCGTTGCAAATCTTTTAACAATATTTTCCGGTAATTCTACTTCATTGATATCAATAGATGCATTATTGCTTTTTATTTTAAACAAACCTCTTGGAGTCATTGTTTGTTTAGATTGATCATTAAGCATCTTTGCGTAAGATTTATACTTCTCTAGAGAATTGCCTCTAACGGCATGCTGTAAATCTTTTATAGTATCTGGCGTCCAAACATGATCCTCTCCTCTAATACGAAAAGCATAATCACCACCTACTTCTAAAGAGTTCTGCAGAATTTTATTCATACCAAATGCAATTTTGTGACATTCACAGGACGACTCTAATATTTGATCAAGAGATAATCCTTCTATCTTAGTAGGGGTCCCTGGAAAATATTCACTTACAAAATCTGAAGACAACCCTACAGCATCAAAAATTTGTGCTCCATTATAAGATTGATAAGTTGATATTCCCATTTTTGACATTACTTTAAGCATGCCTTTACCAATTGCATTTATATAATTAAGACACCCCTCATCATATGATAAAGAAATTGAAGGACTATCAATTAAATCTTTAATAGTAGAAAAGGCTAAGTAAGGATTTATAGCATCTGCTCCAAAACCTCCTAAAACACAAAAATGATGAATTTCTCTTGCTTCACCAGTTTCAACCGCTAAACCAATATTCGTTCTTAGGCCAATTTTTACTAAGTGCTGATGTACGATGCTAGTAGATAATAAACTAGGTAAAGCAATTCTATTTTTTGATATATTTCTATCTGATATAATAATAATATTAGCACCATTTTTTATGGAATTTTCAGCAGATTTCTTTAATGATTCAAGAGCTTTCTTCATTCCCTTTGCTCCTTCAATCAAAGGAGATGTTGCATCTAAAACATAAGATTTATGACCACTATTTAGTGTTTTTTCTATATTTTTTATTTTATCCATATCTTTATTAGTAAGTATTGGCTGGTCCAATTTTAAACATTTAGTATTAATAGGCTCTAGAGATAGAACATTTTTTCTTGGCCCTAGAATACTCATAAGACTCATAACCATTTTTTCACGTATAGGGTCTATAGCTGGATTTGTTACCTGTGCAAATAACTGCTTAAAAAAATTATATAAAGGCTTGTATTTAGAAGATAAGACAGCAATAGGGGTGTCTGTACCCATAGAACCAGTTGCTTCCTGTCCATCTTTAATCATAGGAGACATTAGAAATTTTATGTCTTCTTGAGTGTAACCAAAAGCTTGTTGTAGATCTAATTTCAATTCTTTAGAAAGCTCTTGCTCAACAGCATATGATTTGTCCAGATCTTTTAGAGAAATATTACTTTCTTTTAAAATAGAAATGTAAGGAAATTTATTAGAGAGCTCATCTTTTAACTCTTTATCTGAAATTATAGAACCTTTTTCTAAATCTATAAGAAGCATTTTTCCTGGTTCAAGCCTCCACTTCTCTTTAATTTTATCTTCTGGATGTTGTAAAACTCCCATTTCTGAAGAAAGCACTATTTTATCATCATCTGTAATAAAGTACCTTGCTGGCCTCAAACCATTTCTGTCTAATGTAGCTCCTATTTGTTTTCCATCTGTAAAAGCCATAGCAGCAGGACCATCCCATGGTTCCATGATAGATGCATTATACTCATAAAATGCTCTTCTTTTTTCATCCATTAAATTATTATTTTTCCATGCTTCAGGAATTAAAAGCATCATAGCATGAGACATACTATAACCACCCATTGTCAATAATTCTAAAGCATTATCAAAACAAGCTGAATCAGATTGCCCTTCTGGTATTATAGGCCATATTTTTTTTAAGTCCTCTCCTAAAACTTCTGATGACATAATATGCTTTCTAGCATTCATCCAATTTACATTGCCTCTCATAGTATTGATTTCACCATTATGACATATCATTCTAAGTGGCTGAGCTAAATCCCATGATGGAAATGTATTAGTAGAAAACCTCTGATGCACTAAGGCTAGTGCGCTCACAACTCTTTCATCTTCCAAATCTGTGAAATAAGCTCCTACAGAATCAGACAAAAGCATCCCTTTATAATTTACAGTTCTAGAAGAAAAAGAGCATATGTATATAGACTGCTTATTCTTAAGAAGAAAATTATCTTGTCTAAATTTATTAGATATTATTTTTCTAATAATAAAAGTTTTTCTTTCTAAATCCTCTTGGTCTATCTTAGTCTCATTTAATGTAATGAATGCTTGCTTAATAACAGGTGCTGTAGCGTTTAATGATTCAGATACAGAATCTTTATTAGTAGGCACTGTTCTCCAAGCTATTACTTTAGCATCATTTTCTTCTATAATTGTTTCAAATAAATTTTCACAATACTTTAATAAAGCTTTATCATTTGGAAAAAAAACCTGTGCAACTGCATAACTTCCAGCTTTAGGTAAAATAACCTGATTTTTTTTACACTCTTCTCGCAAGAAAAGGTCTGGTATTTGAAGAAGCAAACCTGCTCCATCTCCTAATGTGGGATCAGCTCCAACTGCCCCTCTATGCGTCAAATTGTTTAATATTTTTAAACCATCTAAAATTATAGAATGATTTTTATTACCCTTTATATTTGCAACAAATCCTATACCACAAGAATCATGTTCTTTACTAGCATCATATAAGCCTTGACTATGTGGCCTTTCTGCAAAATAAGTATGTTTTTTGTTTTTATTCATTTTTTTCAATTCTTTATAATTTTATTCGTCTAAAATACTTAAGGTTGCGGAGATTAAACAAAATTTAACCCACAAGCAAATATTTAAAAAATTAAATTAATAGGATTAAAATAAAAAGTACCTCTATATCTTATTTCCATATTAATATCTATAGTCAAGGCTTTAGATTACAAGGCCTGCATAAAATAATCATATTGAATTATTTTTATAATGATCAATATAGTTTATTATTATATTAATACAATATAGTTTAAATTTATAGATTTTAAAGGAAAATAATAATAAAATGCTTTATTTTGAAGACCTTAATGTTGGACAAAAAATAACAATTGGTCCTATTTCAGTTACTGAAGAAGAGATTATAGATTTTGCTAAAAAATTTGATCCACAGCCGTTTCATATAGATGCTGTAAAAGCAAAAGACTCATTATTTGGAAACCTATGCGCTTCAGGTTGGCATACTTGTTCGCTATACATGAGAATGCTATATGATGGGTTATTAGTTAACCTTGCATCATTAGGCTCTCCAGGTATGAATGAAATAAGATGGATTAAGCCTTTATTTCCTAATGATATAATTATAGGTGAATTAAAAATAATCAGCAAAACACCAAGCAGGTCCAAACCAAATATTGGAAGTATGATTATTGATTCTAAAGTGTTTAATAATAAAAAAGAACTAATTATGACCATGCAAAGTATAAGTATTGTTAAAAAACGTAATGTAAACTAGTAAAATATACTTATGTTAAAAAATAATATAAAATTTGTAAATCAACATAATACCGCTGACGGAAGTGATAGAGCTTTTGTTAATTTTAATGGTTTAAATACTCTTTGGTTTAATACAGGTACTTTATGCAATATAGCTTGTAAAGATTGCTATATAGATTCTAGCCCACTAAATGATAAGCTTCTATATCTTGATCTAAAGGATGTTAAATATTATATAAATGAAATTCAAATAAATAATTGGTCTTGTAAATCGATAGGTTTTACAGGAGGAGAGCCTTTTATGAATAAAGATATAATAGCAAGTATAGAATTTTGTCTTGAAAAAGGTTTTGAGGTATTAGTGCTAACTAATGCTATGCAACCAATGCAAAATAAAATCGATGCTCTTAAAAAGTTATCAAAATACCAAAATTTAAAATTAAGAATATCTTTAGATCATTTTAGTAAATATGAGCATGAAAAAATTAGAGGAGAAAAAACCTGGGACAAAGCGTTATTAGGTATAAAATTATTAATCAAAAATAATTTTAAATTTACTATTGCATCACGTATATTGAATAATAAGGAAACAGCAATGAGAGATGGTTTTAGTAAATTATTTAAATTGCATAATGTAATAATTGATGCTTATGACCCTAAAGATTTAATATTATTTCCAGAAATGAGTATGATATCAGAAACTCCAGAAATAACCACAAAGTGCTGGAGTATTTTAGGTGTTGACCCTGTAAATATGATGTGTGCAGATTCTAGAATGATAGTTAAGCGCAAAGAAGATAGACTTACTCATGTGGTAGCATGTACTTTAATTCCATATGAAAATGATTTTAGTTATGGTAAATACCTAAAGGACTCTTTCAAAAAAGTTTACTTGAAACACCCTCACTGTTCAAAATTTTGTGTGCTTGGCGGAGCAAGTTGCTCAAATAATTAAGAAAAAGGATTCAAATGTCATTAAAGCCATATATAAAAGATAATATAGAATACTATTATACTGAGGTTACTAAAAATATTAGAGTGAGCGTTAAGACTAATTTTTTATCTGATCAATCAGATACAGAAAATAGTTTATGGGTATGGTCTTATCATATTTTAATTGAGAATAATGGAAATGATAAAGTACAACTAATTGATAGGTATTGGAAAATTACTGATGCGACAGGTATAATAAAAGAAGTAAAGGGCTCTGGAGTAATAGGTGAGCAACCTACTATCAAACCTGGAGAATTTTTTGAATATACTAGCGGAACTCCTCTTAATAAATCCTCTGGATTTATGTCTGGAAATTATAGAATGATAAATGAAAATAATGAATCTTTTTTTATTGATGTTCCGGTTTTTTCCTTGGATATTCCATCCATACAAAAGATATTAAATTAATTACATACATTTACTTAATTAAAGGCCTAAAAAAGTTTATTATAAATCGTAACCATTATTAAGGCTGATAAATGAATTTTAGATCTGTTTTATATATCATAGGATTACTTATTTCTGCCCTAGGTTGTATGATGCTTATTCCTGCAATGTTTGATTTACTTAATAATAATAAGGAATGGAGTATTTTTGCCTCAACAGGCATAATTAGTTTTCTAATGGGAATAACTATAATATTAGCATTTAGAAACAGAGAAACAAAAATAGGAAGCAAAGAAACTTTTCTTCTAAGTGTTCTTTCATGGATTTTTTTGGCTGCTATATCTGCTTTACCCTTGTATCTATCTAATTTAAATTTAAGTTATACAGATGCCTTTTTCGAAGCAACAAGTGGAATCACTACTACTGGTTCAACTATACTTACAAATATAGAAGATGCTTCTAAAGGAATATTGATATGGAGATCAATATTACAATGGCTAGGAGGAGTTGGAATTATTGTTATGGCTGTTGCAGCTTTGCCATTACTTCACATGAGTGGTTTTCAACTATTTTTCTCAGAACAAGCGGAACCATCAGATAAACTTAAAGAAAGAGTTAAAAATTTAGCTACTTCTATAATAATCATATATCTCATTTTTACTTTTATATGCGCCTTATTATTAAATATTGCAGGAATGTCCTTATTTGATTCAATTTGTCATTCTATGACTACAATAGCAACTGGAGGGTATTCAACTCAGAACAACTCTATAGGACATTATGATAGTCTATCTATAGAAATTGTTATAATATTTGGAATGATCATGGCTAGCCTACCATTCATATTATTTGTGAAAATATATAATAATGATATAAAATCATTATTTTTCGATAAACAAGTCAAAGGATTCTTTTTTCTATTATTAGCATCTATATTTATTATAGCAATTTGGCTTAATACTAAATTAAATTTTAACTTTATAGAAGCTCTAAGAGTTTCTGCGTTTAATGTTATTTCCATAATTACTGGCACAGGTTATTCCACAGAAGATTTTTCTAAGTGGGGAGGGTTTGCTATAGGCTTATTATTTATCTTTATGCTTGTAGGAGGTTGTACAGGATCTACTACCGGGGGTATTAAAATATTTAGAATACAAATTCTATTCAAAGTAATTATCCAACAAATACAAAAAGTAATTAGACCTCACCAAATTTTAAAAATTACATATTCAAAGGCGCTGATAGATGACAAAACTACTTTATCTATTTTAGCTTTAATCTTTTTATTTATAGCTTCTGTTTTTATTATTGCTGCAATACTATATTTTATAGGCCTTGATTTGTTAACAGCTTTTTCTGCTGCTGCTACTTCTATCGCAGTAGTAGGCCCAGGCCTGAGTGAAGAAATAGGCCCTACAGGAAATTTTTACTCGCTTCCCAATCAAGCTAAGTGGGTTCTATCTGCAGCAATGATTATTGGTAGATTAGAATTTTTAGCTGTTTTAATTTTAATAATGCCATCTTTTTGGAAAAAGTAAGCTAGCTTATATTTATACTGTTATTTTCATTATTAACTTCAACAGGAGATTCAAAATACTTTATATCAGGGATAGAATATCTTTCAGATAAATATACTATTCTTTCAGGGTCAAACCAACTATGTGCATTTTCTTCAGTATCAAATATATATACTCCTCCTGCAGTATTAGTATCATTATTAATTATATAATTTTTTCTAATTAGGCCTTTAGTTTCTTTATATGTAGGAGCTGATTCTATAAATTTATTTTTAATTCCATCATTATCTTCTATTTTAAAATTAACTATTACTACAAACATTTAGAATCTCCTTTTAAAACTATTAATAAAAATTAATCTAACTTTGCTGCCTAAATTCAAAAAATCATTTTGAATTATTACTAAAGCAGGAATCAGAAGTAAAACTAAAAAAGTTGTAGCCAACAAACCAAAAACTATAGTAATAGCCATAGGCTTTAAAAATTGTGCTTGTGTACTGTTTTCAAATAATAATGGGATAAGTCCTGATATGGTGGTCAAGGAAGTTAAAATTACTGCCCTAAACCTTTCGCACGCACCATCAATTACTGCAATAATAATATTAACTCCTTTGCTTATTTTCTCATCTATTGTCGAAACCATAATTATAGAATCATTGATTACAATTCCAGCTAAGCCTAAAAGTGCCACTAAGGAAAGAATAGTAATATTAAAACCTGTAATCCAATGGCCTAAAATAGAACCTAAAGCAGCAAACGGTATAATACTCATAACTATCAATGGTCGTAAATAAGATGAAAATACTCCTGATAGAATTATAAATATTAAAGTTAGTCCTATTATTGTTCCTATTTTCATATCATATAGGGTTTCATTTTGCTCTTCTGACCTTCCTGCTAACCTCCAAGAGTAACCATTATTAGAAATAATTTCATCTAAGGAGCCACCTGAAAGTGCTTTTAATATATCAGAAGGTGCTATAATATTTTCATCAATTTCAGCAATGATTGATACTTCAGATTTTCCATTCTCTCTTCTAATAATAGAAAAACCTTTTTCATAATTAATTTCTACGATCTGATTTAGAGGAACAAAATTGCCAGCTGGAGACATAATAAACATTTTTTTTAAGTCTTCCTCTTTTAATTTTTCATTATCATATCTAACCCGAATAATTATTTCTTCAGATCCATCAGAAAATCTTTTTGCAACTATGCCTCTAAATGCCGAACGAATTTGGTCTGCTATACCCACAGAAGTAAAGCCTAATGAATTACCTAAGGGCCTCAGTCTTAAGACTACTTCCTCTTTACCCCAAGGAAGGTCGTCGTATATATCACTTATGCCGTCATATTGAGCCAAAAGAGCCTTTACCTCATTAGTTACTAATTTTATTTTATGCATATCATTATTATTTGATATTATTCTTATATCTATATCCTTCCCTGGTGGGCCTGCACTTTTAGATGCCATAGTTAAAGATTCTAACCCTGCTGGCTTATTTAATGATTTCTTCCATAAACTCATCAAGCTATTTACTGAAGTTTTTCTGATATCTGAAGGAATAAGCTCTACTACCATAGCTCCTAAATGCTGGCCCTCTATTTGTTGCACACTACCTCGTAAACCTAACGACTTGCCTATGACAGAGAAATAAGTTTTAACTTCATTATTACTATCTACTGCTAATAAAGAGCTCTCTAACTCTTCAATCATAAGCTTTGTATAATCTTGATTAGTACCAGGAGAAAAATTGAAATTTACGTAAATTATATCTGGTTCTGGAGAAGGAAAAAAAACAAATGCTACTCTTCCACCTGACATTAAACCAGCAACTACTATTAAAATTGTAAAAGTAACAGATAAAGTAACGTACCTGAAATTTACCGCTAAAGTTACTAATCTATGAAAATATTTATTCTTAATTATATTAAAATATCTATTAAACCATACTCTAAAACGAGAAATATTTTTTTTCTTGTTTTTTAATGCGTGAGATAAATGACCAGGCAAAATAAAGAAACATTCAATTAAAGAAGCAATTAATACTGCTATAGCCACTAAAGGGATAGCTTCTATAACCTGACCAATTATTCCTGTAATTAAAAAAATAGGGATAAATGCAGCAACAGTCGTAATAGCTGCAGTGAAAACTGGAACAAACATTTTATTAGCACCTTTATTAGCCGCTAGAAATGCGTCATCTCCATTTTCATGACATGTTTGTGTATATTCTGCAACTACAATTGCATCATCAACAATAATGCCTAACATCATAATTAGAGCAAATAAGCTTACCATATTAATACTCTGTCCACTTATTAACATAACTCCTAGTGTTCCAGATAATGCAATAGGAATTCCAAAAGCAACCCAAAAAGCAACCCTTCCTGATAAAAATAAAAATAGAATTATAACAACTAAAATTAATCCACCTAGTCCATTTTTAATAAGTAAATTTATACGGTCTCTTACTGACTGTACGCTTAAATCATATATTTTCAGACTTAAATTAACTGGCAATTCTTTTTGATAATCATCTACGTAACTTTCTAATATTTTAGCCATTTTAAGAGCATTACGGCCTGTAGCCCTCTTAATATCAAGACTAATTGCCTGTTTATCATTAACTACTCCATATTGCCCTTCACTATCAAAGTTTGTGTATATATTAGTAATATCTCCTAAATTTATTTGCTCTCCTTCTTTTCCATTAACTATAGGAATAGTTTTCAATTGCTCTTCTGTATTCTTTTCACCCGATATTTTAATTTTCCTTCTATCAATTCCTTCAATAGTTCCTGCTGGGGAATCTTTTGAAAAAGCATAAATATTTTCTGACAAATCTTTAATAGTTTTTTTCAATGAAAATAATGTTAGAGGTTCTACAGCAACAATTATTTCTTTATCCCTCATACCCAATATATCAATTTTATCTATGCCTAAATTTAGAAGATCATCACGTATATTTTTTGAAATCTTTCTAAGGTTATCTTCTGAAATTTCTCCATATAATAAAAGTCTTCCAATAGTTTCATATCTAATAATTCTTCTAACTTTTGGCTTATCCGCATCTTGTGGTAGACTTAATATTCTAGTTACAGCAGAATTAACATCCGAAAGTGCTTTTTGCATGTCTGTATTTTTAGCAAACTCAATACTTAATTGTCCTATACCCTCCCTAGCAGTAGAGTTAACTTTTCTTACTCCATCTATAACTCTGACTGCTGGCTCGATAGCTTTAATAATTTGATTTTCTACATCTCTTGGACTAGCACTTTTCCAATCCACACTAATTGTAATAAAATCAAAACCAATATCAGGTAAAGATTGCACATTTAATTTCAATAAACCTAACAGCCCAAATAACAATATAATAACCATTAAGACATTAGAAGCTGTTTTATGAGAAGAAAAAAAATTTAAAATATTCAATTTAATGTACTTTCTAAGAATTTATCTTGCTAAAATATTTACTCGCATATTATCTCGCATATCACTTAGTCGTGTAATTACAATATCTTTTCCTGATAGAATATCCGCCTCAATTAAAACCCCATTAAACTCCTCACTTATAATTTTAATTTTTTGTTTCAGGAGACGACCCTCATCTACTATAAAAATGAATTCATTATTAAAAATAGATGATAGTGGCACTAATATAGAATTTGATTGAAGCTTATGTTTTAAGTCTATTTCGACGAAAGCTCCTATGGGAATATTAGATGTCTCTGTAACAATGCTTGCATATAAATTTATGCCTGCTATTTCTCTATTAATTACACCACTAATTCTATCAATTATAGCTTTGCCTTTATAGTATTCGTTACCAACTAACCATTTAATGTCTATATTTGCACCTATGCCCTTATTAGTAAATTTAGATAATTTATAATAGTCTATCCCGCCTATAGAGAACTTTACTTCCAGTCCATCGGAGGAACTCAATTCAGCAAGTACTTCATTTGAAGACACCTCTTTACCCACTTCTAAGTTTAAAAGGGAAATATGACCAGAATAGGGAGCAACTACTTTTGTCTCTTTAAGATCATTATCTAATCTAGAAATAGTATTATTTATTTTTTCTACTTCTTCTTGATATGTTTCTATTTGTATAGATAGCGAATTAATCAATTCTTTATTTTCTATCAATTTTTCTTCTTTTAAGCTAAGTGACAACCTAAGTTCATCTATGGCGTTTTGAGAAAAAACTTTATTTTTGTTAGCTAGTTTTTTATTAAGTTGTATTCTAATAATATCTCTTTGAGTTACTAACTGTTCTCTGCTTAAGTTTTTGGTTTCTATTTGAGAATTTAATTTTTTAATATTTAATAAGATTATTTTTTTTGATGAATAATTATCTAGCAAATCATTTCTAATATTAAATGAATCTACTTCAAATAATAAATCTCCTTTGTTTAAAAATGCTCCATTATTAATATTTTTTCCAATTCTAATAATTCTGCCTTTATCTCTATATTTTATTTTAATTACTTTAGTACTTATCACCTCTCCATATGCTGTTATGTTAATAGTATTTTCTTTAGAATTTAATTTTTTTGTTTCAACTATAGGATAGTTAATATCATCTTCTTTCTGGCTTATAGTTGGACGCGTGCTAGACATTATAATATAAATAATTACTCCTATTGTGATAATTATAAATGATACTAAAAAACTCTTTAAAAAACTTCTCATATGCACCCTACCTAAGTAATTAATTATTATACTTACATTGTAATCATTAAGATCTTTTATATACTAAAACTTAATTTAATTTAGAATTAAGTAATTCAATGAATTCATCTTTTTTGTATCCTCTAGATATTTTTTGATGAAAATTTATTTCTACTATGCCAGGCTTTTTTATAAGCCCTTTTCTCTCCCAAACTTTTCCTGTACTCATATAAACAGGTATGATTGGAATATTTAAGTTTTTATAAAGAGCATATATTCCAGATTTTATATTTACATGAGTATTCGATTTAACTCTTGTTCCATGAGGGAATATGACTACACTCTCCACACTACTTAAATGATCCTTAATTTTTTTTAACATTGCAAATATTGATGAAGCTCGACCTCTTCTGTCTATAATAATATGTCCGCATCGCCATACGAATAAACCATAAAATGGTATATATAAAAGTTCTTTTTTAAGAATATACTTAATATTTGGAAAATATGCTAAAAATAATATGGTTTCCAAAACTGATTCATGACGTACTGCAAAGATAACTTTTTTATTTGAATAGTTTTCTAAACCTGTAATATTTATTTTTATACTGCAAATATTTTTCAACATATAAAGTGTTATTTTTGCCCAGATACCTGAAATCTTAACACTTAATTTTTTTGAAATCAAAACTGGAAAAAATAATAAGCCAATTATAGCACTAAGTGAGAATAATAGAATACTAAATATTAAGGACTTGATAATTATCAATTGATTAACCATAAATAAATTACTTGAATGTGCGATACTATGTATTTTAGATGCTCTTTATAAATAAAAAATGTTTTCTTATCGAATTGAAAAAAGTCTTCCATTGTAAAATTCATAGATTCTATTGGATAAGGTGATATCTCTATATTTGGCATCGTAATATTAAATAATAATAAGGCACGTTGCATATGCCAATTATCAGTTAATAAAACAATATCTTGAATGCCATATTCATTTATCCATGCGGATGTTTCAATAGCATTTCCTAAAGTTGTTTGTGCATTATAACCTAAATCAATCCTACTTCTTTTTATATCTATATTTTTTATTATATCAGAGTATTTTACTACTTTGGCAACACCTGTAATTAGCATTCTTGATTCAATATTATTAGACATTAAATCTAATCCAACAACTAGCCTTCCTGTATTTCCTGTTAAAACAACTATATTATTTACATTATTTTTTATCGTAAATTCTTTATCTATATTTCTAATAAAATTTAAAAAAGACATAATATATAATGTTAAAATTATACAAAATAAAATAGCTATTTTAACTTTATTTAACATTATTTTCCATATACTTTTTTAATACCTTTAAGACAGTAATATACTGAGAATAAAGAATAATTATGAACAATATTAAAAAGTAAAAAATACTATTCATATTTTTTAAATTTATAAAATCAATAGTATTAGAAGAAATAACATTTGTTAAATTTAATATATTTAAAATTATAAAAATAATTAACCAACCTATTATAAAACCCAATAGACTATTACTAACTATTCTTTTAAATAATATCCTCATTAATAAATTTTTATTAGCTCCAGAATAATTCATAAATTGGATATATTTTTTATCTAATTTCAAAGAAAACATATTGCAAAGTGCTAATACTAAGATTAGAAATACAATATAAAAAATATAAAAAAATATATTAATAATACTTAGACTGTTATTTACAATATACTTGTTAAAAATAATATCTTTGAATATAAAATCAATATTAAATTGATAATAAACTTTATAGTTAAATTCTATAAAAATTGGAAAAGCATAATTATCTTTGTTCGATAAATATTCAATTTTTGAGCCTGTATCATCCAATCCAAAAAGTAATCTTGAAATTGAATCTTCAGGTATAATTTGATAGCCATAGTTAACTTTATGTTTTTCGAGTATTTGAATAATATTATCTATATTTTGACTATTTTCATTTTGTGATACTGCAACAACAACCTTTGAATCCTCATTTAAAGCATCACCATTTATGTATATAAAACCTATAATTGAGAACATTGTTATTATTGATACACATAATATACCAAATTTATAATTATTGAGTCTTGCTATAGGCCATATATTACTTTGATTAAATAATCTCATTATACAACACTATTTAATTTTATTATCTCAAGATCTTTTATAATATCATGATAGTTATAATTAAAATTTTCTAGAATTAAAATAGACGTTCTATATGACATTAAACCAGTGATTATTTTTAAAATAGTTTCATTCAACTTAGAATTTAAAGATAATGGATTTATTAAAATTAAAATTTTTGGATTAGTAATTATAGCTCTAACTATTTTTAATAAACTTAACTCATGTTCATTAAGCTTCTCAATGTCTCTATAAATAATATCTTTTAAATCAAGCCATAAAACTAATTCTTCTATTCTTTTTTCTATTGTTTTTTCAGAAAAATTTTGTAGTCTCAGAGGTAAGGCAATATTATTTATAATAGACATATTATTAAATAAAGTGTCATCATTTCCTGCTATACTAATATTTTTTCTATAATTTATTATTTCTTGATTGGTTAATAATTTTATATCTTTTTCAAATAATATAATTTTTCCATTGTACTGAAAACTTCTTAAAGAAGACAGGTTGGCTAACTTATTACTAATAGACAAATTTTTTGTCTCTATTAATAAAGTGCTCGCTTTTTTTAATTTAAAGCTTAGTGAGTATGATTTTTTTATTTGGGAACCTATTGGAATATTAACTAAATCAAAATGAAGCAAAATTTTTAACCTTATAATATATTTAAAACAATAGAATGATTTTGTTATTTATTATATATATATTACGAAAAAGACAAAGGGTTTACAGTGATAATTACATGTAATAAATGTGAAACAAAATTTAAACTATTAGATCGTCTAATACCTCCAGAAGGAAAGATGGTACAATGTTCTTATTGTAATAATATATGGAAACAAGAAAATAATTTAGAAGCGCCTTCTCTCACTGGATTATGGTGTTTTTGGATTATAACTTTTATTATTACATTCTCTATACTTTACATAGGACTGATTATTATTTTTGGAAATCAAATACCAATACCTCAAATTTTAAATAGTTTTTTAAAGGATATGGGGATACCTGTTGATGGAGGCAATTTATTTGGAAGGTCTTTTCAAAGGTAATAACTTAATACCAATCTAATAAACTATCTACATATTTTCTTTCTACAGAACCTTTAATAGAACTTTCTGCTTTTTTATATAACTCTTTTGCAATCTTTCTAGCACGAGTTGCATCTGGCTCAGTTGGGATGCCAACGTCTCCTCCTGGAGAATTACCTTGACCTGGAGGAACTCTTCCTAAAGGATCTCTTTGGTCTTGAATGCTAGCGCTTCCAGTATCTCCAGCCATCTGACTTGGTCCATTACCTGAATTCATTTTATCCATCTTTTCTGCTGCTTTTTTAAGAGCTTCCATAGCTCTTCCTTGCGCTGCCTGTGCTCTATCAGGACGACCTCTTTGTAATTCCTTTTCTGCTTGCCTCATTGACCTTTCAGCTCTACCTAGCTCTTCTGTCAAAGGAGTGTCTGAATCACTTATCTCTTTAGTAACATCTTCAAGCTTTTTTCTTAAACTCTCTTGCTCCTCTTGTCCGGCAACTCCTCCACTTCCAGGAGTCTTTTGGTCTGCCTGGGCGTTCATAGACTGCTCAAAAGATTCCTCCATTAACGCTTCTTGCTCTTCCATCATTTCTGAAATTTGCTGCATCGCCATTGGCGCATCTTCACCTTCTTGCTCACCTAGCGCTTCTCCTAAAGAGTCACGATCTAATGATTCTGACATATCTTGCAATTGGTCTAATTGGTCTTGAGCCTCATCAAGAGAACCAGAAGCTGTTAATTCTGCAATATCTTCAAGTTTTTCTTCTAGATTCTCTCTCTCATTAGATTGAGCTCCATTCTCACCTCCTCTATCTCCAGGATCATCCGATTCTGACAATTGAGGCGCCTCTACATCCATTGGATTTTCTAACTCATCTAAATATTTAGCTAGTGCGCTATCTAAATTAGATAACATTTCATCAATTTCTTTACCATCTCCTCCCTCTGATAATGCTTCCTGTAAATCCTCTTGTGCTCTTCTTAATTCATTTTCCGCTATAGATAATTGACCTGATTCAATATACAATGCTGTTTTCCATAATAAATCTATTACAAAATTTTTCTTTTTATCAGTTAAAAGAGAATTATCGCTACTTTCTAATAAAATATTTGAAGATTCTAATAACCAAGCTTTAGCAACTGGCAATTTATTCTCAAAAAATTCATCTTCAGCAATTTCTGTTATTATTTTACCTACCTCAAAAGGTTTTTCTTTATTTAAAGCTAAATTTTTTCTTTGATTGATAACTGATAATGCTAATAATTTATTAAATGGTTTTTCTGGCAAAAGTATTTCTATATCTCTGCTCTTACCTATTTGCCCTATATGATCATGCGCATACAAAGTAATTCTAGCTGGCAAACCTGCCCATATATGTTCGGCTAAATCGTGGTAATACTTTCCTACCGTTTGCTCTTTTCCACTTGGATCAAAAGGTATGTTGAATATAACATCTTTCACTTTAGACGAGGCTATTTGTTTTATTAAATTAATTTTAACATATAGTTTAGTAACATTATAATCATCGGAAAAAACATAATCTATATCTAAAACCCCTTTAATAGTAGATTTTGGCTTTTCTATAAAATCAGCTAAAGGGGATTGATCAATAATAACTTCAATATTTTGATTAAAAATAATATTTTTATTTTGTTCGACAATCAACTCTATATTTTTATCAATAATACTTTCAATTGCTGCATTATCCTTATCGATTTGTACAAAAATTTCTTTTTTATCATCCATTTTTAATACTGAAGTGCCATCTCCACCAAATATTCTTGCTGACAAAGAACTTCCTATCGGAATTTTTAAAGGATTATCACTATTTTTTATTAAAACTGGTTGCCAACTTGTATATTCTGGAGGATTTATCCAACCAGTGAAAACGCCGCTTTGTGATAACTCTATATCTTTATCAGGCAAGAAAGCGGATTCAAATTTTTTATCTATATTTTTACTAAAGCCCATAAAAATAAATAAGAACAAAATCATGAAGGGCAATCTAAGACATAACGGGTCAATTTGAGAATAAGATGGCTTTAATTTAATATTTTTTAAAGATTTAGAAGTTTTTAAAATTCTTTTATAATGCTCTTCCCATATTATATTATCTTTATTTAATGCTGGTTGATCAAATAAAGAACTAAAAGGCATATGTTCTTCGTTATTATCTTTTTCAATTCGTTTGGCACAAAGAATTTTTTCTGGCCACTTGAACTTTATAATAAAATTGTAAATAATATAAATATAAGAAAAAGAAAATAAAATTAATATTAATCCATGAAGCAAATATGGCAATAAAGTGAATACTTCTGTTAAAGTTAATATTATAAAAATTAATGATAATAATAGTAATTTAAATAAGTATGGAGACAAAAACTCCGATATTAAAGCAAGCCTTGCTATATAAATTTTTACATTTAAAATTAACGGCAAGGAGTTTTGTAATTTTTTACTATTATACATTAAATTTACTCACAAAAATTGTCTTATGTTGGAATATCTTCATAAGACATAAAGTCTTCAATTAAAATTCTCTGACGAATAATATTTATTGTTTTTCTACTAATCATTATTTCCGGAACTAGGTCTCTACTATTATAACCAGAAGACATAACTGCTCCATATGCTCCTGCAAATTTTATAGCTAGTAAATCTTCTCTTTCTATTTTATTTAAAACAGCTTTTCTACAAATAATATCTCCAGTTTCACATATAGGCCCTACAACTTGATAATCAATTAATTCTTGTCCTTTTATATTTTCCTTGACTGAAATAACTTCATGATAGGCGTCGTAAAGAGCTGGTCTTAATATATCATTCATGGCCGCATCTATAATAAGAAAATTATTATTATAACTCTCTTTATTTATAATAACTTTAGTTAATAGTATTCCTGCATTTGCTGTAATATAACGACCTGGCTCGAATATTAATTTACAGTCTAATGCTCCAAATTTTTGATTAATTAAATCTGCATATTGATCAATATGAAAAGGTTTAGTATTGTTATCATAAGGAACCCCAATGCCACCTCCTAAATCTAAATTTACAATATTATGACCATTCCCTTTCAATTCTTTATACAAAAGTAAAACTTTATTAAAAGCCATTTTAAATGGTTCAAGGTCGGTAATCTGAGATCCAATATGTATATCAATTCCTACAACTTTAATTCCTGGAAGGTTTTTTGCATATTCATATACATTTAAAGCATCTTTATAAGGTATACCAAATTTAGTGTTGCTTCCACCAGTCGAAATTTTTTCATGCCCACCTGCATCTATATCAGGATTAATTCTAAATGCTATGGGTGCTTCTTTATTCTTGGATAAGGCTATTTCAGAAAGCATCTCTAATTCCGGAATAGACTCTATATTAAATTGCATTACATTAGAATCTAGAGCAAAAGTTAGCTCCTCTTTAGTTTTTCCTACGCCAGAAAAAACTATCTTATCTCCATTGATACCAGCTTTTTTAGCTCTCTTTAACTCACCTGAAGAAACCACATCAGCTCCAGAACCAAGTTTTTTTAGAGCATTAATAACAGCAATATTAGAGTTAGCTTTCACAGAGTAAGCAATTAATTTAGAACGCTCTTTCCCTAATTTCTTTTCTAAAGCTTTTTCAAATGATTTATAGTTATTGGACAAACATAATTCAGAATAAATATATGCAGGGGTAGTACATTTTTTTTCTATTGCTAATATAGAAACATCGTCTACATGCAAAAGCCCTCCTTTATATGAAAAATTATCCATTTATAAAAAACCTTATCTTTAGTTATTTTCTTCAACGATAGCTGGTTCAAGACCATTATCTAATAGAGGTCTTTCTAAAGCCCCTCTCTTACCACAACCATTTAAAATAAGAAAAGTTACTAATAATAATATATATATAAAATTATTTAATTTAATGATCATTATTTTAACCATATATTTTTAGCATTTTTTAGTGCTTTTTTTACTGCCTTTGGCGATGTTCCTCCATAACTATCTCTACTTTCTAAAGAGTTTTTTAAAGAAAGGACTTTTAAAACATCATTTGTTATTCTTTTATCAATTTTTTTAAGATCTTCCATAGCAATCTGGTCTAATGCTAATTGACTATTTTCTGCTAATTTTACTACCTTACCGGTAATAGAATGCGCATCTCTAAATGGTATGTCACATTCCTTAACAAGCCAATCTGCAAGGTCAGTAGCAGTTATATATCCTAAATTTGCCATAGAGTTCATTGCTTCTTTATTAAACTCTAATTCTCTAATAAGCCCTTCCGCAACTTTTAAACATAATTTTAAATTATCAAATGCATCAAAAAATGGCTCTTTATCTTCTTGCATATCTTTAGAGTATGCTAAAGGTAAACCCTTAAGCATAGTCAAAACATTATAAAAGGAGCTAGCTACTCTTCCAGTTTTTCCTCTGATTAATTCCGCAGCATCTGGATTTCTTTTTTGAGGCATAATAGATGAACCTGTTGAAAAAGTGTCTGGTAAATTTATAAAGTTAAAACCTGGAGAAGCCCAAATTACAATTTCTTCTGCTAACCTTGATAAATGAACCATAATAATAGAGGCACTAGATAAGGATTCTAGAACAAAATCTCTATCACTTACTGCATCTATAGAATTCTCCATAGGTTTCTTAAAACCTAATTCCTTGGCAGTTTCAAACCTGTCTATAGGAAATGATGTTCCAGCTAAAGCCGCAGACCCTAAAGGAGATTTGTTTAATCTTTCTTTGGCATCTTGAATTCTTTCTTTATCTCTTCCAAGCATTTCCACATATGCCAATAAGTGATGTGCTAAACTAATAGGTTGGGCTGGCTGTAAATGAGTAAAACCTGGCAATATTGTATTAATATTTGACTTAGCTTGTGTAATTAACGAGCCTTGTAAATTTTTTATTAATTCTAATACTATATCTAATTCATCTCTTACCCACATTTTAAATGAAGTAGCTACTTGATCATTCCTAGACCTAGCAGTATGTAATTTTTTTCCTGCATCTCCAATTAATTCAATCAACCTTGCTTCAATATGCATATGAATATCTTCAAGCTCGTCAGTAAACACAAACTTATTATTATTAATTTCTTTTTCAATTAAACTTAAACCTTTTTGGATTTTTTTATTTTCTGAACTTGTAATTATATTATTGTTACTTAGCATTTTAGAATGCGCTTTACTTAAAGCAATGTCATGAAAAGCTAATTTTTTATCAAACCAGATTGAAGCATTAATAATTTTCATTATTTCCGATGAATCTCTCTTAAACCTTCCTCCCCATATTTGAGAAGTTTGTTTATTTTTTTTAGATTTTGCTTTATTCATTAAATTCACCAATAATTATATTATTACCTATACAATAATAAAGAGAAAAGTATATGATAATTTCTATAAAAAAAATTTGTAATCCGCACATATGTTTTAGCATAATTTTAATACTGTTAACTAATATTAACTCTAATGCTAATAATATTCCAGATTCTATTAAAAAAATTAAGGTAGAAGAAAAAGTAATAACATTACCAAATATAAGTTTCAAAAATCTAGAAAATAAAAGTGAAAATTTATATGAGCTCTCAAAAAATAAATTACTAATTATAAATTTTTGGGCTTTATGGTGTGTTCCGTGTGTAAAAGAAATGCCCGCATTAAATAATCTCTCAAAAAATCTAAAAAATTCAGAAATTAAAATTATATACATAAATCAAGATAGTTTTAAAGATTATAGTAAAATCAAATCTTTTATAAAAAAATTAAATTTTGAAGAAAAAGATATTTTTACAGATTTTGATATGAGTTCTAATAAAACGTTTAAATTACGTGGAATACCTACGACCTTAATTTCTAATAAAAAAGGAAAGGTGTTATGGAGAATAGAGGGTATAATAGACTGGGAGAGCAAAGATGTTATTTCATGGCTTAATAATGAGGCTAAGAAAAATTAATTTTATTTAGTTAACAATTGTTTTAATTGAGTATAATTCTTTGCTACTTTAAAGTTTCTATACTTTTTAATCAAGACTGAAGGAGCAGAGAATAATACTCCAAGATCCGCCTCCTGAAGCATTCCAATATCATTGTATGAATCTCCAGCTGCAAAAACAGAGAATCCTAACTTATGAAAAGCCTCAACAGCCTTTTGTTTTTGGTTTTTAATTCTTAGTTTATAGCCTTCAATTTCTCCATTATTAGAGACGTCTAAATGGTGACAAAACACAGTTGGATTACCTAGTTTATTAAATAATGGTGAAGCTATCTCATAAAATGTGTCAGATAAAATCACAACCTGAAAATCTTTAGATAATGTATCTAGAAAATCTTTAGCTCCATCAAAAGGCTCTAGATCATTTACTGCCTTATGGATATCTTCAATTTTTAATCCTTCACGTTTAAAAACTTTTAGTCTATGGTCCATTAGCTCAGAATAGTCTTCTATATCTCTAGTCGTTACAAACAAATCCTTAATTTTAGTCCTTTTTGCAAGAGAAATCCATATTTCTGGTACTAAAACTCCTTCTAAATCTAGACATATGATACGCAATATTTTTACCTATATTTTGTTATAATTTTTCTGATAATTCAGGTATCACTTGAAACAAATCTCCCACAAGGCCAAAATCTGCAATCTGAAATATCGGTGCTTCTTCATCTTTATTAATAGCAACTATTACTTTGGAATCTTTCATGCCAGCCAAATGCTGTATAGCTCCTGATATTCCTATAGCTATATATAATTCTGGAGCCACTACTTTTCCTGTTTGGCCTACCTGATAATCATTAGGCACATAACCTGCATCTACTGCTGCCCTACTAGCACCTACTGCAGCCCCTAATTTATCAGCTAAAGGGTCTAATAATGCAAAATTATCTGCGCTTCCAACCCCTCTTCCTCCAGATACAACTATTTTTGCCGCAGTTAATTCAGGCCTATCAGATTCAGATAAGTCCCTCTTTACAAATGAACTTAATCCATTTGTCTTAGCTATTGGCCCATCAACAATATTAGCAGAACCTCCTTGGGTTTCAGCAGCTTGAAAAGCAGTAGCTCTAATTGTCATAAATTTAACTTTATCTAATGATTTTACAGTTGCTAAAGCATTACCTGCATATATAGGCCTAACAAAAGTTTCTGAATCTATAATTTCACAAACATCTGAAATTTGTTGTGAATCTTTTAAGGCTGCAACCCTAGGCATAATATTTTTTCCAAATGTTCCTGCTGAACTTAAAACATGCGTAGCATCTTTTATAGATTCTATAATGACTGGAGCTATATTTTCAGCCAGACTTCCTTCTAATTCACCTTTTGCAGAAATAACCTTGGTTACCCCTTTAATTTTTATACAGCTTTTTAAAATTTCTTCAGAATCATTAAGTACCAATAAAGAAATATCATCACTTAGTTTTTGTGCTGCAGTAATTGTAGATAAAGTTCCTCTATCTACTTCTTGGCTATTCCCCTCTGCTATAACTAATACGGACATTATATCACTCCTACTTCATTTTTAAGTACATTAATTAACTCGTCTACATCTTCTACTTTTCTTCCTCCGATTCTTATAGGAGGCTCTTGAACTTTTATTACCTCTAAACGGTTTTTAAAGTCTATTCCTGTATCCACTATTGGAATTTCTATGATTTCTTTCTTCTTAGCTTTCATAATATTAGGCAAAGAAGCATATCTAGGTTCGTTTAGCCTTAAGTCAGTAGTAATTATACAAGGCAGCTTTATATTTAAGTTCTCTAGTCCTCCATCAATCTCTCTAACTAAATTTATTTCATTATTATTTAATTTTACTTTTGATGCAAAAGTTCCTTGTGGCCAGTCTAGAAGTGCTGCTAGCATTTGTCCAGTTTGATTAGAATCGTCGTCAATTGCTTGCTTACCCATTATGACTAAATCTGTTTTTTCATTAATTACAATATTTTTTAAGATTTTTGCAACTACAAGAGGCTCAGTATTATCTTCACTTAAAATATGAATTCCTCTATCTCCGCCCATTGCAAATGCTGTGCGAATAGTTTCTTGAGCACCTTTGTTTCCTATAGATACTATAATAATCTCTTCTACTAATCCTGCTTCTTTCAGACGTACAGCTTCCTCTACAGCTATTTCATCGAAAGGATTCATCGACATTTTTACATTATTAGTTTCTACGGCAGAACCTTCAGAATTCACTCTTATTTTAACATTATAATCGATAACTCTTTTTATAGGCACAAGAACTTTCATTTATTTTCCTCAAATTATTATGTATTATTAATTAACCCTTTGTAGATTATTTTAAATATAAAAAAAAGCCATTTCATTCTAAGTCTATAGCGATTTATTTAGAAAACAAATAAGCTGCCAACAAAATGAGTATTACGGCCAAGCCTTGCAATGCAACTCTCGCTCTCATCAACTTATTACTCCATCGTTTATTAAACTCTCCCCCTTTTAGCATTGAAATAATTCCTATTAAAAGAACAATCAATACAGCAATTAAGACTATTGCTATTATAAAAGGCAGAATTGAATTTAAAAAAACTAGCAATCGTTATCTCCAAATAATAAAATCTTATTTAATTAATCTTAATAAAGTTAATATATTATCTTTTCCAAACAAATCAATTACATCACTTCTTTTTAAGCCAGAAGCTTTTAATGACTTAACTGTCTGTGCTCTGGTTCTTTTAGATAACCTAACTCCTTTAGAGTCCAATATTAATGGATGATGTAAATACCTTGGAGCTTTTAAACCTAACAAAGATTGAATTATTCTATGAATATGCGTCGCGCTTACTAGATCTTCACCTCTAGTTACTAAACCTATTCTTTGAATATGATCGTCTAAGGTTGCAGATAAATGGTATGAAGTAGGGACATCTTTTCTTGCTAATACAACATCTCCCATTGTGCCAACAGGTAAGACATGATTACCTAACCTTAAATCGTTCCATGATAAATTGCCTAGTTTTTTAGATGCTGCTCTTATATTTAATCTCCAGGCATAACTAATTTCTTTAGATATTTTTTCAAATCTCTCTTCTTTTGACAGTCTTCTGCATGTTCCTGGATATATTGAACTTTCTTCCTCATGAGGAGCATTTCCTGCTCTCATAATTTCTGCTTTAATGTCTGAGCGAGAACAAAAACAAGGATACACCATATCCAATTTTTGCAATTCTTTAATAGCTCCTTTGTAATCTTCCATATGTTCGGATTGATGCCTAATTTCGGTGCTATATTTTATTTGTAACCATTCTAAATCTTCATATATAGATTCCTCAAAAACCTTACTCGACCTTTGAGAATCAATATCTTCTATACGCAATAAAAATTTTCCACCAAGTTTCTTAGCCGCCTCATACGAAAATAGAGCCGAAAAAACATGCCCTAAATGCATATGGCCAGTGGGACTTGGTGCGAACCTTGTATTATTAGAATATAGTTTCAATATCATGTTTCTATTTAAAAAAATATAATTAACTTTTTACACAAAAATTAATACAAGTATATTATAAATAAAATTAATGAAAGTTTTTGTTATGAAAAATGAAATATTAATCACAGGCCCGCAACTAAAACAAAAAACTAATCGACCTGAAATGCTAATTATATTTTTCCATGGTTGGGGTTCTAATGGAGATGATTTAATTCAACTAGCACCTTTATTTGCACAACACTTCCCATCTGCATATTTCATTAGTCCTAATGGGCCCGAATCTTGTCCTCAAAACCCTATAGAAGGGAGGCAATGGTTTGGTCTGGATTTTAAAAATGATGGTTCAATAGATAGAAGTAAAATGCCAGAGAAAGTTTTGCTATCTTCTGAGAAAGTAAATGTTTTCATTAAACATTGGCAAAAAGAATTAGATATTAATGACGAGAGAACATTCTTAATAGGTTTTAGTCAAGGATCAATGTTAACATTAGAAATAGGAACCAATAACACTTTGGGAGGATTATTATGTTATTCAGGATCTTTTATCAATAATAATGCTCCTCTATGTTATAAAAATAAAATCATGCTGATTCATGGAGAATCAGATGAAGTCATCCCAATTCAAAGTATGTATGATGCAGAAACCTCATTAAAGTCTTTAGGCGCCAAAGTAAATAGTTATAAATGTGATAATCTTGGCCACAGTATAAATGAAGAAGGAATCAACAAAGGGGTTGAATTTATTAAACTATGCAATATTTTATAGTATATATTAAATATTTTAGTAAAATTTAGAATATTGAATATTTACTTGTAGTATTTATCTATGTAACAGGAGATAATTTAAGAATGAAAGATTATCCTGCCCTTATACTAAACGCAGATTATCAACCTGTTAGTTATTTTCCTTTATCAATATGGAACTGGCAAGCATCAATTAAAGCCGTTTTTTTAAACAGAGTAAATATAATAGCCGAATATGATTCTGAAGTTAGGTCTTCATCATTTTCTATGAAAATACCTAGTGTAATAGCATTAAAAAAATATGTACCAATATCGAAAAAACCACCTTTCACAAGATTTAACCTTTTTTTAAGAGATAACTTTTCCTGCCAATATTGTGGAGAATTATTTAATAGTAATGATTTAACTTTTGATCATGTGGTACCAAAGTCTAAAGGAGGAAAAACTAGATGGGAAAATGTTGTAGCATCCTGTTCAAAATGTAACCTTAAAAAAAGCAATTTATTATTATCACAAGTAAATATGAAGCTAATAAAAAAGCCTTACCAACCTACTAACCATCAATTACAATTTATTGGAAAAAAATTTCCACCTAATTATTTACATGAAAGCTGGAGAGACTATCTATATTGGGATACCGAACTTGAAAAAAATTAGTAAAATGGTTTATGGCAGCATATTATTTAAATTATTTATTTTAGGAAGAGGCCAGGCACTTCCTTCCTGAGGAACTTTAAAAACATTTAAAGTCATAGAAATTAGATTATAATAACCACAGATTCCTACAATATCTATCAGTGCATTTTTGCCTAATAGTTTATAAGCTTTATTATATACTTTATCAGAAACATTTTTTTTAATGTTAGCTTCAGCTGTAAAATCATATAC
>CAJWSU010000016.1:0-28785 GCA_913046335.1 uncultured Pelagibacterales bacterium | reverse complement strand
GCTATTTTTGCTAGAGCTTTTCTTCTATCTTTTTCTGTATCAGAATAAATCATTTCTCTTACAGCTAATATTCTTTCATTATCAAAAAACATATGTTCAGTTCTGCATAGTCCTATCCCCTCAGCACCAAATTCTATAGCTGTCTTCACATCATTTGGAGTTTCAGCATTAGCTCTAACATCTAAATCTCTAATTTCATCCGCCCATTTCATTAATTTAGAAAAATCTTTAGATAATTTTGGAAAAATAGTTGGAACTTCTCCTATAATTACTTCTCCACAACTTCCATCAAGAGTAATGATATCGCCAAATTTGATTATTTTATCATTTACTGTGAAATTATTACTATTGTGGTCGATTAATATTTCTCCAGCCCCTGCAACACATGGTCTTCCCATACCTCTAGCAACAACTGCTGCATGACTAGTCATGCCTCCCCTACTTGTTAATATACCTTTGGCTGCATGCATTCCATGTATATCTTCTGGACTAGTTTCCATTCTCACCAAAATAACATCTTCACCATTTTTTGACATTTCTACAGCGTCTTCAGAATTAAATACTACTTTTCCAGAAGCGGCACCAGGAGAAGCCGGTAAACCTCTGGACAAAATAGTTTTATTAGCTTTAGGATCTAAAGTGGGATGTAACAATTGGTCCAGTCCTAGTGGATCTATTCTACAAACAGCTATTTCTTTAGTAATAAGCCCTTCATTTTTCATTTCAACTGCTATTCTGACAGCTGCAGAAGTAGTTCTTTTTCCAGACCTAGTTTGTAATATCCATAATTTATTTTTTTGTACTGTAAACTCAATATCCTGCATATCAAGATAATGAGATTCTAATTTAAGAAATATTGATACTAATTCATTATATATATTAGGAATTGATTCTTCCATAGATAAAGCTTCTGTTTTTTGCTCTATTCTTTCTTTAATAGTCAAGTTTTGAGGAGTTCTAATACCAGCAACAACATCTTCACCCTGAGCATTTACTAAATATTCTCCGTAATAATTATTTTCTCCATTAGAAGGGTTTCTTGTAAATGCCACACCTGTACAGCAATCATCGCCCATATTTCCAAAAACCATGGCCTGAATATTTACTGCAGTTCCCCAATATTCTGGAATATCATTAAGTGCTCTGTATGTAATAGCTCTTTGATTCATCCAAGAACTAAATACTGCTCCTACAGAACCCCACAATTGTTCTATAGGATCTTGAGGAAAATCTTTACCTGTTTTTGTCTTAACTAAAACTTTAAACTGCTTTGTTATTTTTTTCCAAGATTCTGCAGAAACTTCTGTATCAAGCCTAATATTTTCTTTTTCTTTTTCATGCTCAATCAATTCTTCAAATTCAGAGGATTCTATTTCTAAAACTACATCGCCATACATTTGAATAAATCTTCTATAACTGTCATAAGCAAACCTGTAATCTCCACTTTCCTCAGCCAAACCTTCTACCGTAATATCATTTAGACCCAAATTTAAAACCGTATCCATCATACCAGGCATAGACGCTCTGGCTCCTGAACGAACCGATAATAACAGGGGTTTTTTTGAATCACCAAAAGTCATATTAGTAATTTTTTCTATATTTTTAAGTGCTATCATCACTTGATTGTTTAGCTCTGAAGGATAATTACTTTCATTAGAATAATAAAAATTGCATACTTCTGTTGTTATTGTTAGTCCTGGAGGAACTGGCACACCGATATTATTCATTTCTGCTAAGTTAGCTCCTTTACCTCCTAAAAGATTTTTTAGTTTAGCATCACCTTCTGCACTACCACCCCCAAAACTATAAACCCATTTATTCATAAAATATCCATCCTATATAATATTAATATATTTACTTAACTTCGTTTTCCGCTTCAATCAATGAAAAATCTGCAAAATTTATGAAGGTGTTTCTAATCATAGATAAAAGCATTAATCTATTATTTTTTATTGCTTTATCATCAACATTTACTTTAACATTTTCAAAAAACTTTTCTAAGAAAGTAGAATTTTTAGAAAAAATTTTCATGGCTTTTTCATATTTTTCGTTTTTCAATAAATTATTTACTTCCTCAGCAAGTTTAATCTGACTAGTATATAGGTCTTTCTCTTCTTCCATTTCAAATAGACCTTGATTAACTTTTATGCCAATAATACTATCTATTTTTTTTTCTTCAATATTCAGGATTCTTCTTACTCTTTTTAAGATATTAAGAAAATCTTTTCCAGAGGTCTCATTAATAAATTTATCTAAAGCTTTAATTTTATTAAAATCATCTAATATATCAGAAAAATTAGAGACATTATAAACAGCCTGTATACTTGATTGACTAAATCCTTTATCTTTCATAAAGACTCTTAATCTATCATAAACAAACTCTATACATGATGCTTGAGATTCTTCCTTTGAAAGAACTAATTTTATATCTTGTGTTTTATAAGTTTCATAGACATCTAATGCTATATTTTTCATAGAGATTCTAATTTTATTTTCTAATATAATTCTTATTATACCTAAACAAGATCTTCTTAAACCAAATGGGTCTTTAGACCCTGTTGCCTTCATATCTATAGCAATAAAGCCTATCAGGCTATCTAACTTATCAGAAAGCGATAACAATGAAGATTCTGGAGTTGTTGGGCAACTATCAGACGGGCCTAAGGGAGAATAATGCTCTTTAATAGACAAAACTACTTCACTTGGCATTTTTTGCATCTCTGCATAAATGCTTCCTATTTTCCCCTGCAATTCGGGCATTTCATACACTACGTCACAACATAAATCTGCCTTACAAAGTTCTGCAGCTTTAACAACTAGTTTACTATTGGCTTCAAATATATCAGCATATTTTTCTGTTATAAGAGACATCCTATGTACTTTTTTTTGCATATCACCAAGAGAGCGATGAAATATAATGCTCTTCAATTTTTCAGATAATTTTTCGAGACCATTTTTAACATCATTATCAAAAAAGAAACGAGCATCAGATAATCTAGCTTTCAAAACTCTTTCATTGCCTGCAATAATTTGGTTATTATTATCAACAGGAATATTTGATACACCGAGAAAGTTTTTACTTAAAACCTTGTCTTCATTATATAAAGGAAAATATTTTTGCTGCTTTATCATTGTGAGCTCTAATATTTGAGGAGGCAAGGATAAATACTCCTTATCAAACTCACCTATAAATAAATAAGGATATTCTATTATGTTGGAAACTTCTTCTAATAAAGCTTTCTCAGGCTTAAAAACTAAGTTATGCTTATTAGCCAGATCATTTCCCAAGCTTATAATTTTACTTTGTCTTAATATTGGGTCCACCATAACATTAGCTTCTAATAATTTTTGCACATATTCTTTTTTATTTTTGACTATTATTTCTTTGGGAAAAATAAATCTATGGCCATAAGTTTTATTATTACTATTAATATTTTCAATCTTAAAAAAGATAGGTTTATCATCAAACACACATGTAATATTATGAAGAGGCCTAATCCATTTAAGATTACTATCTCCCCAACGCATGGACTTTTTCCAAGGAAAGTTTAGAATTATATTTTTAATAGATTCCTCAATAATGACTGAGGAACTGATTCCCTTTTTTATATTTTTGTAAAAATAGAATTCACCTTTATCTGTATCAATTTTAATTAGCTCATTTACATTTATACCTAATCCTTTTGCAAAACCATTAATAGCCATTTCATTCGCATCTACTCTTGGACCTCTTTTATCAATCTCTATATCAGAAGATTTTAAAGCCAGACCTTCTAAACAAACTACTAGTCTCATAGGACTCCAAAAAACTTCGAAAGAATCAAAGCTTAAACCCGCTTCTAAAAAAGATTTAATAAGTAAGTCTTTAAACGTATTGACTGATGCTTCTTGAAGGCTAGCAGGAATTTCTTCAGAATAAAGTTCAACTAATAATTCAGCCATTTTTATTTCTCATCCAAATTTTTTATATACAAATCTGCACAAGATTTAACCATTGCTCTAACTCTTCCTATATAATCTGCTCTTTCATTTACCCCTATTACTCCGCTAGCATCTATAAGATTAAAAATATGACTTGCTTTGATGCACTGTTCATAAGCTGGTAATACTAAACTCTCCTTAATAAGCTTAGTATTTAAAATTTCTAATTCTTTAAAAGAATTCATAAGAACTAAAGGATTTGATTTCTCAAAATTATATACTGATTGCTCTTTTTCATTTTGCAAAAATACTTCACCATATTTTGTACCATTATTGTCCCAAGAAAGATCATATACATTATCTATACCTTGGATATACATTGCTAACCTTTCTAGGCCATATGTAAGCTCACCTGTTACTGGAGAACAATCAATTCCACCTACTTGCTGAAAATATGTAAATTGTGATACTTCCATGCCATTACACCAAACTTCCCATCCTAAACCCCACGCTCCAAGAGTAGGACTTTCCCAGTCATCCTCAACAAAACGAATATCATTTTTTTTAGAATCAATCCCAAGGGCGCTTAAACTCTGTAAATACAAATCCTGAATATTATCTGGAGAAGGTTTAAGTATTGTTTGAAACTGATAGTAATGTTGAAGCCTATTAGGATTTAAGCCATATCTTCCGTCAGTAGGTCTTCTGCATGGTTGAACATAAGCTGCTTTCCATGGTTTTTTTCCTAAAGCTTTAAGAAAAGTAGCTGGGTGAAAAGTTCCTGCTCCCACTTCCATATCAATAGGTTGCAGTACAAGACAATTATTTTTTGCCCAAAATTGTTGCAATCGAAATATTATAGATTGAAAAGAATTGTCCTCTAAATGCATTTTAGATCCTATCCTTTAGGAGGGTTACATTCAGGACACGGTGACCCTGATAAAAAATAATTATTACAAACATCACACTTTTCTAAGTCTTGTACATTATCAGCTTTAAATTTACTTTTATTATTATCTTTGCTTTTATTAGGAGATTTATTTTGTTTTATATGTGTTCGTTTTTCTATTAACTTAAACCCATACCAAACTATTAACATTATGAAACATAATAATATAATTTTTGGAAAACTAAAACCTAACATTAAAACTCCTATACTATTTTAATCATAAATTACTATAGTCCAAACTTCGCAAAGGCAATTCTCTCTTCGATATGATCAATTATTCTAGAGTAGCTAGATGAAGAAAGGCCAAGCCTTTGTCCTAATTTTTTTCTACCTGAAATTTCTTTAAAAACTACTTTGTCATTAAAACGCTCTCTCATTACTTGTTTTAATTCTCCAATTGAGTCAGCTAATCCAAATTCACATGCTTTTGTTCCAGAAAATATTTTTGCTTCAAATATACCTTCCTTTTTTACTACATCTATATTTAACCTATTTCCTCTCCTAGAACTAACCCAATCTTTAAACTGCTGATGTATTTCTTCTTGTAAATCCGTAATTACTTTTACATCATCAGAGTTTTGAGGCTGAAAAGGATCTAACATTCCTTTATTATCACCTTTAGAAAAAACCCTTCTTTCTACTCCAATTTTTTTAATAACTTCTACAAAGCCAAAACCAGCAGAGATCACGCCAATAGAGCCAACAATTGATGCCGGCATAACAAAGATTTCATCCGCCGCACATGCTAACCAATACCCCCCTGAAGCAGCAACATCTTCAACAAAAGCAAAAACAGGAATATTATTTTTTTTAGACAGCTCTATTATTCTTTCTGCGATAAGTGCAGACTGCACAGGAGATCCTCCTGGCGAATTTATTACTAAAGCAACTCCCGCAATCTTCTTTCCAGAAAATGCTCTTTCAATCTGTTTTTCTAAGCTTTCTAAAGAGAGGTTACTTGATCCAAGAAATTTTGAGCCGCTAGCTATAACTCCATTAAGCCTCACTACATTTATAACAGATGCTTTACTTTTAAAAAATTTAGAAACAAACCTCATATAGATATCCTTTTTCTTCAAAATAATTATTTTTATTAATCTAGTTGTATATTGCTTTTATTATTTAGTATACTATTACACTCTTCAGTATAACTTCCATCATTATTATGTAATATTAGACCTGGCAATATTTGTACACCCGAATTAGCATTTTTTCTTGCTTGCATTATCATTAACTTAGATTTAACGTTTGCTTTGGGCCATAATGGAAATATTTTCATATCTCCCCAAGAACTATATAATTTGCTTAAAACTAAATCTAAGTCTTCACTCCTAAATACAAAATTCATATAACCTTTAGGTTTTAGTTTTTTATATGCCGCTAAAAACCATTGATTTATATTACTTTCATAACGTGCTGATGCTTTAAGATTATTATATGACTTAATAACATTATTTATCCTAAAATAAGGCGGATTCATTATTACTCTATCTAGAGTATTATTATAATTATTCAAAAATGGTTTTTTTAAAATATCATTACAAATAACCATCGTATTGTTATTATTTATTTTATTTTCTAATAAGTTTCTTTTTGCTAATTCCACTAATTCTATATTTTTTTCTATACCTATTATATTAGAATTAGGATATTTTTTAGATAAGTAAACTAGTATTACACCCGAACCTGTGCCGAACTCCATACAATTTGAATACCTTTGAATAGAAGAACACAACAAAATTGAGTCTATACTCACCCGAAAACCTTTTTTAGGTTGGAATAAAGATATACTTCCACCCAAAATTTTATTTTTAGATACTTCTAATGTATTTTGAGTCACAAATTCACCATATATAAATATTAATATACTTATTAAAGATATATATATATTTATACTTTAAATAAAATAATATTGAATATAAAAATATTCTATATAAATGTTATAATATCAAAGATGGAATAAGAGTAATAGCACTATGGACAATTCATACCAAAGCATTCAAGAAATTCAAAAAATCTTATTTACAGATTTACAAGAAGTTAACAATATTATTATTGATAATATTGGAAATGAAGTGCCTCTTATAAAGGATTTATCAAAACATATATTAGCTTCAGGAGGAAAAAGAATCCGACCAATGGTTACATTATTAAGCTCTAGGTTATTTAACTATAGCGGTAAAAATCAACTATTTTTAGCTGCTTGTGTTGAATTTATTCATACGGCAACCTTACTTCATGATGACGTTATAGATGAAAGTAAGATAAGAAGAGGTGTAGCAACTGCTAATGATATTTTTGGAAATAAAACTAGTGTTCTAGTTGGTGATTTTTTGTTTTCTCGTGCCTTTGAATTAATGGTTCAATATGGTTCTAAACACATTTTAGAAGTCTTGTCCAAAGCTTCTTCTACAATAGCTCAAGGAGAAGTTTTGCAACTTACAACTATAAATGATTCTTCTACTAATCAAGAATTGTATATGAAAATTATTGAAAATAAAACAGCTAGTTTATTTTCCGCAGCATCAGAGATAAGTGCAATCTTATCTGAAGAAAAAGATATAATTCAAAAATCTCTTAAAACATATGGCCAAAAATTAGGAATAGCTTTTCAACTTATAGATGATGCTCTTGATTATGCAGGAACTTCTGCTCTAGATAAAAGTATTGGTGATGACTTTAGGGAAGGAAAAATGACACTTCCTGTTATTATAAGCTTAGAAAAATCAAACCTAGAAGAAAAAGCTTTTTGGAAAAAAACTATTGAAGATCTAGAGCAATCTAGTGGCGACTTAAATAAAGCAATTGAACTAATAAATAAATACCATGGAATTAGCTCAACCCTTACTCTTGCTAAAAAATATAGTATGGAAGCTATAAAATCATTAGAAATATTTCCTCAATCAGAAGCTAAGCTAGCATTAGAATCACTTGCATTCATAGCGGTTAATAGGAAAAAATAATATTTGCAACTTTATAAGGGCTGAACTGGAAGTCTCCACCAACCTGTTAATTCAATAGAACTTTTACCTGGAGTAAATATTTGTTCCATGTGAACTCTGGCTGTGCCAGAAACACCAGCATATTTTCCTACTCCCGACATAAAATCTATTTTACCTTCACATCTCACATCTACAGTAGATGTTGCACCACTAGAACATTCTAATTTAGCTACTATGGTATCTCCACTCTTGTCTTTAAGCACACAGTAACCGCTAACATTTTCCATTTGTGAAAAACCACAACTAAAACCTCTGCCAGGCGCCGCATACGCTGTAACCTTGCAATCTATAAACCCACCATTTAATGAGTTTTCAGTAATAATAAAGGCTGAAAAACTAGCCATAGCAACTTTAGTATCACCAAGAGTTATTTCATTCACATCTATTTTTTCGATATATTCACCTACAAGGGATATTTTCTCGGCATCTTCTGGAATATTAATAGTATCTGCAAAAACCAGCTGAAAATTTAAAAGTACTAAAAAAGGTATGGTAATAATAATTCTGATCAATTTTTTTCCATATTAATATTGATGGTTATCTTAACATCTTGCATAATGCATTATGATTAAGCTTTCTGCAAATTTGTCATTTCTATTTAATGAACTTCCCTTTGAAAAAAGATTTAATGCGTCCTCTGTTTTAGGTTTTAAAGCAGTTGAATTTTTATTTCCATATGAATATAAAATAAATAGCATAAAAGAATGGTTAGAGGAGGCAAAGCAAAAACTTATACTATTTAATGCCTATCCAGGTTCATGGGAAAATGGTGAGCGAGGAATAGCATCTATTGTAGGTAGAGAAAGTGAATTTAAAGAAAAATTTGAGCTTTCAATTGAATATGCATCACAATTGAATTGTCCCTTTATACATGTCATGCCAGGAATAAATACAAAAAATAATATGCATAACAAAGCTAGAGATATCTTTAAAGAAAACCTTCACTATGCTGCAAAATCTTGTTCTAAACATAATATCACTGCTCTTATAGAACCAATAAATGATCGCGATATTCCAAACTATCATTTAAACTATGTTGATGATGCACTCGATATAATAAAAGAAATAAATCATCCCAAACTTAAACTTCAATTAGACTTATATCATGCACAAATTATGAGTGGAGACCTAACTAATATAATAAAGAGAAGTATAAAATATACAGAACATATTCAAATCGCATCTCCTCCCTGTAGAAGTGAGCCAGGTACTGGAGAAATAAATTATAATTATATTTTTAATTTAATAAATAATTTAGATTATAATGGTTATATAGGTTGTGAATACAAACCCTTAAATCATACTAAAAACAGTTTAAAATGGGCTATTAATTTTGGTATTAATAGTGAAATAAATGATTAATATTCTCAAAATAGAAGGTGCTAGTATGCAACCTGAATATAATCATAACGATTACATAGTAGCAATAAAACCAATACTTAATATGATGATTAAAAAGAATAAGAATGTTATATTTATGCATTCATCACTAGGCTTGTTAATAAAAAAAATATCCAGTGTAAATTCACAAAAAAAAGTAATATATGTTAAAGGAAATAATAGCCTTAGCATTTCACAAGAAATGCTAGGGCCAATTAAATTTTCTCAAATTAAAGGATTTCCTTTAATTCATGTAAAAAACAAACATAAAACTTAAAATTAAATGTCTTTATTGCTTTCATGAGCATGTTCATGTTTATTCTCTTCATTGGAAGAATGGCTATTATCGTGTGCAAATGATAAGCTTATAAAAAACATAAGAATGCACGAAATCATTAAAATAATTTTCATAATACGTCCTTTACTTTATTAAAATTTTGGAAAAACAATCTCTAAATTAGGTTTACAATGGAACTTAACCCTTGAATATTCGACTTCTTTTATTTTCCAAAATATTTCTGCAAATCTATTTATTTTTTCTACCAGATCCCTGGAAGATTTTTGATCAATAGTTTGTTTACATTTAGAAGTTAATAACATGATTTCATGAACTAAATTATGTAACTCAGGATAACTTTTAAATTGAGGCTCTTTGAAAAAATCTCCCCAAATTATTCTGATTTCATGCTTTACAATTTCAGCAGAACGATCTTTTTCACTGATCATTCTAGAGATCTTATTATTGTAATGCATATCTCTAGCATCATCATGTTCTTTAGCTTCATGCTCTTTTAGTTCTATTATAGTATCTGTCATTCTTGCCATTGTCATTGCTGCTATTTGTGCTGGAATAGGATCATATATTCCACAAGGAATATCACAATGAGCCTTTACTCTATTAAATTTGATTAAGTTATCTATTATTTTGAATGTTGAAAAAATCATTTTACTTACCTTTTTTATAAATTTGTTAAGAATAAAAAGCATAATTAATTACAGTTGCGACTGAAAGTCAATCGCAATTTTATAAAATAAAATTTTGTTTATATAATCTATTTATAATTTTACTATTAATTAAGTATGTATTACATATAAAAAAAAAAGGGAGGAAATCAATGGCTAATATTCTTACGTCACTTGAAAAAACTATTGGGGCAGGTATTGCTCTTACTATTTTATTTGTTCTTTATTATCTTTCTACAGGGGGAGCGATTGATACTGCTTTTTGGTCCTTAATATTAAGATATGTTCATGTTCTTGCTGGAATAATGTGGATAGGATTACTGTGGTATTTTAACTTTGTACAAATACCAAATATGCCAAAAATTCCAGATGATCAAAAACCAGCTATTGGAAAAGTAATCGCTCCAGCTGCCTTATTTTGGTTTAGATGGGGAGCCATGGCAACTATAATTACAGGTTTATTGGTAGCACATGTAAATGGTTACTTAATACAAGCTATGACTTTAGGGATTATGGATGGAGTTGCTAAACACACTGCCATAGGAATAGGCATGTGGTTAGGTACAATTATGTTTATAAATGTTTGGTTTGTTATATGGCCAAATCAAAAAAGAGCTTTAGGTATGGTAGAAACGGATCCAGATACTAAAGTGGCTTCAGCTAGAACTGCTATGCTTTTTAGCAGAACTAACACTCTATTATCTATACCTATGCTTTTTGCAATGGCCTCTGCACAAAATATATGGTGATAATATTTACTCTGAAAGAGGTTATGTAAATAACCTCTTTCAATAAAAATATTAAGCGTGAAAACCTCTAATCACCTTACCTGGTAAATTGTTTTTATTTATTATATCACCATCCTCTAATACTCTTTTTCCGTTTATCCATACTCCTTTAATTCCTTTACCATCGATATTTAAACGACTTCCACCTCCTGGAAGATCACTTACTCTGTATGATTGTGAAACGGCTACTTCTTCAGGATCAAACAACATCATATCAGCATATTGTCCAGGTACTAATCTTCCTCTTTGATCAATTCTATAAATATCAGCCTGCTTACCAGTTAAATTATAAATTGCTTCTTCAATCGACATAAGTTTATTTTCTCTAACCCACCTTTGAAGCATATACAGTCCATACCCAGCATCATTAAAAAATGTTAAGTGTGCTCCAGCATCTGATAATGTAATATTAGACCGAGGATGTTTTAGTAATTTTCCAACAGCTTTTTCATCACTATTTAATAACATTGCGATAAAGAGAGTATCCATTCCATTTACACTAAGAGAATGATCTAAAAGCCAATCTAAAGGATTTACATTAGCATCTAATGCAATCTCATTAATAGACCGTCCTTCTAAATTCTCATATTTTTTATTATTAACTTCTCTAACTATTATTTTATCCCAATCACCATTAAATAATCTTACCTGAGCATCATTTTCAATTTCATTTAATAACGTTTCACGAAAATTATTATCTGCCAATACTTTTTCATATAGATCTAATGAAGAGCATTCCATTGCAGGCCTCCAAGAATGTATACCTTCAAATAAATATGGTGATTTCATTGTAAATTCCATAGAAAGAGGTCTACAAGATACTTGTCCCCACATCTCTATACCTTTATCTGTTGCCTTAGAAATATCTTCTAAAACCTTAAATGTGGAATTATCAGATAATGGGTTATGCAGTAGAGCCGCTACGACTGCAGGTCTATTAGAATTTTTCATCCAATTTTGAATTTTATCAATTGAAGTACTAGAACCTCTCGTTAGCATAAATATTCCTCTTCCAAAGGAAGACATTGCCATTATGATACTATGCATTTCTTTATCATCTGCTAATCTAGAAGGCATGGGAACACCATTTTCTCCATTATGTCCCTCAAAAGTAGATGTAGCAAAACCTAATCCACCACTCATCATAGATTCTTTTACTATTTCTTGCATTTCTAATATTTCTGTATCTGTAGCTTTTCTAGTTAAAGCATCTTCTCCCATAACATAAACTCTCACAGATGAGTGACCAACATAAGCCGCAACATTTGGGCCCACTCCTCTATTTTCTATAAAATCAAGATACTCAGGGAATGTTTCAAAGTTCCAAACTATTCCTTGCCTTAAGACATCTAAAGACATTCCTTCAACATTAGTAAGATTTCTCATAGTCAAGTCACGGTGTTCAGGTTTACAAGGTGCTATAGTAAATCCACAATTACCAATAACAACTGTAGTCACTCCTAGTTTAGGTGAGGGATTCGCCCATGGGTCCCAAGTTAATTGAGCATCATAATGCGTATGACTATCTATAAAGCCTGGTACTAAAGTTAAACCTTGTGCATCTATTATGGACTTCGCTTTACCTAAATTATTTCCTCTATCAACAATAATGCCATCTTCTATTGCTATATCTCCAGTAAAAGATGGCAAACCTGTTCCATCAATAATCTTTGCATTCTTAATTAATAAATCAAACATAAGGTTAAAAATATATCCTATTTATCAAGATATCAAATATTATTTTAAGTCCTCTTTTATTGCATCAAGTGCAGTTTGTGCACATTCTTCATCTTGATCACCAGTTGCACCACTAACTCCTATAGCCCCTAAAAGGTCACCATTTTGTGTTCTAATTGGCAAACCTCCTGCAAAAGGAACTAAAAAATCAACTGTTGCTATACCAGGAAGCCTTCCAGGGTTTCCGTCTTTACCGTATGCTAAATCTCCTATTGCTCTAGTTGGGTAAGGTATCATTACAGCAGATTTTGCCTTATTTATTGCAATATCTACACTTCCTAAAAACGCACCATTTTGTCTTCTAAAAAGAATTAAATCTGCTCCAGAATCTACAATTGCTATATTAAGTGCGCGCCAATCTGTAGTAGCTTTTTTAGCCTCACAAGCATCAGCCATTTTTTTAGCCAAATCTAGATCTATGATAGGTTTTGTCTCTAATGCAAATGCAGCTTTATTTATAAAAAAGATAGTCATAGATATAAATATTAATATATTAAAAATTTTCATTTTATTTTCCTTAGTTACAAGTTAATTAAAGTAATTCTTTATAATAATTCTAAAATTAAAATTTTGTCAAAAATTTAGTACCAATTGGTATAAAAAATTATGAAAAAAGTTTTAAAGTTTTATAAAATACATAACTCCTCTAACGTTTTATATAATTTGCCCGCATTTATTCTTTCATTTACCGCTATATCCTTAGGAGTTTTTTCATCTATTAAGTATCTCCACCCTTGAAAAGGCCTATGACTAATAACTTGCGTATCAACTATATTTTTATCTAATATGATATGACAGTAGAACTTACCATCCTCATGCTCCACTTTACTAAAATCAATAATTTTTTGTCTAGCTGATATATAACCATTGATTATCCAAAACATAGAGCCTTGGTTTTTAATGATTTCATGCTTTTTAGGATAAAGCCTAGTTATATGTATATTTTTCTTATATTTATTAGCATTAAATATTTGGCGCTCTCTTAACTCATCTATACTTTTTATACCTACTGCTAGCTTTAATAAGTTCATTAATCTTTATAAGTTAGTTTTTATGTTTTATAGCTTCTAATGCATTATAAACTCTTGAAAAAGGTTTTTGGCCTAATTTTTCAAATACAAATCTAGAAGCATCACAAACTTTATTTAAATCTACACCAGTCTTAATACCCATACCATTTAACATAAATAAAACATCTTCAGTAGCTACATTACCTCTTGCACCTGGCGCATACGGACAACCTCCTAATCCTCCTACAGAAGTATCTATAACTTTTATTCCTAATTCTAAACTAGCTAAGATATTTGATAAAGCTTGTCCATAAGTATCATGAAAATGCACTGCCAATTTTTCTATTCCTACTGCTTCTCTACAGACTTCAATCATTTGTTTTGTTTTTAATGGGTTTCCACTTCCTATTGTGTCTCCCAATGAGACTTCATAGCATCCCATGTTTATCAATTTTTCACATAAGTAAGCTACTTTTAAAGGTTTAATTTCACCCTCATAAGGACAAAACATTACTGTCGATATATATCCTCTAACTTTAATTCCATTATTTAGAGCTTCTTTTGTAACCTGTTCAGCACGCGTTATAGCTTCTTCAACAGAACAGTTTGTATTTTTTTTTGAAAAAGATTCACTAGGCGTAGTGAAAACACATGCTGTATCTGATTTATATTTTAAAGCATCCTCTAAACCTTTAATATTTGGAGTTAGAACAGGATAACTTATGTCATTAGATCTATTAATATTAGTCATTACTATGTGGGAATCTGCCATGGCAGGAACCCATTTAGGTGAGACGAATGCTCCACTCTCTATAAACTTTAAGCCTGTCTGTGACAAAATGTCTATAAATGATATTTTATGCTCAGCAGATAATGGAACACTTTCATTTTGCAGACCATCCCTAGGCCCAACTTCATATATGGTTATTTCTGTCATTAATTTACTTCCATTTCTACTACAGTAAACCCCTCATCCACTTGATCTCCTTCCTTAGTATTAACCTTTAATACTCTTCCTGAAAATGGCGCTAAAATAGAATGTTCCATCTTCATTGCTTCAACAATTACTAAAATATCCCCTTTTTTTACAATTTGCTTATTTTTTACAAAAATTTTAGCAATTTTTCCAGGGACCGGGGAATCCATAGAGCCTAAAGAAGACTCCTCCTCTAATTCTAAGTGATATTTATCTCTAATTTTTAAGTTTAACGAATAACCATTTTGATTTATGTACATATCTTCATTATTTAATTTAACAAAAAATACATCTATTTTATTATTATTACATATTAACTGTATATTATTATGCCCATTTTTACTTATAAATTTAAAGGTATTAATGTATGAAGCATCGTTATTTGTAACTAAAGCATGATCCTGATCTATCATTTTAACCTTATAATTATAAATTTCTTTGTCACATAATATATTTATATTTTCATAACTGTTTTCTAAGTGCCTCCAATTATTTACATTTTTCCATGGTGAGGATTTTTCATCAATATGACTAGAATTTCTTGCTTTTACATGTAAAACTAAAGCTGCCTGTATTAAATTATTTCTACTTTCCACACTAGGTACTAGACTCTTCCAATACTTATTTATGAAGTCCGTATTGATATTCTTTTTTGAAAAAGCAGGCACTTTTAAAATTTTATTTAAAAAATCTATATTATTTTTTATTCCAATTAGCTGGGTGTTTTGCAAAGCAAAAGAAAGCTTTTTCAAAGCATCATTTCTATTTTCTCCATAAGCTATAATTTTTGCAACCATTGGGTCGTAATAAGAAGAAACTTCATCATTAGCTAGATAGCCAGTGTCTAATCTTAAATAATCTTTTTTTGGCGAATTAAACTCTAATATTTTTCCAGGAGAAGGCTGAAAATCTTTTTCTGGATTTTCCGCATATACTCTTGCTTCTATAGCATGCCCTTTAATTAAACTAGGTAATGATTTTATTTCCTCATTGTTGGCTACTTTAATCTGCAACTCTACTAAATCAATACCTAGTATTAATTCTGTTACAGGGTGCTCTACCTGTAAACGCGTATTCATTTCCATAAAATAAAACTTATTATTCTCTAATAAGAACTCTATTGTTCCTGCTCCAGAATAAGAAATATTTTTTGCTACTTGTTTAGCTTGAAAAGCCATTTCTTTTCTGATTTCTTGGCTAATGTTTGTAGCAGGTGCTTCTTCTATAACTTTTTGATGTCTTCTCTGAATACTACAATCTCTATCTGATAAAGTATGAATATTACCATAATTATCTGCCAAAATTTGCACTTCTATATGCCTTGGGTTTTGTAAATATTTTTCTATTAAAATAGAATTATTTCCAAAAGAACTTAAAGCTTCTCTTTTTGCACCTTCAAATTTAATAATAATTTCTTCTTTTTTATTGATCACATACATACCTTTGCCTCCACCCCCAGCAGAAGCCTTAATAATTAGAGGAAACCCTATATTTTCACATTTTTTTATTATTTCTTTTTTTGATAAACCATCCGCTGAAAAACCAGAAAGCACAGGCACACCGGCTTCTTCCATCATGTTTCTGGCATCATTTTTTAAAGACATGCTTTTCATGGACGTAACTGAAGGCCCAATAAACCTTATATTATTTTTTTCTAATGCTCTAGCAAAATCTGGATTCTCAGACAAAAAACCGTACCCTGGATGGACAGCATCTACTTTATTCTCTAATGCAATTTTGATTATCTTTTTATAATTTAAATAACTATTTTCAGCTAAAGACTCTCCTATATATATAGCCTTATCAGCTTTACGAACATGTAAAGCATTTTTATCGGCTTCTGAATATAAAGCTATTACTTCTATGTTCATAGATTTACATGTACGCGCTATTCTTACTGCTATTTCTCCTCTATTTGCTATTAAAATTCTTTTTATCATTTATCTTTATCCTGCCAATTTGGTTTTCTTTTTTGTAAAAAAGCATCTATACCTTCTTTGCCTTCATCACTTGATCTTGCATCAGCTATTCTTTTAGCTGTTTCAGCCATAACTTCCTCATCTATAATTTTACCATCTACAAAAGATATTAATTCTTTTGAAGCTTTAAGAGCTTTAGGACCTCCTTTTAATATATTTTTCAATTGCTTTTCTAATAAGTCATTTAAATTTTCTGATTCCGTATAATCATTTAACAACCCTATATGATAAGCTTCTTTTGAAGAAATAGGTGCAGATGTTAAAAATAAATACCTTGAGTTTCTCTGTCCTATAGCCTTAACTACGTACGGACTAATAACTGAAGGAATTAGCCCTAGTCTTACCTCCGATAAAGAAAATTTACTATAATTATTTCCTATCGCAATATCACAAGCAGCTACTAATCCTACACCTCCTCCAAATGCAGCGCCATTTACTACCGCAATTGTTGGAAAAGGTAATGTATCTAAATTATATAACATTTCAGCAAGCTTCATAGAATCTTTTGAATTCTCTGCGTGACTTACATCTGACATTCGTCTCATCCAATCCAAATCTCCACCTGCAGAGAACGCTTTACCTTCGCCTGTAAGGACTAACATTCTAATCTCTTTATTTATAGCTAGCTCTAAAAACACCTCATTCAAATCTTTAATAAGGTTTTCATCAAATGCATTCATTACATGAGGCCTGTTTATAGTTAAATAATAAACTCCCCTATCATCTATTCTTTTTAGTAAATTTTCACTATTCATTTTTTACATCCTAAATATACCAAATTTAGGATCCTCAATTGGCTTATTATGTGATGCTGAAATTGACAAACCTAAAACTTTTCTAGTATCTGCTGGGTCAATTACTCCATCATCCCATATCCGTGAAGATGCAAAGTATGGGTTACCTTCTTTCTCATATTGGCTTAATAGTTTATTTTTAAAAGTATTTTCGTCCTTTTTAGACCACTTTAAACCTTTTCTATAATTCACATCTTTTCTTACTGTAGAAAGAACATTAGCAGCTTGCTCACCTCCCATTACTGATATTCTAGAATTTGGCCAAGCCCACATAAATCTTGGACTATAAGCTCTTCCACACATTCCATAATTACCGGCTCCAAAAGAACCACCTATAATAACTGTAAATTTTGGAACTTTCACTGTAGCAACAGCTGTTACTAATTTTGCGCCATCTTTAGCTATTCCGCCTTCTTCATATTTTTTTCCTACCATAAACCCAGAAATATTTTGCAAAAATATAATTGGTATCTTTCTTTGCCCACATAATTCTATAAAGTGTGCCCCTTTTTGAGAACTCTCTGAAAATAAAATTCCATTATTTGCAACTATTCCTACTGAATATCCCATAATTCTTGCAAAACCCGTTACTAAAGTGGGCCCATATAACTTTTTAAATTCTAAAAATTTACTGCCATCTACTATTCTTGCTATTACTTCTCTGACATCATACGGCGTTGATAAAGATTCTGGAATTACACCATAAATACTTTTTAAAGAATGAGCAGGCTTAATAGAAGCTTCTAGATCCACGTCTTTATTTGTCTTTTTATTAAAGGTACCTACAATATCTCTAGCTATTTTTAATGCATGCTCATCATTTTCAGCTAAATGGTCTGTAACACCACTTTTTTTACTATGTAATTCTCCTCCACCTAATTCTTCAGCACTAACAACTTCCCCAGTTGCCGCTTTAACTAAAGGGGGGCCTCCTAAAAATATTGTTCCTTGATTTTTAACTATAATTGCCTCATCGCACATTGCTGGAACATACGCTCCTCCCGCAGTGCAAGAGCCCATTACTACAGCTATTTGGGGAATACCCATAGAGGACATATTAGATTGATTAAAAAACGACCTTCCAAAACCTTCTTTATCTGCAAACATTTCACTTTGAAGAGGCAAAAATGCTCCCCCTGAATCTACTAAATAAATACATGGCAGATGATTTTCTATAGCAATCTCCTGCGCTCTTAATTGTTTTTTAACAGTTATTGGATAATAAGTTCCGCCTTTGACAGTAGCATCATTAACTATGATAACGCACTCTCTTCCTGAAACTCGGCCAATACCAGTTATAATTCCTGAGCAAGGCGCCTCATCATTATAATGTCCATATGCTGCTAGTGATGAAAATTCTAAAAAAGGCGAACCAGGGTCTACTAAATATTGTATGCGTTCTCTAGGTAAAAGCTTTCCTCTTTCTACGTGTCTTTTTATCGCTTCCGGGCCGCCACCTTTTTGAGAAAAAACCACTTTTTGTTTAAGCTCAGAAACTAACTTTTCCATAACTTTACTATTCTTTATATACTCTTTAGAAGAGCTATCTAGAGAACTTTTAATAATATCCATTTAAACTCCTTTATATTCTATTAACTTCTTTCTAAAGCAATTGCAGTAGCTTCTCCGCCACCAATACATAAAGAAGCCACACCTTTATCAACTTTATACTTATGCATGGCTGCAATTAGTGTAGCTATAATTCTAGCTCCTGATGTTCCAACAGGATGTCCTAAAGCGCATGCTCCTCCATGAACATTTACTATTTCAGGAGATATACTTAAGTCTTTCATTGCCGCCATAGGCACAACAGCAAAAGCTTCATTTATCTCAAATAATCCAACATCTTTAATATTCCACCCAGCCTTATCTAAAACTTTTTGGATTGCACCTATTGGGGCAGTTGTAAACCATGCCGGGTCATGACTATTTGTAGCATGTGCAACAATTCTAGCTAATGGTATAGAATTTTTCTTCTTTGCTTCTTCGCTATTCATCATTACTAAAGCCGCAGCTCCATCTGAAATTGATGAAGAGTTGGCAGCTGTGACTGTTCCAGTTTTACTAAAAGCTGGTTTAAGTTTCGGAATTTTAGATAAATCTGCAGAAAAAGGTTGTTCATCATTAGTAATTTCTTTTGTACCAGTGCGAGTATTAATAGTTACAGACACCATCTCTTCTTTAAAAGAACCATCTTCATTTGCTTTTTTTGCTCTCTCTAATGACCTAATAGCAAAATGATCTTGCTCTTCTCTAGTAAACTGATAGGCCTCAGCTGTTGCTTCTGCATAAGCACCCATTAAACGACCTGGTTCATAAGCATCTTCTAAACCATCTATAAACATATGGTCCTGAACTTGAGCATGGCCCATTCTTAAACCACTTCTTACTTTAGGCAAAATATAAGGCGCATTAGACATACTTTCGATACCACCTGCCAAAGTTACTAAGCTAGACCCTGCTAATAATTGATCGTGAGCAATCATTGCAGCCCTCATGCCTGATCCACACATTTTATTTATAGTTGTTGCACCTGCTGTGTTGGGGATACCTGCTCCTAGTGCTGCCTGTCTTGCAGGCGCTTGGCCCATGCCAGCTGGCAAAACACATCCCATTACTACATCATCTATATGCTCAGCTTTAATTCCAGCTTTCTTTATTGCTCCTTTTATAGCAATACTTCCTAATTTTGGGGCTTTTTCCGCGGATAAACTTCCTTGAAAACTTCCCATAGGTGTTCTTGCAAAACCTGTAATAACTATGTTAGCTCTTTTCATTTTTTTCTCCTCTTTATCTACATTGATTTACACAAACAAACATTTGTCCCTGACATATTTGTTCTGAATCTGGATTGTTTGCTTCTATTTTTATGCATGCATCTCTTCTTCTAAGGCAAACTTTTGCACAAACTTTTGCTTTTGAGGCTTGCACTTCTGGGTCATAAGGAAAATCTGGCATATTATCCTGTGAAAGAGCAATTTTTAAGTTAAATATCATAAATAAGAAAGCTAATAACATTAAAAATAATTTTATATTTAACTTATTAAAATTTAAGTACATTGTTGTTCTCCTATGTAGTTTCATTAAAAACTTCTCTTCCAATTAACATTCTTCTAATTTCACTTGTTCCTGCTCCTATCTCATATAACTTAGAATCTCTTAAGAGACGGCCTACTGGATAATCATTAGTATAACCATTTCCTCCCAAAATTTGAATTGCTTGAAGTGCTATTTCTGTAGATTTTTCAGCTGCGTATAAAATAGCACCTGCTGAGTCTTTTCTAGTAGTTTCATCTCTATCGCATGCTTGTGCAACATTATAGACATAAGACTTAGATGCATTCATAGATGTATATATATCTGCTAATTTCCCCTGTATTAATTGAAAACTTCCAATTGGTTTATCGAACTGCTTTCGCTCATGCACATAAGGAACTATTATATCCCAACAATTTTGCATAACTCCAAGTGGTCCACCTGCTAAAACTACTCTCTCATAATCTAATCCGCTCATAAGTACTTTTGCACCAGCGTTTATTTCACCTAAAACATTTTCATTAGGAACTTCACAATTATCAAATATAAGCTCACACGTATTAGACCCACGCATACCTAACTTATCTAACTTTTCTCCTGTAGAAAAACCTTTAAAATTTTTTTCTATTATAAATGCCGTAATACCCTTAGATCCAGCTTTCTGCTCCGTTTTGGCATATACTACCAAGTAATCAGCATCTGGGCCATTTGTTATCCACATTTTTGAACCATTTAAAACATAATGATCATTTTTTTTTGTTGCTGTCGTAATCATCCCTATCACATCTGAGCCTGCGCTGGATTCACTCATAGCTAAGGCTCCAACTTTTTTTCCTGAAACTAGTCCTGGCAAATATTTTTCACGTTGCTGATCATTCCCATTTAATCTTATTTGGTTTATACACAAATTCGAATGCGCACCATATGAAAGTCCAACTGAAGCTGATGCTCTACTAATTTCTTCAACACAAACAGTGTGTTCTAAGTAACCTAAGCCACTTCCTCCCCATTTTTCTTCAACAGTTACACCTAGTATTCCTAAACTTCCCATTTTTTCCCATAAATCAGAAGGGAAATCGTTTTTCTTGTCTATATCAGATGCTCTTGGTGCAATTTCATTTTGAGCAAAACTAGATACAGTTTCTCTAATCATATCTGCAGTATCACCTAAATAAAAGTTGAAATCTTCTCTTCTATTAATAATCATTTAATCTCCAAAGACTTATGTTAATAATATTTTTGCTAAACCTAAAAACACAAAGAAACCTACAACATCTGTAACCGTAGTCAACAAAATTGAAGCTCCCAATGCAGGGTCAATTTTAAAACGTTGTAAAAGTAAAGGAATTGATGCACCAAAAAAACCTGCAACAAATAAATTAAATAGCATGGCTAAAGCTATCACAATTCCTAAACCTTTTTCTCCAAACCATAAAGCTGCCACTAAACCAACTATAATTGCAAAAATAATACCGTTAATTATTCCTACTAAGATTTCCTTACCAAAGACTCTTAATGCATTGGACTGATTTAGCTCTCTTGTTGCAAGAGCTCTAACAGCAACAGTTAAAGTTTGAGTTCCAGCATTCCCACCCATTGAGGCAACGATAGGCATCAAAACTGCTAAAGCAACAATTTGTTTTATAGTTCCCTCAAATATTCCTATCGCCATAGACGCCAAGATTGCAGTAAGTAAGTTTACAAATAGCCAGGTAAAACGACTTCTAGCTGTTTGCCAGGCTGCCATATAAATATCGGTATCTCCTGAAACACCTGCAAGTTTCAGCATATCTTCTTCTGCCTCTTCTTGTATTACTTCTACTACATCATCAACTGTTAACATTCCTATTAACTTATTTTGCGAATTAACTACGGGAGCAGACGTCAAATCATATTGCTCAAATAGAAAGGCCATATCCTCTTGATCCATTGTTACAGGAACAACAACAGGCTCTGTAGTCATAATATCAGACAACACTACTTTTCTCTCACTTCTCATTAATTTATGGAGAGGTATTGTGCCTACAGGCATGTGCCTAGGGTCTACGATAAATATTGCATAGAACTGATCTGGAACTTTAATTGACCGTCTTAAATAATCTATTACCTGTCCTACATTCCAATAACGAGGAACCGCAACATAATCTCTTTGCATCAGCCTACCTGCAGACATTTCCGGAAACTCTAAAGCTTGCACTATTAAAATTTTAGCTTCATTAGAAATTTGATTTAAAAGGTCTTCTCTTTTTTTGAAGTCTAAATTTTCTAATATATAAGCAGCATCATCCGTATCTAATTTTTCTATTAAGTCCGCTAATAAACTTGGTTTATAATTTTCTATTATATCTTTTAATACTTGCTCATCTATAGAAGCTAAAGTTTCTGGAGGCAGTTTATGTTGTAATAAGGTAAATAATGTTTTTCGATCTTCTTGGGGCAATATTTCAAAGATATCTGCAATATCTGCTGGATGCAAAGATAAGATATCTTCTTCAAGAACATTGACATCATTAGCTTTAATATTCTCTCTAGTTTGATCAATAAACTTTGAAGAAATACCAAACCCTAAAGAAGTTTCACTGTCATATATATTAACATTTTCTGCTATAGCTTTAGAATTCTTTTCCATTTTCCTAAAATTCCTATGCATTTTGATTATTAATATTATAATGCATACTAACTGTATAAGATAAATAATGCTAGGTTATAAAAATGGTTTCATTAAATATTATATCTAATAATAAAAGCTTAACGTGGAAATATAACAAAGATTTGGTTCCATACGATGAAGCTATTAATACTATGGAAAACTATGTTCAGAAAATTTATAAAGATAAAGCTTCAGAACTAATATGGTTGTTAGAACACCCTTCAGTTTATACATGCGGAACTAGTGCAAAAGAAGAACAAATACTTAATCATACAGAGATTCCTATTATTAACTCAGGCCGAGGAGGACAAGTTACATACCATGGTCCTGGACAAAGAATAATATACGTAATGCTTAACCTCAATTATAGAGAAAAAGATATCAGAAAATACGTTAAAACCTTGGAAGCATGGATGATAAAATCATTAAAATATATTGGTCTAAACGCTTATACATGTAAAGATAGAATTGGTATATGGGTAAACGGACCTCACGGTGAATCTAAAATAGGAGCTATTGGTATAAGAGTAAGTCACTGGATAACATATCATGGAATATCACTAAATATTAACCCAAACCTTGATTATTATAAGAGCATTATACCATGTGGTATAAAAGATTTCTCAATAACATCATTAAAAGAGCTTGGCTATAATTATAATATGAATGAATTTGATGAGATTATAAAAAAATCTACAAAAGATATCTTTTAGTATCACCCAAAAGTAATTAATTCCTGATCTACCGAGACAGTATCACCTTCTTTTACATTTATTTTTTTAATTATAACATCTTTATCAGATTTAAGAATATTTTCCATTTTCATTGCATCTAATATAATTAAATCTTCACCGGAACTAACCTTTTGATTTTCAGAAACACATATTTTTACAACCTGTCCAGGCATAGGAGATATAAGTGTTTTAGATAATGTGTTTTTAGATTTCTTAGGGATCATTTTAGATAAATTAAAAATATCTAATTCTTTAACATTTGATTGGATATCAAAACCAGCATGACAAATATTATAATTAGAAAGATTCTTTGAAACTTGCATAATAAATTTTTTATCATTTAAAGAGATCCGCAATAATGGTTCTCCTATATGCCAAGAAACAAGAATTTCATAAAATATTGAATTATTATCTACCTTAATTCTATAAATATCATTAACATCATTAGGTAGTATTTCATATTTTAATTCAAAATGGTGCTTAGAAATAGTAACAACATAATTGCCTTTATTTAATTCACTCTCACGCTTTATTTCTATTGCCTTCATTGCCAGAGATGCCATAGAAATCAATAATATTTTGTCTTTTGATTTTAGCAAACCTGAATACCCTTTAGGATACTCTTCATCTAAAAAGGCAGTTGTAATATCTCCAGATAAAAACTTTTTATTAGTTAATACACTATTCACAAATGGAATATTTGTAGACAAACCTTTTATAACAAATGCATCTAATGCTATAGATAATTTATTACATGCATCCAATCTATTTTCTCCATGAGAAATTACTTTTGCTATCATTGGATCATAATACATAGATATTTCGCCACCTTCTTGCACACCTGAATCAAGACGAATTGAAGCATCTTCCCGCAATGGTGAAATAAATTTTCTCAATCTACCAATAGAAGGTGCAAAATTTCTAATAGGATTTTCAGCATATATCCTAGCTTCAACAGACCAACCACTAATTTTTATATCTGACTGTATTAATCCTAAGGGTAATTTAGCGCTTATATTGATCATTTTTTCAACAAGATCTATTCCTGTAACTAATTCTGTTACTGGATGCTCAACTTGCAATCTTGTGTTCATTTCAAGAAAATAAAAAGACTTATCATTAGATGCTACAAACTCTACAGTTCCAGCACTAGAATAATTAACAGCTTTAGCTAGTAAAAGAGCCTGCTCTCCCATTTTTTTTCTCATACCCTCATCTACTAAGGAACTAGGAGCTTCTTCAATTACTTTTTGATGTCTTCTTTGAACAGAACATTCTCGTTCTCCTAAATAAACCATATTTCCAAATTCATCTGCAAGAATTTGAATTTCTATATGTCTGGGCCCAACAATAAATTTTTCTATAAATACTCTATCATCTCCAAATGATTTTTTAGCTTCATTTTTTGCACTCTGAAAACCAGAAATTAATTCTTTTTCATCATTTGCTACTCTCATACCTTTTCCACCGCCACCAGCAGAAGCTTTAACCATTACTGGGTAACCAATTTCTATAGCAGCTTTTTTAGCATCTTCTACATTTTTGATAGCTCCATCAACACCAGGAATAATATTTACTCCAGCTTTTTTAGCTATTCTTTTAGAGATAATTTTATCTCCCATAGATTGGATGGCTTTAATAGATGGCCCTATAAATATAATATTTTCTTTTTGTAAAGCTTTAGAAAATTCTGCATTTTCTGATAAAAAACCATAGCCAGGGTGAACAGCATCAGCTTTCTTTAATTTTGCAGCCTTTATAATATTTTCTATATTTAAGTAACTTTTTGCTGAATCAGCAGGCCCGATATTAACTGCCTCATCCATATATTGTAAATACATAGAATTTTTATCTGCATCTGAGTATACTCCTACAGTAGCAATTCCCATTTTTTTGCACGTTTTAGCAATTCTACAAGCTATTTCGCCTCTATTAGCAATAAGTATTTTTTTAAACATATAATAGTCTCTTTTTTTATAATGGAATATTTCCATGTTTCTTTTTTGGGTTTGATAATTCTTTTGTTTTTAGAAGCTCTAATGCTGATGACAATCTAGATCGAGTATTATGTGGAGTTATAATATCATCTAAATAACCTCTAGAGGCAGCTACAAATGGATTAGCAAACTTATCTTGGTATTCATCTGTTTGTTTTTTTATTTTTTCTTCATTAGAACCTCTAAATATAATTTCTACCGCGCCTTTCGCTCCCATTACAGCAATTTCAGCTGTTGGCCAAGCATAATTAACATCTCCTCTTAAATGTTTTGAAGCCATAACATCATAAGCGCCTCCGTAAGCTTTTCTAGTTATCAAAGTTATCTTAGGGACTGTTGCTTCAGCATATGCATAAAGAAGCTTAGCTCCGTGCTTAATGATACCATTATATTCTTGTGATGTTCCTGGCAAGAAACCGGGGACATCTACTAAAGTAACGATTGGTATGTTAAAACAATCACAAAAACGAATAAACCTTGCTGCTTTACGAGAAGAATCAATATCTAAGCATCCCGCAAGAACCATGGGCTGATTAGCTACTATGCCTATAGTTTCTCCCGAAATTCTTGCAAAGCCAATTATAATATTTTTTGCATAATCAGGTTGTATTTCAAAAAAATCTTCTTCATCAACTATAGTTATTATTAATTCTTTCATATCATAAGGACTATTAGAGTTTTCAGGTATAAGTGTATCTAAATTAAATGCTTTACGATTTTTTGGATCCTCAGTTAACCTAGCTGGAGCTTTTTCTTTATTTGAAAGAGGTAAAAAGTCCAAGAGCCTTCTAGTTTGTTCTAATATAGTTAAATCATCTTCAAATGCTAAATCAGCTACACCAGATTTTCTTGTATGAGTAGAAGCTCCACCAAGCTCTTCAGCACTTACTGTTTCATGAGTAACTGTTTTTACAACATCTGGACCTGTTACAAACATATAAGAGGAATCTTGAACCATAAATGTAAAATCTGTTATAGCTGGTGAATAAACAGCACCTCCTGCGCAGGGCCCCATGATTAATGATATTTGAGGAATAAAACCAGATGCTAATACATTTCTTTGAAAAACTTCTGCATACCCTCCTAATGAGGCCACTCCTTCTTGAATACGAGCACCGCCAGAATCATTCAATCCGATTACAGGCAAACCTAGTTTCATAGCCTGATCTAAAATTTTACAGATTTTCTCTGCATGAGCTTCACTTAAAGAACCTCCATAAACGGTAAAATCTTGGCTATATATTAATATTGAACGCCCATTTATTTTACAAGTACCTGTTACGACACCATCACCGGGTATTTTATTTTTTTCCATACCAAAATCTGTAGAACGATGCTCTACAAACATATCATACTCAATAAATGTATCCTTATCAGCAAGAACACTAATCCTTTCTCGAGCAGATAACTTTCCTTTTGCATGCTGACTCTCTAAACGTTTCAATCCTCCAGAAAGTCTTGCTAGGTCTTTCTTTTCTTGCAATTCTTTTAATACATCTTTCACAACTTAGTCCTTACAATATGGTTATTATTTGTTTATAGCATCAAAATATTTTTTTACATTTTTTATATCAATACTAATAGCCTTAAGTCTAGTAAAAGCTTCTTCATCTTTACCCCATAAAGAAGACTGATGAATTTCTTCCAAGTTACTTATCTCATACGCATCCTTAACACTAATCTTATTGTTTACAAGAGCCAAAGATATAATTATTGAATTAGTTAACTGCACTAACACACCTATTGCAGATAACTCAAAACAGTTCTTCTTTATCAAAATTTCTTTTACTTTAGTTATATTTTCTTCTGACTGGCTTACTGCTATAATTTCTGATGTATGTAATATATTAATATTATATAAGTCTTGCATAAATTTAATCATAGGCAACCAATACTTATTTTGCTTTTTTACTAAATCTTTAGGAGAACTAGCAAAATAGCAAACTACATCACTATTAATATATAAGCTTAATGCTTCTATATAAGCGTGATTGTTTATTGCTATCTTATCAAGGGCTGTATTCGTCATCCTTATAGGCGATACTATATTAGCTAGCTTTTTAGAACTTTTTATTTGAAAGTCTTGAAGTATTATTTTTGCTAGCTTTAAAGTAGGCACCTCTATCAAATTTCTATTTGGAGTCTTTGCCATTTTATTATTGATTTGAATACTATAATTATTTTCAATAGATTTTATAATTTTAAATGTAAGTTTAGGTTTATTTTCCATCAATATTAACTAATTTAAAATATCTTTTGATAGTTTTAAGGCTTCCATAATTTTTAACGTATGCTCTGGAATAGGCGCTTTAATTCTTAGTGTTATTCCTTCAATATCAGGAATTCCTATTTCTCTTGCGTGTAGTTGCATGTTAGAAGAAAATTGATAGAGGTGTTTCAACTCACGGTGAGTTTTTTTAATATATTTATTATCACCTATGATTGAACAACCTACATGATTACAATGCGCTCTAATTTGATGTTTCCTTCCAGTTTCAGGAAGAAATTCTACTAAAGATAATTTAGTATATTTAAAATCACCTTTCCATAATACATTGTAAATTGTTTTACATTCTTTTCCATCTGGGTCAAAGGCTGCTCTTTCAAAGTTCTTACTATTAATAGTAGCTAAAGGAGCATTAATTGACCCTGATGTTTTTGGCATGTGCCCAATGACAAAAGCCCAATAAATCTTTTTAACCTCTCTATTTCTAAAAGCTTCCGATAACCGTCTAGTCGTATCTGGCTTTCTCGATAGTAACAACACACCACTCGTTTCTTTATCTATTCTATGTAATAGCTGTGGTCTATAAGGAGATTCAAAACGAAAATAATCGAGTAACCCGTCTACATGATCATATATTCTAGA
>CAJWSU010000015.1:0-29960 GCA_913046335.1 uncultured Pelagibacterales bacterium | reverse complement strand
CATGCAGTAAACTCTATTTCTAGATTAGAAAATACTGATTGGTGGGAGTTTATTGATAAAGCTAAATCTGAAGGAAAGATCAGATATAGCGGAGTTTCAGGACATGGCAGCAATTTAGCAGATTGTCTAGAATATTGTATTGATAGAAATTTAGTTGATGTAATATTGTCTGCTTTTAGTTTTGCTCAAGATCCAAGATTTTTTGAAAAGTTAAGACATACTTTCCATTATGTCGCAATTAATCCAAGATTACCAGAAGTGCTGCTAAAAGCTAAAAATAAAGGTATTGGAATCATTGCTATGAAAACTTTAGCTGGGGCAAGACTAAATGATATGAGATCCTATGAAAACGAAGGTATTACATACGCTCAGGCGGCTATTAAATGGGCACTCAATACTGATTATGCCGATGCAGCAATTATTTCTATGACTTCAAATTCACTCATTGATGAATTAACCAGTACATCCAATAATAAATTTACAGATAATAAGTCTTTTTCTCTATTGAAGCAGTATTATAAATTAAATCAGGAAAGCATATGTCCGCCAGGTTGTGGAGCATGCAAAAATGCTTGTCCAAATGATGTTCAAATATCTGATGTTATGAGATCTAAGATGTATGCTCTAGATTATAAAAATCCAAATAAAGCATTAACATCATATGCAGCAATAGAAAATAATGCGTCTGCTTGTTTATCATGTTCAGGAAAACCATGTTTAAGTAGTTGTGATTATAATTTGGATATTAAAAAATTAAATACGTCATCACACAAACTGTTGTCATGATTAAGTGTAATATTTTTGTAATAATAAATGGTTGATTTCTCTTAAGATTCATGTTTCTAATGGACTTTGTTTTTATATATAATTAAGGATTCTTTATGACCAGTAAAAATCAAGTTTTGAACCAATGGGTTTCTGAAATTAGTGATTTATGTAAGCCAAAAAACGTATATTGGTGTGATGGCTCTCAAGAGGAATATGATAGACTTTGTGACGAAATGGTTAAAGCTGGAACTCTCATTAGATTAAACAGTGATAAGAGAAAAAATTGCTTTCTAGCACGCTCTCATCCTAGCGATGTTGCAAGAGTAGAGGACAGAACATTTATATGTACTTCTTCAAAAGATGATGTTGGTCCTACAAATAATTGGTCCGATATTACTTCTATGAAATCTAAATTAGACGATTTGTTTTCTGGATGTATGTCAGGAAGAACAATGTATGTTATTCCTTTTTCAATGGGGCCTTTGAATTCACCGATTGCTCATATTGGGATTCAAATTTCAGATAGTCCTTATGTAGTTGTTAATCAGAGAATTATGACAAGAATGGGGAAGGAAGCTTTAGATGTATTAGGAAATAAAGACAATTTTATTAAATGTATGCATTCAGTTGGAATGCCACTTGAAGCTAATCAAAAAGATATAAGCTGGCCATGTGCACCTGATCCTGAAAATAAATACATAGTTCATTTTCCTGAAGACAGATCAATTTGGTCTTATGGATCAGGCTATGGAGGTAATGCTCTTTTAGGAAAGAAGTGTTTTGCACTAAGAATTGCTTCTAAAATGGCAAATGAGGAAGGCTGGTTAGCAGAACACATGTTAATTCTAGGTCTAGAAAACCCTAGAGGGGAAACAACTTATGTTGGTGCAGCTTTTCCAAGTGCTTGTGGAAAAACAAATTTAGCAATGATGATGCCGCCTGAATGTTTTGAAGGCTGGAAAGTAAAAACGGTAGGTGATGATATTGCTTGGATCAAACCTTCAGCTGATGGTACTTTTAGAGCAATTAATCCTGAAGCAGGTTTTTTTGGCGTAGCTCCAGGAACATCGTATAAGACTAATCCTAATGCTATGGAAATGTTAAAATCCAACTGTATATTTACCAATGTTGCTTTAACAGATGATGGTGATGTTTGGTGGGAAGGTATGGATGGAGAAGTTCCAAACCATGTAATAGATTGGCAAGGAAATGATTGGACTCCATCAAGTATTAGTAAAGCAGCACATCCTAATGCTAGATTTACAGTACCGTCTTCACAATGCCCTTCTTTAGATAAAGATTGGGAAAAACCAGAAGGTGTTCCTATTGAGGCTTTTATATTTGGTGGAAGGTTATCAAAAACTTTTCCATTAGTTTATGAATCTTATAATTGGGATCATGGTATTTTTATGGCTGCAACTATGGGATCTGAAGCTACGGCTGCAGCCATTAATCAAGCTTCCATAAGAAGAGATCCTTTTGCTATGCTTCCTTTTTGTGGCTATAATATGGCAGAACATTGGAAACACTGGATAAATCTAGGTCAAAAATATAGTCAAAAAGCACCAAAAATATTTAGAGTTAATTGGTTCAGAAAAGATAATGATGGTAATTTCACATGGCCAGGTTTTGGTGAAAATATGAGAGTATTAAAGTGGATTGTTGATAGAGTAAAAGGAGAAGTAAGTGCTAAAGAAAATAGTTTTGGGTTAGTACCAAGTTTTGAAGATATTACATGGACAGGATTAGAATTTGATTCTGATAAATTTAATTCTTTAATTGAAATTCCTAATTCTGAAGGTCTAAAAGAAATTAAAGAGGTTAAAGAGCATTTTGATAGGTTTGAGAGCTTTCTTCCAAAAGAATTAGAGCTTCAGAGAGTGCAATTAGAGGAGAGATTACTTAAAGAAATTTAGTATTATTATTTAGTAACTACTGTAATTTTACTAGCTGCGTCTTTTGCTTCTTTTAATGAAGGAGCTAATACAACTCCCATTCTTCTATGTTTTTTTGTTTCTGACTTTCCGAATATTCGCACATCTATGTTAGAGTTTGTTAATGCTTCTCTAACGCCTTGGTATGAATTTACTTCACCTTCAGCATTTGCAAGAATTACATGACTAGCACCAGGAGAAAAATTATTATCTATCATTTCTTGAGTAATAGGTAGTTCTAAGAATGCTCTAACATGCAGGTCAAACTCACTTAATCTCTGAGTCTTCATAGTAACCATTCCTGTATCATGAGGTCTCGGACTTAGCTCACTAAAAATAACATCATTATTTCTTATAAAAAATTCAACTCCAAATATACCCATACCACCTAATTCATCAGTAATTTTTTTAGCTATTTCTTGTGCTTTAATAATTTCTTCTTTTTTCATTTCTTGAGGTTGCCAACTATATTGATAATCTCCTCTTTCTTGGTAATGGCCTATTGGTGGACAAAATATAGTAGGACCATCTTTTTGTTTTACAGTTAATAAAGTAATCTCATAATCAAACCTTATAAATTCTTCAATAATAACTCTTACCCTATCTCCTCGTGAACCAGAAATAGCAAAACTCCAAGCTTTATTGATTTCATCTAAAGATTTAATTGTACTTTGTCCTTTTCCAGAACTGCTCATAACTGGTTTAACTACACACGGAAATCCAATTTCATGGATAGCTTTGGTGAATTCTTCAATATTCTCTGCATAGAGAAATTTTGCAGTAGGTAACGCTATAGATTTAGCTAAATCCCTAATTCTATCTCGGTTCATAGTAAGGTTGGCTGCTCTAGCAGTAGGAATAACTGTTATACCTTTTTTTTCTACTTCTAATAGAACTTCAGTTCGAATAGCTTCAATTTCAGGTACTATTATATCTGGCTTATATTTATTTATACAAGACTTCAGCTCATCTTCATCTAACATATTAATAACTGAATATTTATCCGCCACCTGCATACCTGGTGCATTAATATATCTATCTACAGCTATTACTTCGCATCCAAGTCTTTGAGCACTTATGATAACTTCCTTTCCAAGTTCACCAGATCCAAGAAGCATTATTTTTTTCATATTATTTCAAACTATTCTTTATTTATATATTTGTTATTTGATAAAAACCTACTTAAAATATATTATATTAACTTATAATATGCTACACTGAATTGCAGTTTTTTATAAAATAGGAAATTTATATGCTTTTAAATAGAAGAAACTTCATTAAAACATCATTAGCAACATCTATGTTATCTTATACAGGGAATATAGTCTCAACAGTTTGCGCTGATGAAAATAATACGCCATCAGATATGGGGTTGGATAGTGACGTTTTATTGGTAATTGATGTTCAAAACGATTTCTGTCCGGGAGGAAGTTTAGGCGTAAAAGATGGCAACAAAATTATAAAAAACATTAATTTTATTCAAGAAAAATTTAAGAATGTAATCCTTACACAAGATTGGCATCCAGAAAACCATAGTTCTTTTGTAACAGAATATAAAGATAAAAAAGTTTTCTCATCTGTAAAAATGCCTTATGGAGATCAAACAATATGGCCAGCGCATTGTGTTCAAGGAACTTATGGAGCAGATTTTCATAAAGATTTAAATATATTAAAAGCAAATACAATTATAAGGAAAGGCTTTAGAAGAGAAATAGATTCATACTCTGCTTTTTGGGAAAACGATAGAGTTACTTCTACAGGACTAGAAGGAAATTTAAAATCTCTAGGGATAAAGCGTGTATTTGTATGTGGATTAGCTTTAGATTTTTGTGTTGCTTTTAGCGCTATAGATTCAAAAATTGCTGGCTTTGAGACATTTGCTATTATGAATGCAACTAAACCTGTAGATCTTCCAGGTTCTATAGATGCTACATTGAAAGCTTTTGATAAGTATCAAATTAATAAAGTGAATATATAATGAGCTATAATATTGAAAACTTTTTTTCTAAAAATTTGCCTGGTTCTGTTTCTCTTTATTCAGGTTTTCCTAAATATAATTTTGTAGGTGGTCATAATTCTGAAGAGAGTATACCTATAAGTGAGTTAGCCAAATCAGCAGAAAAAGTTATTATAGCTGAAGGAAAAAATCTTGCTTTATATGGACATAATAGTGGCCCTCAAGGAAACTTATTATTAAGAGAATTTTTGGTTTCTTATCTAGGTAATTATACTGGAATGAATATTTCGGTAGATGATATTCTATTAACTTCAGGGTCACTTCAAGCGCTTGATCTTATCAATAAATTATTATTAAATACAAATGATACTGTTTTAGTAGAAGAAGCAACTTATGGCGGGGCAATTTCTAGAATAAAGAATTTAGGAGTAAATCATATTGGTATTAAAATTGATAAAGATGGTATATGCCTAGACAATTTAATTTCTACTTTAGAAGATCTAAAAAGAAAAGATATTACGCCTAAATTTTTATATACTATACCAACAGTGCAAAATCCTACCGCAACTATAATGCCTGAAAATAGAAGAAAAAAAATACTTGAAATTGCTGATAAATATAATTTTCTTATTATAGAAGATGATTGTTATGCAGATTTAACTTGGAATAGAGAAAGACCCAAATCTATATATTCTTTTTGTGATAATGAAAAAGTTATTTATTGTGGTTCATTTTCTAAATCTTTAGCTCCTGCCTTAAGAGTAGGATACATAGTTGCTAGTTGGAAAGTTATTAGCAAGATTTTAGGCTTTAAGAATGATGGCGGTTCGGGAGCAATTGAGCAAATGATTCTAGCTGATTTTTGTGTAACTCATTATAAAACACATACTTTATCTTTAGTAAAAGAATTAAAAAGAAAATGTGATATTATGATTAAATCATTAGAGCTTGAGTTTGGTTCTATTGCAGAATTTGATGTACCTAAAGGTGGAATATTTATTTGGATAACTTTTCCACCTAGTATAAATACAAATAAATTATATGAAGTAGCATTAAAAAAAGGTGTAGCATTAAACCCTGGTTCAGAATGGGTTAGTAATCCAACTGATGGATTAAATAAAATAAGACTATGTTTTGCAAATCCTTCAGAACAAAAAATTAAAGAAGGTATTAATAAACTAGCTGAAATATGTTTCCAAGAATTTGGTAAGCCTAATATTAGAGCAAATATGAAAAGGTAATCAGTTACTATTCTCTTTAACTTTTACAAACTTAATTTCTGGCCATTCTTCTATGGTATGATCGAGGTGCCAATTATTTCTCGCTAAGAATACTGGGTTTTCTTTATGATCATTAGATGTTGCATCTATGTGTTTTTTTAAAAATTTATTTAAGGTGTTCAAATTTTCACATACTACCCATCTTGCAGTTATTAAGTTGCTATTTTCAAATATCACAGGCACTTCATATTCTGTACGGATTCTGTCGGCTAATACTTCAAATTGTAACTGACCTATTACTCCAACTATCCAGTCTCCTCCAAGATGCCTTTTAAAAATAGAAACAGCTCCTTCTTCAGCAAGTTGTAATAATGCTTTTGATAGATGCTTAGTTAACATCGGGTCCTCAGGTCTAACTTTTTGAAGAAATTCAGGGGCAAAACTTGGCAGACCTGAAAAGCTTAAATTTTCTCCCTCAGTAATAGAGTCTCCAATATGTAAATTGCCATGGTTAGGAATGCCAATAATATCTCCTGCAAAAGCTTCTTCTGCTAATTCTCTATCTTGAGCTAAAAAAAGAATAGCGTTATGTAAAGCTATAGTCTTTTCTGTTCTTAATTGTTTTAATTTCATGCCTCTTTTAAAATGTCCTGAACATAAGCGCATAAATGCAATTCTATCTCTATGTTTGGGGTCCATATTTGCTTGAATTTTAAAAATAAAGCCAGTTACTTTATTTTCTTCTGGATCAATATCTCTCTCTAATGAAGGCTGTTTTCTTGGTTTTGGAGTTATTTCCGTAAGACCATCTAATAGTTCTTGAACTCCGAATGTATTTACCGCGCTTCCAAAATATATAGGTGTTAAATTGCCTGCTAAATAGGATTCTTTATCAAAAGGTTTACATAAACCTTTAACCATTGCTACCTGTTCTCTGAGTTCTTTTAAGGCTTCCATAGGTAATTTTTCTTCTAAGGCGATATCATTTATACCTTTTAATGTATCAATTATTTCTGGTTTTTTTTCTTTGTCTGTCTTATTAATCAAAATTAATTGATCTTTAATTAAATCGTAACAACCTAAGAACCTACTTCCCATTCCTATTGGCCAACTAACGGGACAAACATCAATTTGTAAAGTTTGTTCTATTTCATCAATTAAATCAAATGGATCCTTAGATTCTCTATCCATTTTATTAACAAAAGTTGTTATAGGCATATCTCTTAATCTACAAACTTCAAATAACTTTTTGGTTTGAGTTTCTATTCCTTGAGCTCCATCTAATACCATAACAGCAGAATCTACAGCTGTTAAAACTCTATAAGTGTCTTCAGAAAAATCTTGATGGCCTGGAGTATCTAATAAGTTAAATATTTTATCTTTATAGGCAAATGTCATAACAGAAGATGATACAGAAATTCCTCTTTCTCTCTCAACTTTCATCCAGTCAGAAGTTGCCCTTCTTTGATTTCCGCGAGCTTTTACAGCTCCAGCGAGTTGGATAGCACCACCAAAAAGTAATAATTTTTCTGTTAATGTTGTTTTTCCAGCATCTGGATGAGCAATAATAGCAAAAGTTCTTCTTTTATCTATGTTTTTTATTAAGTCATTCATAAATAATATTTCTTATATTAACAATGTTACGTCAAGCTAATTAAATAGAATAATTTTACTATTACTATAAAGTATATTTATAAATTAAAAGTTATAGGCTCATTATGGTTATTAAAAATTGGCACAATTTTGTTCAAACAAAAGACGCATCTATTTTAGATGACTTATTATCAGAAAATATTATTTTTTATTCTCCTGTAGTGCATTCACCTCAAATAGGGACCAGTATTACAAAAAAATATTTAATCGCGGCGTCTGAAGTAATGTTTAACAATACATTTAAGTATATCAATGAAATACATAATAAGCATTATGCAATATGCGAGTTTGAATGTGAGCTAAATGGTATTTATATAAATGGTGTAGATATCATTAAATGGAAGAAACATAAAATCACATCTTTTAAAGTAATGGTGCGGCCATTAAAAAGTATTTTATTATTAAAGGAAAAAATGGCTGAAATATTAATTAAAGATTAATTTAAGTGTTTTTAATATTGTTGAAAATACTTGAAACTTCATTTATTAATTTTTGTACTAAATCTTTTGCAGGCATATTTTCTGACATAGGAGCAGATTGACCAGCCCATAAAGATAAAAAACTTTCATCACCTGTTTTGGCAGCTACATTAGCCAATGGCTTGATAATAGATCCTACTGAAGGGAAATCAGGAAGCATAAACTCTTTACCATCAAATTCTTGCAATAAATAATTAACTATACCTCTTGCTGGTCTTCCAGTAAATGCACTAGTAATTCTTGTTTCTCTTGATTTTGAATCATCTAAAGCTTTTTTCCAAAGCGGGTGCACAGAAGCTTCTGGACATTTTAAAAAGGCAGTGCCTAATTGAACTCCTTTTGCTCCTAGCATCATAGCAGCAACTATGCCTCTTCCATCAGCTATACCTCCAGCAGCTATAACAGGTAAATTAATACTGCTAACAATTTGAGGCAATAATGAAAATAATCCAATTTCACCCTCTTTATAAGAGGAATGAAAAGTACCTCTATGTCCGCCTGCTTCAAAACCTTGAGCAATAACCGCATCAGCTCCTGAGTTCTCTAGTATTTTTGCTTCTTCCACTGTTGTAGCAGAACTAATCATATATATTTTTTGTTCTTTAATTTCTTTAATGTAATCTTCTTTAGGTAACCCAAAATGAAAACTTACAACTTTTGGGTTCATTTGAAGTAATAAATCAAGTTGTGGCCTATTAAAAGTTTCGCAAGTATTTGTAATATCTGGAATTTTATCGATACCGTATTTTTTATAAAACTTTGATACATAATCTTTATATTCTTTATGTATAGCAGAATTACTTAAAGGTTCTTTGTGAGTAAAAAAATTTATATTAACCGTATTATTAGTTTTGCTAAGTAGATTATTATAATCTGGTAAAATATTTTCAGATTTATGATAACTTAAACCAAGTGATCCTAATCCTCCCGCATTAGATACTTCAGATGCAAGCTCTATACTTGCTGCACTAGCCATAGGTGCTTGTATAATAGGATATTTAATACCTAAATCATATGAGAGTTTATTTTCATACCATTCCATATTAATTGCCCATAAAACTAGGTTTTCTTTTTTCAATAAAAGCTTTAATGCCTTCTTTATGATCATTAGATTTAGATGCTTTAATTAATTCTATAGCTTCTTGATGTAAAGCCTCTTCTAAATTTAATTCATAACTATTATTAATATTTTTTTTCATAGCTTTTAAAGCCAAAGGTGAGAAAGAACCAAGTAAATTAGCATATTCTAAAGTAGATTTTAATAAATTATCTCCCTTAACTATATTATCAAATAAACAAATCTTAAGTCCTTCTTTAGCTAATATTTTTTTATTGCTAAACATAATATCTTTAGCTTTAGAGACTCCTACTATCCTCGGAAGCAGCCAAGACATTCCATAGTCTCCTGTTAAAGCTATTTTTCCATAGCCTGCAATTAGAAAAGCATTTTCATTTACAAACCTAAAGTCACATGCCAAAGCTATAGATAATCCTGCCCCTGCAGCGGCACCTGGTATTGCGGCAATTGTAGGTTTTGAAAAATTATAAAGAACATGTGTTAGTGTCATCTGCTTAACTTGCAAATCCTTAATAGTTTCTTCATCGGATTGATCTTTACCCCAACCTTCATTTTTATTTTTAGATGAATTCATTGATTTAACATCACCACCAGCGCAAAAAGCATCACCAGCTCCTGTAATAATAAGACTGTTAACTCTTTTATCTATATTAAATTTAGAAATTTGTTGTCTTAAAGCTGGTGTTAATTCATCTGATAAAGCATTTTTTGATTCTGGTCGATTTAGTGTTATTATTCCAATGTTTCCATGTATATGAGATAGTAGTTGTCTAGTACCTGTTTCTATTTCAATGATATGTTTCATATTTTTGACCATGTTTATTATTGTTCAGTAATAATTATGATTATTCTTTTACATAATATATGCAAGAATAAATTTATATTTTATAAATATATGCTATTATATTACGATTTATTAGTATTTATTTAATTGGAGTTAAGTATGTTTGATAATTTGCAAATTAATATACCAGGCGGTTTAGATTTTGCGATACCTAAGATGGTTAGAGTAAAACAAAATTTTGAGGATCATAAAATTGATGATGTGGCTTTAGCAGTTAAAAATGAAATTAATAAACCAGAAATAAAAAACTCCATAAAAGCTGGTGCATCTATAGCAATTGGAGTTGGTAGTAGAGGAGTTGCAAATATAGATATTGCTGTAAAGTCTATTGTTTCTTGCTTAAAAGAATTAGGTGCAAAGCCGTTCATTTTTCCAGCCATGGGCAGTCATGGTGGCGGAACAATTGAAAATCAAAAAGCTCTTTTAGCAGGTTATGGGGTCACTGAAGAAAAAGTAGGCGCTGAAGTCAGGGCTACTATGGAAACTGTAGTTCCTGTGGTACTAGATGACGGCACAAAAGTTCATATGGACAAATTTGCTTATGAAGCTGATGGAGTTATCTTAATTAATAGAGTCAAACCACATACAAATTTTCGTGGTTCCATTGAAAGTGGAATAGTAAAAATGATGACAATAGGTATGGGTAAAATCAATGGAGCTAGTGAGCTTCATGGAGCATATCCTATGAGCATGTTTGGAACAAAATTACCTAATGCAGCAAAACATTTAATGGAAAAAATCAATTTTCTTTTTGGTATAGGCTTAGTTGAAGATGCTTATGATCATACTGCCATTGTGGAAGCTATACCAGGAAATCAACTTTTTGAAAAAGAAGCAAATTTACAAACCATGGCAAAAAAACTTATGGGAAAAATATGTTTTGACCAAATAGATGTATTAATTATAGATGAAATTGGTAAGGAAATAAGTGGAGGAGGGTGTGACCCAAATATTACTGGTAATAAAAATGAGCCAGGTTTTGAAAAACCTAATGTATCTAAAATAGTGCTTCTAGATTTAACTGACAAAACAAAGGGGAATGCAACTGGTTTTGCAGCAGCGGATGTAATTACTAAAAAGCTTTTTGATAAAATTGATTTTCCTACAACTTACGCAAATGTGGTAGCTAGTTCAAAATTAGAAGGAGGTAAAATTCCAATACCAATGGCGGATGGCGATAAGGCAGTTAGGTTAGCACTTAAAACATTAAATGGTATAGACCCAATTAATGCTAAAGTTGTAAGAATAAAGAATACTTTAAAATTAGCAGAAATATATGTTTCAGAAGCAATGTTAGATGAAGTTAATAAAAATACTATGTTAGAAGCTGTTTCTTCAGCTAATGATATGTCTTTTAATTCATCTCAATTTTAAAATATAGAATAATGAGTAGAAATATATTTAATTTTTATTATTCTTTTCGAGTAAGATACTCTGAAGTAGATGCGCAAGGAATAGTTTTTAATGCGCACTACTTAACATATTTTGATACAGCAATGACGGAGTATTTAAGACATATTAAGTATGATTATGTTAAGGAGGTTAAAGAAAGAAATGAAGATTTTCATACTGTAAAAACTTTAGTCGAATATAAAGCACCTATATATTTTGATCAAATTATCGATGTTTGCTTGAAAGTTAAAAAAATAGGTACATCAAGTTTAACTTTTTATATAGAAGTTCATCCTAATAAAGAAGATAACATGCGAGTATCTGGAGAAGTTATATGGGTTAATACGAACCAAGAAACTCATTCATCTGCTCCTTTATCCAAAAATATAATAAAGAAAATAGAGTTATTAGAGAACTAGTTACTATTTTTAAAACGTTTTATGGTTTCCCTAGCTATAATTAATTGTTGTATTTGACTAGTTCCTTCATATATACGAAATAATCTTGCGTCTCTATATAGTCTTTCTACAGGGTATTCAGCCATATAACCAGCTCCACCGTGTATTTGAACAGCTCTATCAGCTATCTTACCTAAAATTTCCGATGCAAACAATTTTGCACATGAGGAATCTAATGTAATATTAATACCGTTATCTCTCATTATGGCAGTATTTATGATGAGATTTTTTGCTGCTAATATCTCAGTCTTACTATCAGCAATCATAGCCTGTATTAGTTGAAAGCTAGCTATATCTTGACCAAATTGCTTCCTACTAGTAGAAAATTTAAGAGATTCATATAATAGTCTTTCTGCTAAACCAACACATATTCCAGAAATATGAAGTCTGCCTTTATCAAGTACTTTCATGGCAGTAGTAAACCCAATACCTTCTTGTCCTCCTAATAGGGAATCTTCTGAAACTTCGCAATTTTCAAATATTACATCTGCTGTTAAGGCACCTCTTTGGCCCATTTTAATATCTGGCTTTCCAATTGTTACACCTGAAGTTTTAGCATCAACTAAAAAGCAAGAAATTGAAGATGATTTTTTTTCAGGTCTAGTTTTTGCCATTACTGAAAAAACTCCTGCAATAGGAGCATTTGTAATATATCTTTTTGTTCCATTGATCACATATTTCTTATTAATTTTTTTTGCGGTTGTTTTAATTGACATAGCATCTGACCCTGCATCAGGTTCTGTCAAAGCAAAAGATCCTATTAATTCACCAGTAGCAAACTTTGGTAAATATTTTGTTTTTTGTTCTTCAGTTCCAGACATTACTATAGCTTGTGATCCTATACCTATATTAGTTCCAGCTATAGAACGAAATGCAGGAGAAGTTCTACCCAATTCAAACGTTAATCTAACTTCTTCCTCCATAGAAAGATTTGATCCTCCATATTCATGAGGTATAGAAATACCAAATAAGCCTAATTCTTTCATTTCATTAATAACATCAATGGGTATATTATTGGTTTCCGAAACTTCTTCTTCTCTAGGTATAAGTTTATTATCTACAAATTTTTGAATTGTATCTAAAAATATTGTGAAAGATTCTTTGTCTAATGACATAGGACTCCTTATGCGATTTATATATTATCTAAAAAATTAAAAACATCTGTAAAAGACGTGAATTTCAATCTAGGTGACGAGTTACTAGCTCTATTTATCTCTTCTTCGTTTATTAAAAACCATTGCTCCTTTGAAATATATCTTTTATTTAATTTATTTAATAAAAGCTTTAGTCCATTTCTTCCAGGACTATTTCGAGGTTTAATATTATTTGCAATAAGTTTTGCTACTTTAGCTCCATCTTGCTTATTAGTTCCTATAACACCAGTAGGTCCTCTGGATACCCATCCTACTGTATATAATCTCTCTTTAATTATGTTTTCATTATTACGTATCTTGCCTGTAGAATCACTCGGTACACCTTCTATTTTTTCTCCTTCATAACCAATAGCACTAATGATTAGGTTTGCTTTTATTGTAATAGTTTTATTGTTTTCATTTAGGTTATCCTTAAATTCCACATCTGACATTCTATCAGTTCCAAGTATATTGATAGGGCTCAAATGAAATTTAAATTCTACAGTTTTTGTTTTGTTTGAATTTCTTGGTTTTTCTTCTGGAAAAGAAGTTAGTATTCTATATTGCTTAGCAATTTCATCTTCTAATATGGTTTTATTCATTCTTTGAAGTGTTCCTTTAGATAGGACTTGATCACAATCAAGTAATTCGCTCATTTCTCGTATTTCTACGGTTGTAAATTTAGCATCTAGAGGTCCTCGTCTACCTATTATATAAACTTTTTTTATACCAGAGTTTAGTAAAGCTATCTTGGCATAATTTGTTATATCGGTACCTTCTAATTCCTGTTTAGAGCTAACTAATATCCTTGCACAGTCAATAGCTACATTACCATTACCAATAATTATTGCAGTGTCTCCACTCAAGTCTGGAGATAGATTTTTATATTCAGGGTGCCCATTATACCAATTTACAAATTGTGTGGCGCCAAAATAACCAGAAACATTTGTATTATTTATATTTAGGTCTCTATCTTTTGCCATGCCAGTAGCTATTACAACGGCATCATAAAGGGCCAATATATCTTTAATTGATGGAGAGTTATTAATTTCTATTCCTCCAAAAAATTCTACTTTAGTATTACTTAAAGTTCTTTCAAATACCCTACTTACATTTTTAGTACTTTGATGATCAGGAGAAACACCATATCTTACAAGCCCATATGGGCTGAATAATTTTTCAATTATATCTATTTCATATTCAATATCTTCTTTTAGAAGTGATTGAGCAGTATAAAATGCTGCAGGTCCGGAACCAATTATTGCAATTTTTATTCCCATATAATACCTTGCTTATGATTGATTTGTATACAACAGTATCATAATTAAAAGTGTTGCGAAATTAAAAAAGAATTATAGTTTAATTTAGAATAGGAATAAATTTATGAATGGATTAATGTCTGAAAGACCTTTATTAATTTCTTCATTACTAGATCATGCATCAAAGTATCACGGTAATACAGAAATCATTAGTAGTGACTCTGAGGGTATAATCACCCGATCAAATTATCAAAAAGTAAATATTAGAGCTAAAAAACTAGCTCAAGCCTTAATAAAATTAGGGGCAAAAAAAGGAGATACTATTGCTACAATGGCATGGAGCAATCTTAGGCATTATGAATTATATTTTGGTGTTTCAGGAATAGGTAATATATGTCATACAATTAATCCTAGATTGTTTCCTGAGCAATTAATATTTATAATTGACGATGCAAAAGATAAATTTTTATTTATAGATATTGATTTTATTCCACTTATTGAAAACTTATTAGACAAAGTGGGTATCCTAGAAAAAATAATAGTTTTATGTGATAAAAATCAAATGCCACCATCCTCAAAGTTAAGTAACTTAATTTGTTATGAGGACTTATTAGATGAAGAGGATGGTAATTTTGAATGGCCGATATTTGACGAAAAAATAGCTTCTTCGCTATGCTATACTTCAGGAACTACAGGCAATCCAAAAGGAGTTTTATACTCTCATAGATCTACGGTGATTCATGCTTTTGCAGCAGCTGCTCCAGATGCAATGAATTTGTCAGCTCTAGATACAATAATGCCAATTGCTCCAATGTTTCATGCTAACGCTTGGGCTATACCATATGTAACTACAATGGTAGGTGCTAAACTAGTTTTGCCTGGTAGAAACCTTGATGGTAAAAGTGTTCAATTTCTTATAGAAAGTGAGTCCGTATCTTTTACTGCTGCCGTTCCAACTATATGGTTAATGTTATTTGAATATTTAGAACAGACAGGAAAGAAGTTAGATTCTTTGAAGAGTTGCGTAGTAGGAGGATCAGCTTGTCCAAGATTTATGATGGAAAAGTTTTATGAAAAATATGGAGTAGAAGTATTACATTGCTGGGGAATGACAGAAACTTCTCCTATAGGAACTATTAATAGGCCTCTTCCAAAACATAAGGGGCAAAGTTTTACTGAAAGATTAGATATTGCTGTAAAACAGGGAAGACCAGTATATGGAATTGAAATAAAAATTACAGATGAAAGTGGAATATTACTACCTAATAATGGGAAAGACTTTGGTAATTTATGGGTTAGAGGTCCTTGGATATGTTCAGGTTATTTAAATATAGAAAATAGTGAAACGCATGGTGACGATGATTGGTTTTTAACAGGAGATGTTGCTACAATAGATACTGATGGTTTCATGCAAATTACAGATAGAACAAAAGATGTCATTAAATCTGGAGGAGAGTGGATTAGCTCAATAGAAATTGAAAACTTTGCTGTAGGACACCCCTCTGTAATGGAAGCAGGGGTTATTGGTGTTTTTCACCCTAAATGGGATGAAAGACCATTATTAATAATTGTAAAAAATGAAAATTTAGAAGTAACTAAAGATGAAATCTTAATATTTTTAAAGGATAAAATTGCATCTTGGTGGATGCCAAACGATGTTGTCTTTGTTGATTCCTTACCACATACGGCGACAGGAAAAATTCAGAAATTACAATTAAGAGAACAATTTAAAGATTATAAATTTAATGTATAGTTAAAAAATAGTTCTATCACAATTATGGGAGGAGTTGTGTGGTTAAAGTTTTTATAAACTTGATGATATTATTTTTTGTTACTATATCTTCACCAAGCTATTCAGCTGATATAAGTAATAAGATTGTAACTCTTAAAGAATTACAGTTGATAGATGCTGATTTTGATAAATTAGAAAATTTTAAAGATAACAATTATATATCTAAAGTATATGCTAAAAATACCTTAAAAGGCTATGCATTTATAACATCAAATTTCTCAGATTCTTTAGGGTTTTCTTCAGCAGAATTTAATATATTAATATATTTATCTTTAAAAGGAAAAATTATAAGAGCTAAATTATTATCTCATTCTGAGCCATTATTTTTATATGATAAAGGAGAAGTTAGATATGAGGGTAAGGGAATTAAGGAAAATATTTTATATAAATTTATTCAGCAATATAGTGATAAAAAAATTTCAAAATTAACAATTAATATTAATGAAAATGAAAAAAATATAGATGGAGTAAGCTCTGCAACTATAACCTCTATATTAATGCATCAATCAATCTTAGTAGCAACTACTAAAGTATTAAGATTTCTTGGATTATATTCAAATACCAACATAGCATTATTAGATCATACAAGTTTCGAGCCAGTAAAATGGAATAAGATGTTATTAGATGGCTCTATCTCTAATATTAAGCTTTATTATTCCGATGTGATAAGTAATAAAAATAGAGAACCAACTGAAGATAAAGATTTATTTTTAGATGTCTACTTTGCATATGCTAATCCTATAGGCATAGGCCAAAATATTTTTGGAAAGACAGAGTTTTTAAAAAAGTTTTTAAGAAGTGGACAAGATATTAATGATAAAGGCTTCTTTTTGGCAACTAATGGAGATTTTTCCCTACTAGCACCAAGAAGGTGTTTAAATTATAAGACTACTATAGATATTAAGAATTGTGAAAAAAAAGGGTTAGCAAAAACTTATTTTGATAGAATTTATTTAGAACAAAATGGATTAAAATTTTACTTCAGAACTAAAGATAGAAAAAACTTTATGTTTACTAGGAATATTGAAGATTCTACTCCTAGATTTTTTAAAGAAATATCATTACTTTTTATAGATAATACTAAAAAATATGATCCGGCACAAAAAAGCACATTATTTATAAATTATAATGCACCTGATATTACTGACGAAAACTTTATAAGTTTGGACTTCCAGCCACCTACGAGGTTAATAATAGAGCCTAATGTATTAAAAGAAGTTGCACTTAATAATATTAGTTGGTTAGAAGTGTGGAAAACACAATTTCTTAATATAATCATATTATGTATTTTTGTTATATTTTGTTCATTAATTTTATTGTTTAAAAATACCTTAGTTAAAATACGTAAACTTTATGTCTTCATAAGATTTATCGCACTTTTATTTAGTTTAACTTGGTTGGGTTGGACTGTGGGTGCCCAACTTACTATTGTAAATATATTTAATTATATTCAATTAGCTTATGTTTCTAATTTTAATTATTCTGTAATTGTTTTTGATCCTTTAATAGTAATTATAAGCATAGTTACCTTTATTTCATTTATAATTTTAGGAAGAGGTTTTTTTTGTGGCTGGCTGTGCCCATTTGGAGCCTTACAAGAAATAATTAATATATGTTCTCAAAAAATTGGAATCATTCAAATTAAAATTAAAGATACTCTCCACAGGAAACTAATTTATTGTAAATATATTATTTTATTTATTATATTAATATTTTTATTTGTAGATTTAGATACTGCTTTAATTATGGCTGAGGTAGAACCATTTAAAACTGCTATTACGCTAAAATTTATCCGTGATTGGCCCTATGTAATTTATGCAATTTTATTATTAGTTGCATCAATCTATATTAGCAGATTCTATTGCAGATATATCTGCCCTTTAGGAGCAGTATTAGCAATCGGAGGAAAGTTTAGAATATTCAATATCTTATTACGAAAAAAAGAATGTGGTAGTTCTTGTCATTTATGTGAAAAATCTTGTCCTACTCAGGCTATTAAAAATAATGGAGAAATAGATATGAATGAATGTTTTTATTGTTTAGATTGTCAAGAAGAATACTATGATGCTCATCGTTGCCCTCCATTAGTTGCAGTAAGAAAGAAATTTATAGGTAAAAATAATGTTAGTAAATTCTCTTAAAAAATTACAATCCTTTGGTTTCGAACCAAAAAATATTTTGGATATAGGTGCTAATAAGGGTAAATGGTCTTTAGAAATAAAGAAAAAGTTATTTCCTAATGCAGAATATACTTTAATAGAAGCGATTGATTATAAAGAATTAAAGCAGATTAGTAAAAAAAATCATAATATTAGTATTTTAAATTTATTACTAGATGAACTAGAACATACGGTTACTTGGTATGAAAAAAAGAATACTGGGGATTCAATATATAAGGAAAATACTGCTTATTTTGAGGACTGTGAGCAGTATGAAAGAAAAACAACTACTTTAGATAAAAATTTTTCTTCTAGTAATGTTTTTGATTTAATTAAAATAGATTGCCAAGGAGCTGAATTACCTATTCTAAGAGGCGGTAAAAATTTAGTACAGAGTGCATCCGTTATTATATTGGAAGTTCCTTTTATGGGCGAATATAATATTGGAGTACCTAATTTTTTTGAACATATAAAATATATGGATCAAATAGATTACAGAGTATTTGATATAGTAGAGCTACATAGAGTTAATGATATTTTAATTCAAATAGACTTAATTTTTATTAAAAAAGGACATTACTTTGAAAAGAGTGTTAACAAAATTATCCAAAATCTTGGAAGATAATATTTTTTATTATAAATAATCTTTATTAGAGTTAAATTTTGTATCTTTCGCAAAGACACCTGCTCCTGGAACATAATTTACCTCTATTTTTATTCCATCTGGGTCTTCAAATAATATATAGTAGTAACCTGGCGCCCAAGCACCGTCTAATGGGCCTCGAATTATTTTAGCATTTATTTCAATAAGCTTATTTTTAATTATATCTATATGTTCTTTATTTTTTGCTCTAAAACAAAAATGATGAAGTCCTATGTTATTTTGATTAAAATTTGAACTTTCAACTCCTTCATCTATTTCTTGAATTAATATGCCTGTTCTGGCTCCAACATGATAAATTGATTTTTTGCCTTCATGAACCAGTTTTAACCCCAAAAATGGCATTAACTCTTTATAAAATTTTTTTGATTTAGCTATACTTTTTACAGACAAAGCAATATGAGCAATTCCATTAACATCTATCATAGGTATTTTTTTTCTAATTAAAATTTTAAAAATAAGTTTATTTATATTAAATTACATTAATTATTATTTGTAAGGAAGTTATTATGAAGGTTTCTGGAATTGACACAATAAGAATAGAAGAATTTCCAAATTTACTACTTATAGAAATAAAGACAGATGAGGGGTTAATAGGATTAGGTGAAACATTTTATGGTCCAGCTTCTGCTGAGGCGCATATACATGAAATTATTGCACCATATTTAATAGGAAAAGATCCTTTAAGTATAGAAAAACATCAAAAGCATCTTATCGGATATACGGGATTTATTGGTGCTTCTGCAGAAAGAAGAGGGGCATCAGCCATAGATATTGCATTATGGGATATTTGGGGGCAAGCAACATCTCAACCTATATATGGGTTGCTTGGAGGTAAAGTTAGAGATAATATTAGAGCATATAATACCTGTGCAGGATCTCATTATATTAGAAAGCATCCAACACAAGGTACAAAAAATTTTGGATTAAATAATAATGGAAATTATGAAGATTTAGAGGCCTTTTTAAATAATCCAGTAGATTTAGCATCTTCTCTTTTAGAGTCAGGTATAACTGCTATGAAAATATGGCCTTTTGATTTTGCTGCAGAGAAATCCCAAGGACAATATATTTCCTCAGAGGATATGAAAAAGGCACTGGAGCCATTTGATAAAATTAGAAAAGCTTTAGGTGATAAAATGGATCTAATGGCTGAGTTACATTCTATGTGGAATAAACCACAGGCTATAAATATCTGTGGAGAGTTAGAAAATTATACCCCACTATGGATTGAAGACCCTGTTTTTATGGATCATTTATCAACTTTGGGTGAAGTTTGTGAAGCTACTCTTGCTCCGATTGCAGTAGGAGAGACTAGAGGAGGAAGAGCCGACTATAGGTCTTTATTAGAACTAAACTCTCTATCTCAAATAATAATGGATATTTCTTGGGGAGGAGGTTTGTCCGAGGCTAATAAAGTCTCTTCTATGGCAGAAGCTTGGCATCTTCCTATTGCATTTCATGATTGTACTGGCCCTATTACATTGACAGCAAGTACTCATTTAGCTTTGGCAAATTCTAATTGTTATATTCAAGAGATGGTAAGAGCTTTTTATTATGGATGGTATTCAGATTTGGTTACTAACCTACCTCCCCTGAAAAATGGTCACATAACAGTACCAGAAGGAAATGGATTAGGTTTATCTCTACAAAAAGATGTATATAAAAGAAAAGATGTCCATATAAAATCTAGTTAAATTTTTACTTCATTAAAATTTTATGATGGTTAGCTGAAGTAATTTTATGATTAAGAATAGTCTCTTTATTTTTATTAAAGTCAGGTAATATTTCATGATTAAAATTCATAAACTTATCTTCCCCTCTAACTAATAAAGCTGTATCTTTTTGTTTATTTGCTTTTGTTTGTTTTACTCGAGGAGTTGTATATCTTATGGCAATGCCAATCCTCCTATCATTAGTTTCATTTACTTTAGAGGAGTGAGCTAATTTAACATGATGAAGAGAAATTTCTCCAGGTTTTAATGGCATAGGAGTAGTATTATGTTCTGAAATTTTTATATTTAATTCCTGACCTCTAGTTAATAAATTTTTTTCATTAAAAGTCTCTTTATGTTCTAAATTATCCCATTTATGACTTTTTGGAATTACTTCCATTGGTCCTGTTTCAAGAGAGGCATCAGAAATAGCAACCCATGCTGTTACTACATCATCTGGTTCAAGTCCCCAATATTGAGCATCTTGATGCCAAGAGACAAATGAATTTTCATTTGCCTCTTTTATAAAAAAACTAGAACTCCAACATAATATATTTGGTCCTAATATATCTTCAATAGAATCTAAAATATTTTTGTTATGTACAATTTCACTAACCCAACTAAATAGTAAATGAGATTTATGTTTGTCTATTCCAGATAAATTTGAACCTTGAGATTTTTCATAATCTTCCAATGCAGTTCTACATAATAAAACTTCTTTTTCTTCCATAACTTTAATAGGGAATAGATAGCCATTTTTTTTAAAAAAGTTTACTTGTTTGTTAGTTAAACTTTTTGGCATTTCTTATATCATTCTTTTATTGTTTTTAAAAAGTCATCTATTAATCCATTAGGAGTAGCAATTATATGCTCTTCTTTTGGAAATTGTCCACTTTTAACATCTTGGATAAATTCTTTAAAACCAGCTATTCTTTCTTTCTGCATTTCTTGTTTCATTTTATATAGGTTGCGATACTGTTTTGAGTGCCTAACATATGGAGGCCCATTATTACCTAGTATGTCATCTGCAAATAAAAATTGAATATCTCCTCCTTTGCCTGCACCTATAGAAGAAGTTAGAAGGCTTGTTCTTTTACTTATTTGTATTAATAGATCTTCAGGAATAACTTCTACTTCTACAGCATAAGCCCCAGAATTTTCAAAAGTTTTTACTTGATTGTATATCCAAATCGCTTCTTCTAAGGATTTACCAACAGCTTTTAATCCTCCAGTCCATGTACTTCTTCTAGGTACTAAACCAGCATGTGCTTGCACAGGTATTCCAGCTTCAGTTGCAGCCTTAATAAAACTTGGGCTCCATTGTGTCATCACAGCATCTGCGCCAATTTCCATTGCTTTGTAGCCAAGCCTGACAGCTTCATCTTTTGTAGCAGCTGCAATTAATGGACAGGAAAATGCCATAAATGTATTAGGCGCCGCTTTTCTAATTGCTATAGCTAAATCAGGATTCTTAGGGTCAAACCTAACCTTCATGGTATCAATGCCTGCTTCTTCAGCAGCAGCAGCTTCTTCTACAGAAAACGGAACAGTTTCTGTTAATATATTATTACCTTTTTGATCTCTAAGATCCTTAACTGTATAATTACGTGTTCCATAAACACCTCCTACAGTCATGATTCTTTTTAAACCTTTTTTATTGGCATCCCTTGTTGGTATGTTCCCATCACCAGTTGCATGGCTAGTCATGATTTTTCCTTATTTATTTCTATTCTGATATTACTTCTTTTACACCTTCAACGGTATCCTTTGCTTTTTCTTTTGACCAGTCATAAGCATCACCAGCATTATCTATTATTCTGTCATAAGTAGAGCAAGAATTTAATAATATTAAACTAAGTATAATTATTAAAAATTTCATTTTAGTTCCTTTAGGTTTATTTAAATTTATAAGAACATAATAAATAAATTTTTTTACATGTATAGGTTTTTATATACTACATTATATTACTTATAGTAATATTTTTGAGAAATATATCGTCTCAAAGCTTAGAGGAATAAATATGTTAAAGGAAAATAATTATTTAAATGCTTGGAATAAAAAATTAGTTCGTAAGAATTTAGAAAATATACATGTTCCAGAAAGCATAATAGAAGCTTATAATTTACAAGCTGATTATCAAGCAAATAGTAAATATGATTTATTAGGGTGGAAGATCGCTGCTACTAGTATAGAAGGCCAGAAACATATAGGAGTAGATGGACCAATTGCAGGAAGATTAATTAAAGAACGTTTATATAAGTCAGGAGACATGCTTTCATTAGTAAATAATCAAATGAAAAAAGTTGAGGCAGAATTTTCTTTTAAATTAAATAAGGATATGGCTAAAAAAAATATATCTTATACATATGATGAAGTTTTAGAATGTATAGAATCTATATGTCCTGCTATTGAAATTCCAGATTCAAGATTTTTAAATTTTGATAAAATAGGTAAAAAAATATTAATTGCAGATAATGCATGTGCTGGCGAATATATTATAGGAAATACACCTACTAAGTCATGGAAACATATAAATTTAAAAAAATTTAAAGTTGGATGCTATAAAAACAATCAACTTATTGGGTACGGAATAGGAAGTAATGTTTTAGAAGATCCTATTAAGGCATTAACTTGGTTAATTAATGAATTAAATAAATATGATATAATACTTTATTCAGGGCAGACAATTTTAACAGGCACATGTATAAAACCTATTACGGTAGCTGAAGGAGATTATATAGTCATGGATTTTTATGAATTAGGAAAAGTGGATTGTTATTTTTCATAGGTTTAGATATTGGTAAGCCAATCTTTTATTAACTTACTAGAAGTATACTTCAAAGAAAAATTTATATCTCTTTTAAGCTTATTATAATCCATAATTGGATATGTAGCTCCATTACTAATATTATTTATTTTTATATATTTTTTCTTAGAAAGTTTATTAAAATTATTTGCTAATTTTAAAGTATTAGTTCTAATGGAGGCACAGTTATAAATATTCTTTAATATAGTTTTAGAATTAATTATTTTTATAAATATATTCGCAGCATCTTTAATATAAATTACATCAAGTGCAGAAGCAGGTGCCTTAATAATACATTGAGCTTCTATTTTAGTTGCATATGCCATATCTGAAATACCTGCAGCAACGCCTCTGTAATTTAAACCTGGCCCTATTATAATTGGAAGTCTAATACCTGTAATATTCATTTTAAAATTATTGACATAATAATCTGCTACTTCTTCAGCCATTAATTTAGTAAGCCCATAATTTGTTGATGGTCGTAAAACAGAATTTTCTTTTACTTTTTTAATTTTGTAAAATTTTTCTTCACCAAAAACTACTGAAGAGCTAGACCAGATTACTCTAACTTTTTTAGTTTTTAATATATTTAATAAATTTGCAAACGCATTAACATTAATATTTATTGCTTTATTAAAGTCTTCATTTGCAGCTTTTAAAAGACCATTTCCATTGCCTCCAAAAGCAGCTAAATAAATGATGCAATCCCATTTTTCCTTATTTAATACTTGATTCATTTTTGTATTATTAAGAATACTACATTTAAATAAATGTTTTATTTGGTATTTTTTTAGATTATTTTTTTTTAAAAATTGGTCGACTACAGATATTTCGTATTTATCTTTAGGAGCAGCTTTCAGAATTCCTTGTCCTAAAAAGCCATTTCCTCCAATAATCAATATTTTTTTTTTCAACATCATTATTTTATAAAACCATTTATTTATTTAATTTTAATTATATATATTATTATTATGATCAAAATATGTACAATTATATATATAATACATATCATTATGATGGGAGGTATTAATGGAATTAGAAGATATTAAGCCAGATAAAAGATTAGTAAAATTTAGAAAAGCCTATAGAGAACAAATAGATGGTTGGTATAATGGTTCTTTACATGTAGCTATTATTTATTTGATAGGCAGTTTATTATTATTTTATTACATTAGACATATAAACAACATAATTCCTTGGGAACTTATTATAATTCCAATTACTTTTCTTATTTGTAATTTTTTTGAATGGGCTTTGCATAAGTACGTTATGCACGTTCCACAAAATTTTCCTGGAGCTAGGGCAATTTATTCTCGACATACGCAACAGCATCATCAATTTTTTAGTAAAGATGAAATGCGTTTTGCAGGCGCACATGACTGGAGGGTAACATTTTTTCCTCCTTACGCATTAGTTGTATTTACCTTTATGTCTATTCCAGGTTTAATAATTTTATCTTATTTTTTTTCTTCCAATGTTGGCTGGCTTTTTATTATAACAACAACTTCTATGTATCTTATATATGAATCTATGCATTTTTGTTGCCATATAGGTGATAATCTCATATTACGTAATTTACCATTTGTAAATACTCTTCGTCGACATCATGCCGCTCATCATGATCAGGGAGTTATGACAAAGGTTAATATGAATTTAACTTTCCCAATAGCTGATTGGTTATTTAAAACATCAGATTTAAAAAGAGGGTTATTAGGACATCTTTTTAACGGCTATAATGAAAAATATAAAAGGTAGGTATATGCCAATAAAATATAAAATATTACTAACTCTAATGATTTTAATAATAGGTGTGTCAGCAATCTTATATGATAATCCAGATTTATCTAGAAAACTTTTCCTTTATGATTACTATTTATTATCGAGATCTTTATTACTTAGTAAGTACTTAAATGTTCCGATAATTTTCTTAATACAGATTATTATGATAATAGGGTTGTGGGTTTTTCCTGAAGCTAAAGGTAAAGTTTCCATTAAGGATGTAAAAAGTGAGTAAGGTTCTTGTTTCTAAGGAAATAATAGAGCCTGGAATTTTATCTGTAATTATAAAAAACCATAATAAGCGAAATGCCTTATCTGATAATATTAAATTAGAATTAGAGAGTTTGGCATTAGATCTAAGAGATGATACTGATATTAAAGCTGTAATTCTTTCAGGTGAAAATGGTAACTTTTCATCCGGTAATGATATAAAAGATAAGAATGCCTTTGGTGAGGGCTTAGGTTTAGCAGAAGCCAGACAAAAAAATAGGCTTGGGCTAAGAATGTGCGACGCATGGACTAATATACCTCAAATTTCAGTTGCTTCAATTCAAGGTGCGTGTATAGGAGGAGGAGTTTCATTAGCATTATCGTGTGATTTTAGAATTTGTTCATTAGATACATATTTTCATGCTCCAGAAGTAGAGTTAGGTATCACATATGCATGGGGATCAATTCCAAAATTAGTATCTTTAATTGGTCCCTCTAGAGCAAAACTGTTTGCTTTAGCATGTAAAAAACTAGATGCAAATACATTAATAGAATGGGGGTTATGTGAAAAAGTTTCAGAAAACCCATTGATTGAATCTAAAGAGTTCTTAAAAGATATTATTAAAAAGCCAATTGTAGCTCAACAAATGGTCAAAGAATCTATTAATCGGCAAGTTAGTCATAACCAAGTATCAATATTAGAGCAGGATCAAGTTCTACTGACTCGTAAATATAATAAGTAGTATTCATATTTATAAATAATAATTTGCCATACGGGTATTATTTGTGTATCTTCTCCCAGCGGAAATTTAGTGGGCCAACTGGGAGGCCAATTCGCGCTGTAATTTATTACAGTTTTTTTGAAGAAGACTACATTGTTAGTTTATTTATGGAGTTTTACACCAGTCGAATGTAAGAATTTACAATTTTTGATCTCCTAAATTATTAAGATAAGGAAAAAAATATGCCAACAGGTATAATTAAATGGTTTAACCCTAAAAAAGGTTATGGTTTCGTAACTCCTGAAGACGGTTCAAAAGATGCATTCGTGCATATAACAGCTGTTCAGGGTGCTGGACTAGATACTCTTAATGAGGGAGACAAAATAGAGTATGAATTAGTAGAAGGCCAAAATGGTAAAGCTTCTGCTGATAATATAAAAATTGTTTCATAAATAATTTTTTATTTTAAAATCTCAGGACTATTCTAAATAGTCCTGAGGTTATTTTTTTTTATAGTCCCTATTTAAAAAAATAATTACTCCGAATATAATTAATATACTTCCTATTAGAGTATTAGAAGATATTACTTCTTCATAATAATACCAGCCTACAAATAATATTAGAGGCAATCTAATATAATCAATTGGTAAGACGATTGAAGCTTCTGCGTTTTTTAAAGCACTTGATAGGGAATAATGCGCTAATAAAGATGTAATTGTTAATAATATTATTAATGGAGCCTCTTTAATTATATTATAGTGAATATTACCTATTATCAAAGAGCCTATTAATGATAAAGGTAACTGAAGAACTGACATAAAAAATAGTATTGATAGTATACTGTCCGTGTTTGTTAATTTTTTTGTAAAATTATGAGCCACCGCATAAGTTATTGCAGAGCACAGTACAATAATATTATATAGCCCTAAATATTTAGCATCAGGACTTAAAATAATCCAAGTACCTAAAAGTCCCAATATTAAAAATAATATTTTATTTAAGGTTATTTTTTCTTTAAATATTATTAGAGATAAAATAGCAGCCCAAATCGGCATAGTAAATTCTATAGAAAAAACTACTGCTAAAGGAAGAACAGTTAAACCCCAAGTCCATGCAGATTGACCAATAAAATGAAATATATTTCTAATAAAATTGGTTTGAATTTGGTAAGTTTTTATTTGAGTATTACTCTTAAGCAGAAATATTAAAAGTATAATAATTATACTGAAAATATTTCTAAAATTTTGTATTTCAAAAGAGTTGTATTTAAAACTAAGCTCTCTAATGCTTATTGCCATTATAGTAATATTAAGTACAAAACCTAACATCCAAGCAGCACCGCGTATATTGTCATTTTTTAATAATTTATACATACATAATACTTAGAGGATTGCATTTTATAAATCTAAATTATTTTAAAATTGTTATTTTTAATAAAGCTATTAATATATATATAAAAAAATATGGTTGTGAAATGGGTTATTTAAGGCAAGAAAAAACTACAAATTATTGGTATACTTTAACCAATATTGTAACTTTTCTCACTATATTATTTTTATCAATATCAGTAATAGGCTATAGGTTTGAAATATTTAGTGTAGTTTTCTCTCTATTAACTTTAACCAAATACGCTATATATTTCTCTTTATTAGCTTTAGTATTAGCTTTAATTACTATGGGAAATATTTTTTCTAAAAGTAGTAATTTGGTATCTATACTAGTTATCTTGCTGAATATAATTATCAATATAGTGGTCATATTTTATTTTTTTAACAGTATTATATCATTAAAAAGTAACCCTTTAATTAATGATATTAGTACAAATTATGATGATTTTATAAATTATAAAATTCATAGAAATCATAATATATATTCAGACGAACACATATTATTACAAAAATATGGAGGATTTAAAAAACCTAATCATACATTAGTATCATTACAAATAAGTAATAAATCTCTATTAGAAGTTTTTGAAAAATCTAAAAAAGTTCTTTTAAATATGGGATTAGAAATTACCTATTATAATTTAAGTGAAGGAATTATTGAAGGAGTTGATACTAGTTTTTGGTATGGTTTTAAGGATGATATAATAATTAGAATAGAGAAGTTAATTTCTGATGAAATAAATATTGATGTTAGGTCAGCCTCTAGGGCTGGAAAAAGTGATTTTGGTGTAAATTCTATGAGAATTAGAAATTTTTATGATAAATTAAAGCTTAATTTGGAAGATTAATTACAGCTTGTACAGATATATTCTATAGTAGTATCTTCATCAGGATTAAATTTTAATCCTATCCATTTGCCATCTTCATCATAATTTATAAAATACTTAACTTTACCATCAACATACCAAGTATTGCTATCAATTTTAGTTACATTTGTTGAAAGTACTTCACCATCTAAAGTATTAATCATATTATTATATTTTATTTCAGAAGGATGCCAGTGATCAGAAGGTACGATATTTTTATTTGAAACAGTAATGATATTTTTATCTTTATCTGTTATTTCTAATAAGTCATCAGATATTTTTTTTATATTTATAGTATATTTATCTCCATCATCATCAATTATAACTTCTTGTTTTATAAGTTGGTTGTTCACCCAATTTGATATAGATGAATATTCGAAGATATAGTCCAAAAATAACAAGTATCTTGCTTTAATATAAGCTTTAGTAACTACATTAAAGCCATTAGTCGTTTTTTCAAATTCCACCTTGTGCCATCCAACTTCTTTTTCATCTCTAAGAATAATAAAATCAATTTTTGAATCTTTGTATAAACAGAAAGGAAAATTATTTGACTCAATACAATTATCATCAAACGCATAGGCATTAATTGATAGAATAAATAAAAAAAGTAAAGATATCAAAATTTTCATGTTTATTGTATGTTCCTGTTTAAAATTTAGTATAAGACAGATTTAAAATTACTATTAACTAACATGTTTATAAATTAAACGGAATAATTATTTTATGTTTAATCAATATATAATACTTCTGAGGCCTCATCATTGGGTTAAAAACTTACTGATTTTTTTTCCTATACTTTTAAGTTCTAAAGAATTTACAAATATTGGAACTATAAGTTCTATCTATATGTTTATTTGCTTTTGTTTAGTTGCTAGTGGAATATATATTTTTAATGATATAAAAGATGCAAAAAAAGATAGGATAAATACTAGAACTAAAAATAGACCATTTGCTCAAGGTAAAATTACAATTCATAAAGGTTACAGCTTATCTTTAGTTTTAATTACGATAGCAATTATACTTTCAATTATTTTAGTTCCTAAGGCTTCATCATTATTATTATTATATATTGTAATAAATATTTTATATACTTTGTATTTCAAGTATATCGTTATTTTAGATGTGCTTTCAGTTGCTTCAGGTTTTTTAATTAGAATTGTGGCAGGAGGTATAGTTGCTGAAATTAATCAATCTATATGGACTTTACTAATAATTAGCTTTGCTTCATTAGGATTAGCAACTGGAAAAAGGCTAGGCCAATATGTTGAAAATCCAGAATATTTATCAGCTAAATGGAGTAATACATTATTGAAAGTTGTATTAATCACTTGTATTATATGCACTGTAATTTTTTATGGTTTATTTTCTTTTGATTCTGATGTTATTTATAGACACGGAAGTGATAAAATTTGGCTTACATTTCCATTGATAGTATTAATCTTTTCAAGATATTTATATATTGCATGGCAGGGAAAATATTTAGGAGATCCAACAGATGCCGCATTAAATGATCGGTATTTGCAAATTCTGTCTTTAGCATGGTTTATATTAATTTCTTACATATTTATTTTAAAATAAGGTATCATGCTTTATAAAATTATTAATGGGCGATTAACTCAGGGGTAGAGTGTCTCGGTGACATCGAGGAAGCCATTGGTTCAAATCCAATATCGCCCACCATAT